>JAWPMW010000001.1:1200000-1800000 GCA_033344735.1 Gammaproteobacteria bacterium
TAGCCAGCGCTGCGGCTTGGGGAGATGAAACTCATGTACAAACCAATCGTGCACGCTATCAACAGAGCTTTAACTACGCCATAGAAGAGATTTCTAGAGAAATTGAGGTTAAACAACCTCATGCTGGATTTTATTTGTGGCTACCCACCCCGATAGATGATGAACAATTCGCTCTTGGGTTATACTCCCAGCAAAATGTCACGGTGCTGCCTGGCAAATATCTTGCGCGTTCAGTGAACAATCAAAATCCCGGCACCAATCGAGTCAGAATTGCATTAGTTGCGACTCCTGAGGAGTGTAAAACTGCTGCACAAAGAATTACCACTTATATAAAAAGCATATGTTAAGGAAAATCTAAATGAGCAATATTCAAGATGTTATCGAAGGCGCGTTCGAAGACCGCGCAAATATCTCGCCTAGCAATGTCAGCAGTGAGGTTAAAGTAGCTGTGATTGATGCTATCGGTCAACTTGATTCTGGTAAAGCGCGTGTTGCTGAAAAAATTAATAGTGAATGGATTGTTAATGACTGGTTGAAAAAAGCCGTACTTCTATCTTTTCGCATTGAGGAAAACAGCGTCATGCCAGGCGGTGCCGCTCAATACTACGATAAAGTACCACCAAAGTTCGCCAACCAATCTGCTGAAGAATTTGAAAAAATGGGTGTGCGCATTGTGCCAAATGCAATGGCAAGACGCGGATCATATATAGCACCCAATACGGTATTAATGCCGAGCTTTGTAAATATCGGAGCCTATGTAGATACCGGCACTATGGTAGACACATGGGTGACCGTAGGCTCATGTGCTCAGATCGGTAAAAATGTTCACCTTTCTGGAGGTGTTGGCATTGGTGGTGTTTTAGAGCCATTACAAGCCGCTCCAACTATCATTGAAGACAACTGCTTTATCGGCGCACGTTCCGAAGTAGTTGAAGGAGTCATCGTTGAACAAGGCGCTGTTATTTCAATGGGCGTTTACATAGGTAAGAGTACAAAGATTTATAACCGCGAAACTGGCGAAGTGACTTACGGTCGCATCCCGGCAGGTTCTGTCGTTGTATCTGGGAACTTACCCTCTAAAGACGGCAAGTACAGTTTGTACTGTGTAGTAATCGTGAAACAGGTAGACGAGAAGACTCGCAGCAAAGTTGGCATTAACGAATTGCTACGTAGCATCGACTAAATCATATGATCACCGTCTACGGTATTAAAAATTGCGATACTGTAAAAAAAGCATGTAACTGGTTTTCGAAAAACAACATCGACTATCAGTTTCATGACTTTCGCAAAGATGGATTAAGCCAAGCCAAACTTAAACAATGGGCTAGCAAAGTCGATTGGGAAATATTACTTAATCGTCGCGGCACCACCTGGCGAAAAATCTCAGACCTGGAAAAAGAAAGCATCAACAAAACTAACGCAATTAAACTAATGGCTGAGCAACCCACACTGATCAAACGTCCAGTGATAGAACATAATAGCAATGTGCTCGTTGGATTCTCAGAAGACACTTACAAAGTAACGTTTTAATATACAATTTAATGGCGTGAGCAAAACACTAGAACTTAGCAAGCAACTCATACAAAAACCTTCTGTTACCCCCAAAGACGAAGGTTGTCTAGATTTGCTCGCCGAACGATTAGCTGCCAGTGGATTCACTACGGAAAATTTGCCGTTTGAAGATGTCTCCAATGCATGGATACGCAAAGGCTCTGAAGCACCTCTATTCGTATTTGCAGGTCATACTGATGTTGTACCAACTGGCCCAGAAGAACAGTGGACCTACCCGCCCTTTGCAGCAACTGTAGTAGACGGCCAATTACACGGTCGTGGATCAGCAGATATGAAAACTGGCATTGCTGCTATGGTGGTTGCTGTTGAAGAATTTATTGAAGAAAATCCCGACCATAAAGGATCAATAGCATTCTTATTAACAAGCGACGAAGAAGGCCCATCTATAAATGGCACTGTCAAGGTAGTTGAGCATTTACAAAACAATAACATTAATATTGATTACTGTTTGGTGGGCGAGCCTTCCAGCACCAATATCGTAGGCGACGTAATAAAAAATGGGCGTCGCGGCTCATTGTGTGCACACTTAAAAATTATTGGCAAACAAGGTCATGTTGCCTATCCACATCTGGCAAACAACCCAATCCATATTATTTCTGATTTGTTAGCTGAGCTAACTAAAATTGAATGGGACAAAGGCAACGATCACTTCCCTGCCACCTCATTTCAAATTTCAAACATTCAATCTGGTACAGGTGCAGAAAATGTAATCCCGGCGACTGCAGAAGCCTCATTCAACTTGCGCTTTTCTACTGAAATAACAGAAGACGAAATTAAACAGCGCATTGAACAAATCATCAATGGCAAAAACATTCAACACGAACTCACCTGGCGATTGTCAGGCAACCCTTTCCTAACGCCAAAAGGAAAACTCGTTGAAGCCTGTCAACATGCAATTAAAACTATTACAGGCACAGAGACTGAATTATCTACCGGCGGAGGCACTTCTGACGGACGCTTTATTGCACCCACAGGTGCAGAGGTGGTTGAGCTTGGAGTTGTCAATGCCACTATTCATCAAATTGATGAACATACTAATATCGACGAACTTAATCGGCTTAAAAATATTTACAAGGAATTGATAAAGTCACTGTATGGTTAGTTGGATAGTCTAACATTACTCTCCCTGCTCCCACACTTGCAAAAATTCTTCTAAATGATTCTCACCAGAATCACGTAACAGTTGCTTTACTCGTTCTAGTTTTTGTTCTAACAATCCACGACTACAGCGCCCACGAATCATTTCGAATTGCAGATAGACTAGATAAGTATTAAGCACATCAGTTTCGCAGTAATTACGAATCTCATCGATAGCGCCTTCTTGGAATTTCTCCCACACCAAACTACCATCCATTCCAAACTTGCCTGGAAAACCTAGCATGGTAGCAATTTGGTCTAATTTAGCACCCGCTCTGGGTTGAAAATTTCCAAGCACATCCATTAAATCGGTATGCCGCCAATGGAAACGGCTAATATAATTATTGTAACGAAATGAACTGTCATCGTCGCCAGTCTCCCAGTAACGAGGTGCTTGCACACCATGCAATAATGAACGGTAATTCAATACCGGCAAATCAAAGCCGCCTCCATTCCAACTGACTAACGTGGGTGTATGTTGCTCTATGCCTTCATAGAAGCGTTGAATAATTTCTTTCTCACCGGAATCTTTATTACCTAGCGACCAAACTTTAAGCTGATCACGGTTTTCAAATAATACCGATATCGCCACAATTTTTTGTAAATGTAGCGGCATGAATTCTGAACCAGATTTTTGAAACTGAAGATGTTGCATGGCTTTCACCACATCTTTGTCTGAAAGATCATCAGTTAATTTATGGATTTTCCTTCCCGCTTCATAGTCTGGGACGGACTCGATATCAAATACGAGTATACTCATTTTAATTTATATTCGTTTCCGTAAAAGTGACATGCTAACAGCTCAGACGCCACAACTAAACTTCAATAGTGATGGAATTCCCTGTTCCGAGTTATTTGGTGACCCTTATTTTTCTCTCACCAACCCACTGGAAGAAAGCCAGCATGTATTTTTAAGCAGCACTAATATTGTTCAGCGCTGGAAAAATACACAATTTACAATTGCTGAATTAGGCTTTGGCTTTGGCATAAACTTTATCACTACATTCAATGAATGGCGTGAGCATTACTCATCAGAACAACATTTACATTACATTAGTTTTGAAAGGTATCCGGTACAGCCAGCTGATCTTGCACAATGCTATAAGCAGTTAAACATTCCCTCAGCACTTACCGATTACTTATTAGAACACTACCCTCTTCCCATTAAAGGGTTTCACCGCATTGAATTCAACCAATATAAGTTAACTTTAACTCTAGTGTTTGGTGAAGCATTAGCTTGCCTTAAAGAATGTAACTTTGTTGCAGACGCTTGGTTTTTAGATGGCTTCGCACCAAGTAAAAATAAAACGCTATGGTCAAACGAAATAGCAAATCAGTTAAACAGACTCACATGTAATGGCGGAACACTTTCCACATACAGCGCTGCAAGCGAAGTTAGAAAAACATTCACTAAGGCCGGGTTTAATATCGAAAAGAAACCTGGTTATGGAAAGAAGCGAGAAATGCTGGTCGGTACGTTAATCAACAAGACTATTAGCAACAAGCACACTTTAAAAGATAAAAGCTGGTTGATTAGTCATTCAGCAATTACCAAAAATAAGCATGCGCTTGTTATTGGCGCAGGAATGACAGGTACCGCAATAAGCAGTGCATTAGCTAAACGCGGCTGGCAAGTAACCATGGTTGATAAGAACTCAACGCTAGCTAGCGAAGCATCTGGTAATGATAATGCGATTTTAATGCCGCGCTTAAGTGCTGATCATAACATTCAATCACAGCTGACACTGTTAGGTTTTCTATACTCTTTACATTATTTAAATAATTTAGAAAAATTTTTAAACACTTTTAGATGGCACCAATGTGGTGCTATTCAAATTCCTCGAGATGATGCTCAATGGAAAAGAATGCAATTAATCGCCTCACAAGAAAATATACCTCCAAAATTATTCCAAGCAGTCAACCAACAACAAGCAAGTGAATTAGCAAATTGCACTATTGACCGCGATGGCTGGTATCTACCGTTAGCAGGATGGGTATCACCAATAGAGTTATGCGCAGCACTTACTGAACAATACACTGACAATATTAGCTTTCGAGCAAATACAGAAATCTGTTCCATTGAAAAAAATGATTCACAGTGGATTGCATATAACCCAGAACAAGAAGAATGTTCTGCAGATATTGTGATCATTGCAAACGCCATGGCTGCTAATCAATTTTCTCAAACAAGCTGGTGTCAATTACATCCAAAGCGAGGACAAATTTCATTGATACCTAAAAGAGACTGCAATATTCAACCTAGTAGAATAGTCTGCGCTGATGCTTATATTACGCCGACAATCAATTCTCACTACGTCGTAGGGGCAACATTTATTACTGCAGATACTTCGACTGACATTCGACAATCCGAACATAAGGAAAACATGCTTAAGATAAGCAAGATGATCCCTAGTTATCATTTTAATGAATTACAATCTTTAGGAGGCCGTGCAGGTATTCGTGCCGTTAGTACAGATCGTTTGCCCATTGTTGGCCCAGTAGCTGATGAGGATAAATTTAACGCCATGTATCACGATGCTGCACAAGGTTCTACTCACCACAAATATCCAACACCCCTGTATCATGAAGGCTTATACTTGGCGAGCGGATTTGGTTCACGTGGGCTAGCCTGGATTCCATTATGCACCGAGGCATTAGCCTGTTTAATCAATAATGAACCCAGCCCTCTCAGCAATGAATTACTTAATGCTATCCACCCCAACAGAATTCTGATGAAGAATCTAGTTAAACGCGTACAATCTGAATCATGAAGAAAGCAATTATAATTGGTCTACTAGTTTACTTAGGCATGCACTTTGGCGACAAAGGACTTCACTTTATTTACTTTTACCTAACACATGATTTTGCTTCTAGTAATCTGATAATGATTAAGTCTTCTTTCTTGCTCAATTTTGCCCCATTAATCGGTGGCGTAGCTGTTGGCTATTTAAGTCACAAAGGCATGCTAAATGGTTTTATTGTTGGTACTTGCGCAGGTTTAATTATTCTGGGTATTCGACAATACAACGGAATCAATCCTTTCTTTCAAGAATTTACTCCTGCAATATTATTTGATGAGGTGTTTTTAAAAGCGTGCATCTGTGCTGCAGGAGGTGCTGTTGGAGAAAAGCTAAAACGTTAGTGCTGAATACTGGCTTTATTACCGTCTTCGTCAATATTCACAAAAGTAATATTTGTTTCAAATAAGACAGTATTTGATTGCGCGCCTTCGACCGCGGAATACACTTTCACATCATAAGTCAATGACGTGTTACCCATACGTAGCTTCTCAACAGAAAATTTTAATACTGCGCCAACTTCAATGCGGTGTTTAAATTCCACATTCTCTAACGCTACGGTGACAAACCGATTATTAGGAAAATCAACTGCTGCAGTAATGTAACCCACTTCATCAATCCATTTTAATAAATTACCGCCATATAATGTACCGTAGTGGTTTAGATGTTCGGATATTACAAATTTAAAGTGATCCATTGAATTACTTTACTTTTAATAGCTCTTTAGCGGTTTATTGTAGAACTAGTCATTACTACTGAAAAGCTCTGTAAATTTTTATTTCATGAACTAGGTACAGGATCAAAAATCCCAGTAGAAATATAACGATCCCCACGATCACAAATAATACAAACTATCGTGGCATTCTCAACTCTTTTAGATAATCTTAATGCAGCCAACAATGCCCCACCTGAAGAGACTCCACAAAAAATTCCTTCTTCCTTCCCAAGCTTGACTGCCATATCATCTGCTTGTTGTCGCGATACATATTCTATTTGATCGACTTTTGATTCATCGAATATCGCTGGCTCATATTGTTTTTCCCATTTCCGAATTCCAGGAATTTGCGAACCTTCTTCAGGGTAAACACCAACAATATTAATTTCTGAATTCTGTTCTTTCAGATATTTTGACGTTCCCATGATGGTCCCTGTTGTACCCATTGAACTAACAAAATGAGTAACTTCACCATTAGTATCATTCCATATTTCAGGACCAGTGGATTTATAATGTGCCATAGAGTTGTCAGGATTTGCGAATTGATCTAGCACTATCCCCTTTCCTTCAGATTGCATTTTTAACGCTAAGTCACGCGCTCCTTCCATGCCCTCTTCGCCGGTGACGAGTACCAATTCTGCACCAAACGCCGACATCGCTGCACGCCGTTCTATGGTCATAGTTGATGGCATGACTAAAATCATTTTATATCCCTGCACTGCCGCTGCCATAGCTAAAGCAATACCAGTATTACCGCTAGTGGCTTCAATTAATGTATCACCCGGCTTAATATCACCGCGATCTTGCGCTGCGTTAATCATATTCAAGGCAGGTCGGTCTTTTACCGATCCCGCAGGATTGTTACCTTCAAGCTTCAATAATATTGTATTACTCGTATTAGGATTCAAATACTGCAATTTTACTAAAGGCGTGTTGCCCACAAAATCTGCAAGTGTTTTATAGTTCATTTCCAATTATTCTTTAGCAAAAATTAGCACATGAGCAACAGCGTACGCCCTCTCATCTGCAATGGTCAATAATGAGTGTTTATTATGCATACTCAACCGCAAACAACAATCGTCCGTGAATTTTAGTAGTGGCTTACCTAAATCGTCATGTTCAACATACATATCTGTAAAACTTAACTGTTTTCCTATACCCGTTCCCAGTGCTTTTGCTGCAGCCTCTTTGACGGCAAATCGCTTCGCAACAAAGGCCTCTAAATTAGATACATTAGCTAATTCTTCTAATTCTTTTTGGTGCATTATTTTTTCTATAAATTTGTCGCCGCGTCTCTCAATAATATCTTTTATTCGCTGCACTTCGACTATATCAATTCCCGCACCTAGCAAAATCATTACGATTCACCGTCCATTGCATGACGCATGTTATGAATTGCACTTTCCAAACCTACAAATAACGAATCCGAAACAATTGCGTGTCCAATATTTAGCTCATTCATTTTATCAATATCAGCAATCGGCTTAACGTTTCCTACATGTAAGCCATGTCCCGCATTCACTGTCAAACCAAGTTCAGCAGCATGCCTTACTGCATCTTTGATACGCTCAAATTCATGCTGCTGCTGTTGACCATGCTTATCCGCGTAATGTCCTGTATGTATCTCTATAATTGTTGCGCCTATCTCTGCCGCCACATCAATAATCAACGCATTAGGCTCAACAAACAAAGACACAAGAATATTTTCTTCTTTTAATGCTGCAATCAAATCAGTCAATCTATCTCTATGTGCAGATACATCTAGCCCGCCTTCAGTGGTTAACTCTTCTCTTTTCTCTGGGACGATGCAGCAATATTCAGGCTTCACTTGAAGCGCAATTTTTTGCATCTCACTTGTGGCGGCCATTTCAAAATTCATACTTGTTGTAATGACTTCACGTGCAGAATATATATCTTTATCTTGAATGTGGCGGCGATCTTCACGCAAATGCAATGTGATGCCGTCAGCACCACAAGATTCCGAAATCTTTATTGCTTGCATAAGATCTGGATAAGGAGTATTTCTCGCTTGTCGCAAGGTTGCGACATGATCCAAATTAACTCCAAGTTTCACTCTACTTTGAACCAATTAATTTACCTTTAATAGTCGCCTAGTCATTAGCGGCTTCCCTTGAAGAAAATGTCTAATTATGCCGCGAAGAAAAATTTTAGCCTCAGGCAAACTTTCAGCAGTTAAATTATTCTCTTCTATATCAGTCAATAATTTACCTGTTACCACATTCCATTGAGCTTGCTTCAGCGTTGTTTGCGTTGGTCCCAGATCTGGATCATAACGATACAATAGTTGCTTCTGTATTTCTTCATCATTGTTGTAATCATATCTAAGCTGTAATGGATGACCCATGATCGCCATCAAACGAATCTCAAAATTTCGTAGAATATACTCATCTTCAGGATTATTTATCATGCAATCTAGTGAGTATTCATATAAATCAAAAAGTTCTGGTGCTGGACTTAGTTTTGGAATTAACTTTAGGATTAACTCATGCAGATAGAAGCATTGCACCTGTGCGCGGAAATTACTTGTATAACGAGAATGCTCATGCTCAATCTTTGTTAGCGAAACTAAGTCGCCACGACCTGACCACGAAAGATACATTTTTGTAAAAGGTTGTAAATTATTATTGCCTTTCTTCCTCGCGCCTCTGGACACCATATGCACAATGCCATGCTGTTCAGTAAGCGCATATATAATCATGCTCGTCTCGCGATACGGGCGACTATGCAAAACATATGATGGTTCTAGTTCTACGCGCATTAGCTCAATTACGACTCGTATTCCCCGACAATTTGCGGATTGTCTTGCCAATCCTTTTTCAATTTAACCCACAATTCCAAGTGTACTTTTGAATCAATTTGCTTTTGAATCTCGCTGCGTGCTCGAGACCCGATTTTTTTTAGCATCTCTCCTTTACGACCTATGAGTATTGCTTTTTGACCATCTTTCTCTATCCAAATAACCGCAGATATATTCACGTACTCATTTTGGTTTTCATATTTTTCAATCTCAATATGGGTTGCATAAGGTAATTCTTTTTCCAAATACATAAACGCTGCTTCTCTTATCGTTTCCGAAACAATAAACTTTTGATCGCGGTCAGTTAAGTATTCCTCAGGGTAATAAAATTCAGATTCCGGCAAATATCGCTTACCAGTTTCTACCAAATCATTAATATTATCTTGTTTTATTGCAGAAATCGGGATCATCTCTGCAAATGAGAATTTAAGCGATAGATTCTGCAATATTACCAACAAATCATCACGACGCTCTAATTTATCAATCTTATTTACTACCAAAATCACAGGACAGTCGATTTTCTCAAGCGACCTTTTTATATGATCTTCTTCTTGTGTCCACTGCCCTCGATCTATTAACCAGAATATCAAATGCACATCATGTAATACATTTAGAGCATTTTTATTTAACACTCGATTCAGCAAACGCCTACCGCCAAGATGAATCCCAGGTGTATCGAGAAAAATAAACTGCGAATCTGAGTCTGTTCTTACCCCCACAATACGATGTCGTGTCGTTTGCGGTCTATAACTCATAGAAGATATTTTCTGCCCAACCAAACAATTAAATAATGTCGACTTCCCTGAATTTGGACGCCCTATAATTGCCACATATCCACAGCGTGCATCCATATTATTTTATTTCTTTAGCAAAGACTGAAGCAATTTACTAGCCGCTAACTGTTCAGCCTTTTTTTTACTCTTCTCTTCACCCTCAGAACTTACATTTAACTCTTTAATAAAACACTTAACACTAAATCGCTTATTATTTCCTTCGCCCCATTCATTGAGCAACATATAACTTGGCACATCAATTTGCCTTGATTGCAGATATTCTTGTAAACGTGTCTTTGGATCTTTGAGTTCATCAATATCAGGAAGTTCTTCTAAAGATTTTTCATACAATGACTTTATAAATTCTGAAGTAAAGTTAAACCCCTTGAGCAAATATACCGCTCCTATTATTGCCTCTAAACAATCCGCTAAAATAGAAGCTCGAAAATGGCCACCGCTCTTTTTCTCACCTGCACCCAACCTTAATACTTCACTTAATTTTGCCTCTTTCGCTAATGCAGCGAGGGCTCGCTTACATACTAAGTGAGCACGTAGACGACTAAGATCACCTTCATCACAGTTAGGGAACTTTTTAAATAGGATGTTGGCGATCACCAATCCTAAAACCGCATCACCCAGAAACTCTAAGCGCTCATTATTATCTTTGCTCGCACTACGATGGGTAAGCGCAGAATTAAACAACTTAGATGTTGTTATCTCTTTAGGTAATTGCTGAAAACACTCCACTACAGGAATAAAATTAATTACTTTTGTAAGGGGTCAATACTACGAATATAGTCAAAGCTAATTAGAAAATCGATATTAGCAATCATAGGAATTCGTTTTTCGTAATTCACTCCAACTTCTGTACTTTTCTTTGCTGTTTTAAAATAAAAAGGATCTTTTTTAGATTTATCACAGCCATCACGACTTGGTGTAAGACCATCGATATCCACATAGTTGATATTAAGTCTCCTTCTCATCAAATCCATATATTGAGCCTTACTAATTTGCCGAGTTTGCATTTCATCAGCTAGCCCATCTACAGCGGATTTTATTGAGAAATACTCCATATACACTGGAGTAATTTTTAGCCCAATAAATATTGCATAACCAAATAACCCAATAATCACTATCAATACGATAGTCGACATGCCATTTTGTTTGTTAGTCAATTTCACAACAGTCACCTCACTTAATTTTCTTTCCAATGCGTCTGAAGTCAAATTGACCTTCAGAAATATCCCAGTTCATCCATATCATGAACGCCTTACCCACTAAATTTTGTTCAGGCACCATACCCCACACACGACTATCATTACTATTATCTCGATTATCACCCATTACAAAATAATGGCCATCTGGAATCGTCCAAGCGCTGTCTATTGATAGCCTTCTTTCATTAATTAACACATCATGCTTGATAGTATTTAGATTTTCCTGTTTTTTCTCAGATCCAGACATCACACTGTCTCGACCTTTTCCAATATATATTCCCAGATCGACTTGCTTCATAGCCTCACCATTGACATAAACTGTTTTGTCTCGATACTCCAACCGGTCACCTGGCAAACCAATTACTCTTTTAATGTAGTCTAGAGAAGGGTTTTTTGGATACCTGAATACAATAACTTCGCCTCTTTGTGGTAAATTATTTGCCAATACTTTATTGTGAAGAACGGGTAAGCGTAATCCGTAAGTAAATTTATTTACTAATATAAAATCCCCATGAAGCAGAGTTGGCATCATTGAACCAGAAGGAATTCGGAATGGTTCAGCTATAAATGACCGTAGAATTAGAACTATTAGAAGTACTGGAAAAAAAGAGCGGGAGTAATCAATATACCAAGGCTCTTTGTATTCACGTTTAACATTAGAACTAACGCCTTCTACGAACTTTGCATCGTAAGTCTCGTTCAAAATGCGCTTGCGACGCTTTTCTGCAAACACCAACTTATCTAACAACACTACTAATCCAGTGATCAACGTGCCAATCACTAATATCAGCTCTAAATTAACATTCATAGTATGAAAAACAGTTAAAGGATTAAAATAATTTTGAATACTACTAGGATACAGCGGCATCACACATACCGAAACCTCTATACGGCAATCTTTTAGCGCCCACTGTCTAGAGAATAATCTTGTAAAGAGTGATTTGCCTATGGTCGGGGTGAAAGGATTTGAACCTTCGACCCCCGCAACCCCATTGCGGTGCGCTACCAGGCTGCGCTACACCCCGAATTTCATATATAGTTTATACAAAAAACTAGCGCAGCTAGCGAGTAAGAAACTGCAGAAGGTCTTCTAATTCAGCGCGAGTTTGTTGGATTACTTGCAGAGAGTCTGAACTTGGTTCTTCAGCTTCATCAGGCACGGCTAATTTCTGTCTTGCTCCACCAATTGTATAGCCTTGCTCGTAAAGCAAACTACGAATTTGACGAATCAGGATTACATCGTGACGTTGATAATATCGGCGGTTACCGCGTCTTTTAACAGGCTTAAGTGTTGGGAATTCTTGCTCCCAGTAACGTAAAACATGTGGTTTTACATCACATAGCTCACTCACCTCACCAATTGTAAAATAACGCTTGGTGGGGATTGCAGGCAATTCGCTATTATTGCTGGCTTCCAGCATATTCTTCTACCCTTGATTTTAGTTTTTGCCCAGGACGGAATGTCACCACTCGCCGAGCCGTTATGGGTATTTCCTCTCCAGTCTTCGGATTTCGACCAGGACGCTGGCTTTTATCTCGAAGTATAAAATTTCCGAAACCGGATAATTTAACTTCTTCGCCTTCCTCCAGCGCTAATCGAACTTCTTCAAAGAACACTTCTACCAATTCCTTGGCTTCTCTTTTATTAAGGCCGAGTTCCTCAAATAAATTCTCAGCCATATTTGCTTTAGTTAATGCCATAGTCTTAGGTGTTTCTCAACTCCGCGTTAAATTTGCCTGCCAGAAGAGAAATGATGTCTGTCATGGTTTGTTCTATTTTTTGTTCTGTAAGAGTGCTAGAAAAGTCCTGTAAAATCAAGCCTAAAGACACGCTTTTTGCTCCAGAAGGCACACCTTCCCCCTGATATACTGAAAAAATAACTATATCTTGCAACTCACTTATTTGTAAGGCGTAGATTTCATCCAATAAATGCTGTGCAGCGGTCTCTGCAGCTACTGTAAACGACAGATCACGCCTTACCTGAGGAAATTTAGACCAGGCCTGAAATGTCTCTATAGGTGCATATAACAGTCTCTCATTCATATTCATCTCAAAAACCACTACTTCTCGCTTTGCCAACCCCAAAGGCTTCAGTACATTTGGATGTAAACTACCAATGACTCCTATTGGTTGATTATCAACCAATATTTGCGCTGTTTTGCCTGAATGTAGACCTTTTTGACAATGAGCTTTATAACTTACCTTCTCTAATAAACCCATTTTTTCAAATAATTGTTCTAGATCTCCTTTTACATCATAGAAATCAATCGACCTTGTCGCTACTCCCCATTGTCTAGGATTCGTCTCGCCAACCGCCACACCAGCAATTACTTCAGTTTGTTCTAGCCGATTTTCTGAAACTAAATATTTTCGCCCAACTTCAAATAACTTTGTTGTTGTCTGTTGGCGCTTTAAATTATAACTTGCCGCCTCACATAACCCTGGCCACACACTAGTACGCATATTAGATAAACCAGTTGAAATAGGGTTAGCTAATTGTTTGGGTTTTCCATCAAAGAATAACAAACAATGTTTTTGCTCAGTGAAACTGAACGTAACTGCCTCGTTATAGCCCAGCGCAGAAAAGTTTTCCTGTATAGAAAAAATCGCATCAGATTTTTTCTTACTAGCAGAAAAGGTCAAATTTGAGGACAGTGTTTGAGTTGGAAACTGATCGTATCCTTTAAGCCGAGCAATCTCTTCAATTAGATCAACATCAAACTCTATATCGAAACGATAACTTGGAGCTGTTACTAATACCTGGGAATCATCTTTCGAAGTCACAGTAAAGTGTAAAGCTTGCAAAATACTTGTAACTTCATGAGCATCTATATCGATCCCTAATATTTTAGCGACCTTAGGAATTGATAAACAGATTTCTTTGCGCACCGGGAGATGTTGCTGGCTAAAGATTTCATTCACTGGACCAGCTATGATCGCTGTTCCGGCATGTGTTTTAATAAGCTCGCTCGCTCGCTCAATGGCGCGTAAGGCTAATTCCGGATCGACACCTCGCTCAAAACGATGCGAAGACTCAGTATGCAATCCAAAGTCACGCGCTTTCCCGGCAATAGCAATAGGATCAAAGTACGCACACTCTAAAAATATATTGTTAGTTTCTAACCCTACAGCAGAATCACTTCCACCCATAACTCCTGCTAACGCTAAAGCACGCTTTGTGTCTGCAATAACAAGGTTATCTTTCTTCAGCGCAATCTCTTTTCCATCAAGCAATACCAGCTTTTCACCGTTACTTGCCCTACGCACAATAATTTTTTCGCTAAGCTTATCTAGATCAAATGCATGCATTGGCTGACCCAGCTCAAGCATTACGTAGTTACCAATATCGACTATTATATTTATACAACGTATACCGCCGCGACGTAAGCGTTCTTTCATCCAAATCGGTGTGTTCGCTGATGCGTTCACATTTCGAAGCAGACGCCCGCAATATCGTGGACATATTTCTGGGTTTTCCACATCTACTGGAAATTGATCATTGCTATCCTGTCTAACGCTTGAAATTTTAGTCGCATTTATTGGCAATTGATAAAGTGCCGATGTCTCTCTTGCAATTCCTTCAATACTTAAACAGTCCGAGCGATTAGGCGTTAGATCAATATCAAATACAACATCATTTAGATCTAGAGCATCAGTTAACGAAGAACCTTCTGTTAACTCATCACCTAACTCTAGAATACCATCACTTTCTTCGTCTAAACCAAGCTCAGATGAAGCGCATAACATTCCCAATGATTCGATACCGCGCAATTTTGCTGCTTTAATTTTCACTCCACCTGGCAACATCGAACCTACTGTTGCTAACGCAACAGTTAATCCAGCACGTGCATTTTTAGCTCCGCATACGATTTGTCGCTTCTCCCCACCACCAACATTCACTTGACATACTTGTAATTTATCAGCATCTGGGTGAGGTGCTGTAGATTCAATTTTTGCTACAATTACACCTTGTAAACTTGGTGCGGCAGCTTCAAGGCCATCCAGCTCTAAACCGGCCATGGTCAACTGATGCCCAAGCTGCTCGCTTGATACATCCGGGCTCACCCATTGTCGCAACCAATTTTCGCTGAATTTCACGTTAACACTCTCGTCTTCATCAAATTATTATCTACGCAGAAAACTGGCGCAAGAAACGCAAATCATTTTCATAAAACATTCTCAGGTCACGTACACCGTGATACAACATTGCTAAACGCTCTACCCCCACACCAAATGCAAAACCATTATATTTTTCTGAATCTATACCCACCTTTTTAAATACATTTGGGTGCACCATTCCACACCCCATAACTTCCAGCCAATTCGAATTGCCTTGCTCGTCATGCCACTCAATATCAACTTCTGCTGATGGCTCAGTAAAAGGGAAATAAGATGGTCTAAAACGAATACCTAATTGATCATTCTCAAAAAAGGCATGTAAAAACTCAATCACCAGACCTTTGAGTTGTGCAAAGTTTACTTCAGTATCAACAAGCAAGCCCTCTACTTGGTGAAACATGGGGCTATGAGTAATGTCAGAATCACAACGATAAACACGACCAGGTGCAATAATACGTATTGGTGGCTGTGAATTTTCCATAGTGCGAATTTGAACTGAAGATGTATGCGTACGAAGCAATAATCCATCATCAAAATAAAAGGTATCATGCATCGCACGAGCAGGATGATGCGCAGGAATATTTAACGCTTCAAAATTATGAAAGTCATCCTCAATCTCAGGACCATCTGCAACTTCAAAGCCATGACGTTGAAATAACTTTTCAATTCTGCGAAGAGTTATGGTGACTGGATGCAATGAACCTACTGAAGAAGTTCTTCCCGGCAAAGTGACGTCAATTGCTTCAGATTTTAACTTTTCTGCAATAGCAGCTTCTTCAAGAAGAGTAGACCGCCGATCTAGATTCGCCTGAATTGCCTGTTTAATCTCATTAATACGTTGACCAGCTGCAGGACGCTCTTCGGCTGATAATTTACCTAGTGACTTCAGCTGCTCGGTGACTAATCCTTTTTTACCTAAGTATTGGACACGCAATTCTTCTAGCGATTTTAAGTCAGATGCCGCTTCGATTTCACTACTGGCAGTTTGTAAAAGCTCGTCGAGGTCACTCATAAATTTAAACTATAAAAATCAAGCGTTATAACGCGTTTAGATTACCCCAAATAAAAAGGGAAAGGTGAACCTTTCCCTTTTACAACTAAAAGCCAATCTAGCAAAACTTATAACTGAGCTTTGGCTTTCTCGGCTAACTGTCCAAATGCAGCAATATCATTCACTGCTAAGTCAGCTAATACTTTTCTATCGACTTCAATAGATGCTTTCTGCAAACCATTAATTAAGCGGCTATATGAAATATCGAACTGACGGGCTGCAGCATTGATTCTCACAATCCACAAAGATCGGAATTGTCTTTTTCTCTGACGACGGTCTCGATAAGCATATTGACCTGCTTTTGTGACAGCTTGCTTTGCTACACGATAAACGTTTTTGCGCGCACCATAATATCCTTTAGCTTTAGCTAAAACTTTCTTGTGCCGTGCACGTGCGGTTACTCCGCGTTTTACCCTAGACATTTCTTGTTTCCTTTAAGTATATTAAGAGTACGGCAGCATTCTGCGTATCATCGGCGTATCTACTTCTGTTACAACATCGATAGAACGCAAATGACGTTTCCGCTTGGTGCTTTTCTTAGTCAAAATATGACGTAAATGTGATGGCTTGCATCTAAATTTGCCAGTCGCAGTTTTCTTAAAGCGTTTCGCTGCGCCTCTGTTTGTTTTTAATTTAGGCATTTCCTAAAATCCTGTAAATAATTTGTAAACTACTTTGCTTTCTTAGAAGGCGTTAACACCATAATCAGCTGTCTGCCTTCCATTTTGGGACGTTGTTCTACGTCACCGTATTCGCTCAAATCTGCTTCAATTCTATCTAACAATTGAGCGCCTAATTCTTTGTGCTGCATTTCTCTGCCGCGGTAACGAATAGTGATTTTAGTTTTATCACCATCCTGCAAAAATTCTATCAGCTTACGCAACTTTACCTGATAATCACCTTCTTCAGTTCCCGGTCGAAATTTAATTTCTTTTACCTGAATCTGTTTTTGTTTCTTTTTCGCTTGATGCGCTTTCTTATTCTGCTCAAATTTATACTTGCCGTAGTCCATCACGCGACACACAGGTGGCTGTGCATTTGGTGATATTTCAACAAGATCGAGCTCCGCATCGCTCGCAATTCGTAACGCTTCTTCAGTAGCAACTACGCCGACATTTTCACCTTCGGCATCTATCAATCTAACTTGTGCATCTAAAATGTCTTCGTTCATTCGAACGTCTTTACTACTACTGATATGCTGCTCCTAAGAACTTTTAAGTATGTATGCCCTTTGCTGTCTGATCAGAAAACAATGCCACTAGGTCCTCAATCTTCATTGAGCCTAGATCTTCACCTTGACGCGTACGGACGGCCACAGACTGCGATTCCACCTCTCGATCTCCCACGACCAACAGGAACGGAACGCGTTGAATTGTGTGCTCGCGAATCTTATAGCCTATTTTTTCATTTCTCAAGTCAAGATTGACCCGAAAGCCTTCATTTATCAGCATTTTTTGTACATTTTGCACATAATCAGCCTGAGCGTCAGTAATATTCAGCACCATCGCCTGAACTGGAGCCATCCAAAACGGCATATTTCCCGCATGGTGCTCAATTAATATACCAATAAATCTCTCCAAAGATCCAAGGATCGCTCGGTGAATCATAACAGGAGTTTTCTTAGATCCGTCCTCGCTGATATAGCTTGCATCTAGACGAGTCGGCATCGAAAAATCCAGCTGAATCGTTCCACACTGCCAGCGACGCGCCAAGCTATCTCTTAAAGTGAACTCAATCTTAGGCCCATAGAAAGCACCTTCGCCAGGCTGTAAGCGGTATTCTAGACCTTTGCTTTCTAGTGAATCTTTTAAGCTCTCTTCCGCTTGGTCCCATAAAGACTCTTCGCCGACACGTTGTTCCGGCCGAGTAGACAATGCCAATTCGATATCCTCAAAACCAAAGACTTTATATACATCGAATGTCAGATTAATTAGCTTGGCAACTTCTTCTTGTAATTGGCCCTCAGTGCAAAAGATATGTGCATCATCTTGTACAAAGCGACGTGCGCGCATCAAGCCATGCAATGTACCAGAGGGTTCATTTCGATGCACTAAGCCAAACTCTGCAATTTTATAAGGCAAGTCACGATAGCTCTTTAGACCTTGATTGAATATTTGAACATGGCCAGGACAGTTCATAGGTTTCACTGCAAATTCTCGATTTTCTGATTTAGTGGAAAAAATCATATCGCCAAATTTATCCCAGTGGCCTGACTTCTCCCACAAACTGCGATCCAATACTTGAGGAGTATTCACCTCGTTATAACCATGATCAGCAACTATCTTTCGAATATACGTCTCTACCGTTCGATATAATTCCCAACCACGCGCATGCCAAAATACCATACCTGGCGCCTCTTCTTGGAAATGGAATAAATCCATTTGTTTGCCTAAGCGGCGATGATCACGTTTTTCAGCTTCCTCTATGCGTTGAATATATTGCTTAAGTTGCTTCTTATCTGGCCACGCGGTGCCATAAATACGCTGCAGCATTTGATTGTTTGAATCGCCGCGCCAATATGCACCAGCTAATTTAGTTAATTTAAACGCTCGTAGGTGACGTGTATTAGGCACATGAGGACCTCGACACATGTCTGTGTATTCTTGATGATGATATAGCGCAATAATTTCACCGTCTGGAATTTCACTTGCGATTTCTACTTTGTATGGCTCATTGCGTGAAGTGAATGCATCCACTGCTTCTTGTTTCGAAACTACTTTGCGGATCACATCATAATCTTCGCTTATTAACTCTTTGATGCGCTTTTCAATGGCTTCTAAATCCTCAGGCGTGAAACTCCGTTCGTATTCAATATCGTAATAAAACCCGTCTTCAATCACTGGGCCAATCGCCATTTTTGCTGTAGGGAAAAGTTGCTTTACTGCATGACCAATCAAATGGGCAAAAGAGTGACGGATAATTTCCAAGCCCTCTTGGTCTTTGCTTGTGATAATTGATAAATCTGCATCTTCGCTGATTTCTACACAGGCATCGACTAGTTGACCGTTCACTCTTCCCGCAATAGTGGCTTTAGCCAACCCGGGGCCAATCGACTTTGCTACTTCCGCAACAGTGACTGCTTGATCGAATGATTTAGTATTGCCGTCTGGCAGAGTGATTTGAGGCATTTATTTCTCCAGTGGTGGCCAATACGAGAGACCACTTGATTACATTTTTTAGTTAAAACTACGAAATTATCTATAACAACTTATACAATTATGTTTGGTAGGCGCGATTGGATTCGAACCAACGACCCCCACCATGTCAAGGTGGTGCTCTAACCAACTGAGCTACGCGCCTGCAACTAACGCTTATGTTTAGCGCTCCAACAGGACTGCGAAAGGTAGCACAGACAAACTTCGATTTGTAGCTGGACTTAAATCAAACACAAATACTAGCCTGCCTCGACATTTGGCTTACCCAAAGCAAAATTCTTTAGGCCCTGGATTTCATCTCTGACTCTAGCGGCATCCTCAAATTCTAAGTTGCGCGCAAAATCATACATTTTCTGTTCTAGTTGCTGAATTTGCTTAAGTGCTAGCTCTGGCGTTAATACTTGGTAATCACTATCAACTTCTGCAATCTCATGCATTTGTTTATAACGCTGCTGATCGTAACGTGACTGTGCTCCTTCCATTATGTTACCGATCGATTTCTCAACACTGCGTGGAGTAATATTGTGTTTTTTATTGTATTCTTGCTGTTTAGTTCTTCGTCGATCAGTTTCTTCTATGGCACGCTTCATTGAACCAGTAATCTTATCTGCATATAAAATTGCTTTACCATTTAGATTTCTTGCGGCTCTACCAATTGTTTGAATTAAGGAGCGATCTGATCTCAAAAAGCCCTCCTTATCAGCATCAAAAATTGCCACTAACGAAACTTCAGGAATATCTAATCCTTCTCGCAACAAGTTAATACCCACTAAAACATCAAATACGCCTTTTCGTAAGTCTTGGATAATCTCCACCCTTTCCACAGTATCAATATCGGAATGCAGGTACCTAACACGCGCACCATTTTCTTCCAGATACTCCGTCAGGTCCTCTGACATGCGTTTAGTTAGCGTAGTAATTAATACTCGTTCACCTTTTGCAGCACGTTGATTAATTTCTGATAAAGCATCATCTACTTGAGACGCCACGGGGCGTATTTCAATAACTGGATCAATCAATCCTGTGGGACGAACTACTTGTTCTACAACTTGAGAAGATTTTTCCGTTTCATAATCACCAGGAGTAGCAGATATATATATTACTTGAGGAGATAAATTTTCGAATTCCTCAAACTTTAATGGACGATTATCCAATGCTGAGGGTAAACGAAACCCATATTCAACCAGAGTACTCTTGCGCGAACGATCACCCTTATACATTCCACCAAACTGAGGAACAGACACATGACTTTCATCCATGACCATCAATGCATTATCCGGAAGGTAGTCCAACAAACAAGGAGGGGGTTCGCCAGGCCCACGTCCACTTAAATAGCGAGAGTAGTTTTCAATGCCGTTGCAATAACCAAGCTCTTGTAACATCTCTAAGTCATATTGAGTTCGCTGCTCTAGTCGTTGCGCTTCAACTAGTTTTTCAATATCCCTCAACCCAGTTAGACGGCCCTTAAGTTCTTCTTTGATTGAACCAATTGCCTCAAGTATCACACCTCTTGGAGTCACATAATGTGATTTAGGATATACTGTCAATCGAGGCACTCTCCTCAACACTTCTCCGGTGAGAGGATCAAAATAACTCAACTGCTCAATTTCATCGTCGAATAATTCTATCCGTATTGCTTCTCGCTCAGATTCTGCTGGATGCACATCAATTACTTCTCCACGCACGCGGAATGTGCCACGTTTTAGTTCTATATCATTGCGCTTATATTGCAACTCAGCTAAACGTCTGAGTAATGTTCGTTGATCTGTAATATCACCACGATCGAGATGCAACACCATATTCAAATATGAGCGCGGATCACCAAGACCGTAAATCGCAGACACTGTGCCTACGATAATAGTGTCATTTCGCTCAAATAATGCTTTAGTCGCTGATAGACGCATTTGCTCAATATGGTCATTAACTGAAGCATCCTTCTCTATGAAGGTATCGCTTGAAGGCACATAAGCTTCAGGTTGGTAATAATCATAGTAAGAAACGAAGTATTCGACAGAGTTACGTGGAAAAAACGATTTCATTTCTCCATATAGCTGTGCAGCTAAGGTTTTATTTGGAGCCAATACGATTGTGGGACGTTGCACATGTTCTATGACCTTAGCAATAGTAAATGTTTTGCCTGAACCTGTTACCCCCAACAGAGTTTGGTGTGCTAGCCCGTCATTTAAACCTTCAGTTAACTCAGCAATCGCAGTCGGTTGATCACCTGACGGCTCAAATGATGATTCTATTCGAAATTCTTTAGTCATTCGCTTTATCGAGACTAGTAAAATACAGTATGATCACGATCGGAAATTATATTGAAAGTATTTATAAGGAAATTATACGCAATTGGACATTAAATTAGCTTCCCGCGTGAGAAGGATCAAACCCTCGCCAACTCTAGCTGTCACTGCAAAAGCCAATCAACTCCGACTTGAAGGAGTGGATGTTATTAATTTAGCTGCAGGCGAGCCAGACTTTGACACTCCAGAGCATATTAAACAAGCCGCAATAGATGCTATTAAGGCAGGAAAAACCAAATACACTCCAGTGGGTGGAACAAATTCTCTTAAAGCAGCTGTTATCGACAAATTTGAACGTGATAATGGACTAACTTATAGCCCAAATGAAATTTTAATTTCTAATGGTGGCAAACAAAGTTTTTACAACCTGTGTCAGGCCGTTATTGAACAAGGTGACGAAGTCATTATTCCTGCACCATACTGGGTCTCTTATCCTGACATGGTGTTATTGGCTGATGGCATTCCTGCCTTCATCATAGCTGATCACACTCAATCATTTAAGATCACTGCAAAACAACTGACTAGCAAAATTTCCACTAAAACTAAAATGCTAGTATTAAACAGTCCGTCCAATCCAACTGGGACTTGCTACACCGCAAGTGAACTTGAGAGCCTAGCTGAAGTATTGCTCAAGCATCCTCAAATCTTAATCGCCACTGATGATATGTATGAGCACATTTTATTTAACAATGAGAAATTCAGTAATATTTTGTCGGTGTGCCCAGAATTAAAGTCCAGGACAATAGTACTTAATGGTGTATCGAAAGCTTACTCGATGACAGGTTGGCGTATTGGCTATGCTGCCGGCTGTGTTGATATCATTGAATCCATGAAAAATATTCAGTCACAAAGCACCTCAAACCCATGCTCAATTTCTCAGGCTGCCGCTGAAGCTGCTTTATCATCAGACCAGGAATGTGTAAACAAAATGAATGCCGCATTTGAGGAGCGACATAATTTTGTGATTGAAGAATTAAATAAAGTAAATGGTATTAGCTGCACTCCATCTCAGGGTACTTTTTACTGTTTTGCCAATGTTGATGATGCTATAAGGCGAATTTCTGGAGTAGAAAACGACGTGGACTTTGCTACACATTTATTAACTAAGTGCGGCATTGCAGTTGTCCCTGGAACAGCCTTTGGTTTGCCAGGCTACATGCGCATTTCGTTTGCAAATTCAAAAGAAAAATTAGCCGATGCTATGCAGCGGCTTAAAGAGGTTTTAGGTTGAAAGTAGCACGCAATATTAAATGCGCGCTGCAAAAGAAATCTTTATTCTACGGTGTTGGCATTAGAATAATTTGCGCCAGCATTCATCTTTGAATACTCTTGCTCAACAAACTGCTTAAATTGCTGTGCTTTAAGCGTGTCAGACAGACTAAGCATTTGCATCAAGCCGTCCTTTGAAACAATCATCATATCAATCCATGGATTTTTTGGGTTCTCTGGAGTATCAACACGAAATTTTTCTTTCTGGGTATCAGATAACTCTCTAGTAGCTACAGTGACGTTAGGTTTACCTGTACGACTATTAATAGCAAGACATACACAACGGCAGACATCTGCAGCAACAAACCACATGTCTCCAGTTTCTTGTTCGACCAGCCTAATTTGGTGGCCCTCATATTCCATTATTGCAACACTACTCACCCAAAATTCTCCTTAATCCCTAAGACTCCATGACGTTCCTTCGGCTACTGTATTGAGTTCAACAGCACTCAAAAAACCACCTCGGCTAACTGGTAGAAACCGTCTGATGATCTGTGTAAGAGCCATATACTAAGCCCATTACATGGATAGGAATTGTAGTACTACGAATCAATGCGAAAAGTGAATTACCTAACGTATTAACTCTCGTGTGCTAGTAGTAGTTCACATTTCTATATAATTCACTAGGAGATGAGATAAGCGTGGTGGAAATTACGATAGTCGATAGAAAATTCCGAGAGTTGACCGAACCTTAAGAGACCAGTAACATCTCGGCCTTCCTGATCCTCGGTAGCTCAGTTGGTAGAGCGGGTGACTGTTAATCACTAGGTCGGCGGTTCGAGCCCGTCCCGAGGAGCCAAGTTACTTTCGCAACTTTTAGAGAAATCTAACAATCGACTTAATTCCAGAAAATTCAACAAATTCTGATCTGCACTTCAAGTATTTGAATGTGATGCGGTGATTGTTGAGATCAGTTAATAAGTTTTTTGTTCTAACAAAAAATTAGCTTTTTAGACTCTGTAAATAATCAGTAAAATCACTTCCAATTTCAGCATGTTTCATTCCATACTCAACGGTTGCTTGTAGATAGCCTAGCTTACTTCCACAGTCATATCGACGACCTTCAAATTCATACGCATAGACTGAACGCTGCTTAATTTGATTGGCAATGGCATCGGTTAATTGAAGTTCGCCACCTGCCCCTGTATCAGTATTTTCGAGAATTTCAAATATTGATCCATCGAGAATATAACGGCCGACTACAGCTATATTCGAAGGTGCTTGTTCTGGTTTCGGTTTCTCAACGATGCCAGAGATTCTCCACAAATTATCATTCACCTGATCACCAGAAATAACACCATAGCTCCCTACTGTTTCTTGAGGGACTTTTTGCACGCCAATGACACCACTATTCTCGCGCTCGTAGATCTCGACCATCTGTTTTAAACAACCTTTAGAAGAGCTATCAATTAAATCATCTGCCAGAATTACCGCGAATGGCTCGTTACCCACAACAGGTTTACCGCACAGTACGGCATGCCCCAATCCCAATGCTTCAGCTTGCCTTATATATATACATGAAATGCCGGCAGGAAGGATATTACGGACAACATCTAACATAACAGTTTTACCTTTCGTCTCTAGTTCAGCTTCAAGCTCATAGGCTTTATCGAAGTGATCAGGAATTGAGCGCTTACTTCTCCCTGTAATAAACACCAATTCTTCAATACCTGCTTCAACAGCTTCCTCTGCAGCGTATTGAATTAAAGGTTTATCAACAATCGGTAGCATTTCCTTAGGATTCGCTTTAGTAGCAGGTAGAAATCGGGTTCCCATACCAGCAACTGGGAATATGGCTTTGCGAATCTTTTTCATAAATTCATCTCTAAAGTAAATTTTATTAAATGATGATACCCAATTGATATGACGATATAAACAAAAAGGACCCACAGAATAGTGAGTCCTTTTTTAGCGCATGACTAATAAAGCTACTCTAACAAAATGATACCTTGATTCTTATCTAGAGTAGCTGTACCGATACCTTTAACATCAAGAAGTTGATCCTGAGTTTGGAAACCACCGATTTTCTCTCGGTATCGGACTATCGCTTGGGCTTTTTTCAGGCCCACTCCTTTCAAATTTTCAGCTAACTGTTGGGCTGTGGCTTGATTAATATTAATAGGTGATGCTGCTAATGGACCAGCAACAAATAAAGCTACAACTAATGCAGCTATCAAATATAATTTTCGCATGAAGTGTCTCCAATTGACTTAATTATTAGAAATTCAACGCTAAGTAAATGAGCGTAGATCTAGTTTAATTAAGCAATCGAAGCAACGTAAACGAACAACGTGCATTACGTACTAATAAACGCTTTTTGAAATACTTCTAATGCAGCGCAAGGATCCTGAGCTTGTGTAATCGGTCTGCCAACTACAATGTGTGTAACTCCTGCTATACGAGCATCTAAAGGGCTAACAATCCTCTTTTGATCATCGTTATTATCACTAGGCAAACGAATACCGGGTGTCACAATCATAAAATCTTGATTGCTTTGCTCGCGAATAATAGCTGCCTCCTGAGCCGAGCAAACAACACCATCTAACTTTGCTTGTTCTGCCATTGCTGCCCAATTCGTGACAACCTGATCGACATTTCCTCTCACACCGATAGCAGATAACGCATCCTGGTTCATAGAAGTGAGAACAGTAACAGCAATTAATTTAGGTCGATCTGATGGGCCAAACTTTCCAATCGCATCACGTGCAGCCAACATCATTTCACTCCCACCAGATGCATGCACATTTATCATCCATACACCCAACTTACTAGCTACACAACAAGCTTGAGCAACAGTATTAGGAATATCGTGAAATTTAAGATCAAGGAATATCCTGAATCCCTTAGTTACTAATTTCTCAACAAATTGGGGGCCACCAGACAAAAATAGTTCAAAGCCGACTTTTAAGGCACACGAATCTGGTTGGATTTTATCAACAAACTGTAATGCCAATTCTGGACTAGGGTAGTCCAGCGCAACAATCACCAGGCGATTAGTCATTATTGAATATCGTCAAGGATTAGATGTTTCTAGAAAATTAAGCGAATTAAAAGTTAGCAATCAGCATTAGATAAAAGACAATATCTTAAACTAACTATTATCTTCTTTGTCCAGGTCTTTATTAACTCGCTCTCTTAATTCTTTGCCTGGCTTGAAATGCGGCACATACTTACCAGGAAGGGAAACGGTCTCTCCTGTTTTAGGATTTCGACCCACACGTGGCGGTCGAAAATGTAATGAAAAACTACCAAAGCCTCTGATTTCAATACGCTCTCCAGAGGAAAGCGCATCGCTCATTTGCTCTATGACACTTTTGACAGAAAGCTCTATATCTTTATGCTGCAAATGATTCTGCTTTTGCGCAATCTTTTCTATCAACTCAGATTTAGTTATTACATTCCCCACCGAACTGACCCTTTAGTAATGAATTATAATTAGTCGCCCATCTGTTCCTTCAGAATATCTCCCAAAGAAGTAGAGCCACCACCAGTATTACTACTACTGTAATCTGACAAAACATCTGCTTCTTCTTGCTCTTCCTTAGCTTTTATTGAGAGAGTTAATGCGCGTGTTTTACGATCGACACCAATAAATTTAGCTTCGATTGCTTCACCTTCTTTTAACACAGTTCGCAAATCTTCAATTTTATCGCGAGCAAACTCAGTTGCTCGTAACACACCATCGATTCCTTCAGCTAATTCTACAGTCGCTGCTTTCGCATCAACTTCTTTAACGACACCGTTAACAATAGTACCTTTAGCATGCTCGGCTAGATAAGCTGATAGAGGATCCTTATCAAGCTGCTTAATGCCTAATGAAATACGCTCACGCTCTGCATCGACTGCAAGTACAATGGCTTCAATTTCCTCACCTTTCTTGAAATTGCGAATCGCATCTTCGCCAGTATCACTCCAAGAGATGTCAGATAAATGTACCAAACCGTCAATTCCACCATCAAGACCAATGAAAATTCCAAAGTCAGTAATTGACTTGATCTGGCCACTAACTTTACTTCCTTTGTCATGAGTTGCTGCGAACTCATCCCAAGGATTTGATTGGCATTGTTTGATACCTAAAGATATTCGACGGCGCTCTTCGTCTATATCCAACACCATCACTTCTTTCTCGTCACCAAGTGCAACGATCTTAGCTGGATTAACATTTTTGCTAGTCCAGTCCATTTCAGACACGTGGACCAATCCTTCCACGCCATCTTCAATTTCAATAAAGCAACCGTAATCAGCAATGTTTGTAACTTTACCAAAGGTTCTAGAACCCTCTGGGAAACGGCGCATTAAGTCAGCCCATGGATCAGAACCAAGCTGCTTCAAACCAAGTGACACGCGTGTCTTGTCTTTATCAAACTTCAACACTTTCACTTCAATCTCGTCGCCTATGGCCACAACTTCAGAAGGATGCTTAACGCGTTTCCATGCCATATCAGTGATATGTAGCAAGCCATCAACACCGCCAAGATCTAAGAACGCACCGTAATCAGTTAAGTTCTTAACAATACCCTTAACCACGCTGCCATCTTGCAAGCTCTCTAATAATGTTTCACGTTCTGCGCTGTATTCTGTTTCTACGACAGCACGACGTGATACCACGACATTGTTTCTACGCTGATCAAGCTTAATAACTTTGAACTCTAACTCTTTACCTTCTAAATAAGCCGTGTCACGAACAGGTCTGACATCAACTAATGAACCTGGAAGGAATGCACGAATATCAGGTAATTCAACAGTGAACCCGCCTTTAACTTTTCCAGTAATAATTCCAGAAATAGTTTCACCAGACTCACTAATTCGCTCTAGCTCGCTCCATGCTTTAGCACGGCGTGCTTTTTCACGTGATAGACGAGTTTCACCATAACCGTCTTCAACAGCATCGAGTGCAACTTCAACCACATCACCAACGGCAACATTGGTTTCACCACGCTCATTTTTGAATTGGTCAATAGGAATTACGCCTTCGGACTTAAGCCCAGCGCTGACCACAACGACATCGTTTCGAATATCAATAACAGTTCCATCAACAATGGAACCAGGTTTCATGTTTAGATTAGAGAAACTCTCTTCTAATAATTCAGCAAAACTCTCGCTCATAAAATTTAAACTTCAATATATATAATACTTGTTAGTTAATATAAAACTGACTCTACTTATTCCATAAACAATCGTTCTCGAACGATTGCAGCCGAGCTACTCACTACGGTTTCAATAGACATCTGTGTAGAATCAATCACCATTGCATCCTTGGCCGCAACCAAAGGAGCCGCACTACGCGTACGGTCGCGCTCATCTCGCGCACGAATGCTGTCGAAAAGGTGGTCAAAATTAGCACTAATTCCTTGGTCAATCAACTGTTTATATCGTCTTTGGGCTCTTTCTTCGCAGCTCGCATCAAGAAATATCTTAACTTCTGCCTGTGGGAACACCACGGTACCCAAATCTCGCCCATCGCCAACTAATCCCGGCGCACGCTGAAATCTTCGTTGTAGTGCCAAAAGCTCAATTCTAACGTCACTAATCTCTGCTACCTGTGAAGCATAACTAGAGCATTCTTCTGATCTCAAGCTGGCATCAATATTTTCGCCGTCAATATGGGCGGCAAAACGTTTTTCTTGGGGAAACTCCAAACTTAGCTGACTAGCCAGTTTAATTAGCTCAGATACATTATCTAATGGAATATTTTCTTTCAGCGCTTTCACCGACAATGCTCGATACACAGCTCCGCTGTCTAAATAATTGAACTCAAACATATCAGCTAGCTTTTTTGCCAGTGTCCCTTTGCCAACACCTGCTGGGCCATCAATAGTCACTACTGGAATTTGTTTAGAATTATTAGACGACATTAACTCTCAAACCAACTAAATTGGCTAGCTCAACAAAACCTGGAAAAGAGGTCGCAACATTCTGGCAATCAGTAATTTCAATATTTGAGTTCGCCCTCAATGATGCCACTGCAAACGCCATGGCTACGCGATGATCATGGCCACTTTCGATCATACCGCCTGAGAATTCTCCACCGGTAATAGTCAACCCATCAGCGAATTCTTCTACTTTTATATTAAGTTCTTTTAGACCATTAGCAACCTGACTGATCCTATCGCTTTCTTTTACACGCAATTCCTCTGCATTTGTGACACGTGTGACACCATCCGCACAGGCAGCGGCGATACATATAATAGGAAATTCATCAATTGCTGAAGGCACTAGATGAGTAGGCACATCAATACCTTTAAGTTGACTTGTCTGCACAGTAATTGATGCAGTGGGCTCTCCGCCCATCATAGCTTGATCATGTATTTCGATATTGGCATTCATTTGTTGCAAGATATCCAGCACGCCTGTGCGTGTTGGATTCATGCCGACATTGTGGATAGTAATATCGCCTTTATTAGCAATACATGCAGCGACTATAAAAAATGCTGCTGAAGAAATATCTGCCGGCACGTGTATATCTGTGGCTTGCAACTGTTTCCCACCATCGACTGACACATACCCAGCCTCGACTTCTAAAGGATAACTAAATGATTCCAGCATGCGTTCAGTATGATCGCGGGTAATTTTAGATTCTCTCACTGTGGTTTTGCCTTGCGCATATAATCCAGCCAATAAAATTGCTGACTTTACTTGCGCACTAGCCACAGGAAGCTCATAACTAATCGCCTCTAGATGATCAACTGGCTTGATCAGCACTGGCGGCGTACCATCTTCGTTGGTTGTGACATTGGCACCCATTTGGTTGAGTGGATCACACACTCTACGCATAGGTCGCTTCATCAATGAGCTATCGCCAACCAATTCAGTTTCAAATGATTGTCCTGCAAGCAACCCCGATAACAACCGCATCGAAGTACCCGAGTTACCCATATCCAGTGTTTTATTTGGTAGAGATAGACCATTTCTTCCCACACCGTGTATGGACAGCTTCCCCTGCCCTTTGCATTCAATCTGAACACCCATGTTCTTGAATACGTTCATAGTTGCCAAACAGTCTTCTCCCTCTAAAAAACCTGTTACTTGAGAAGTCCCTTCAGCAATGGAAGCAAGCATGATAGATCGATGTGAAATAGACTTATCTCCAGGAACAGTTATTTCACCCTGAGCATTTTTGCGTGGTTCTACAATATATTTCAAAACAGTATGTATTTAAAAATTTAGATTTAATATATTAGCGCTAGAAATTGGTATATTTGTCTCTGGCCTTCTTAGCATCTAAAAACAATTTTTCCAAAACTTTGCCATCACTTGATTGCAAACCATTTTTAAGTTGCTTCAAACTTCGATCAAAAAGTGATAACGCATTTAATAACTCTTCTCGATTAGCTAAACAGATATCTCGCCATACAACTGGATCACTCGAAGCAATGCGTGAGAAATCTGCAAAGCCCCCTGCCGCGTAACGAAAGATTTCTTCAGTATGCGATTGTGTAGACAAGCAATGTACTAATGAGAATGCTAATGCATGCGGCAAATGACTGGTCGCTGCCAATATCTGATCATGATCTTGTGCATTCAATTGCTCCACATTAGCACCAACTTGTTGCCACATATCAGTCACAAGTTTCAGACTATCTTCACCAGTCTGCTGTGTAGGTGTTAAAATAACTTTCCTATTAGCAAACAAATTATCAATAGCTGAATTAACGCCGCTTTGCTCTCTACCTGCAATTGGGTGTCCTGGAACAAAACAACTAAATGATTGCTCTGCGAAAACCCGATTAAAGTCTTCAATAACGCTTTGCTTTGTACTACTAACATCTGTAATCGCTTTGCACTGACTTACCCATGATGTTAACTGCTCAAATACTTTGCCAATTTTCAGGACTGGCACTGCAATAACGACAACATCTGGAATAACAGGACATTCATCAATACTAGTGTAACCGCTATCGATAACATTTAGCCTTTTGGCCTCATCAATCACATGCTGATGTGCATCAATGCCAATAATTGATTCACACCAGTTTTGCTTTCGAAGTCCATACGCTAATGAGCCACCGATTAAACCAACCCCAATAACACATACTGTTTTTACCATCGGATTAACTTTATAAGACAGCTTTAGGGTATGATCCAAGGATATTGATCATATCGGATACATCACTCAACTCTTGCAATGCAAGTTTAAGAGACTGGTCCTCAACATGTCCTTCTAAATCCAAGAAAAAAATATATTCCCAGTTAGCGCTGTGTGATGGTCGTGATTCTATACGTGTCATACTCACATCATGCTTTGCAAATGGTTCTAACAAGCTATGTAACGCACCTGGCTTATTTGGCGCACTCACCAACAAACTAGTTTTATCAACACCGGATGGTGCAACTGAGTTTGAGCCAATAATTAAAAAACGAGTAGTATTATCAGGCATATCTTCAATATTACTTGCCAACACGTTTAAGTTATATTTTTCTGCCGCAGAACGACTCGCAATTGCAGCCGAATTCGCTTGTTGCTGCGCTATCAATGCTGCTTGAGCATTACTACCAACAGCTTCTCTTGGTATTGCGCTTAAGTTTGCATCTAACCATTTACGGCACTGTGCAAGTGATTGCTGGTGTGAGTTAATGACAGAAATCTTGCTAATGTCAGTTTCACGCGACAATAAGTAATGATGAATGCGTAATTCAACTTCGCCAACAATCTTTAATGATGAGCGAGTAAAATTATCAAGCGTGTGTGTAATGACACCTTCTGTAGAATTTTCAATAGGCACAACACCGTAATTTGCTTCACCAGATTCCACCTCTCGAAATACCTCGCTAATTGAATTAATTGCAGTGGTTTTCACGGAATGCCCAAAGTGTTTCAGTGCAGCCTCTTCTGTGAAGGTAGCTGCCGGACCCAGAAATGCAATATTCAGCTGCCTCTCGACCGCCAAACATGCAGACATGATCTGACGGAATAAGCGAGCCATTTCTTCATCAGCGAGTGGGCCAGGATTCTGTTGTGCAACTTTACGTAATATATTTGCTTCTCTTTCTGGACGATAAAATTGACAATCATCTTCTCCATTAGCTTTCTTGCATGCACCTACCTCAGAAGCACAATTAGCACGCTCAGAAATCAGCGTCAGTAATTGTTGATCGATCTGATCAATCTCGGTCCGAAGGTCTTTTAAGCTTTTTTTCATGCTTTATCTAATTTTTTAATAAATATTTGCCAACCAGTTTCATCAACTTATGAAATCCAGCCCATTATTGAAATCCAAGAACATGATAGAGTAGAACCAGAAAACCTTATAGCCTCTATCTCTATGAATAATGTTTTATTACCAAGCAGTATTCAGGGCTTAGTGTATATAATTTTGGTTATTTTATATACTCAGCTCGACAAATCAGTTTGATAATTACGCACATTGAAATACGCTAATACTATCATGCTAGCGAACCCTCAAACCACTGACGAATTTTCATAATATCAATAATGAAACGTTTAAAATCTCTAACACAGCAGCTTGGTTATTCATCAACTGCAAGTTATTTGATCTCTACAATGTTAGAAAAATTATTTGGGATCGAAATGCATCATTATCGATTTTATTCTCAGCCGGTTTATAAAACGCCAAGGGTTCCCACACACAAGCTTAATCGCTACAAATTTAGCTGGCTGAATAAACCAGAAAAAATTCTTGATGAATTACAGCGCCCAAAACAAGTGATAGAAAATCGCTTTCAACAAGGCTCTGTCTGCCTGGTTGCAGAACAAAATGGCAAACTTCAAGGGTGCTTATGGTTAATAAAATCCAAGTACATAGAAGATCAAGTGCGAGCAACATATCATTTCCCTGAAAACGCCGTCTGGGATTACGATGTCTATGTCACACCCAAGAAACGCTTTACCATTTTATTTGCCGCACTCTGGGATACCGCAGACACCTGGATGAAAGAACATAATTATGCAAGCAGCCTTAGCAGAATATCCGTAGAAAACGCTCCATCTATTCGCTCACACGAAACAGCTGGCGCAAAGCAAATTGGATGGATAATTGCAATAGTCATCAAGCATTGGCAAATTACTCTCTCGGACAAATCACCAAAACTACATTTCTCCTCAAAAAACAACACTAACGGCCCAGATCTATATTTCACCAAGATTTGAACTCTTACACATAAATATCAATCTGCTTTCGCTATAGTATCTCGCGTTGAAGACACAACTTTAACTCTTGAATTAGGCGCGTAGCTCAGTGGCAGAGCACTGCTATTACTTGGCAGATGCCGGAGGTTCAATTCCTACCCGCGCCTACCACTTCCTTTTATACCTAGACGTTTCAAATAGTTTTTTATTTGATTCTCTTGTGTAAGCTTTCAACGACACGCTGAGCAGTTGCTCCGTCCCACAACTCTGGGCACTGACCTTGTTTCCAATCACCGGCCAAAACATTACTAACAGATACTGCGAGTACATCAGGCTTAATCAGCTGATTTGTCCCGTGAGTAATAGTAATTGGTCGTTCAGTATTCTCTCGCAAGGTAAGACATGGAATACCCAAATACGTCGTTTCTTCTTGAATGCCACCAGAATCAGTAATCACAAGTTTTGACTGCGTGACTAGATTCATAAATTGAATATACCCCTGAGGCTCAATCACCAATATATTCGCCGCCTGTTCAAGTCTACTCATCATTCCAAAGTCTATTAACTTTTGGCGTGTTCTAGGGTGCACTGGGAATACTAATTGGCAATCTTCAGAAACCGCTAACAATTGATTAACAATCTCAGAAAGCGTTTGTTCGTTATCCACATTCGATGGGCGATGCATAGTTACCACAGCAAATTGATTCGCCATAAGGCCATGACTCTCAGCTGTATTATCATTTTCAATCTCCACACGCATCATCTCGAATGAATCGATCATAATATTGCCGACGAGATCTACTTTATTATCATCAACACCTTCATGTTTAAGATTTTCATTTCCATCAATCGATGGCGTCCAAAGTAAATCTACGATTCTATCTGTAAGTACTCGATTTACTTCCTCTGGCATACGCATATCACCACTACGTAAACCCGCCTCTAAATGTGCAACTGGTATCCATAATTTTGCGCCTACAAGCGCACATGCAATGGTGGGATTGACGTCACCCACGACAATGATCCAATCAGGACGATTCTCTATCACTATCTTTTCATACGCCATCATGACTTTGCCAGTTTGTTCAGCATGTGAACCACTACCCACCTCGAGATGAAAGTCTGGTTTTGGCATTTTCAAATCATCAAAAAATGCATCTGACATATTGGCATCGTAATGTTGCCCAGTATGTATCAAACTCGGTTTACACCAATCCGTCGCCGCCAACGCATGATACAAAGGCGCAATTTTCATAAAATTTGGTCTAGCAGCAGCAATAAGATGGACATTAATCATTTCATTCAACAAGGGTAGCTAATATGGGAAGGGCTTCGAATTTGTGTCAAGTAGCTGACGATACAATTTAACAAATAATATACGACAAATCCTATCCAGTTCTTTAATTGAAGTATCTTCAATACACTTCACATCATGATAGATACACATGACTTATAATATTCTAAATAAATACTGCAGCCGAGTTGTGCCGTTTATCGCAATTTTAGGACAAGTAAAGTTTAATCGACTCAAATGACTAATTAATTACACTAATCGGCGCTACAAGTTTATCTCAAGCCCGCTAAAATTAGCCCCTAAATTAATTTCGAAAATCTTTTCTATGAATTTCCTACTACATTCAGCGCTTTTCAATCAGGCAATACACCGCCCTGATTCTATCGCCATAGAATACAAACAAGAAAAGATTAGCTACAGGGAGCTAAGCATGCTTGCTTCAGACTTTGCTGGAGGTTACTCCAATTTGGACTTACCAAAAGGCAGCAGAGTTGGAATTTTTTTAGCTAAACAAGTAGAAACAATTTCTGCCATCTTTGGCACTTTATTAGCGGGCGGCAGCATCGTCCCTGTCAACCCCATACTAAAAGCCAATCAAATTGAACACATTCTTTGTGATTGTGACGTCAGCATACTTGTCACAACTAAATCTCGTCTTAGACAGATTGAAGGTGTAATAGACAATTGTCCAGCACTAAAAACAATAGTCCTAGTTGATCATGATGACTTAATTGATTCCCGCTCTTACCACAAACCTATTTCGAGCTGGCAAAATTTCTGCCAACAATACAATTCTGAAAAAGCACCAACCATTATTGAATCAGACCTTGCTGCAATTTTTTACACATCGGGTAGCACTGGAAAACCCAAAGGCGTGGTACTAACACATCACAATATGCATGTTGGCGCACAAAGTGTCGCGCAATATCAGAACAACAATAAACAAGATAGAATTCTAGCAGTCTTACCTTTTAGCTTTGACTATGGATTTAGTCAAATCACAACGGCCATAGTATCTGGAGCGACGGTTATATTATTAGATTACCTACTACCGAAAGATGTGATTAAAACTCTTGAGCGTACTAAAGCCACAGGATTAGCCGGCGTGCCTCCTTTATGGATGCAAATCACAAAGCTAGATTGGCCAAACAGCATTAAAGATCATTTACGTTACATCACCAACTCTGGCGGAGCAATGCCACAAAGTACTTTATCCATTTTGCAAGAAAAACTGCCAAATACTGACATATATTTAATGTATGGCTTAACCGAAGCATTTCGCTCAACATATTTACCGCCTGATCAAGTCAATACTCGCCCTACTTCTATGGGAAAAGCGATACCCAATGCAGAAATATTTGTTATTAACTCTGAAGGCGAAGAATGCAAGGCTGGCGAAGAAGGTGAATTAGTTCACCGCGGCCCATTAGTTGCACAGGGTTATTGGAATGACCCAGAAAAAACTTCTGAGCGTTACAAGCCGCTACCATCATCTCTATGTGATGGGCGCACAGTAACAGAACTTGCAGTATGGTCCGGAGATTCTGTTAAGAAAGATGAAGAAGGTTATCTATATTTTGTTAGCCGTACAGATGAAATGATTAAAACATCTGGCTACCGAGTGAGCCCTACAGAGATTGAAGAGACTCTTTTACTCCTCGATAATGTCAGTGAAGCTGTCGCAATGGGTATACCTCACTCAGAACTAGGACAAGCTATTGTAGTCGTAGCCACTAGCAATTCAAAAAGCACAGATTTGGTAAAAGAAATTACTTCTTCACTCAAAAAACAATTACCACCCTACATGCTGCCACAGAAAATATTCATCCGTGACGAGTTACCTCGCAATGCCAATGGTAAATTTGATCGCAAACAGATGTATATCGAATGTGAAAACACGTTTAGCAAATCACAATGATTAAAAAAACATTAGAACATCATTCTCCTCTAAACTTCTACACTGTAGAAGATCATTGCTTAGTGATAGGAAATCAGAAATTCACTAATATATTGTCACAACATAAAGATGTCCCTGCTTACATCTATGACAGTTCAGTAATCAAACAGAAAATAGACTCCCTTCGAAAAGTTCTACCTGAATCCATGCATATTCATTATGCAATCAAAGCTAATCCAATGCCTGATGTTGTTAACTATGTACAAGGTTTGGTAGAAGGATTGGATGTTGCCTCCGGCTTAGAATTAAAAGTCGCATTAGCTAGCGGCATGGACCCTAAAGAAATTAGCTTTGCCGGCCCCGGTAAAAGCATTGAAGAATTAACGCTCGCAATTAATAGCGGCATTACAATCAATTTAGAATCAGAAACCGAACTAGATCGCGCTACCATAATTGGCGAGCAATTAGGCATAACACCACGCGTTGCTCTTCGCATTAATCCTGATTTTGAACTAAAAACATCAGGCATGAAAATGTCTGGAGGGCCTAAGCAGTTTGGTGTCGACGCTGAAATCGCCACGGATATTATTAAAAAAATTCTCGACTATAAATTAGAATTCATAGGGCTTCATATCTTCAGCGGTTCACAAAATTTAAAATATGAAGCATTAATTGAAGCACAGACAAAGACATTTGCATTAGCCTCAAATCTAGCAGAACAGTCTGGCACAGAATTTTCCAAACTAAACATTGGTGGAGGTTTTGGTATTCCATATTTCCCAGGTGAAAAGCCACTACCTTTAGAACCAATTGGTGAGAACCTGCATTCTTTACTCGAACAATACGCAAGCCAATTTGGTAACACATCAATAATCACAGAGCTGGGACGTTTTATAGTAGGAGAATCAGGCGTATACATATCCAAAGTTATAGATAAGAAAGTTTCACGTGGAAGTACTTTCTTAATTATCAATGGTGGCTTACATCACCATTTAGCAGCCAGTGGTAATTTTGGGCAAGTTATCCGCAAAAATTATCCTGTGACTGTTGCAAATAAAATTGGCTTAGAGACAGAAAAGGCTAGCGCTGTTGGCCCACTATGCACACCACTCGATGTCCTAGCACAGGATATGGAATTACCCAAAGCTGAAATAGGTGATTATGTGGCAGTATTTATCTCAGGCGCATACGGATATACATCCAGCCCGTTAAATTTCTTAAGTCATCCTCATCCGATTGAGATTTTTATTTAGGAATTTACGAAATTTAAAGTAATCTGCTCAACTTCAGATCTTAATTTCCGAGAAGAAAATGTGTGGTCTGCCTCATCTATATAGTGGATAACTGTTTTTGATCTATTAAATTCATCAAGCAGCCAATCATTTTCATCTAGCATTTGCTTAAATTCATCAGCAACTAAATCTTTACCACTAAGAATCAAGCAAATAGACCCATTAAAATTTGACATTCCTCTAAACACTGCTTCTGCAATATTTTCTTCTCTATCGGCAATAGGTATTACCTGATGCGCATCAAATTTTGATTTGTTGGACCTGCTACTTAAGATCTTAAAAACTATATTACCCAAAGAAAATATCGCTTTTGATATCTTACTTGGCGACAATAATAATTGCTTCCATACTTCGATGCTAAACAAGCGCTCGCGATAGTAACTATGCAGAATGGCTTTAGAGTGACTCGTCTCACTCCTAACCCATGGATTCAATAATACAACACCTTTAATGCGATCATCAGTGTAGGCAGTAAATGAAATTGCAGCGGCGGCATCACACAACCCCCATAGATAAACTTCATCTAAATTACACTCATGATTAAAAACAAAATCTATTGCCACTTTGACATCATCATCAATTTCATAGAACTGTTTAGAGATTCCCTGACTATAGCCCATGCCAGTATAATCAAACCTGAGCGCTAAAATTCCTTGTGCAGCTAAGCATCTTGCCAAAAGTGCAAATTGTCGATGACTGCCAACTCTATACTGAGGACCACCCACAACAATAATAACTGCAGCCTTTGCTTCTACTTCAGGAACCGATAAGATGCCATATAGATCGCGCCCATTCATCGAAAAGCTTACTGGTTTTTCGAAATAACTCTGACTCATTACGCAAACACCCGCTTAGTTTCGCGCAACAATATCGGCGATATCGTGACTTCTTGTTGCATCCAAAATTTAACATCATTTACTGCATGCAAAGACAATTTTGCTAATAAATGCTCGTCGAGTTTAGACTTTGACAAACATATTGGTAACTGTGTTTTAGTGCCGTTTATAGATTTGCCAGTCGTCATCCAGTGCAGATCAGTTAAGGAAAGCACAGCTTGTATATAATCGTTAATGTTTTTTGATTTGATTGTATTGAGCAACTCCGATGAAATATGATAACCACCTACCTCTAAAAAGCCAGATCCCTCTATTTCTTCCAAGACCTCTTTAGTAGTAATTTTTTTCAAATCTCCGGCCATTGCGGCTGCAATTTTCATGCGAATTAATTGTCGAACTAATGCTTCCCCGTTATCAACGGGATCCCACAAAACACATTTATTGATTTGAATATCTGATTGCTCAATCAAATTAAGAGAAATTAACGCACTATCACGCAAGCACACTAAGCTAATTTTTGAAGCAAATTTTTCAGATAATTTATAAATATCAAGTAGATTATTTTTCCAAGCATCATAATTAAACTCCCCCCATTCTCCTGAACTGTCGCCAGTGCCTGCAAAATCAAAGCATATTGAATGGATGCCTGCATCTGCTAATAAACGCGCGCATAGTACATACATTCTTTTTGAACGATTCATTTCCTCGGCAAAGGGAGGCACAAATATGACAACCTGGGCGTCCCGCACAGCTGCACTTTGCTCGAATGGAGCATAGTGCGCTAAGAATATTTGGGAATTTTGACTTGAAGGAAGGAATTGGAAATCAGTTGTGTGCAACCTTAGTTTTCCATTTTTGCGACTATTTGATTTCGCAGTGTTCCTACTGTTTCGAACACTTCAGCATCTAATTCATCATCATCAAAGACAATGCCGAAGCGATCTTCTATTGAGGTAATAATGCCAACTATTGCCATGGAATCTAACTCAGGAATGGCTCCAAGTAATGGCGCCTCTTCACTCATTTGATGTATCTGAGCGGCACCATCTAGCGATTCTGCCAACACATCTAGCACTTGTTCTAGTTCAACCATATTTAAATCTAACCAAATTACAGAATTAATTTGCTATGTTTTGAGAAACAGTCTTATCCCAAACACCTTTTCTAATCAATTTATTTTTCAATCCAGGCAAAGGATACCCTAGCTCATAAGCTCTATGCCCATGCTTAACCGCCATACTTAAATGATTAGTATCCACATAATATAATCCAAAATTATAATGAGCCTCAGCTGAATCTGGATTTATCTCGAGCGCCTTTTGGTATTGCATTTTCGCCTTACCAAGACTTCCCTTACGATGAAGATAAGTTGCGTATATTAAACGCACAATACCATCATTTGGTTTGAAAACTATAGCACGATTAAAGAAACATTCTACAGAAATTGAATCACCCATTTTTTCAATTGCATTTTCAACCTGAAACTCATACTTAGATATTGAAGTTAACGCTCTATGATGATTTGGGAACACTCTTAACACATACTCCAAGTCACCATAAACACTACTAGTCTTACCTTTAACCAAAGACTCAACATCAGTATCAAAGTGGTGATACTCAACTAAATAGCCATGTTCCTTATAAACATTATAGTCAGTATAATCAAATGGCCCATGGTGGTTATCTAGACTTCCACATGCTCCTCCACCCAAACCTTGCTCCTCATTTGCAACCGCAGATTGCAAATAAAATAGTGCAACCAATAACACTAAGATAGTAGAAGTGTACTTATATTTCATTGCCAAGCCTCTTTTAAACTGTTGTTTCGCAATTATAAAGCTTTAAGCCACTCCGTTCATCGACCTAGGCCCTAGCTTAAGCATTTATAGCGTGAATTCCATCAAATTATCAGCAAAAATGACGCTATTACACAGCCAATCAATTCACTGATTATTTATATTTAATATTCACTGGCAATCTAACAAACATGGCCCCATACAATCTAATAATGTGTCACACTTCAGACAAATTCCACTAACAGAACTCAAGCTTTCAGGGACCGCCTCTTTCTCTCTAATCATCATATATTAGAATAGACTCAGCAATTTATCGTTCAACTTAATCGCATAAAATTACTAGATGAAACAATTTATCTTTACTGGATGGACTGTCAACAATGCTGATCAGGACTCTAAATTATTAGGCCATCTTGACAATTCTGAAAACAAAATTTCTCAGTCAAAAATAGATCAGTGGAATCACTCAGCTGCCTGGACATCCCCTAGCGAGCTAGTAATCCACCACAAATTTGATGACATTACCCTCAGCTTATGTGGCAGACCTACGATTAGCATTAACGATGATGGATCATTTCAAACCATAAAAACTGAACATCAACTAAATGGGCTGGTACAAGAATACAAGAAACATGGATATCATTTTCTCAGAAAACTAAATGGTAGTTTCTCATTAATTTTATTCGATGCACGCAAACATATAACTATATTAGCTGTCGATCGCATGGGCATAGAGCAAATGCATTATGCGACTATTTCTGGTGGTTTATTTTTTAGTAGCTCTCTAAAATCTTTAAGCAATTTACCAAGCATTCCTAAAAATATTTTTCCGCAATCTGTTTACAATTATTTTTACTTTCACTGTATTCCAAGTCCCAATACTATTTTCCAGGATTTATACAAGTTAAAGCCTGCCGAGGTATTGATCTTTAAAAATGGATCAAGCTCTAAAGATACATACTGGACACCGGAATTTAATGAAAAACTCTCAACATCTGTAGACACTCTCCAATCTGATGTAAGAGAATCATTAGACTCAACAATGCGAGAATTATCTGCAGATCCTAAGACAGGAGCATTCTTAAGCGGTGGTACAGATAGTTCTACACTCTCTGGGTTATTAAAAAAACATCACCCTACAGACGCACCTGCTTTCTCTATTGGCTTTGAAGAACAAGGTTATGACGAAATGGGATTCGCTGATATAGCGGTCAATAAATTTCAAAACAAGCATTATAAGTATTATGTCAATTTTGACGATGTCCTAAAGCTATTCAACGAAATACCTAAAATATACGAAGAGCCTTTTGGAAACTCATCAGTCGTTCCAACATTTGCTGCTGCACAATTAGCAAAGAAAAATGGTGTTGACCATATGATTGGTGGCGATGGTGGTGATGAAATTTTTGGCGGTAACGATCGCTATGCCACACAAAAATTATTTAACATTTATAGCTCTGTACCAAAATGGGTGCGCGAAATCATTCTTGAACCAAGCTTTTGCAATTCAGTCGCAGGCTCATTACCCATCGCTAAGAAAGCAAAGAGCTATATTGAACAAGCAAAAATTTCTATGCCTAAACGTATGCAAACATACAATATATTGCATATGCAGCAACCCAGTTCGATATTCGACAGCCATTATCTTGGAGAAATTAATAGCAATTACCCCATAGATTTATTAAGTGAAACTTACAACGAAATACAGGATGCTTCACTATTAAATAAAATGTTGTACTTAGACTGGAAATTTACCCTGGCTGATAATGACTTGCGTAAAGTAAATACCATGTGTCGTGCAGCTGGCGTCGAAGTTTCATATCCGTTTTTAGATAATCGAGTTGTGGAAAGCTCGACAAAAGTGCCTTCCAAACTTAAGATCAAAGGAATGAGATTACGCGCATTCTACAAAGACACTTACAGTTCCTTACTACCTCCAGAAATAATCACTAAATCCAAGCACGGGTTTGGCTTGCCATTTGGAGTATGGCTGAAGAAAGATAGCCGCTTACAAAATGAAGTCTATGGCGCACTAACAAATCTAAAAACAAGATCTATGTTTCAAGATAAATTCATTGATGATTTAATTGAAAAGCACCGCTCTGAACACGCGGCTTATTATGGAACATTTGTCTGGGTCTTAGCAGTGCTAGAGCGCTGGTTAGACGCTCAATAATTCTTACACTCTTCTATTTTAAACGCCATAATTAGCTTTAAGTAAACTTTAGCTACAATGGCAATACTCGAATTAAAGCAACTATTTAGTTATCGCCATATTCATAGCAGGCAACATTTTACCGCCTGAATTTACAGGCAACTCAGTTTCTTGCATTCGCCGCTTGTGGAGCAACGTCGACATGGCTATACCGATACCTATCAGTGCGTACAGCAAATCAAACTTTGCCATCTCCAAGAACAACCCGGCAACCATATAACCAACGATACTTACTTGAATCATCGCGGCCAAATCTCGCATCCAAATCATATCCTCATATTTAGGCGCAGTTTTTATGATATATCCCATAGTGCGATATAAAACTATCAGTAACATTGTGAAGATAATAAGCCCCACCCATCCATGCTCACCCAATGACTCAAAATAAATACTATGCGGGCCAGCCCATTGCACTTCAGGTCTCTCAGAGTACTTATTAAATAACTCCTCTGTAAAAGTACTATAGCCACCGCCAAATATAGGATAATCATTAGCAAGATTGATTGAAAACTCCCAAGCATTAATTCTCATCATTGCTGATTCATCTTCTTGATAGTTTTTAATCGTATCCATTCGATCATGCCAACTCTGTGGCATAAATACAAAGAGCAATGGTGCAAGAATAATAACAACTGCTGCCACTTTAAACTTTGCTTTGCTTTTCATAACTAAGAAACCAGTCATTGCTATCAATGCTAGGAACCCACCTCTTGATTGGGTACCCAAAATCGCAAACGCAGTCAATATCATCAGCATCAGCGACGAATGCCTAAATAGTTTCTTTTCTGCCTGCGTATGTAGATACCACATCAATGGAAGCACCATTACTAGTGCAAGACTAAGTGCATTGTTATCAGCGATAAAAGATTCTGAAGGACCCCAAACACGGAAAGCCCCAGCATTCACAAGGGTGAATATACCTCCCTTGAGACCAAAATAACCTAAAGAAAGTGCAATTGTTGCAACCAAGGCATTAACTTTATTTTTATCACTTACCATAAATATCATTAACGCAACCATAGTAATAATCTTTAAAAAGTTAACCCATTGCGCCATAGCCTCTTCTGGATAAATTGCCATGCTTGTAGTAATGGAAACCCATCCGGCATATAAAATCAGCATCCACAGTAGCCCGGAACCTTTAGGCATGATTTTATCTTTATAATATAGAAAGGCAATTATCGTAATTAGGCCAATCATTTTTGAAAATGGGAAATCATACGCAAACCCAAAACAAAGTCTGTGAGGATTCATAAAACCCAACCAACTCCATACTAAAATGCCCACATAAGGTCTGAACAAAATGAATGGAATGAAACCAAAAACGATTAAAGTTAGCAGTATATCTCGCATTGTATTCTCAACTTTTCATACTTAATTAATTAGCGTACTGCACATAGCCGCGCGCCAAAGAAACACCAAATTTAAATTTGCTCGTATGGTCAATGCTAATTCTAGGTAGATCAAACATACCCATACTCTTATCTATAACACCATTATTTGTCGTTAATGCCGCATTAAAACCGGCCTCCTCAACAAACTGCATGTGTCGTTCATCATAATCCTTATCGGCTTGCCCATTAGGGTAAGCAAAAAACTTTAACTTCTTATTTAATATATTTTCTAAGTACAACTTACCTTCAACAATTTCCTGTCGCACTTCATCTTCGTCCGCACAAGTCATAATAGGATGATTAACAGTATGTCCACCAATCTCCATGCCGGCATTTGATAGTGCTTTTACTTCATCTTCTGTCATCATTAAACGCTCAGATAATTCAACTTCAGCAAGCTGCCTTAATCGATCAACTAATTCTATGCGTCGACTAACACTGTTATATTTAATATAACCAAGCAATTTTTCTATTAGCTGTAATTTCTTCAATTCAGTATTTATTGAAACCTTACCCAAGGAAAACTCATGCAAATCCAGCTCTCTAAATGAGGTATATTTAATTGTCTGTCTAACAACATCATTCCACATCACACCATCACCCAAGTATCCAGTAGCAATAAAAAACGTAGCGTGTAAATTTAATGCTGACAAAATTGGTAAGGCAACATCATAATTATCACGATAACCATCATCAAATGTCACGCATACAGAGCCAGCTGGTAATGTTCCTTGTCGCATTTGTTCCAAACCAGACTCTAAACTGACAACATTAAAGTACTCCGCCAAAGTTTCCATTTGCCGAGTAAACTGAACTGAATCAACCTCATCTATTACAGGATCATAGTCTGCAAGCACACGGTGATAGGTAAGCACCAGCAATTTATTATTTGCTCGATGACCTGATAATGCTCCCACTGTCTGCTGGAAAATTGGCCTTAATACTCTGTTCACTGCTTAACTTTACCTCAATCTAAACTGAGCAATTACCAAACTCGTCTCAGATTTGCTATCTCAAAAATTAGTGGACGAGTTCACACTTTTACAAAAGTTGCATGTCTATCTTGCGCTTTCTTATATAAATCCACATAACCAAAAACACTCTTCTTCCAATTACGCTCAGCTTTCACATACTTTCGTGCCCAGCCAGAAAATAAGGCTTTCAATGGCTTATTAGCTACTGTTGACTGTAAAGCATCTGATAAGGCCTCAACCGATCCCGCATCAAATAAAACCGAATGAAGCCGCTCTGGCAACAGCTCTACATGACCTCCCACATTTGACGCAATAAATACCTTGCCCATTGCCATAGCCTCTAGAGGTTTTAATGGCGTAACAATATCCGTAAGTCGTGCTGGTTTACGTGGATAAACCAGCACATCAATTAAGTCATAATAAGCTTCTACCTCAGAATGTGGCACGCGACCGGTGAATATAATTTTGTCTTGCATGCCCAACTCACTTACTAAGTCACGCAGTTTTTCATCCTCAGGTCCACCACCAACGAGTAAACCCTTAACATTTAAATCACTATCGCGCATTGCATGTAGCGCTTTTACAAATAGCTCCAAACCCTCATATGCGTAAAAGGAACCAATAAACCCTGCAACATAACTATTCCCTAGCTTATATTTTTCACGCAAATTTTCTTGAATAGTAGACTCACCTTCAAACTCCTCTGCATTAACCGCATTAGGAATCACCTGTATAGGCGTCTGACCAATACTTCTACTGGTAATATCATTTTTTAATCCATTACAGATAGTCGTTATCCCATGCACTCTTTTAAACACAAACGTTTCTAATGCACGTGTTAAACGATAACGAAAACTACCCTCAGTTGTAGTGCCATGTTCAACTGCAGCATCTTCCCAAGATGCACGCATTTCATATACAACAGGAATAGAAAATTTCTTGGCCGCATTTATTGCCGCAATGCCATTCAGACATGGAGAATGCGCATGAATAATATCTGGCTTCTCACGTTCAATTACATCAGTCACACGTTTTTGCAAACTGCTAATCACATACAACTGATTAATAATTGGAATTCTTGACAGCAATTTATTCTTATCTTCTGTTCTGTAAAATTTCAGATTGTCATGCACCTCCTCATCTCCCTGAGGATTTATATGTTTAATACCAGTAACATGCGTGGTTTCCCAGCCTAGCTTGGCTTGTTCATTAAGAATAGAACAAGTACGAAACGTGTACCCGCTATGCAGAGGTATAGAATGATCTAATACATGTAATATTTTCATAATCGCTTTAATCTAAATATGATTTTCTTGAATGCGTGTATTAGCAACATCAATATCAGCTATCTGCTGATCAAGTAAATTGGCATCCATTTTTTCCATTGCAATGTCCCAACCATGGTGAGACAACATACGTGATCTTCCTGCCTGAGAAAGCCTTATTCTCTCTTCAGCACTATCCAGAATGCGCGATATTTGCAACACATACTCATTACTATTTTTAGCAACCAGCACATGCTTACCTGGCAACGCATCAATCCCACGCGCAGCAATATTACTACAAACAACCGGGACACCCATTGCCATTGACTCTAAAATTTTATTTTGTGTGCCACGCGCAATTTCAAGTGGTACCACAGTAAGTGCTGCTTGCTGTACATATGGACGCACATCGGCAACCCGACCAGTGACTTCTATGCCATCAATATCTGCTAACGCTAGAATTTTATCAGTAGGATTAGAACCAACTATAGAAAGCTTAAGATTAGAATACCTCTCACGTAACAATGGAAATACTTGCTGACAAAATTCAAGCATGCACTTCTCATTAGGGTAGTAATTCATCTTACCTATAAAGCAAATCGTATTCGCATCATAATCACGGTCGACAGGAGAAAAGTATTCTGTGTCTACGCCATTAGGAAAACAAAACGAAGCACGACCAGACTCAAAACTTTCTAGTGTTTCCAATTCAAATGCAGTTGCTACAGAAGAACCATCAAACTGCATTGCTAACTTCTTCTCAGCTCGTTGTAATTTAATACCTTCTAACCAATAAGCTAAAGATAAAGGAAATGGCTTATGTTTTGCGTAAATCAACCATTTTTGCGAATCCATATCGCAAAAATCCAACACCTTTGGTGTATCTTTTTCTGATAAAATAAAATGTGCAACAGATGAACAATGCACAACAATCAAGTCATATTGCTGTTCATTTAGAAGGGTTTTAATTTTTTTACCTAACGCCCATGAGTGGAAATAACCCATAGATGACGGAATCAACGTCAGCAAACAAAATAGAGCTTTCAACCAAGCAATAGGCTTACTCATACGTTGTGCAATATATGAATGACAATAAGGCTTTATACCTTCGATATCATTTTGATCTATCTTAGACTCAACCAAAGACGCAACAGTCACTTCATGCTGTTGCTGGAGATGGGCGATCATATTAAATGAACGTATCTTTCCACCTTCATTTGGTGGATATGGAAAACGATGACAAACAAATAAAATTTTCATATACAGATGGACAATATCCTTAGGATTTCAACCTAATTCCTATTAATTAGGGCTATTTTCCCAGACTATAGCCAATAACCATCTGTGTTTATTAGAATTACTTCACTGTTAGAGCAAATAATTTTAACTAGTTTGTGATTGGTTTCGAGATTCGATTAAGCGGTATCGATCTAACAATCAACTCAGCAATATCTTAAGATTAACCAAGATTTCTAGCAATAATCGGTCCTAAGACATGCGTCACAGGAAGAGGTAATTTTTGCCAGATTTTGATTGCCATTTGATATTTTGGATTGACAGGACTTAAATCGGGCACACTCTTGGCAGCAATCAAATGATGCCGATAATGCAAAGGCTCGGGGCTAAAGCCCCAGTGCTTTTTAAATCGATAAGATCCTGCACCATTTTTACTACGCCCAAAATCAAACACTTTAATCCCTTGTGCAACACTTAAACGCATTAATTCCCAATACATAAAGTCATTAGCTCTACAGGCTCTAGCCTGCGCCGGGCCACCGCCATAAAAAGGCAAGACCTGGTCTTTAAAATAAAAATTTAGCACGCTTGAAACTGGCATACCTTTATCCAAAATTGTGAGTATGCGACATTGTTCTCCAAACGTATCTAATAAAGCTTGATAGTATTTTTTAGATAATACTGGCGTACCTAAATTACGCACACTTTCTGAATACATTGCATAAAAACGATCAGCATTAGCATCCCATTCAGATGTCAATCCATAGTCAATCGCCTTTCGGACTACAGCACGTTGTTTACGTGGAATAGCTTTAAAATTTTCCTCTTCGGACTCAAATAATTCTTTTCGAAACGTGACATATAAATCTTTTTCATACCAATTAGCATTTAAGCCTACTGATTGCTGTTGTTCACGAACCTCTACATAGTCGACGTTCAGCTCGCTTGCAAGCCTTATTGCATGCTCTGACAATGCTAAATAGATTGATTCATTATCTGCGATAGCACCGCCATACACACCGAAAGGAACAGAAATAAGGGCATTGCCAAACAACTTACTCTTGACCTGCACTAATGGGAAAATCCCAACAACATCCCGATTTGATTTCGCCATCAGGTAATAAGAGTGATGACCCAAGATATGATCGAAAATTGTTCGCCATTGCTCAAGATGAAAGAAGGTTGAATCATCAGATTGATTTACATACTGATCCCACAACCCGGCGTCAGAATCAGTCAATTGACAGATTTCTATATCACTCATTTGAAATATTTTTTAATAATTATGTCGAGTCAGATTGAAAAAACTTGATCCATCCGATCCCAACGAAAATCTTGTGAGAGTTTTTCCAGACGATTATAAGTGTGTTTAAGATTAATATAATGTCGAAATTTTGTTTTCATCGACAGGTTATCTTGCTTAGGCTGATCAGGATCAATTTCCCAAGGATGCAAATAAAATATAGCACTGCGTCGTTCCTTCTGATTTACATTACGAATTAAACGTTTAGAAATAGCATAAGGAAAGAATCGGAAATAGCCACCGCCACCTGAAGGCCACAGTCTATTCATCCATTGAACTGTAGAAATTGGTACTTCAACCAACCCAGCATCATTTGCAAAGAAACTAAAACGCGGCGCATCTGGCATTCCATAATGATCATGCTCAACTGGGTATATACTCGAACTATATTGATAACCCGCGTGAGACAAACAGTCGTAAGCCCATAGATTTCGATTATCAATTGAAAAACTTGCTGCACGATAACCCTTGATTTCAACGCCACCTATATCCTCTAATAGATTCTTTGTATAGAGAATATCTGAAGTAAATTGCTCAGGTGTTTGATCAAATACGCGTCTGTGGTTGCGCCCATGACTTGCTAATTCATGCCCATTAGAGACAATGTTTTTAACTACTTGCGGGTACTTCTCGGCTATCCAACCTAAAGTAAAAAATGTTGCTTTGACATCATTATCTGAAAACAACTGAAGAATTCTATCCATGTTATTTTCCACACGACAACGATGATTTGGCCAATCCTGCACAGAAATATTGTCACTAAATGCAGAGACTTGGAAGTAATCTTCTACATCAATTGTCATCGCATTGACATTGCAATCCAGGTCGGATTGCTCTACAGGTCGGGGAGTGAATTTCATTTTACTGGAAAGCTCAATCGGTCGTAAGTGTTGGATTTGCTTAACATTATCAGAAAAGCAAATGCATCACCTAGAGCGAATTCTCACTTTCAACAAATGCCTATCGAGGCATCTTTAGTTTAAAAATTATGCACAAGTCCTACAGATATAGTATTTGAAGTAAAGTCATCATCACCGTCTATGTCATCTTCATTACCATCCGAGTACGAGTAATCGATATCGAAATCAGTTTTTGCGGAAAGTTTCCTTGTATACACCACCCTAAAATCAAATAGACTGGATTTTTCTTCTACTCCCAAATCAGAAAACTCATCTTCTATCCATTCCACAGTGGTGAGTAAAGAGCTAACTCCAGAGATATCCCACAGCCATCCAAGCGCATATGACTCTGACTTTTCTCTATCACCAGAATCCAAAAATTCCAAATCATCATTGGTAACATTTGCTGCAATTGTGCTTTTACTCACTGTGTAAGTAATAGTTGCATCCCATGATTTAGTAATTGAAACGGAATCTCGGTCGTTCGCTATATTTGTATCAACATCATTTTGCAGTAAATTTTCTTGGCTACTGAATCCATCGCTATCGATAGAATCTAGCACTTCTAGACTGGTATCTTCTTCATAATTAATACTGGCAGATAATTTAGGTCCGCCCACATTTAATCTAGACTCCCAAGTATTACCAAAGAATCGTTCTCCTCTCCTGACTTCTAGCGCGGTGAACTCACCTAAACTATATATAAATCCTGCATCCCAGAATACATCATCTTCATCTTCATCAGTGATGACTATGTTTCCGAAATCATTATCTTCATAGCCGTAAGTACCAACAATTTCTATTCTTGAAGTTAAGTCGTAGCCAACATCAACTTGTTGAGAAACAAACTTAAATTCTTCTCCATCTTCAAATTCAACTTCTTCATTCCTATACCCAAGGCCCCAGTCAAAGCGATCACTATCAACATCTCTGTTTCCTAAGTTGGCTAAAAACCGATGGCGATCATTATCATCAATATCACCACCGACCTGATCTTCATCTGTTTCATCTTCAAAATTTTGAACTGCATACAAATAAGCGGCTCTCGCCTTCATATAGGTGCCTAAATTTTGCTCCCACACAGGCTCAATACCTAATGTAATTTCATCTGTGGTGTTACCAGTACTGTTTAAATTATCAACAGATATCTGCTCAGTGCTATCCACAAGCACCTGAGTAACCGTTGCATACCCATTAAGAAAAAAGGTTTTAGGTACAAATTCATAACGTGAAATAGCATCTAAAGTATGATCTGTACTCAAATCACTATCATCAAGATAGTAAAAATTCTGCATTAAATAATCGAGCTGGACTAGCAGTCTTCCTTCATCTTTTTGAATTGATACACCAGGATTAATCTGGCCGATAAATCCACTATCTTCATCACCGCTGTCATCAAATTCAATATTATCTGAATATCCCAGACGCGCTTCCACTGATGGTTGTATTTTCCACGAGGCAGCAAATGATAAAGAGGTAAAATTTAGCAGAAAACAAGAAAAAACTAATAAAGGTAGTTTCGAACTAGTACTTTTTAAGATCATGTAAGCAAGTAAATTAAGTAAGTAGAGACGTATATATTAACCGTAAAAGAAACAATAGTCATATATTCGTTTGAGAAAACACACTATTTTTCAGTGCGATATCAACTTGCTTATCTGCTGCTAGCTTCCGCCTGTCTTTATGCCGATAAATGGCTGGATTTGATAGACAAACGTAGATAATTGACTAGCTAGAAGCATAGTCAACTATCTATATAATTAAATTCTACAATCTATAGTTTTCGTAATATGAACCGTAAGTTTCCTCACCATGAGACTTCTTACTCTTATTTAGAACCATGCCTACTGGCTTATCTTTTTCTATTTGATCAAGCACTGATTGAACCATCTTATGAGAAGTTTTTGCAGCCTCTGTGACTACCACTACCTGCCCAGCAAGGCGTGTTAATACACTAGCTTCAACCGTTGCCAACATTGGTGGAGCATCAAATAGTACGATACGATTTTCTGCCTCTAACAACTCAGCAAGAATCATATTCATTCTTTCGCTAGAGAGTAATTCACAGGTATTGTCATTAAACGAACCAGCTGGAAGCACTTTTAGCTTATTCACGTCAGTTTGGACGATATGAGAATCTATTGAAGCGCTATGATCATTTAACAAATCATTAAGCCCCGGTCGATCACTTAGCCCCAATACCAGGCTCGCATCTCGCTTAATTGTATCACCGTCAACAAATAGTACATCGTAATCTCTTTCATAACTCAACGACATTGCCAAGTTAAGAGACGTATGAGTTTTACCTTCACCTGGGACCGCACTTGTCACCACTATAAAGTTAGTGCCAAATGAGCCTTCAGTTTGAAAACCATCACCTATCATGTTGTTTAACAAAGGACGTTTGATTTTCTGAAACTCTTGCATACTACTTGAGGATTTATCCCAATCGATACCGTGCGACCTTAAGCCTACTTGGTCAATCTCCACCATATCGTAACTTGGTGCAGCAGCATGCCTTTTTTTACGTTTCACTCCATTCATCTTACGGCCTACTTGCATGCCAACAGATGAATTCGAATTTAGATTCCCTACTGCTTTTTCAATTATGCTCACGATGTTATCCCGCTTTTATTATTTTCGTTACATGTCCACATATGAAGAGATTATTGATGCCCCTTCTTCGTGCTTAACAATTGAGATCGAATAAAATCCTAGTAGCAGTACAACTAATAACACAAATGCCGCTAGGGTCGTTCTCTCAGTACGCATACCCTGATCAGAGACTCTCATGCTTACCGAACCATACACTGGTAAGCTAGTTTCACGATTCAAGTGATGTGTTGTTAAAAATACTGGCTTCGCCTGATCTAAGAACAGAGCAAAACCTGCACCGATAATGATTGATATTATTAATACAGCCGTAATAAATAGTGGGCGATTAGGACCAATTGAAGCTTTTGGTACTATCGGCGGATCAATAATCTGGAACTTAATGCTCTCATTATCTCTCTCAGCTTCTTGAGATAGACGCGCTAGCTCTAAACGACGTGTCAATTCTAAAAATTGTGTCTTAGTAATATCGTAGTCACGATTCAGCTTTGACAACTCCGCTTCAACTTCGGACACACCATCGAGCGAGTCTCTGAGCATTGCAACTTGACGTCTATGCTCATTTACAATTGCACGATTTGTTGCCACCTCAGTTTCAGCCCGTCTTAAACCAATTTGTGCTGATTGATAAACTGGATTTGCAGCATTCAAACGCGCTGTATTAGAAGAAGTAGATGCTTTCGTAGGCGACCTTTTTTCCTCAAATAGCTGCTTCTCAAGACTTTCTATCGTCGCTAGACTTGCTAATACCTTTGGATGATTCTCAGTATATTTAAGTAAATCCTGATTAAGCTGATTACGCACAGCCTCTATTTGACTGGTAAGAGGACTTGTTATCGCCTGTGTTGGAGAATTAAATCCAACCAAACCAACAGACGGGATATCACCACTAAGTTGACGTCTAAGCTCATTACGCTTCTCAAGAGAAATTTGTAATTGGACGCTTGCTGCTGCCAACTCTGTTTGCGCTTCCTGCAAAGAAAACACATAGTCTCTATTATTCGCTGGCATTTGCTCAATATGTTCTTTCTTAAAGTCAGCCAACTTGTTTTCCGCTGAAGTAAGACGATGCTCATATTCAGCGATCTGTTTTTCTAAGAAAACCTCAGCGACACGTGCATCAGATAATTTTCCAGACAAAACTTTATTCAAGAACTGATTTAGCAGTATATCAACAACTTCAAATGCAATTTGTGGATCGTCGTAAATAAACTCTACATCGTAAAGTGTTGAACGCTCTGTTGTAATCTTGATGTTTTTCTGAAGATAACCAACCATGTCCTGCATATCATCTTCATCTTTTAATCGTTCACTCAAACCAGATTCTAAAATCAGCTCTTCCATGATAGATCGAGATTTGATTGCCTCACTTAAGACATAAGCATGCTTCTCTACGTTTGACTGTACTGTAATCCCCTTAAGAATTGGCTCGAGTACAGAATTATCTTTTACGTAGAAACTTGCACTTGACTGATACTGATTCGGCAACCAAAAAACCAAAATTGTGCCAACAACAAATACTAACCATGATAATCCAACTGCCCACCAGTTGAAGCGCCACATGCCGCGCAAGAAAGTTTCAATTTGAGATATTAAATTAAACATAAGCTTTGACTCTACTTTTTAAGTAATTTTTATATTTGATTGTTAGCCAAGTACTGAAAATCGCTTTTAAAATACTGACTCAGGAATAATCAGCACATCACCTGGTCGCATTGCGACATTGTTGTTGATTTTCCCCTTCTTCATTAAGTCAGAAAGCCTCACAGGCATTTCTGATTGTGTAGTACCGTCTCTACGCACAATTTTAGACTTATTACCTGCTGCAAATTGTGTTAAACCACCAACTTCAATCATCACATCTAACAACGTAATACCTTCTCGATATGATAAAGCTTGAGGTTTTTCTGCTTGGCCAACTACTCTAATCTGATTGCTGAATTGACCTCTAAATTCTTGAACAATAACGCTGACGACAGGCGCTCGAACAAATTCAGAAAGCGCTTTCTCCAAGTCATCAGATAATTCTGAAGGAGTTTTACCTTCTGCTTTCAGATCTTCAACCAATGGCGTTGATATCTTACCGTCTGGACGAACAGGCACATTAACCGACAAGTCTGCATGCTCCCAAACAAATACTTCTAACTCATCACCCGGACCAATTCGATAATCTTCTGCAGGAGTCATTGCTTCATCAGCAAGCTCTATGGTTGATGCTGTCGGTGCTGACGAACAGCCACTAACTAGTAACCCAGCAAATAAAAGCGAAATAATTGCACTACTGTTCCATCGAATTTTCATGTGTGTCTCCAAGTTAACTATATCTTTCCAAAATTGTAGTAATTAACTACTTGTTTATGTTGTGACTTCTATCCAATTAGCATTAACTAAAAGAAAATAGACAGTAAATATGTGACCTGCGTATCTCTCTGTTTTCTATTAGTTTGTGTATTAGACCCAAACCAACAAACCATTACTGAGATAATGGACACAAATTTCCATTGATCCTCTAAATAAAACTGCTCATCTTCGTCAGGCATTTCATTGATGCTAGAAATTGCCAAGTAATTCACATTTTCTAATTAGTTGGCCGCCTGAAATCGTAACCTTTGTTACTAACTTAGCGCGCGCCTTTACCCCAAAGAACAATTTCTGCAGTTTGAATTAAAATTGCCAAATTAAATATCAAACTGCTATTTTTAACGTAGTACAGGTCATACTTTAACTTCTCAATAGCGTCATTCTCTGTGCTTCCATAGGGGTATCGCATCTGCGCCCAACCCGCTAAACCTGGTTTCACCCTATGTCGTTCACTATAAAAAGGAATTTTCTCGGATAATTGATTAACAAATTCAGGCCGCTCAGGTCTTGGCCCAACTAAACTCATCTCGCCTTTTAAGATATTGATTAGTTGAGGTAGCTCATCAATACGATATTTCCTGAGAACCTTTCCAACACGTGTAATACGCGAGTCATTTGCGCTTGCCCACTTAGCACCAGTACCAGCCTCAGCGTTTTCACACATGCTTCTAAACTTGAGCAATTCAAAATTTTTATTGCCTTGTCCAACACGATTCTGCTTATAAAACAAAGTGCCCTTACCCTTGCTTTCTATCAATATTGCTAATGCACCACCAATCAACAACGGCATTGTTAAAATTAGCATCAGCAAGCTAGCAAGGACATCAAATGCTCTGGTACTTATAGACTTCAGTGTGTTCTGACGAAATCCATCAGAAAATATAATCCAACTGGGATCAAGCAACTCCACATAAACGCGCGACATTTGCCTCTCTAAAAAGGTAGGCAACTCAATTACATCAACACCACTCAAACGACAATTAATAAGTTCTTTTGCTGGGAATTTTTGTCGACGCTCACCCATGGCAACAACTATTTCCTCTACACCATTATCTAGAACATACTCATCCAGACTTTGATTTGTAGATATCACGCGATCTTCATCAACACTTATTTCTTCAGATTCAGCACCATAAAAACCAACAATCGAAATTCCCCGCTGATCAGCGCGTCGACGCAAGTTATTCACCCACTTAGCATTCTCGCCGACACCCAAGACTAGAACTCTTCTATTAAGTGTGTGCTTATCTACCCATGATTCAAAAATTACTCGCGCAAAGACAATACCAATGAATGATATAAACAGTGTTAGCACAAATAATCCACGACCAAAATACATGTCGGGAAACATGAAAAAGATTATAGATAGCACTAAGGATGCGACAATAAATGCTGTAGTGATACGATTAAGAACATTCCATATCACTTCTCGGCGCTGCGCTTGATACAAGCCCATCGCCAACATAACAATCACCACTAATACCGCAACTAACACACTACTTGCTTGAATAGATAACAATTCACCTTTTGCGTATTGAATTCCACCATCATTGTAGAATCGTATCGTTGATGCTGCGAATAGACTTAGATAGCAAATCAACGCCTCAACTATAATAAGTAGTGCTACAGGAAAGCTAATATGGTGATTGAATACTTTAATAGATGACAACTAAGGCCTCTCTTACTCTATTATTTTTGTTGTGGTGCTCATTCAAGAGCAGCCAGTCTACGAATAAATTTTCATTTGTCCGCGAAAATCATCACTTAATTAAGATGAAGCCTATTGTCTGTTAAAAACCTCCGTATTATTTGTGAATTGGTTCTAACTTTCGCTATAACAGAAGTTTACAAATCATCTGTGATATATTTCCGAAGTTGCCAACGGGTTCATAGATGCGTACGCACGTTTGAACTAAAGTGCACATCAAATTTTAATCAATCAAAATTAAGAGTCATTTTTAATGCATTCAATAGACAATATACATATCGGTGTCATCGGCCTGGGTTATGTAGGTTTACCTCTCGCAGTGGAGTTTGGTAGAAAAATTAACACCTTAGGCTTCGACATCAACCAACACCGCATCGAAGAATTGCGCAATGGCAACGATCGAACGCTAGAAACTGATTCTGATGAACTTGCATCTGCCAAACAATTAAGCTTTACGTCTAATATAGATGATATGCGTGACTGCAACTTCTATATTGTGACTGTCCCCACACCTATTGATGAACACAAGCAACCGGACCTAACGCCTTTAGAAAAAGCCTCATCGACACTTGGCAAAGTCATCTCAAAAGATGACATTGTTGTATTTGAATCAACCGTTTATCCCGGTGCAACTGAAGAAGTATGCGTGCCCATTATTGAAAAAGAGTCAGGCTTAACCTTCAATAAAGACTTTTATGTTGGATATAGCCCTGAACGAATTAACCCGGGTGACAAAGAGCACAGATTACCTACTATCAAGAAGGTGACATCAGGTTCTACCCCAGAAATAGCGAAACTTATTAATGAAGTCTATGCGTCAATTATCACTGCAGGCACATTCTTAGCTAGTAGCATTAAAGTTGCCGAGGCAGCGAAAGTCATCGAAAATACACAAAGAGATGTAAACATTGCACTAATCAATGAGCTGGCACTTATTTTTAATCGCATGGACATTGATACGATTGAAGTCTTAGAAGCGGCTGGTACTAAATGGAACTTTTTACCTTTCCGTCCAGGTCTAGTTGGTGGCCACTGTATAGGCGTTGACCCTTACTACTTGACTCACAAAGCGCAAGCTATTGGTTACAATCCTGAAATGATTTTATCGGGCCGTCGCATTAACGATGGCATGGGCCCTTATGTTGCAGAATGCGTAGTCAAACAAATGACGCGCAATAAAATTCATGCAGTAGATTCTAAAATATTAATTTTAGGTTTTACTTTTAAAGAAAACTGTCCTGACGTACGTAACACTCGCGTAATTGATATTGTTGAAGAATTTGACAGCTACCACGCCAACGTCGACGTATACGATCCCTGGGTAAATGCCGAAGAAGCAAAACATGAATATGGAATAACACCATTATCAGAACTCAAGGCGGGCACTTATGACGCGATCATTGTTGCGGTTTCACATAAAGAGTTCATCAAAATGGGAGTCGATGCAATTCGTGCATTAGGCAAACAACAACACATTTTATTTGACGTAAAACACATCTTCCCGAAACAAGATGTAGATGCACGTCTTTAATCAAACATAAATAAATATCAAAATGAAAGTACTTGTCACTGGATCAGCAGGTTTTATTGGTAACAACCTCTCTCAGCGTTTACTTGAAAGGGGCGATGAAGTTATCGGTATAGATAACCTAAATGATTATTATGATGTCACGTTAAAAGAAGCACGCCTGGCTAAAATCATAGACCACGCAAATTTCACAGAAGCACGCATTAACTTAGAAGATCGCGATGCTGTTGCCGATCTTTTCAAGACTCATAAGCCTGATCGCGTTGTTAATCTAGCCGCTCAAGCAGGTGTAAGATATTCACTCGAAAATCCATATGCTTACATCGACACAAATATTATGGGTTTCACCAATATTCTTGAAGCATGTCGTCACAATGAAGTAAAGCATCTTGTCTACGCATCTAGTAGCTCAGTATATGGCGCCAATACAAATATGCCTTTTTCTGTACATAACAACGTTGACCACCCTGTTAGTTTATACGCTGCTACCAAGAAATCTAATGAGTTAATGGCGCATACTTATTCACATTTATTCCAAATACCAACAACCGGTTTACGCTTCTTTACCGTCTATGGTCCCTGGGGTCGCCCTGACATGGCACTATTCATGTTTACTAAAAATATTATTGCCGGAAAACCGATTGATGTATTCAACTATGGCAACCATCGTCGTGACTTTACTTACATTGACGATATCGTTGAAGGTGTTATTCGAACATTAGACAAAGTGCCAAGTGCCAATGAGAGCTGGTCGGGTGACAACCCTGACCCTGCAACGAGTAAAGCCCCTTATAAACTGTATAATATTGGTAACAACCAGCCGGTTGAACTAAAACACTACATTGCGGTTTTAGAAGACTGCCTTGGAAAAAAAGCCATACAAAATCTTTTGCCGTTACAGATGGGTGATGTACCAGATACTTACGCAGATGTTGAAGCGCTAGTGGAAGACGTAGACTACAAACCACAAACAAAAGTGGAAGATGGTATTGCAAATTTTGTTAGCTGGTACAAAGACTACTATTCTATTCAATAATCTAGCCTGGCATTATTCTTCAACCAAGCGGGCTACGCTACTTCAATCAATTCAGCTAATTTTTTTACTGCGCTAATTGGAGTGCCATTGTACATACTTGCTCGCACACCACCAGAAAACCTATGCCCTTGCAATCCAATTAAACCTTGCTGATTAGCTTTTGCTAGCAAATCGTCAATCACTTGTTTGTCAGGTGAATTGAATGCCACATTGATTACTGAACGATTATCTACACATACGTTATTAATTAATTTCGGATTTGAATCAATCGCTCGATATAATAACTCAGAACGCAATCTAGCTTTTTCTACCATTGCTTTAATGCCACCATTGTCCGTTACCCACTCCAACATTAACTGCGCGACATAACAGGCAAACACAGGACATGTATTAATGATTGAGTTTTCTTTTACATGCAGATCATAGCGCAACAAATCAGGTGTTAAATCGGATACCCGATCAAGCAAATCATCGCGAATAATGACAACACTAAGACCTGCAATACCTAATGACTTTTGCGTACCAGCGTATACAACACCATAATTAGAAATATCAATATCTTGCATTAACATACAAGAGGTTAAATCAGCCACCACCGGGACATTAGTTTTTTTCACATCAACGAACTCAACGCCATTTATTGTTTCATTAGGTGTGACATGTAAAAATGCTGAACCCTCATCAACATCATAGTCTTCAGGCTTGATACAACAAATTTTATCGCTACCTTTGTTCAAACCCTCGATAAATCTTACGTCCACATATTTACTAGCAAGTTTGGCAGACTTGCGTGACCAAAAACCTGTATCCAAATAACTTGAGAACTTTGCATCGCCAGCTAGATTTAACGCAACAGCATCAAATTGCATGCTTGCTCCACCTGGCATAAAAATGATTTTGTAATTTTCTGGCGCAGAATATAAAGCACGCAATAAGATTTGCGCACTATTAATGATTGATAAAAATTGCTCGGAGCGATGACTCAGCTCTAATATAGAAACACCTGTACCAGCATACAATTGAATGCTTTGTTGAATTTTTTGTTTTACTTCTGGCGGAAGCGCTGCCGGACCAGCGCCAAAATAATGCTTACTATTTTCCACTGACAGCTATGATCATATTAACTAATTTTCTGTTTCTTGCTTATCGTCATCTTCACTAATATCAGACAGTGTTTGCACTGCTTCAATCTCGGTCAGCTGCTCTCCTTCACTCAGCCTAATTAGCGTTACACCTTGCGTGTTACGCCCCATTGATGAGATATCTTTAACCTGAGTGCGCACCAAAGTTCCACGATCTGTAATTAACATAGTTTCATCTTGATCAGATACCAATACAGCGCCCACCACTTCACCATTTCGACCAGATGTCTGAATAGCTATAACACCTTGACCACCACGCTTTTGTACAGGGAAATCTTTGACCGGTGTACGCTTACCAAATCCATGCTGAGTTCCAATCAGTACTTGCAACTGCGCCTCATCTGGTTGAATAGATATTAGAGATATCAATCTATCTTGTTCGGAAATTTTTATTCCACGAACTCCTGTGGCAGTTCTACCCATTGGACGCACATCATTTTCATGGAAGCGTACAGATTTACCAGTACTTGCAACAAGAATAATGTCATGATCACTGGTTGTAACTTCCACACCAATTAAATGATCATTTTCGCGTAACTCTAATGCAATTATGCCACTTGCCCTTGGACGTGAAAAATCCTTAAGCGCGGTTTTCTTCACCGTGCCATGACTAGTCGCCATGAAAACATAAGCATCTTGAGAAAAATCTTTGACCGGCAAGATAGCATTTATTCTCTCATCTTCCTGTAAAGGCAATAAGTTAACAATTGGTTTACCTCGAGAAGTTCTTCCAGACTGAGGTAGTTCGTAAACTTTTAACCAATAGACTTTACCTAGACTTGAGAAACACAAAATTGTGTCGTGCGTGTTTGCCACAAATAAATTATCAACAAAATCTTCTTCTTTTACCGATGTTGCCGCTTTTCCGCGTCCACCGCGTCTTTGCGCTTGATAAACATCCAATGGTTGAGCCTTGGCATAACCCGCATGCGACAAAGTCACCACCACTTCTTCTTCCTGAATAAGGTCTTCAATTGTGAGATCTACTTTTGTTGTGGTGATTTCTGTTTTACGCTCATCACCATATTTCTCTTTAATTTCATCTAGCTCTCCACGAATCACTTCCATCAAACGATCAGGACTCTCTAAAATTGCTAAAAGATCCGCGATTAGCTCTAGAAGCTCACTAAAATCTTTGACAATTTTCTCTTGTTCAAGGCCCGTTAATCGATGTAATCGTAAATCTAGAATTGCTTGCGCCTGCACTTCGGATAAATAGTATTTGCCATCTCTTAAGCCACACTGCGCCGCTAACCCATCTGGACGAGATGCTTTTGCACCGGACCGCTCTAACATGTCTGTTACTGCTCCAGGCATCCAGCCTTGACCAACTAGAGCTGTTTTAGCATCTGATGGCGTATTTGATGATTTAATTAAAGCTATAACTTCATCGATATTAGCCAACGCTACAGCTTGACCCTCTAATATATGTGCTTTATCACGGGCTTTACGTAACTCAAACATGGTCCGTCGAGTAACTACTTCACGGCGATGACGCAAGAACGCTTGCAAGATTTGCTTAATATTTAATAAACGTGGCTGCCCATCAACTAGTGCCACCATATTGATACCAAACACACTCTGCATTTGTGTATGTTGATACAAATTATTTAATATCACCTCACTAACTTCGCCACGACGCAGTTCAATCACTATACGCATGCCATCTTTATCAGACTCATCACGTAAACCACCTGGAGATATCCCTTCTAATCGCTTCTCTTTAACCAAGTCAGCAATTTTTTCAATTAAACGTGCTTTGTTTACCTGGTAAGGAAGTTCTGTAACAACAATAGTTTCGCGACTAGTCTTTTCATCAGTTTCTATATGACTGCGCGCACGCAAATAAATCTTTCCTCGTCCAGTTTGATAAGCATCAACAATTCCTTTCTTACCATTAATAATGGCCGAGGTAGGAAAGTCTGGCCCGGGGACTAACTCCATAATATCCATCACAGATAATTCTGGATTCTCAATCATGGCGATGCATGCATTAACAATCTCAGATAAGTTATGTGGTGGAATATTAGTGGCCATACCGACAGCAATGCCGGAGGAACCATTAATCAATAAATTTGGGATGCGAGAAGGAAGAACGGAAGGTTCTTTTTCTGTTTCATCATAATTGGGAATAAAATCGACCGTGTCTTTATCAAGGTCTGATAACACCTCATGCGCGATCTTAGACATGCGCACTTCGGTGTATCTCATCGCAGCTGGCGAATCGCCATCAACTGAACCAAAGTTACCCTGGCCATCAACTAATAAGTAGCGCATCGAGAAATCTTGCGCCATTCTAACGATAGTGTCATAAACAGCGGTGTCACCGTGTGGGTGATATTTACCAATCACGTCACCGACAACGCGCGCAGATTTTTTATACGGTTTATTCCATTCGTTGCCCAATTCGTGCATGGCAAATAATGCACGTCGATGCACTGGTTTCAAACCATCCCTTACATCAGGTAAAGCACGTCCGACAATGACACTCATCGCATAGTCCAGATAGGACTTGCGCATTTCGTCTTCTAGATTAACTGTAGATATTTCTTTTGCTATTGAAGCCATTAATCAGCGCAGAGGGATTTAGTTCGTTTATGAACCAGAAATTATACCATACCTTTCCCCCAGAAGAGTAAAAGTATAAAAACGAAAAATGGCTAAATAAGGCTGCGCTACATGCATTCTACCGTTTTTTAGATATAATTTTGTGCTTATTAAACGCCCTTGTTGGCGAATAATTGAGCGATCTTGGAGACACTCGGTTTCTCTACTGCACCACGCTCTGTAATGAGTACATCGATAAGCTCTGCTGGGGTCACATCAAATACAGGATTCCACACATCAGCCGCCTCTGTAGCTATGATTTTTTTACCTACATGAGTCACTTCATGGCTTTCGCGCTCCTCTATCTTAATGTCTTCACCGCACGTTGAGCCCAGATCAATAGTGCTGGTAGGCGCTACCACCATGAATTTTTTCCCCAGATGTTTAGCTAATACCGCCAACCCATAAGTACCAATCTTATTAGCCACATCGCCATTTGCAGCAATACGATCAGCACCAACAATAATCCAATTAATATTATGCGCACGTAGTGCGCTAGCTGCGGCCGAATCACAAATTAAATTTACAGGGATATTTTCTTGTTCCAATTCCCAAGCCGTCAAGCGTGAGCCTTGAAACCAAGGTCGAGTCTCATTTGCGAATACTGTTTGTAATTTTCCCTGTGTAAACGCCGAACGAATCACGCCTAGTGCAGTACCATAGCCACCAGTGGCAAGAGCACCTGCATTACAATGAGTCATTACTTTGCTATTCGTATCGATATAACTCGCCCCTAATTCACCCATGGTTTTATTAGCGGCAATATCTTCTTTATGAATTGTAATCGCTTCTCTTTCTAAAGAAGCTAACCAATCATTTCTATGAGCATGCAAACAAGTCTGCATACGCTGCAAAGCCCAAGCCAAATTCACTGCAGTTGGGCGCGCTTTAGCCAGCGTGACCATATCCATTTGTATATTTTGCCTAGCGTTATATTCATCAAGCGATTGATGCTTTAGTGCAGACAAAACCACACCATAAGCAGCGGTAACGCCAATGGCGGGCGCACCACGCACAACCATATCTTTAATTGCGTCAAATGTTGCAGGCACACTATTGATATGCAAAAACTCAACTGTACTGGGCAACAAACGCTGATCTAATAATATTAGTTGTCGATCTCGCCATTCAATGGCTCTATTAGGTAAAGATTTATCCATATTATTCAATTCAAGGTTTTTACTTGTCCTAAGCAGGCTAGAAAGGTAAGTTTAATCATATGCGCACCATTCAAACACTTTTATCTGCTCGCCATGTTGTGCCAGTGGATACAGAAGACTCTATACTCGAAAATCACTCTATTGCGATTGATAATGGGCGCATTGCCGATATTCTGCCAACGCAAAAGGCACTTGAGAACTTTAGTGCAAATTCACACATTGAATATGACAATCATATTTTAATGCCCGGCCTGGTTAATGCCCATACCCATGCGGCGATGTCTCTTTTACGCGGCATTGCCAGTGACATCTCTTTAATGGAATGGTTACAAAACCACATATGGCCAATCGAACAAAAATGGGCAGATGAAAGCTTTGTTCATGATGGCAGTGAATTAGCCATTGCAGAAATGTTGCGCAGTGGCACTACGTGCTTCAATGATATGTATTTCTTTCCACACGTGACAGCACGCGTTGCATCAACTATCGGAATAAGAGCTGTAATAGGCATGATTGCACTAGAATTTCCTACTGCATATGCTGCTTCGCCCGATGAATACATATCAAAAGGTCTATCACTTTACGATGACTATAAAGCTGACCCTTTAATCACCAATGTATTTGCCCCTCATGCTCCCTACACAGTTTCAGATGCAACTCTCACAAAAATTAACAGTTATGCTAACGAGTTAGATTTACCAATCCATATGCATATTCATGAAACAAAATCAGAGATTGAAACAAGTATCAAAGAGTTTGGCATGCGCCCGCTCGCGCGACTAGACAAGCTTGGGCTCGTCAATCCAAACCTACTCGCAGTTCACATGACTCAACTTGACGAGCAAGAGATACAGCAGGTATCAGATGCAGGCGTGACTATTATTCACTGCCCTGAGTCCAACATGAAACTCGCCAGCGGCTTTTGTCCGACACATAAATTACTAACCAATAATGCTCGTGTAATTATAGGCACTGATAGCTGCGCAAGTAATGATGATTTAGATATGTTTTCTGAAATTCGTTCAGCGGCGTTAATAGCTAAGGGATTCAGCGAAGAGGCAACAGCTTTTTCTTCAAAACAAGCTATTCGTGCTGCCACAATTGATGCTGCTAAGGCACTAGGCCTTGAAGATGAAATTGGTTCTATAGAAAAGGGGAAAGCAGCAGACATCATTGCTATTAGCTGTGAGCATGTAGAAGCTCATCCTTTATTTGACGTTCATAGTCACCTAGCATATAGCACCAACGGTGGTCGTGTTTCAGACGTATTCGTATCAGGTCGCCAATTATTACGTGACCGAACACTTACCACAGTCAGCGAAGACGATATCATTGCTAAAACTGAGCAGTGGGTACAAAAAATTTCTCACACTTAACTAAATTTATTTACATGACCACGTCAGACAATTTCGACCCAGAAGAAATCGCAAAATTTGAAGAGCTCGCTTGTCGCTGGTGGGACAAAGACAGCGAATTCAAACCACTGCATGATATCAACCCATTACGACTAAATTTTATAGATGAGCGTGTTAACTTATCAGGTAAAAAAGTGTTGGACGTTGGCTGCGGTGGTGGCATTTTATCGGAAAGTATGGCCGCAAAAGGCGCTAACGTGCGAGGCATCGATCTAGGCAAAACACCTCTCTCAGTTGCGCAGCTACATGCCAAAGAAAGCAATATAGATATCAGTTATGAAATGATTTCCGCGGAAGATATTGCCCAGCGCGAACCAGAGTCATATGATGTTGTTACCTGTTTAGAAATGCTAGAACATGTACCTGATCCTGAAAGCATTATTGCAGCATGTACTCAATTAGCTAAACCTGGTGGTCACGTATTCTTTTCCACGCTAAATCGAAATCCGAAATCATATTTATTTGCCATCGTTGGTGCTGAATACATTCTAAATTTATTACCAAAAGGTACTCATGAATATCAAAAGTTCATTCGTCCCTCTGAACTCGATCGATGGTGTCGCAATAATAGACTTTTACCTCAAGAACTCATCGGCATGAGCTATAATCCCATCACCAAACACTATTGGTTAGGCCGTGACGTTAGCGTTAACTACATGCTACATACCAAGAAGTCAGAACATTGAGTAATGCAATAACACCCATCCATGCCGTTCTATTTGATTTAGATGGAACATTATTAGATACCGCCCCAGACTTAATATCAGCGCTTAATAATTTATTGGAACATTATGATCGAGCTAGCGTCGATTTTGAAAAACTTAGAAACCTTGCTTCGCAAGGGAGTGTAGCGTTAACACGTTATGGCTTTCCAGAAGTTACTGATGACATTCAATTCGAAAAACTAAGACAAGAATTTCTCCAGCACTATGCGCAATGTGTTTGCGTAGATAGTAAATTATTCAACGGAATGAAAGAGTTGCTGGAAACGATAGAAGAAAATGACATTCCATGGGGAATTGTCACAAATAAACCCGGTGATTTAACCAAATCATTACTAAATAAACTATCTTTACCACATCAACCAGCCTGCATTGTTTGCGGCGATACACTTAAAGTGCGCAAACCACACCCGGACCCATTACTGCTTGCCAGCAAGACTATTCAATTATCACCACATCATACTATTTACCTAGGCGATGACCCACGTGACATTTATGCGGGCAATGCCGCAGGCATGTATACTTGCGTTGCACGCTATGGCTATATAGAACCAGACATTGATACAGATCAATGGGGGGCCGACTTTACCATCAATAATCCATTAGAATTATTAACCCACATACAATTAAGCACTCCGATCAATGAAATGGGAACTTGAGCTAAGTTGGCAACTAGGTGTTGCAATAGGAATAGCCGCATTATTAGGCGCTCTGATTGCTTATCTTGTTACACGTGCACGTATGGATAAAAATATTCATGCTCTTCATGAAAAAAATAATGCCATTTATACCAGATTGCAAGTTGAGCAAGCTCAAAATATTGAGAAGATTGCTGCGCTTAACGAATCACGAGAACAATTAAAAGAAAGTTTCAGCGCATTATCCAAACATGCATTGGATTCAAATAACGAATCATTTCTACAACTCGCTCAGCAAAAATTAGGTTTATTCGAATCACGTGCACAAGCGAACTTAAGTGAAAAAGAAAAATCAATTGAAACCATGCTTAAGCCAATGGCAGATGCTTTGAAAAAAACTGAACAACAAATCTCAACAATAGAAAAAGAACGTAAAGAAGCATTTGGCTCAATCACAACACAACTAAAACATGTCACCGAAGCACAACATGGCTTGCAATCAGAAACCGAACAACTTGTGCGCGCTTTACGAAGACCAGAAGTGCGTGGGCAATGGGGTGAACTAACTCTCAAACGTTTAGCCGAATTAGCGGGTATGGTTAATCATTGTGACTTTGAAGAACAAGCGCACACAGAAGTAGATGATGGTAAAAATATGCGCCCCGACATGATTGTACGAATGCCAGAAAAACGCGAACTAATTGTTGATGCAAAAACGCCTCTAGACGCGTATTTAAGTGCAGTGCAATCTAACTCCCAACAAGAACAAGAAACTCATCTCAAACATCATGCTCGCAAAGTACGCGAACGCATGAAAGAGTTAGCAAGTAAAGCCTATTGGTCTCAATTCAAGCAATCGCCTGACTTTGTTATATTATTTATTCCTGGAGAACAATTTTTAACAAGCGCTTTAGATCATGATGACAAATTACTTGAGGATGCATTTGCTAATCGTGTGATTTTAGCGACACCAACCACATTAGTTGCATTACTTCGATCAGTTGCTTATGGATGGCAACAAGCATCAATATCTGAAAATGCAGAACAAGTAAGAGACTTAGCGCAGGATCTTTACAAACGTTTATATACCTTCTGTTCTCATTTACAAAAAGTCGGAAAAAATCTAGATGATAGTGTCAGCAACTACAACAAAGCCATTGGCTCTTTAGAACGCCAAGTATTACCTGGCGCTCGCAAATTCACTGAACTTGGCATACAAGGCAAAGAAGAATTGCCATTAATTGATGAGATAGAAAAGAAAGCTCGCGATATTCCAACAATACAACAAGACAAACATGGATAAAAACTTAAAGGACTTCCAACCTCCCCAAGAATATTTACAAGATCGAATTATTTTAATTACTGGAGCTAGCCGAGGTATAGGCAAAGCTGTCGCCTTAGAGTGTGCGCGACTTGGTGCAACTATTTTACTTGTCGCTAAAGATCTAAAAAGACTTGAAAGTACCTATGATGAAATTATTGCTCTCAATGCTCCTCAACCAGCAATTTTGAACATAGATTTAGAGGCAGCAGTCGCAGATGATTTTCAAATAATCGCTGAATCTATTGATAAAGAATATGGAAGGCTAGATGGTCTACTTCACAATGCTGGCCGCGTAGGCGGTTTAACGCCTTTACAAAACATAGAATTAGAAACCTGGTCAAAGCTTATTACTTTACACTTACATGCACCATTCTTACTTTCACGTGCATGTATACCTTTATTGAAAAATTCCAAAGACCCTTCTATATTATTTACCATAGATGAAACCAATAAGGCTTATTGGGGTGCTTATGGTGTTAGCAAGTACGGCCAGGTCGGCTTGCTAAAAATTTTAGCGGATGAATTAGACGGCGACCAAAAGATTCGCGTTAATGGAGTACACCCAGGCATAGTACGCACAGACTTGCGCACTCATAATTATCCTGGCATCAACCCCAATGAATTTCCAGCACCAGAAACTGTGACATCTCCGTTCATTTATTTCTTAGGTGCAAGTAGCAAAGGGACTAGCAGCAAGATTTATCATATTTAATCAAATATTTATAAATGGCTCTTTATTAAGTAGGAACTACGCTAAGCTTGCTATCAATACTTTGATTACAATTTTACTATGGATCATCAACCCCACAGCAGAATGACCGTAGGGTTGGAGATCTCTTCTTTATGATGCTTTCTTAGCAACTTTACGCGCAGCTTTTTTTGCTTTGCCTTTCGAACCTTTTTTGACAGGCTTTAACGCTGCTTTTGTTGCTTTCTTAATCGCTTTAGATTTCTTTTTCTTTACCCCAGCTTTCTTCACCGCTTTACGCGCGATTGATTTTGCTGTTTTCTTTGCTTTTGATTTAGATACTTTTTTAGACATGCATAACCCTTAAGAGTAATTTTAACGACAAAAATATAATGTATATACTTTATATAGTCAAACGATGTGCAATATATAGCTAAGCAATATACATTTTATTACAATAATCTTACAAAATAATTTTTAAATAATCCTAATTTTATATATAGCGGACTTAAATTATTTTTATCCGGATTATTAGTATTATCGCAAAAGACAACATTTAGCCGCTCAATGCCATATCTTTATCGCTTGCGAATAAACTACAATTAATTAACCATGAAAAAAATCAGACGAGTCATATGACCATAGTTAACGGCCTATTGTTAATACTATTATTTGCCAGTTGTGCATTAGGGCTGATAATTGCTCTTGTATTGACTGATTTTATTACACTTAAAAAACCTTCAAGCATTAAAGTCTTATACAGCGCTTTGGTAATCTGCTTACTAACATTGATTGTCGGGATTTCAGTAAAAATGCTATCTAGCGAGGAAGGTAAAAAATGGCTAGATTCATTTTCTGAGAATGGTGATTGTGACAAGCCAAATCGGCCTTATTGGTGCGAACTATAGATTTTTTTTGCTTGGTGGGCTAAAGCATTAATCAGTTTTACTTCTTTATTTGTCAGAAGCCTATGCTGCCCTTTTTTCAGTGCACCATCTAAGGCGATTGGTCCAAATCTAATTCTTATTAGCCGCGTTACGCGCACACCCTGTGACTCAAACATACGTTTTACTTCATGGTTACGGCCCTCTTGCAAGACTACCTGTAACCATTGATTAGTTCCCTTGCTTGGACGTTGCTGTACATCAGTAAATTTTGCAATGCCATCATCTAAATGCACACCCTCTCTTAAATTATAAATTAGCTCAGGTGTCACTCGTCCATGCACGCGTACCATGTATTCTCTATCGACCTGTGTACTAGGGTGCATCAATGTATTCGCCAACTCACCATTTGTAGTGAACAATAATATTCCAGATGTAGTTAGATCTAAACGACCAATCGCAATCCAACGCCCTTCTGCCAACTTTGGCAAATGATCATAAACTGATTTACGTTGTTCAGGATCTTTACGTGAGCAAATCTCATCATCAGGCTTATGATATTGTAGAAATTTCGTTTCAATTTCTTTCTGTAAAGTTAGGTTAACCCCATTAATAGTGACAATCTTTACTCCCTCAGAGGTTTGTCCAACTTGCGCTATATTGCCATCTACAACTACTAAGCCTTGCTGTATCCAGCGCTCGATTTCCCGCCGAGAACCTACACCCATACGAGCCAACACTTTATGTAAGCGTTCAGCCATTAGCGTATATCAGGAAAATACAAACAAGAGAATATTTCATGCTATTTCGCAACTTGCGCGAAGCATCTGAGGAATAAAGAGAGTCAGGCTAAAAATACAATCAGTGATGTGTCTCAATGCCGCCTTCAATTACTTCTAATTGCACAGGTGCATCTGGTGCTTTCTGATCTTCATCCATAAATGCCAGCTCGGGATGCACTTGATCTAGATCTTTTATTTCAGCGAGAGAAGGAAGCTCATTGAGCGTTTTAAGATTAAAATAATCTAAAAACTTTTTAGTTGTACCATACATAGCAGGACGGCCAGGCACTTCTTTATGTCCAACAATTTTAATCCATTCACGCTCAAGCAAGACTTTAAAGATACTGCTACTTATAGATACTCCACGCACATCTTCTATCTCTGAGCGAGTTATAGGTTGACGATAAACAACTAGCGACAGTGTTTCCATAAATGCACGCGAATATTTTGGCGGTCTTTCAACGCGCAATTTAGACACCCACTGCTGAATCTCTACTCGCGTCTGATAACGATAGCCACTGGCAATTTTCTTAAGCTCATAGCCACGATCTTCACACTCTTTCTCTAGCTCTGCTATGGCTTTTTTGACTTCATCTTTAGATGGAATTTGCTGATCGTCAACAAACAGCTTCAATAATTGATCTGCAGTCAAAGGATGATCAGCAGCCAACAGTGCCGCCTCAACAATATTTTTTAATTGCTTAAACTCCATCATTTTCCCCATCTTCCAGTGCTGTGCCTTCAACTAGCTGGCTAGCAGGTTTTACATAAATTGGTGCAAATACTTCAGACTGAACAATTTCAATCACTCTATCTTTTAGCAGTTCAAGAATTGCAATAAATGTCACTATTACTCCATCGCGACCTTCAGTCTTAGTAAATAAACTCGAAAATTCAACAAAATCATCTACCGCCAAACTACTCAATACTTGTGTCATGCGCTCTCTTAAAGAAAGCGGTTCTCGTTGAATTTCATGCGCAGCATACATCTCTGATCTTTTCAACACTTGCTGCAATGCATGCATTAAATCTTTCATGTCAACTTGTGGCAATTTTTCTTCTACTACCACTTCAGTTTGAATAACATTGATTTCTAAAATATCACGCTCAACTCTAGGCAGCTCTTCCATATCTTCTGCAGCCTTCTTAAAGCGTTCATATTCTTGCAGGCGACGAATTAATTCTGCACGAGGATCATCTTCTTCACCCTCTTCCACTGGGCGAGGCAGCAACATTCGTGATTTAATTTCAGCTAACATTGCGGCCATCACTAAATACTCAGCAGCCAACTCAAGACGCAAGTCTTTCATTAACTCAATATATTCCATGTATTGGCGTGTAATATTGGCAATTGGTAGCGTCAAAATATCAAGATTCTGACGTTTTATAAGATATAGCAATAAATCTAGCGGCCCTTCGAAAGCATCTAAAAATACTTCCAATGCATCTGGGGGAATATATAAATCTTGAGGAGGGACCGTAACAGGCTCACCGTGCACCATTGCGAATGGCATTTCATTCTGCTGAGCTTGAGGCACAGCCTCTGATGTAGGTTTTGTCAGTTCTTCTGTCATTTAATTATGTTTTACTTAATTTAATATTCCAAAAAGATTTTCTCTACCTATATACCAGCCCCATGGCCTTCCGAACGTCCTCTAGTGTATCACGTGCAATATCCCGTGCCTGCTCACAACCATCATTAATAATACTCTGCACAGTGGCTAAATCTTGCTCATATTCACGTGCACGCAATTGTATGGGCATCAATTCCTTTTGCACTGCCTCAATCACAGGTTGCTTACACTCAACACAGCCAATACCCGCAGAAGTGCAGCCCTTTTTCACCCACTCTTGTATATCAGCATCTGAATATACTTCATGTAATTGCCAAACTGGACACTTGGCAGGATCACCCGGATCTGTCAATCGCACCCGCGCAGGGTCAGTAGGCATGGTCCGTAACTTAGTTTCAACTTGCTTAGGATCTTCTCGTAATGAAATAGTATTACCATACGATTTAGACATTTTTTGTCCATCCAATCCTGGCATTTTAGAAGCTTGAGTTAGCAACGCTTGTGGTTCAGGTAAGATTATTTTGCCAGTACCTTCGAGAAACCCAAACAGGCGTTCACGGTCTCCTAATGAAATATTTTGCTGCGACTCAAGCAAAGCCTGAGCAACGCTGAGTGACTCCATATCACCTTTCTCTAAATATTCTTTACGCAGTTTCTTGTATAGCTTGCTATTCTTTTTACCCATCTTGGCAATGGCTTGTGCAGCTTTTTCTTCAAACCCCTGTTCTTTGCCATAAATATGGTTGAATCGTCGCGCAACTTCTCGTGTGAGCTCTACATGAGCCACCTGATCCTCACCTACGGGCACATTGCCAGCCTTATAAACAAGAATATCGGCAGATTGCAGCAGTGGATATCCCAAGAATCCGAAAGTGGCCAAATCTTTTTCTTTCAATTTTTCTTGTTGATCTTTATAACTGGGTACACGCTCCAACCAGCCCAACGGTGTCATCATAGAGAGCAGCAAATGCAACTCTGCATGCTCAGGCACACGGGATTGAATGAATAATGTAGCGGTACCAGGCGTAACCCCTGCGGCCAACCAGTCAATCACCATATCTGTCACATGTGGTGCAATTTGCTCACTGTGGTCATACTCTGTGGTTAATGCATGCCAATCTGCTACAAAGAAATAGCACTCGTGCGTATGTTGCAATTCAATCCAGTTTTTTAATACTCCATGATAGTGGCCGAGATGTAGCTTACCTGTCGGCCGCATTCCAGATAATACGCGTTGATTTTGAGCAGTGGTTGTAGGCATTAGGAAAAGTTAAAGTCCAACGGTTTTAGTAATAAGTGTTTGAAAAAAGGATAATGGTCCCTGCAAGAAAAGACTTAGCAAACCCATGGCAAGCAGACCAAAAATAATAAACATTCCATAAGGTTCAATTTTTGCCAACATCATGCTTAAGTTATCTGGTAATACGCCTGATAATACTCGCCCGCCATCAAGTGGAGGAATGGGGATTAAATTCAATACCATCAATATCAAATTAATAACCAAACCAACCTTACCCATTTCAACCAATACCATACGCATCACATCAGACTCCATCATAAAGCCTAATTTAATGGCGATTGCCCACAAAAAAGCCATAACAAAATTTGAAGCAGGACCAGCAGCTGCAACTAAAGCCATATCTCGCTTTGGATCATTCAATCTTTGCATATTCACCGGAACCGGCTTCGCCCAACCAAACAAAAACCCTCCCAAGGCAAACAAAATAGCAGGCACCGCTATGGTCCCAACAGGATCAATATGTTTAATAGGATTTAGAGAAAGGCGCCCCATACTAGCCGCTGTTGGGTCACCCAAATAACGGGCCGTCCATCCATGTGCGACTTCATGCAATGTAATTGCTAACAGTATAGGTGGCGCATAAAGCGCGATCTTGATAATCAGTTCCATTGGTTTAGCAATTATACTGGCTTGGCAATTTCGGCGCTATCAATAATCAAGGTAGATTAAATTCACCTTTACCTTGGCGCAAGATTTCATAACTTGAATCTTCCATATTCACCACAGTGGTGGGCTCTATTCCACAATTGCCACCATCGATAATCAAATCAACTTTATGCTCAAGGCGTTCTCGCATTTCTTCCGGATCGGTCATAGGTGTTTCATCACCCGGCAATATTAATGTACTGCTCATTAGCGGCTCGCCCAATTCTTCTAATAAATGCAACGCCACCGGGTGATCCGGGATGCGTAATCCTATGGTTTTACGCTTTGGCACTTGCATGCGCCGCGGAACTTCACGCGATGCACGCAAAATAAACGTATATGGGCCTGGCGTATAATTCCGTAATAGTCTAAAAGTAGTATTGTCGACAAATGCATAATTACCCAGTTCTGACAAATCCTTGCAAACTAATGTGAAGTTATGCTTTTCATCCACCTCTCGTATTCGACGAATACGGTCCAAAGCATCTTTATCGCCTATATGGCAGCCAAATGCATAACAAGAGTCTGTAGGATAAATCACTAAAGCGCCTTGCTTTATCATTTCAACCGCGCGCTTAACTAGGCGCAATTGGGGGTTCACGGGGTGAATAGAAAAATACTGACTCATCGAATTTACAAGAAATTTAGCGTGTACTATGTATTTAAAGTTGATTATTCCGCTACAATACGCGGCTCTTGGCTATATGCCTATTTTATTTATTTAGCGGCTACTTGATAACAATAAGGTTTCAGGATGAAATTTTTAATTGAGTTTTTACCCATTATTTTATTCTTTGCTGCATACAAGCTTTACTCGCTCATTCCGGCACCAATTATTGATACACTCAATGCTTCTTTGCCTTTCTCTCTAACTCCTGGCAATGAATCAGATGCAATTTATTTTGCTACCTTAATTGCGATTGTCATTTCAGGAATCACTGTACTAATTCACTATATAAAAAATCGCACATTCAATAAAAACCAAACTATTACATTTGTGTTATTCATCATCTTTGGAGGAGCCACTCTACTTTTACGCGACCCTACATTTATTAAATGGAAGCCTACTGTTATTAATTTAGTATTCGCCTTAATATTTTTTGGCAGCACATTTATTGGCGACAAAAACCTAGCGCAAAGATTTTTAGGTGGCGCAATAAACGCACCCAAAAGCATATGGAACAAACTCAATGCCGCCTGGATTATTTTCTTCGTATTTATAGCAGCAATTAATCTCTATATCGCCTACAATTTTAGCGAAGAAATTTGGGTAAATTTCAAATTATTTGGAATGATAGGACTAACTATTGCTTTCATCATTATACAAATGATTATTTTAAGCCGTTACATAATCGTAAAACCTGAAGATTAATCCAGAAGAGTGAACTAAATATGTGGTATGCAATCATAAGTGAAGACGTTGAAAATAGCCTAGAAAAACGTAAGAGCGCCCGTCCTTTGCATGTAGAACGTTTACAAGATCTTGCTAATGCTGGAAAGTTACTCACAGCCGGGCCACACCCAGCTATTGATAGTGAAGACCCAGGTGATGCTGGATTTACTGGCAGCCTAATTATTGCTGAATTTGATTCACTTGAAGATGCTCAAATATGGGCGGATGCTGATCCATATATAGCAGCAGGTGTTTATAAACAAGTGACTATCAAGCCATTTAAGAAAGTACTTCCTTAACACGACATTCAAATACTCAACACAGGAAAAACCTATGCATCGTTTACTAATATTAGCAGTGATATCAAGCGCGTTTATTGTTTCATCGTGTAACGAAGAAAACACTAGCTCCACTAGCAACGCAGCTGACATCCCCGCAGATCAGATTGCTGCAACTGTCAATAGCACTGTGATAAGCAAAGATGACTTAAATAACTTCAAAGAACTTAAAGGCAATCCTCAAGTGCCTGACGATACTGTCTTAGACGAAATGATTGCAACAGAATTACTTCGAGAAGAAGCCATAAAAGCAGGTATTGCAGACAAGAAAGATGTTCGCTTCCAAATACGACTTCAAGAGTCAGAAATGCTAGCTCGCCTACTAATGCGCGAGAAATTTGGCTCAATTAGTTTCTCAGATGAAGAATTAAAAGCGGCGTATGACAAACAAATGAATGACACTGCTAGCAGTGAATTCAAAGCTCGTCATATATTACTTAAAACTGAAGATGAAGCACAGGCTGTAATTGAAGCACTTCGTAATGGTGAAGACTTTGTAAAGTTAGCGAAAGAGCGCTCAACAGGTCCTTCTGGTCCCAATGGCGGTGACCTTGGATGGTTCCAAGCTTCTCGCATGGTTCCTCCATTTGCTGAAGCAGTAAAACTTATGAATAAAGGCGATGTATCAGTAGCGCCTGTTCAAACTGATTTTGGATTTCATGTGATCAAACTGGAAGATATGCGTGAACTAGAAAAACCTTCATTTGAATCAATGCGTGACCAGCTTCAGCAATCTCTAATAAGAGAAGCGATTAATGACTATATTCAAGAAGTCCAAGCTGCAGCAACCATCATCAAAAGCTAATTGACCAATAAAATTGGTTGCTTTTGGCCAAACATTGTTCAAGAATATAACTTGCAGGCTCGAAATTACGGGCCTGTAATAACAATTACACTCGGTACAAATCGAGGAGGAGAACAAATGAGCAATATAGCTGAAGCACCTCAAGACTCTGTTCTACGCAGACATTGGCAGGCATCTCGCGAGATGCAATCTAGTTCTGCTGGAACCTCATCTCAAGCTAATACTACAGCACAATCTGGCGGGTTCTTTTCTTGGCTAAAATCTTTATTTAGCTAACAAATATAGGCACACAAGGATGTGTCACCGCTCTTTAAAATTGTTTTTGCGCATGCTGTATAAAAGCATATAACAAGCGGCCATCTTCACAATAGTATGTATCTGGTACTGCTTGTAGTTTTGCAGACTGTAAGCGCACACCGTTTACCACTGGAGTACATGAGTAAATATCTCGATACTCTGTAACCCGTAAATCTTCGCCACTATCAAAACACATCCTTTGATTGGTCAGTAAAATTTTTCCTTCACCTAAATTTTTCTTTTCAAGTGACTGCTTGGGTTTTTTCTGCAATAGATTTTCTGCTATGTGCAATACTATTGACCATTGACGCTTATGCTCTGCTGGTTTTAATTGCTCCAAAGAACTTTCATTAAAGCACCACCACAACTGCTCCGTTTCTCGCAAATCGATAGAATAGTTAGCAGGATTACAATTACTTTCTGGTAATAGGCCTGTTTGCAAAATCTCCACGGCCAGTAAATTTTGCTGTTGAGTTATAAAAAACTTATTTACAAATAAAGCTTCGGCAGGACTTAATTCATTCAGTAGCGCTAACCATGAATCAATATTACAAAAGATATCTTTTTCTATATAGTGTTTAGAAAAATATTCTAGCGCTCGATTCAATGTTCGTTGCTGTGCTTCATCAGCGAATCGATAACTAGCTATTTCATTAGTGATAATGTTAGCTAATTGATCACACTCAACATTCTCCAAACCCTCAACTAAATGCTCTGCAATTACTTGATTGGATTTATTATACTTTGCGAAACAGCTTTTATGTAGAGAATAAAAAAAGCCTGCAGACTTTCCACAAAGTATGCAGGCTCCCATATACGAAAATAACTCAAATAATTAAGAGTTACTTACTCTTCATCAAGTTCATCATAAAGGTCAGATTCACCTTCAGGAGATCCATCATGAACTAAGAAATCTCTACGGTCTAAGTAAGCTTCTCGAATAAATGTATATTTATCAGTAGAAATTTCATCAACTGTTTCTTCTAGCGACAATAATTCTGCTCTTACAGACACGACATCCAGCGCGACAACGGCGATACGCTCACCAGTTTTAATCTCTACGTAGGTAAGTGGATTCAGTAACACTCTATCAACAACTAAAGATGGAGAATCACGTAAAGTGGACGGGCCAAAGATTGGCCACATGATATAAGGCCCCGAATCCATTCCCCATACGCCTAAAGTTTGGCCAAAATCCTCATCATGTTTGGTAAGGCCCATGGAGCTGGCCACATCAAACAAACCCAATATGCCAATAGTGCTATTTATCGCTAAACGACCGATATCTGAAAATGAATTAGATACTTTACCCTGCAGCAAGTTATTAACAGCAACACTAATGTCATCTAAATTATCGAAAAAATTACGCACCCCTGTTTCGACAAAGCCTGGTGCAATTGCTTTATACCCCTTAGCGACTGGCTTCAAAATAGCTCGATCTAGGCCATCATTAAACCCGTACATAGAGCGATTAAAACCCTGCCATGGGTCACGCTCATCAGCAACATATTGTGTACTAGCACAGCCATTCAGCATCATTACTACGCATGCTAATAGAGCAACACACAACTTAGACATACCCCTTATTGCCACTGAGATTTCCTCCATATTGATTTGTACTTTAGTTTTATTTTTTTATTTTTTCGATTGCGCCTGAATTCTTAATCTTAAAGCATTTAGCTTAATAAAGCCTTCGGCGTCTTTTTGATCATACGCGCCTTGATCGTCCTCGAATGTGGCGATTGCCTCACTAAACAAACTTTCCTTCTCTGATTTTCGACCAGTAACACTAATATTACCTTTGTAGAGCTTTAAACGCACCTCCCCAGTGACACTTTTTTGGGTTTCATCGACTAATGCCTGTATAGCCATTCGCTCAGGACTCCACCAATAACCATTATAAATTAGCTTGGCGTAGCGTGGCATAAGATCATCTTTAAGGTGAGCAAGCTCTCTATCGAGTGTGATAGACTCCAATGCACGATGCGCCTTGAGGAGTACTGTTCCGCCTGGTGTTTCATAACATCCGCGGGATTTCATTCCTACATAGCGATTTTCAACTATATCTAAACGCCCAATACCATGACGACCGGCACGCTCATTTAGTAATTTTAGCATTGTCGCGGGCGATAGCTTCTCACCATTCAGTGAGACAGCATCACCATACTCAAAACCCATCTCAATATATTCAGGCTTATCTGGCGCTTGCTCAGGAGACACACTCCACTTCCACATATCTTCTTCAGGCTCTGTCCACGGATCTTCGAGAGGACCGCCTTCGTATGAGATATGCAATAAATTTGCGTCCATAGAATAAGGTGATTTCCCTTTGCGCTTTTGCTCAACAGGTATTCCACGTTTTTCTGCGTATGCCATTAGTGTTTCACGCGAACTTAAATCCCATTCACGCCATGGCGCAATAATTTTAATATCAGGATTTAAGGCATATGCACCCAATTCAAATCTAACCTGATCATTACCTTTACCAGTAGCACCATGAGAAATTGCATCGGCACCTGTTTCACGTGCAATTTCAATTAAACGCTTTGCAATCAACGGTCGAGCGATAGAAGTGCCTAATAAATACTCACCCTCGTAAATAGTATTACAGCGAAACATCGGATACACGAAGTCACGTACAAATTCCTCACGCAAATCTTCAATATAAATCTCTTTAACGCCAAGCTGTTTTGCTTTTGCGCGTGCGGGCTCAACTTCTTCTCCCTGGCCTAAATCAGCTGTAAATGTGACCACCTCGCACTGGTACTGTTCTTCTAACCAGCGCAAAATTACGGATGTATCCAGGCCTCCAGAATAAGCAAGGACGACTTTTCGAATGTCTGTCATAATGTTTTATCGATTAGTTTGGTGCAAATTGAACCACGCATTATATCGAATGATTATTCGAATAACCTAGTAAAATGACCCAGCAAGAATCCTAAATAGCTAGTTATCTTCATGCCGACCCAACACAATATCATCAATAATGAAGTCAACTTCGTTCCTATGGGTAATCGTTTTCGAGGATTTTGCCCAGTTGTAATTGATGTAGAAACGGGCGGATTCAATGCACAAACTGATGCATTGTTAGAAGTTGCCGCGGTAATTTTAGGTATTGACGCTAAAGGCGTTTTACACTGCAAAGAATCTCATAGTATTCATATAAAGCCTTTTGAAGGCGCCAATATGGAACCAGCATCACTAGAAGTAAATGGAATTGATCCCTTTCATCCACTACGCATTGCTTCCCCAGAAGGTGAAGCGCTCAAAGCTATTTTCAAACATGTGCGCAAAGCTACTAAAGAAAATATATGTAAACGCGCTATCCTAGTTGGACATAACGCATTTTTTGATTTGAGCTTTCTAAATGCGACTGTAAATCGAGCCAATGTTAAGAACAATCCATTTCACCCTTTTAGTTGTTTTGATACCGTTAGCCTTGGTGCCATGGCATATGGCCAAACTGTTTTATCAAGGATTGCGCAAGTATCTGGGTTACCCTGGGATAATGATGAAGCTCACTCAGCACTATACGATGCACGCAAGACAGCTGAAATATTTTGCAAAATTCTTAATACCTGGAATGATAGAGTAGAAAATATGATACCCATGTCCAATCCAGACCTTGCTAATGAAGACCAAGAGCAACCTCAAGAATAAAAGTTAACCATCCATAAACACAGATGCCTAAAGCCAACGAACTTAAACGAGGTATGGTCATTGACCTTAACGGCATCCCCCATGCTGTTAAAAATGTTGAAGCAAAGAGTCCTTCATCGCGAGGAGCCACAACGCTCTATAAAATTCGTTTTAAAAATCTCAAAACAGGGCAGAAATTGGATGAATCTTATAAAAGTGACGACTTATTAAAAGAAGCAGATTGTGTGCGAGTTTCAGTACAGTACTCATATTCCGATGGAGACAAGGTCATTCTAATGAATTCAGAAGACTATTCTCAATACGAAGTCGATCTTGAAGATATTGAGGACTTAATGCCATACATTACAGAAGGTCTTGAAGGACTAACAGCATTAATTATGGACGGCGTACTTCTGAGCATTGAATTACCTCAGTCTGTTGAATTAAAAATCACCGAGACTGCACCCGCAATCAAAGGCGCAACAGCAGCAAGCAGAACAAAGCCAGCTACGTTAAGCACTGGTTTAGAAGTTCAAGTTCCCGAATACATTGAATCTGGAGAAGTTATAAAAGTGAATACTGGGACTGGTAAGTTCATGTCACGAACATAGCTTTTAAACAGTAAACTTTTGGCGGTAAAATTAACGCAATTTACACAATACAATTTACCCAAATAGTTAATGCCCTCTCAATTGAGACATTGACGCTCCCACTACTTAGTTGCAGCCTGCTCAATCATTGTTTGCAATTCACCTTTCTCAGCCATCTCAAGCGTGATGTCACATCCGCCAATTAATTCTCCATTAATATACACCTGCGGGAATGTAGGCCAATCTGCATAACGAGGAAGGTTCTGGAAAATCTCAGGATCCATAAGCACATTCACATAAGCAAATTCATGCCCACACTTCTTTAGCGCTTCTGCAGTACGCATAGAAAAACCACACTGCGGCATTTGTGGGGTACCCTTCATGTAAACAATGACAGGGTTTGATTCAACTTGTTCTTTGATTCTATCTAACACATCCATACTGACATCCTCTAAATGTAAACAATCTGCTCTGAATTTCTAGGTATTTTATGCTGACAATGATCTACTGACTACCTATCGTGAGGGATACGCTGCAGTGTCGACATTAGCTTGCAACCATTGTTCTAACAAAGCCATGTGCCAGATTTTACTTCCTTGCAGACGAGTGTGATATTGATCAGGCGCCGCCAACAATTTATCTACATAATCACGCGAATACAAACCACGCTGAATACACGCACTCGACATTAATGTGTCACGTACCATTTCCAAAAATTCGCCACGCACATATTTCAGTGCCGGCATAGGAAAATACCCTTTAGGCCGATCGATAACTGCATCTGGAATTAACCCGCGTGCAATTTTCTTAAGTACATATTTCCCATCATCTTGTAACTTCATTTCTGGTGGCATTTGCATTGCCAGTTCTACTAATTCATGGTCCAAAAATGGTACGCGTGCTTCTAGTCCCCAAGCCATAGTCATGCTATCTACCCTCTTAACTGGGTCATCAACAATCAAAGTAGTCGCATCAAACTGGAGAACCGCGTCGATAAAAGTATCGGAATCACTTTTTTCAAGTGCTTCGCTAACTAACTGACTTGTGAAATCCTGCTGAACGTAATCAACATTGACTGTTTTTGCATATTCATCAAAGTCGCGATCAAAATAAAATGAAGAGAATCGTTGAATATAGCTCCCTTGCGCAGCATGCATTTTCGGATACCAAAAATAACCAGCAAATACCTCATCTGCACCCTGTCCCGACTGCACTACCTTTATATCTTTACTCACTTGCTCCGCTAATAAATAAAATGCTACCGCATCTTGCGCCACCATCGGTTCAGGCATACAGCGAATAGCTTCCGGCAGTCTTGTTAAGACTTGGTCATTGGCAATATGAAATCTCTGATGATTTGTCGAAAAACGTTCTACTACTGCGTCAGAATATTCAAACTCATTACCACGCTCTTCGGGCTGATCTTCAAATCCGACAGAATAGGTGTTCACTTGGCCATGTTTTTGTGCCAACAACCCTACTAACAAACTTGAATCCAACCCCCCTGACAACAACACACCTACAGGTACATCAGAAATTTCTAATCGACGATCAACAGCCAGTTGCAATGCTTGTTGAATTTGTTCAATCCATTCCTGCTCATCCTTTTCATCTTTTCGGCGCGCAGACAGTTCCCAGTATGCTTTCGACTCGCCCACTCCATTAACATCTACCCACATAAAATGACCAGGCGCTAGTTTGCGTATACTTTTTAATATCGTTCTTGGTGCTGGCACAACCGCATGCAGTGTAAATTGATGTTGTAGCGCTTGAGTATCAATATCGGTATCAATTTTACCAGTTGCCAGCAAAGCTTGCGTGTTTGATGCAAATAAAAAAGAGTCATCTGTCTGGCTATAATAAAAAGGCTTAATACCCAGACGGTCACGTGCAACAAATAACTTTTTTTTGCGCTCATCCCAAATTGCAAAAGCAAACATACCTATTAACTTTTCAAGGCATTGTTCACCCCAAAGCTCATAAGCCTTTAAAATGACCTCGGTATCACCAGACGATGAAAACTGCACTCCCCGCGCTTGCAATTGCTGGCGTAATTGTGGGTAATTGTAAATTGTGCCATTGAAAACAATAGACATTGATTTGTTAGCAGTGCGCATCGGCTGATGGCTCGCTGACGTCAAATCAATAATCGACAACCTTCGATGGCCCAACCCAATTTGTTTATTTATATAAACACCTTGATCATCCGGACCACGCCTCTCAAGATGTACAAGCATATTATTAATACTTTGCTCACTGGGAGACTGACCACGCCAGCTTAATTCACCACAAATTCCACACATATTGTTTTTTTATTTAATTTTCAGTAGATGAATCAAACACACCGTAAGCTCCACCCCCAGGTGTCTCAAGTCGCACTTTGTCACCCACTTGTACTGTCATTGAAACTTTGCCATCAACACATTGATCATTTAAAAAATTCTTGCCTGACTTGCCTGGCTCTCCATTATTAAGGCCATAAGGTGCATACATCCTGCGCTCACTAAGAATAGTCACTCTGGCCGGCTGCAAGAACTCAAATTCACGAACTATCCCACATCCTCCATTATGTTGGCCATGACCACCAGATGCTTTGCGAATTTCATAACGATTAATTCTCAATGGATAATTCATTTCTAATACTTCTATAGGCGTATTCTGAGTATTAGTCATATGAGTTTGCACTGCATCTAAGCCTGGGTAATTTGCTGTGGCACCCGCCCCGCCCCCAATAGTCTCGTAATAACTCCATGATGTTTCGCCTTGGCACCCCATTGCAATATTATTCATAGTACCTTGGCTCGCAGCAGGTATTTCACTTGGAAAAGCTTGAGCCAATGCAGCAAATAATACATCAACAATTCTCGAGCTAGTCTCGACATTCCCCGCTGCCACCGCAGCGGGATATTTTGCATCGACCAAACTACCCAGAGCAGTTTCTATAGAAATAGAATTAAATGTTCCTTTACATGAAGGGACGTCATCAGTCATTAAACAACGGAATACGTAAAATACTGCAGCGGCTGTCACCGCTTTGGGACAATTTATATTTCCTTGAACTTGCTTTTCTGTCCCTGAAAAATCAACTTGTATATTTCCATCATCAACCATCACATTTACTTTAATTACAATATCAGTATTACCCAAACCATCATCATCCATATAATCAACAGCAGAATAATTCCCGTTAGGAATTCGCTTCAATTGCATAACAGCCATTGTCTGCGCGTAATCAAATACATGTTCTATTAGCAGCTTATATTGATTCACATCGAGTTCATCGACCAAAGTCTGAATGCGTTTCACGCCATGTAAATTTGCGCCTAGCTGCGCACTAAGATCAGCATAGGTATTATCTTTTTGCTGCACCCCAGCGAATATTTTTAAATATGCATTTTTATCAATCTGATTATCACGACCCAAATACTGTGGCGATATAACAATCCCTTCATGTATAAGTGAAGATGAAAGTGGCATTGATCCGGGCTCATCAGAACCAATATCTGCATGGTGTGCTCGGTTGGCAACAAAACCGATGCATTGTTTAGCTACATATACTGGTGATACCAAAGTCACGTCAGGCAAATGAGTACCACCCAGATAAGGATCATTAAATATGACGATATCTCCAGGCTGCCAGTCAAAAATACTAACAATGCTTTCCATAGCGTAAGCCATACTGCCCAGATGGACAGGGATATGAGCAGCCTGAGCACACAATTGCCCATAACTATCAAACATTGCACAGGAATAATCCAAGCGATCGCGAATATTGGGTGAAAATGCCGCATGTCTCAGCTGAGCACCCATTTCCTCACATAATGCATTGATTTTGTGAGTAAATAAGCTGAGTTGGATCGTATTTATAGCCATCAGGGATTGTTGTTTTTAGCGGTAAAACATTCTATGGTTTACCTTGTTCAGAAATAAGGTTTTTGCAGTTTCCATTGACCTTTAATATTTAAAAAAATAACAACTACTTCGAGGTGCTACGTGAACCCACTTAATTCAGTACTAGGGACCATCATTGCAGGATTTGTCTTAGCAATAATTATTACTCTAATTGTCTAAATCGAACTGCAGCGTATAACGCATATAATAAATAATCAAAAAATTCAGGAGGAATCACTATGGAACTAAACACATGGTCGCTAATTGTTTGGCTACATGTTTTTGCCGGTATCATTTGGATCGGCTTGCTTTATTACTTTAACTTCGTACAAGTGCCAGCAGTCGCTGCAGCTACCGCTGATAGCGACGGCCCCGGACCTGCTGCGATTAGTAAATATGTTGCACCACGTGCATTATGGTGGTTTCGCTGGGGCGCACTTGCTACATGGTTAACTGGCGCAGGCGCTCTATCTTATGTGGGCGGATTTATACCAAATATGCTATTCACTAATGGCATCACTGTGATTGGTATTGGAGCATGGCTTGGAACAATTATGCTTTTCAATGTCTGGGCTTTAATTTGGCCGAATCAGAAGAAATTACTCGGCATAAAAGAGGCTACTGACGAAGAGAAAGCAACAGCTAAGAAAGTCGCATTCATGGCATCACGCACCAACACATTATTATCTATCCCGATGATTATGTGTATGGTTGCTCACGGTCACGGCCTACCTTTCTAAGCAAAGCTTTAAGGGCTGTAATCGCCCGCCAAACAAGCTGGAAATACAGCATGTTTGGTAGCATAATTTCACTACGGCAGCGGGATCCCGCTGCCGTTTTTATTTTATGAACGATTGAATATATTATTTTGAATACACTTATGTCGACCTATACTCGCAAAGACATTACCTTCACTAAAGGCGAAGGCGTATGGTTGTGGGATCAAAATGGTGAAAAGTATTTAGACGCATTATCTGGCATTGCAGTATGCGGGCTGGGTCATGCTCACCCAAAATTAGCTGACGTTATTTCCAAACAAGCCAGAACTCTTTTGCATACTTCAAATATCTACCGTATTAGCGCGCAAGAACAACTGGGTGATCGCATATGCCAAGTCAGTCAAATGGATCGTGCTTTCTTTTGTAATTCTGGCGCAGAAGCGAATGAAGCTGCAATTAAACTGGCACGCTTGCATGGCAACAAACAAAATTTTGAAACACCCACCATTATCGTATGTGAGAATAGTTTCCATGGTCGCACCATGGCAACATTAACAGCCACTGGAAATCGGAAAGCTCATGCAGGATTTGAACCTTTAGTTGCCGGATTTATACGCGCACCTTTTGGCGACAGCGAAACCATTGCCGAGATCTGCAAAAATAATTCGAATGTTTGTGCAATTTTTGTTGAGCCTTTTCAAGGCGAAGGTGGAATAAATATTCCTAGCACTACATTCTTGCAAGAACTACGAAATATTTGTGATCAGCATAATATGCTACTAATGCTTGATGAAGTACAAACTGGTAACGGTCGCACTGGCAAATGGTTTGCTTGTCATCATCAGAATGTTCTTCCTGACGTCATGACTACAGCAAAAGGTCTCGGCAATGGTATGCCTATTGGCGCATGCCTGGCACGTGGCGCAGCGGCTGAATTATTCGGCCCGGGTTCACATGGCAGCACATTTGGTGGTAACCCATTGGCATGCGCGACCGCTTTACAAGTACTCACCACAATCGAAGAAGAAAATCTTTTATCTAATGCCGCATGCATGGGAAAACTGCTTGTCGACACTTTAAAGCAAAAGCTCACTGATAATACCCTTGTAAAAGAAATACGTGGTTGCGGCATGATGATTGGCATTGAATTAACCACGCCTTGCGCAGTTATCGTTGACATCGCATTAGAAAAAAAATTATTAGTTAACGTCACCGCTGACAATGTCATTCGTATACTTCCACCATTAATCACTGGCAAAAATGAGATTGCAATGATTGCAAATATCATCTGTGAATGTATAGAAGATTTCCATCAACAGCTTTAACCTTAAACTATAAATAATTATCATGGCTCGTCACTTTTTATCATTACTAGACCTTAACAGCGAGGAATTGCGCACAATAATAACTCGAGCAATTGAACTCAAAGCCATTTTGCGCAAGGGTGAGTCATATACTCCTTTTCAAAACAAAACGCTTGCTATGTTGTTTGATAAGTCATCTACGCGTACCCGTGTTTCTTTTGAAGCAGGTATGGCGCAATTTGGTGGGCATGCATTATTTTTATCCTCCAAGGATACTCAACTAGGTCGCGGCGAGCCAATAGAAGATACTGCACGCGTGTTATCAGGCATGGTAGACATCATTATGATTCGCACATTTGCCCATGAAACCATTGAACGCTTCGCCAACGTGGCAACAGTACCCGTGATTAATGGTTTGACAGATTTAGTCCACCCTTGCCAGTTACTCGCAGACTTACAAACTTGGTTTGAAAAACGTGGAGATATCAAAGGCGCTACTGTTACCTGGGTAGGTGATGGCAACAATATGTGTCACTCATATATTAATGCTGCGCGCTTATTAGACTTCAACTTACGCATTGGCAGCCCACATGGCTATGAACCTGATCAGAACATAGTTGATGCAGCAGGCAATAAGGTCTATTTCACAAATGACGCCATGGAAGCTGCAAGTAATTCAGACCTTATCGTCACTGACGTGTGGGCGAGCATGGGACAAGAAGAAGAACAAAAGCAACGTGAAAAAGCTTTTTCCTCATTCCAAGTGAATAGTCAGTTAATGCAACAAGCAAATAAAGATGCCTTATTTATGCATTGCCTACCCGCACATCGAGGCGAAGAAGTATCTTCTGAAGTACTAGAAGGTGCGCAGAGCGTAGTCTGGGATGAAGCAGAAAATCGTCTACATGCACAAAAGGCGCTAATTGAGTTTTTACTACTAAGTAGTAATTAAATCGCAAACACATCGCTATAGTCTTTTCTTAAATATTTCTGACCGCGGATAAAAGTCCAGCCATACAAAAGAAAAATATACTCCTCGATCCAATTGCTTTAAACGAGTACCTTTTAACTCGCCATCAATTGCAACACCAAACATATTCCATGTACTGCGAGTTTGAATGTCGACAATATCATTATCATTTAATTCAAAATCTAATGTACGACCCGCCACAGCTCTCGAATAAGCTGCTGCTGCTAAAACATCTTTTGATTCACGGATAACACGTTTATCAACTGATGATGCCATCCCAGGTTTACTAACGACCAACACATCCTGATCTGCTAATTTAGTTTGCAATAAAGGGACTGTATTCAAATATGAAAAAGGAAATGCAACAGCATTATTATTATTATTTATTCCTAACACACGCTCCATCGCAGGCAAGCGATCATCAAAAGGCCTACGAAAAAACCAAGCGATAGGTACCGCGCGCGAATCATAATGTGTATATGGATTAATGCCATATTTTTTATTCAAGTCAGTTTTTCTAGAAAGCACTTTTCCTGATGGGAATGCATTTTTATAATCTTCAAAAGCAACAATTTTTGATGGCAACAGTGTAAGAGTTTCCCCAGCATAGTCACCAACGACACTTTCACCGGTAAATTGTAACCACCATGATTCACTCTGTCGATCATACATCACCAAATTGCTCGAATAAACTTTCCCAGTTGTTCCGAAATCAAGTAATTCTCCTTTATGCTGCCTCGAAAAAACCATCGCCGCATTACATAAGGGACAATAAGTAACTGAGATTTTTTCATCGCCCAACTGGTCATTAACAATTTCGTGATACATTAAAATTTGAAGTGGATAAGCTTTGGATTTTGTTCCATTAGCAAAAACGACCACAGGTTCACTCTCATGCAACCACTTATCAGCCTCTCCAACAGAAACAAACACTGGTTGATCAATTGATAAAATTCCATCCTTCCCAGGACCCCCCTCCACCATGTCAGCTAATGCAACTGTTGAATTTGAGAAATCAGTATTTACCCAATCATGCATATCAGGAAACGGCGGTTTAGCGAATACGCTTAACAGCCAAAATATATAAAGAAGAACAAATAAGCTTATGCCAGCAAACACTGTTTTATTCATGCCAATTCTCTACTAAGTGCATAATTAAGGGTTGATTTAGACCTCACATGTCCTGCATGCTAGCAAAACAACAATAATTACAATACAGATGGAGGGTAACCATGGAAGCTCTTATTTCCTTACTTGAAACGCTCAGCTCATTTATCTGGGGTAAGTTCACTCTAGTATTAATACTAGGTGTCGGCATTTATCTTACCTTAGGACTCAGATTTATCCCTTGGAGAAAAACCATTCCTTATGCTTTCTCCTTATTATTCAAGGGCAAACAAGGATCTGGTGAAGGTGAAATATCTCCTTTCCAAGCATTGATGACAGCCATGTCAGCAACCATTGGTACAGGAAATATCGCTGGTGTTGCTACAGCAATTTTTATCGGTGGACCTGGCGCCATCTTCTGGATGTGGATTACCGCATTGGTAGGTATGGCAACCAAATACGGTGAAGCAGTGTTGGCAGTTAAATATCGTGAAACTGATGCTAGAGGCAAACATGTTGGTGGCCCCATGTATTACATCAAGAATGGTTTAGGCTCCAACTGGGCTTGGCTTGGATTTCTTTTTGCATTATTTGGCACGATAGCAGCATTTGGCATTGGCAATATGGTCCAATCTAATTCTGTTGCCGATGCCTTACATACCAATTTTAGTATCGACCATAAAATAACTGGAATCGTCATTGCCGCATTGGCAGGACTAGTCATACTAGGAGGCATAGAACGTATTGGCGCTGTTGCTGGAAAGCTTGTTCCTATAATGGCAATAGCATACATCATTGGCTCCTTAATTATTATCATAGGCAGCATTGACGAAGTACCCGCTGCCATTGCTCTTATCGTCGATAGCGCATTTAGTGGCTCGGCTGCTGCGGGTGGCTTTGCAGGTGCAGGCATAATGATAGCGATTCAGATGGGTGTTGCTCGCGGCATCTTCTCTAATGAAGCAGGTTTAGGCAGCGCACCAATTGCTCATGCTGCCGCACAAACTAATAGTCCAGTGAGACAAGGCATGATAGGCATGCTTGGTACATTTATTGACACCATCATTGTTTGCACAATGACAGCTCTTGTCATAATCATAAGTGGTGCTTGGACTAGCGGTGAAACTGGCGCGAGTTTATCTTCATTGGCATATGGAAACTCAATTCCATTTGGCGAATACATTATTACATTCGGCTTAGTAGTTTTTGCCTTCACAACAATACTTGGCTGGAGCTATTACGGTGAACGTTGCGCAGAATATATTTTTGGTGAAAAAGTAATTCTGCCTTATCGCATACTTTGGATTGTTGCAGCTTTTATCGGCGCATTCCAAACAGTCAATTTAATTTGGATACTTGCAGATGTAATGAACGGATTTATGGCCGTGCCCAACTTGATCGCATTAGCCTTACTTAGTCCAGTCATCTTCAAAGTCACTAAGGATTACTTTGCTTCCAAGGAATAGGATTTTTGCTCGAGCATTCTACAGATAACTTAGCAATAATTCGTGAGTCTGTTCGCATCGCCCTGACCGAGGATATCGGCCAGGGCGACGTGACGGCCGCACTCTGCAATAGTGACATTATTAACGCAAAAGTAATTTGCAGGGAAACCGCAACGCTTTGCGGGCAAACTTGGTTTGAAGAATCCTTTCAGCAATTAAACTCAAACATCTCCATTAAATGGCTCAAAACTGACGGCGATACTATGCACCCTAACAATGAAGTATGCATTATCAATGGGCCTGCTCCTGACATACTCACTGGCGAAAGAACAGCATTAAATTTTCTACAAACATTATCGGCTACAGCCACGGCTACAAAAAAACTTTTACATCGTCTCAAAGGTACAAAAACACAGTTACTTGATACACGTAAAACGATTCCAGGTTTACGTTACGCTCAAAAATATGCAGTACGCTGCGCAGGCGGAAAAAATCATCGTATGGGCTTATATGACGCCTACTTAATTAAAGAAAATCATATCGCCGCATGCGGATCGATCAGTAAGGCCATTGAGCGCGCCAAAAAGCAACATCCTGCACTTAAAATTGAAGTAGAAGTCGAGACACTTGATCAACTAAAAGAGGCGATTGAGAATCAGTCAACCATTGCGTTACTTGATAATTTTTCTTTAGAAGAAGTAAAACAGGCTGTGGGAATGAGCGAGGAAAAAATTAAACTAGAAGTATCTGGTAACATAAATATGGATAACATCCATCAATACGCAATACTCGGAGTAGATTATATTTCTGTAGGGGCACTGACAAAAAATGTGCGAGCAGTAGATTTTTCAATGCTATTTCACACTTAACATCTTTTTAGCCTGTCTCCAGCACTGATCTAATTCATTCTCTTTTAGATCGGTCATATTTTTACCTTGCTCACTAACAAGATATTCTACCAATCTAAATCGACTCTCAAACTTAGAATTTGATTTCTGCAAAACAACATCAGCGTCAACACTTACGTGCCGACAAAGGTTAACTACTGAAAATAAAACATCGCCCATTTCCTCCTCAACACGCACACTACCTTGTTCCATTTTAATGGATTGCTCTAACTCGCCGACCTCCTCTTTAAGCTTTGCGATCACACCAGCAACATCTGACCAGTCAAAATTTACTTTTGCTGCTTTCTTTTGCAACTTGCGCGCTCTTATTAGAGGAGGCAAGCCTTCGGCAACATTAGCTAAGACTGAAGAATCCTCTTCTGTCTTACCCCTAACCAATCTCTCTTGCTGTTTAAATTGTTCCCAGTCTTGTTTACCTTGCAATACTTCTACGTCACTACCAAATACATGCGGATGTCGTCGCAACATTTTTTCGCAAATGGCATTCACCACATCGTCAAAAGAAAACTGGTTTTTTTCTTGCGCTATTTGAGCGTGGTATACCACTTGCAACAATAAGTCTCCTAGCTCATCGCATAAGTCATCCATATCATTACGTGAAATAGCTTCAGCCACTTCGTAAGCCTCCTCAATAGTATAAGGAACAATTGTTTCAAAGGTTTGCACCTTATCCCAACTACAACCTGTTTGTGGATCGCGTAGTGCGCGCATAATTCCAAGTAAATTATTAATAGATTTATTATCAGTCATGACACTAAGTTTAAACTCATTTCAATTTTGACTTAGTGTTATACAAATCCATTTGAAGGGGAAGCATTATCTTTAAATGCAAGCCACACAAAATAACTATGCATCTATTTTTACAAAAGTACCCTGTACTTGATGGAAACGCAGCGTTAAATACTCAAGCCCAATTCTCCAGCGCTTACGTAATATAGTATGATCACTCCTAGAATTTACTACTACTGCTACTGCATCTAGCATATGGCTAGATAACTTCAGCACCTTGCCATTTTCAATATATGTGTTTGACAGTATCTGAATACCATTAAGTGAAACATCCTGCGTCATACCAATATAGCCGCGCGCATCCTGCCAATTTGTATAAAAAGATACTGGCCACTGTTTTTCAACTCGATTAATTAGCCGATTTCCATTTAATTCAATGTTCTGCATAGTCGCTGGATAAAGTGCGGCACCACACCGAGTACACAAACTATCTGACTTAGCATGTTCTCCATGATTATGTGGTAATTCACAAAAAAAACACTGGTTCTCTTTGAATATCGTAGCGCTAGGTTCCTTGTAATGATCAGCTTGTTGCTCTGTATAATTCTCTCTGACATTACTGTTTTGTGATGCAGATAAATGCTTGTCGTATTCGGCACGTGCATGCTCATCCATTAACACCGAATAAGCCTCGTTAATTAACGCAGCATTTTCTTGATCCCCACCCAAGTCTGGATGCATTTTTAACTTCTGCATTATTGTGCGATAAGTAGAGCGTATGACTTCACTGGGAGCATCTTGCTGCACATGCAATATTTGATAAAAGTTTTTCGATTTACTCATTGCAAATTTTTGTAAGTCATTAAAATGAAAATCAGCTTCACATTCACTAACTAATCGGCTAGATCCACCTATTCTTTAAAATTGCTTGAACATAAAGTGAGAGGAGTATACGATATGATAATAATTCTCATTCGCATTATAGCCATGGTAGATAATCTAAAATCAGAAATCGAAATTATTATCAATCGAAAGGATATCGACTTCGACTCGCACACAGTCAATAAACTCAAGAAAAGTCTCATAACCCACATAGAAACAGTATCTTTAGCAGTTTGTGAATCACCGGAGACCTTTAAACGTGCAATAGAAAAAGGCCTAGTCAAGATTGGAGGCTATCAATCACAATGCGGTAAAAAGTTGATATACATGCATTTTGACAATTACGACTATGTCATTCCATACCGTGTAGATCACTAAATTAATTGTGCTAAGTATTCATTAGACTCAATTATTTTCTCCAGCCTGTTCAAATAATACATTTAAATCAGTCACTTAAAGGCTTTACCTGTCAATTGATTAATACTATGCTAAAAATCCAGCAAAACTGAATAAATGTCCAATTTGACATCCTCACCAGATTCCAAGTCAAATCACTACGTTAGCCAAGTTACCTCGCAAATACTTGTAAGTAATTACATAAGTTGTCATACTCCTGTAATTACTAGTTACTGACCAGAGTATACATTTGGCTGATAAACTCCCTACAGACCCCGCCCTGCTCCAGGTTAGGATTCCACGATCATTGCGTGATGAATTTATGCGCTCTGTAAAGATGGAAGACGACAATGCCTCGCGACTCGTCCGACAATGGATTCGAGAGTATTTACGCGAAAGAGCACAAACCGATCTATTTGAAGGCGAAGCAAGATGAACTTGCTTACTAACAATAACCACTTTACTAGAGCAGGATAAATTCTCGTCTAATGGCAGCGAAAGTTTCACTAATTAATATTGGCAAAGACTTATGGTCTTACTTGTGTCGCCAGATACCACCACCCGTGGCGTTATCTAATTACACCAGCGAGGCGCAACTATCAGAAGTTTTGAAATCTGGAAATCTGGATGCAGACATTATTGTATTGGGGCACCACCTGGAAGACCCACTCAAAATTGCTAACTGGGTAAAAGCAGTGAACCCGTATACAAAAATATTCGTGTTACGCAGACCTAGCGATTTTGAGCTTATGCGCCAAGACTTTGAGCTTAATCCAGCACTTGGTGAAGGATTAATGTTGTGCTCAACAGCAGACATAAAAAGTTTGCCCGCAGCACTCATTCACTCAACTGAAGCCTCAGCCAATGACACTAATATTAACGCTGCTATAAATAGCAGCGACAACATCCCAGTATTAAATAAAAAAGCATTACTAACACAACCTGATGAAATAGAAGTAGTTGATGATCTATTAAATAGTGCCAATGTCGGCTTTATCTTATTAGATAAAAATCACACCATTACTCATGCTAACAAAACAGCATGCGAATTACTCAACATAGATCAACATGAATCATTAGGCACTCCAATTGATTTGATTTTATCTTCTAAAGAACAAAATTCAGTTAAGCACTTAATCTCAGAAACTCAAGAGAATGAAGATAAATCTACTGGGCTCATTACTGCAGATACCGAAAATGGCACGCTTCACTTACGCTGCACTGTTGCGCTTAACGACAAGAAGAATAGCTCGTCTGGTTATGCATTAGTAATACAAAATCAAAGCAACTTGATGCGCATTGAAGCAGAGCTTCTAGAAGAACAAACTCGCAACAAGCTAACCCTCGAACTGCTGAAAGAAGGTGTCATTATAGCTGACAGCAATCTTGAAGTAGTTCATATGAATCCAGTAGCAGAAAGCTTAACTGGCTGGCCAACTTTTGAAGCCGAAGGCCATAGCATTGATGAAATTATTCGTATAATCGATTCTGACAAGCGCGAACGCTTTGATATTCCCGGACAATCTGCAATTCAAGAAAACAGAACTATCCAAGTATCGCAGAATTTATTATTAGTAAATAATCACAATGATGAACGTGCCATTGAACTTACCCTTGCACCTCATTTCCCTAGCGAGAAAAATGCCAATGGTGTTGTTATCATCATTAAAGACTTATCTGAAACTAGACGCCTCGCCAGTGAAATAGAACATCGTGCTTCGCATGACTCTCTCACGGGCTTATTAAACCGTCAAGAATTCGAATATCAATTAGAGAAATCGATCGCCAGCGCGGCCATGCATGATGTTCAACATGTATTGTGTTACATCGATGTTAATCAATTCAAAATTATCAATGCTCAAGCCGGTCATACAGCTGGTGACTACATTCTTAAGGAAGTTGCCCATTTATTACACTCTAAAATTCGCAGCATTGATTATATTGGCCGCTTAGGTGGTGATGAATTTGCATTATTGCTAGTTAACCACACAATAGATAACGCAAAGCGCACTGCTCAAACACTTATTGATGAATTTCAACGTCACCGCTTCACTTGGGAAACGCAAATTTTTGAACTTGGCTTAAGCGTCGGTGTTGTTCCCGTAACAAAAGAATCACCAGAGCCTGCGCAGATGCTGACACGAGCGGAATTAACATGCTATTCAGCTAAAGAGCGAGGACGTAATCAACTACACATCTATCAAACAGATGATGACGAGCTAACCCGCAAACATGCTGAAATCTTGCGCGCTGCAGGAATCACTGGTGCACTACAAGAAGATCGCTTCATGCTTTATTGCCAACCTATAGTCTCTTTGTCACTTGGCAATAGATCTATTCAACACTACGAATTACTGTTAAGACTTAATGATGCTAATGGCAATATAATTATGCCGGGCAGTTTTATACCTGCCGCTGAGCGTTATGGCTTAATGCCCAACGTAGATCGCTGGGTAATTCATACTGCACTGCACAGTTACCATGAAACATTTGGCGAAAAGTCTGGCGTACATATTGCTATCAATTTATCTGGCAATTCACTTAACGATGACAAGCTCCTAAAGTTTATTAAAGACGAGTTGGCCAGTTCTGAAGTTGATCCACAGCAAGTATGCTTTGAAATTACTGAAACGGCAGCTATCAATAATTTATCTCAAGCTAGCCATTTAATTAAAGAATTAAAATCAATTGGCTGTTGTTTTGCACTTGATGATTTTGGCAGCGGACTATCTTCGTTTACATATCTGAAAAATCTTCCAGTCGATTATTTAAAAATTGATGGTAGCTTCGTCACCGACATGTCCAATGACACAATTGACTACGCTATGGTTGAGGCGATTAACCAACTTGGTCATGTCATGGGCATTGGCACTATTGCTGAATGCGCTGAAAGTGAAGAAGTAGTTGAGCAACTTCGTAAGCTAGGCGTTGATTTTGCACAAGGTTACGCCATGGGCTCTCCTATGCCTATGGATGGCTTAAAGTTACTCCACTAGGGAATACTCATATACTCATGGCCGCACAACCAAAACAGACCAAACTTCAACTAAATGAGCTTGAAACTCTCAAGCATCGACTGGAAGCTGTTTACGATGATGCGCGCAACAATGAAAAAGTGCTCAAAAAATTCCAGTACCTGGAATTAAAGCTACTTAGCTGTAGTTCTCTATCTGAATTAATTCAAATTATTACTCATCATAGTCGTTCAACCTTTGGCTGGGATACTCTGACAATTATCTTGCATGATGAAGATAGAAAAATTTATAAGCTGCTAAAAGAATCTGGAGAAAATCCAGACAAACAAGAAGCATTACAGCTATTACCAGACATCACACATGTAAAACATATCTATGGAATGACGCGAAAACCAACACTAGGTAAGTTTGACTTAGACAAACATCGCTCTCTGTTTTTAGATAATCAAAAATACCCGCGTAGTGTTGCCCTATTACCACTGCAAAGAAACAATTGCCTATTAGGTAGCCTTAACTTAGGCAGCTATAAACTCGAACGTTTCCAGAAAGGTAGCGCAACTGATTTCTTGCAACATTTAGCTGCCGTATTGGCTACATGCCTTCATACTGCCATTGCCCATGAACGACTAAAGCAAGCAGGGTTAACAGATTCACTGACTGGCATTAATAATCGACGTTTCTTTGATCAAAGATTAGAAGAAGAAATTTCACGCAACAAGCGTTTAGAATCTAGCCTGGGCTGTTTATTCATCGACATTGATCACTTCAAAATTATTAACGACAGTTATGGGCATGACGTTGGTGACACGGTATTAAAAAAAGTCGCAGAACTAGTACGCGCTCAAACACGCTCCATTGATGTTGTTGCTAGATATGGTGGAGAAGAGTTTGCTATTCTGCTAGGGCAAAGTGGAAAAGTGAGAGCAATAGAAATTGCAGAACGAATTCGCTCTATTATTGCTGACACTAAATTTAAGAATACTGATAACAACATCAACATCACCGTCTCAGTTGGCGTCTCAACAATTGACTTTCAACAGCGACATAACGAAGATCCAAAATTAATCGGCAGGCACTTACTTCAACGCGCAGACAAAGCACTTTACCAAGCCAAGCAAAGTGGCCGCGATCAAGTTGTCTTCCTTGAAGATTAACTCAAGCCCTATACTTACTCACAATGAATATTCTTAATACTCTTCACTGTAACTTGTAAAATACCATATCCAAAATAGACATCACTAATTCAATATTGATCACACTTACTATTATCAGTACTCGATAAGATTCACCAATTAGACTTTAGTTAATGGCTATGCTCAAATGCTTAACACCAATCCTGTCGAGAAATTACGATGCGAATTTTATCTATAGCTATCATCTCTCTAACATTGTGCGCTTGTTTACCCACAGCCGATGAAAAACAAAAATCACTAAGTAAAGAGCAGATGGCTTTAGTCCTGGATGATGCACTAGCCAATCCAAAAGCATTTCAGACCTCTCTCAAGGAAAGCTGCACTACATTCAGCCCCTTGTTATTGGAAGTAGCCGAAACTATTAATATGGGCTCACGCATTTGGAATGCAGGCGGCCTACCCATCACGATAAGACTTTATGAAGGTGTCGCATACCGCGTACTGTATGAAGCTGGCGATGAATGCCCTGATTTATCACATGCATTTCAAGCAGGCTTATGGCGTGCTGAAGAAAGAGACACTGCCAATGGCAAAGGCCGCGTATTACGTCAGACCCTAGATTTAATTATGGGTGGACTTCCAGCCAAGCCCCCTGGCGCGCAGTAAATTTCATAATATAGTGCTGTATGAGTAAAGATGAAATATACAAACAACCACTTCAAAACATAGAAGATTTTAGTTTTGATAAAGCCGTTAGCGATGCTTTCGATGACATGGTGGATCGTTCGGTCCCTGGTTACAGAACACTTATAGCCAATATTGGCCCCATCTCTGCGTATTTTTTACGCCCGAATACTCATTGTTATGATTTGGGTTGTTCGCATGGCGCTGCTTCATTATCAATATTTAATTGCCTTCCATATAATTCCATTACAATTCACGCCATAGATAATTCATCAGCTATGATCCATCAATGTGAGCAATTAGTTTCACATGCGGGAGCGTCTGATCATATTAATACTCTATTAGCTGATATTAATAACATCAGCATACAAAATGCATCTGTTGTCGTCCTCAATTTGACACTACAGTTCTTACCGCTTGACCAGCGATACGAATTACTTAGTAAAATTGTTACAGGAATGAATCCTGGCGGAGCATGTATTCTTACTGAAAAAATAATTTTGCAAGATCATTACACTGAAGATTTATTCCATAAGCTACACACCAATTTCAAATCTGCCAATCAATATAGCCAGCTTGAAATTAGCCAGAAACGAAAAGCAATCGAGAATGTATTAATTCGCGAATCATTTGATGACCATCAGCAGAGATTATTTGATGTGGGCTTCAGCAGCGTGACAGCTTGGTTTCAATGCCTTAACTTTGCGTCTTTAATAGCTGTCAAATAAACTATTCGATGAACCTTGACCATTACACTCATTTATTTGAGTTAAATCAGCTCTCTAATGATTCAGAATGGAAGTCTTTACTTAGAAAGAAAATAGAAGCAGTTTTTCTAAAGCCATCACATGGTCACTTTTCCAAATGGCAATTCGCCGTGGACCAGTTATCTACTACGCGTAGCTCTCACTTCAAATTTGACACCCCTATAATAGAAATAGGAACCTCTAACGACCTTACAGATCAGAAAAATGAAATAATATTACAATCGTTAAATTCATTACATCCATGGCGCAAAGGCCCATTTAATTTTTTTGGAACTCATATAGATACTGAATGGCGTTGCGATAAAAAATGGCTACGCATTCAAAGTTACTTGCCATCATTAGAAGGTAAAACAATTTTAGATGTTGGCTGTGGAAATGGTTATTACATGTTACGAATGTTAGGAGACGGAGCAAAAAATGTTATTGGCGTAGACCCAACATTAGTTTTTTTAGCTCAATACTATGGGCTCACACAATGCATTAATCGAAATATTAATGCTCACTTACTGCCCATTGCACTGGAAGAACTGCCCACACAAATAAATCAATTTGATTATGTATTTTCAATGGGTGTTTTATATCATCGACGTAATCCGCGTGAACATCTAAAACGCTTACACCAACACACATCAGCAGGCGGCAGCGTGTTGATTGAAACATTAGTCATTGATACTGATAAAAACACTCAGCTAATCCCACAAAATCGATATGCTGGAATGCGCAACGTGTGGAGTATTCCTAGCCCCTCATTAGTCCAGTCTTGGTTAGAAGATAGTGGCTATGAAAATATTCAACTTCACAACATTCAAACAACTCAAATAGAAGAACAACGCGCTACACAGTGGATGCAAAATTATTCCTTGATTAATTTTCTTGATCCTATAGATCACAGCAAAACTATCGAAGGACATCCAGCACCTACACGCGCTATTTTTACTGCTCTACGCCCATAGCAATATAGATGACAATTAATAATGCACTATAACTGTGCATTTTTCTTCTATGCACTATTAAATGATGTCAGTTGCATTATTCAGTGGCATACTGCACTTTTATAGCGCACAAACTCAGGAGAGAATAACAATGAAGCTAGTCACCGCTATCATTAAACCATTCAAATTAGATGATGTACGTGAAGCACTAACCGAGCAAGGCATACAAGGACTTACAGTAACCGAAGTAAAAGGATTTGGACGCCAAAAAGGGCACACAGAACTCTATCGGGGAGCAGAATATGTCATCGATTTCTTGCCTAAACTAAAAATTGAGATTGCTGTCCCTGAAGAACGTGTAGACGAAGTTATTGAAGTCATAACTCGCACAGCAAACACAGGAAAAATTGGTGATGGAAAAATCTTTATTACTAATTTAGAACAAGCAATTCGTATAAGAACCGGAGAAACCGGTCCAGAAGCACTCTAGAGAGGGAAAGAATGATTAATATATACAAAAAAAATGCACTGTTTTGCTTACTATTGCTTCTACTGCCTGCAGTAGGTATTGCAGACGAATTAAATGGTGCTAATACATCTTGGATTCTTACTTCGACAGCCTTAGTGTTGTTTATGACTATCCCAGGACTTTCATTATTTTATGCTGGACTGGTTCGCAGCAAAAACGTGCTATCTGTTCTTATGCAGTGTTTTACCATTACATGCGTAGCTTCAGTAGTCTGGCTAGTATTTGGTTATAGTATGAGTTTCACCGCTCATGGTTCCCTAAACCAATGGATTGGCGGATTTGATAATTTATTCTTATCTCAAGTATCTCGTGAAAGCATGTCAGGTGACATCCCGGAATCTGTGTTTGTGATGTTTCAAATGACATTTGCCATAATCACACCAGCACTTGTCATTGGTGGATTTGCTGAAAGAATGAAATTCTCAGCAATGATTTGGTTTACAGTTTTATGGTTGATCGTAGTCTACTTCCCAGTTTGTCATTGGGTATGGGGTGGAGGCTGGCTAAGTGATAAAGGCACTTTAGATTTTGCGGGGGGACTTGTTGTTCATATCACTGCAGGTGTTGGTGCCTTGGTAGCAGCGATTGTTATAGGCAAACGCAGCGGTTTTCCATCAACTCCCCTACCCCCACATAATATGACTATGACTGTTACTGGCGCAGGAATGTTATGGGTAGGTTGGTTTGGGTTTAATGGTGGTAGCGCTTTAGCAGCAAATGGCGATGCAGGCATGGCTATTCTAGTTACTCACATTAGCGCAGCGATTGCTTCTCTCACCTGGATGACTATCGAGTGGATCAAATACGGCAAGCCAAGTGTATTAGGCATTGTTACTGGCATGGTTGCTGGTCTCGGCAGTATTACACCAGCTTCAGGTTTTGTTGGCCCTATGGGCGCTATAGTAATTGGTTTTACCGCAGGAATTGTCTGTTTCTCGGTAACCAACTTCATGAAACGCACGCTTCATATTGATGATTCACTTGATGTATTCCCTGTTCATGGTGTTGGCGGAGTTATTGGGACACTACTTGTAGGTATATTTGTCGCATCACAATTTGGCGGTGCTGGATTAGCTGAAGGTGTCAGCATTGCTGATCAATTTGGCGTTCAACTTACTGCCGTTGCTGCAGTCATCGTTTGGACAGCTATTGCCAGCTACATTATTCTAAAAGTAATCGGACTTATATGCGGATTACGTGCGACTGATGAACAAGAACGCAGCGGTCTGGATATCACACAACATGAAGAAAAAGGTTACAACCTTTAAATTTTAGTAAATTTGTATAAAAAGGCGGCCATTAGGCCGCCTTTTTTTCCACCATAATGTTAGATCCCTCTATAATTGGCTGGTGGAAAATACTAATAACAATCATCACGCACTCAATAGAATTCAAGCTAGTGAACACTGCATCGATGAAAGCAAAATCTGTGGCCAAGCCCGCCATGTTGTCGAGACTCTGTTAAAAGCAGGCTACGAAGCCTATTTAGTCGGCGGCTGTGTTCGCGACTTAGTTTTAGGCATCGAGCCAAAAGACTTTGATGTTGCAACAAATGCGCACCCCGAACAGATCTGTGAGCACTTTGAAAATAGCCGTTTAATTGGTAGGCGTTTCCGTATTGTGCATGTTTATTATCATCGCAATAACATAGAAGTTTCTACATTTCGCGCACATACAGGCCAAACCAATAATCAGTCATCTAAAGCTGGAGCTAGCGGTAGAATACTTCGCGATAATACATTTGGCACCATTGAAGAAGATGCTATTCGTCGTGACTTTACGATTAACGCACTCTACTATGACATTGACAATTCTGAAGTACTAGATTACTGCAACGGCTACCAAGACTTGCAAGCTCGCAAAATATGTATGATTGGGGACGTAGAAACACGTTACCGAGAAGATCCTGTGCGCATGTTAAGAGCTCTTCGATTCCGTTCTAAATTGAACTTAGAAATAGAAGACAGGACTCAAAATCCAATTATTTCGATGGGTCACCTCCTTTCAGAAATACCGCCCGCACGTCTATTTGATGAAGTAATAAAGCTTTTCCATAGCGGCTCAGCAATACGTTGTTTTCATGAGCTAAATAACTTCCAACTATTAAAAATCTTATTTCCAATCACTTTCAATGCGTTAAATCATGATGAATCATTTAGCTTGCTAATTCACAATGCTTTAGAAAATACTGACTCACGTATTAGAAACGGCAAGTCTGTTAACCCTGCATTTATATTTGCAATTTTACTATGGCGACCGTACTTACAATTATTAGAACAAAGCAGTCAACAAGGAATTCCCTATTCAGAAGGCGCGTGGTCTTCTGGGCGTACCACTGTACTAGATCAATCTTCTATAACTTCGATCCCAAAAAGATTTTCAATCACTATTTGTGAAATTTGGAAGCTGCAGAATCGTTTCACGAGGATGCATGGTCGCAAATCATTACAACTAATATCACATCCTCGATTTCGCGCAGCTTATGATTTTATGTGCCTTCGCGCTCACAGTGGAGAACTAGAAGAATCCGTCTGTAATTGGTGGACAAAAGTACAAACGTTGCCAGAGCAAGAACAGCGTAAAATGGTCGACCAAAATAATAAACCACGTACAAAAAAATAGACCACACAAAAATAAATACTAGGCTTATGTTTAACCAATTAATTACAGATGCCTATATTGGCTTAGGAAGTAACTTATTAAACCCTTTATTACAAGTTACCAGTGCTATTGAGCGACTGGATTTAATTGAACATACAGACCTTCACTCATCTTCCAGCTTATATTTGAGCCGCCCAATGGGTCCACCAGACCAACCTCCTTACGTCAACGCAGTAGCTTGGCTAAAAACTAGACTAAATGCTCATTCCTTATTGCTCAAATTACAAGCAATTGAAAATGAGTATGGGCGTACGCGTAATGGAGAACACTGGGGACCACGAACATTAGACCTTGATATACTAGTTTATGGAAATTATACGCTTAAAAGTCAGACACTTAGCGTTCCTCATCCAGGAATAAAATCACGAGAATTTGTTCTCTACCCATTGCACGAAGTGAATAAAAACCTCATCATTCCAAATTTAGGAGCTATACATCGTATACAACCACGATGCTATGCAAACGGACTCACCAGACTACCAATATAAAATGCCTACTCCATTACCAGACTACATCGTTATTGAAGGCCCGATAGGTGTGGGCAAATCTAGTCTCGCAAGTCGCTTGGCTAATGACTTTAATTCTGAATTAATATTGGAAGAAGTTGATGAGAATCCATTCTTAGAACAATTTTACCAGCGTCCTCGTGAAGCAGCATTATCTACGCAATTGTTCTTTTTAATGCATCGCACTCGACAAATTCAAGAGTTACGCCAAGGCAGTATTTTTTCGCAATCCAAAATAGCCGATTACTTAATTGAGAAAGACCAGCTATTTGCACAAGTAACTCTAACACCAACAGAATACGAACTTTATCTGCAAGTTTACGAACATATGATTGTAGATGCACCCAAACCTGACCTAGTAGTTTACTTACAAGCTCCGGTACCAACATTAATTGAACGCATACGCAAACGAGGCCGCAACTATGAACGTTTTATTGAGTCTAGTTACTTAGAACAACTTAACGAAGCATATGCCAATTTCTTTTATCACTATAACGACACTCCTTTGCTCATAGTCAATGCTAGTGACATTGACTTTATTAATAATGATCGTGATTACGAACAATTAAAGTCTCAAATCATGAATACCACTAGCGGGCGTCATTACTTTAACCCTCTTTCATTTGTCAGCTAAGTTAGTCATGAGCACACAGAACTCTATTGGTGTCACAATCAATCAACTACAAAAAATGTGCAACAGCAATGAAAAGATTGCTTGTCTTACAGCTTATGATGCAGCATTTGCAAAATTATTAGATGAAGCCGGGATGGATGTCATATTGGTCGGTGACTCCTTAGGAATGGTAGTACAAGGAAACCCATCAACTGTGTCTGTCACTATGGACGATATGATTTATCACACAGAGTGTGTTGCTGGCTCTGCAAATCATTCCTTAGTGATATCAGACATGCCCTTTATGAGTTACAGCAATATCGATAGCGCACTATTCAATGCAACTCGTCTAATGCAAGAAGGTGGCGCACAAATGGTCAAGCTGGAAGCCACACAACGTCAAACAGAAATTGTTGAAGAACTCAGCGCTTGTGGTATTCCAGTATGTGCACATCTCGGATTACGGCCACAATATATTCACAAACTTGGTGGTTATCATGAACAAGGAACTGATGCTGACTCAGCTAACGAACTATTATTAACAAGTGTGGCATTGGAAAACGCTGGTGCAGACATTCTATTAGTTGAATGCATACCCCCCAAGCTTGCTGCAGAAATTACAAAAACTGTCAGCATTCCAGTGATAGGTATTGGCGCAGGAAAAGACTGCAGTGGACAAATTTTAGTACTACAAGATATTCTTGGGATCACTCCGGGCAAGACTCCCCCATTTGTAAAAAATTATATGCGGTCTTGCAGCATCCAGGATGCAGTTACCAACTATATCAAAGATGTTAAGTCCGGCAATTTTCCTGCTTAACATTAGCATTGATATAAAACATGAAGGTATATTCTGACTCCGAACGCATTCGCGAGCATATCGGTAGCCAGAAATCTAACGGAGAAAAAATTGCCTTAGTCCCAACCATGGGTAACTTACATAAAGGCCACACTTCACTGATTAAGCTAGCAAAATCATTAGGCTATCGAGTATCCGTTTCTATATTTGTTAATCCTCTTCAGTTCAATCAAGAATGTGATTTCATCGATTACCCAAGAACTTTAGATGCTGATATTGAACAATTAAGCAACCTCAATGTGGATTTAGTTTTTACCCCAGATACTAAATCCCTTTACCCTGCAGGCACAGAATCAGCAACTAATATTATTGTGCCTGAGTTGGCTGATGAATTTGACGGACATTATCGTCCAGGACATTTTGAAGGCGTATGCACGGTTGTGTGCAAACTGTTTAATATTCTAACTCCCGATATCGCTGTATTTGGGAAAAAAGATTACCAGCAATTGTTAGTCATCCGTCGTATGGTCAGCGACCTAAATTTCAATATAGACATTGTTGCCGGTGATACTGAGCGTGAAAGTAACGGTCTCGCTTTGAGCTCACGAAACACCCATTTAAGCCCTGAACAACATGTGCTTGCCAGCCATTTATATACCAATTTAGAACTTGCAAAAACACAATTTTCAACTCAACGAATAGCTTCCTTAGAGCATTCTGCCCGCTCAAATTTAGAGAAAATTGGTATGATAGTCGATTACTTCAGCATTCGAGATGCGGTCAATTTACAACCAGTTACAGATAACACTAAAAATATTGTGATTTTGGGTGCCGTCTGGCTAGGTAATACCCGTTTGATAGACAACATACTTTTCCCAATGCCCTAATTGTGTATACTAATACCATGCGAAGTCATTAATAAATTTTCAGGAGAATAAATATGGCATGGTTTGTAGTTGGTCTCATTGTACTTGCGTTTATAGTCAATATTGCTGCGCAGTTAAATCTATTCTCACACTTAAAGAACGGTACTATTTACCGATAATTCGGGCGCATTTCACAAAAAAAGCGGGCTTTTGCCCGCTTTTTTTGTGCTTAGAAATTGTCCCAGTCACTTTGTTTACTATCGACCGTTCCTTGATATGATATTCACTGCTGTGTATTTCTCACCCTTAGTCTGATAAACGGTATAAGACAACTAAATCATAGTGCTCAATTGTTTTTAAATCCTAGTATTATCCGCAGATGATAGCCCCGCATTGGAAAAAACTTATTAATCACGCATCACTCATGCGTGATGTTGAAATGCGTCAGCTGTTTGATGAAGATCCTAATCGCTTTAAGAAATTTTCTATTCAATCAAATCCATTACTTGTAGATTTTTCTAAGAATAGAGTCATCGAGCAAACACTATCATTGTTATTTAAGCTAGCTGAGGCAGCTGAAGTTGAAAAATGGCGTGACAAGATGTTTGCTGGAGAAATTGTTAACAACACCGAGCAACGCTCTGTATTACATACTGCATTACGCAGCCCAGTAGATACTCATGTTAGTAATGAAGTAGACAATGAACTGGCTAGAATGGAGCGATTATGTAATAAACTGCATCACAATCAATGGCTCAGTTACAAAGATACGCCAATTAAAGAAGTTGTTGTCATTGGAATTGGCGGCTCTTATTTAGGACCCAAGCTTGCTTGTGAAGCACTCAGTCACTTCACTCAACAAAATATTAAAGTTCATTACGTAGCGAACGTAGACGCACATTTACTAGATGAAGTTTTAAAACAGGTAGCCCCTGAAGACACCTTGTTTGTTGTTATATCAAAAAGCTTCTCTACCCAGGAAACTACTGCCAATGCAGAAACTGCTGCTGCATGGTTACGCGAGAAAAGCGGTATTAGACGTTCCGTTCGCAAACAATTTGTTGCTATCACTTCTAATGCCGAAGCAGCAAAATCTTTTGGCATTGATTCAGACCACATTCTAAATATGTGGGACTGGGTAGGAGGTCGCTACTCCTTATGGAGCACTGTTGGCTTTCCACTGGCACTTCAAATAGGCATGCAAAATTTTCGTAGCTTATTAACTGGTGCTTATGCAATGGATAAACATTTCCAAACAGCTCCGTTAGATCAAAATCTACCTATAATTATGGGTCTGTTAGGAATTTGGTACATCAACTTTCTACATATGCCTCACCATGCAGTTTTACCCTACGACCACCGTCTACGTAGTTTACCTGCTTACTTGCAGCAACTTGATATGGAGAGTAACGGCAAAAGTGTCACTCGTGATGGAAAGCGAACAAACTACAATACTGGGCCAATCATATTTGGCGAAGCCGGAACCAATGGTCAACATGCATTTCATCAATTACTCCACCAAGGAATACCTATTGTTCCATGTGATTTTATAGGTTTCTCAAAAGCTGAACATGAACATAGAAGCCACCATGACATTTTACTTGCAAACATGCTTGCTCAATCACAAGCAATGATGATGGGTCGATCAAAAAAAGAAACTATCGAATTATTAGCTAGCCAAAACATTACTGGCAAAATGGTTAAAGATCTATCCCCTCATATGACATTCCCAGGCAACCGGCCTAGCAACACAATAATGTGTGAGTCGCTAACACCAACTACACTAGGCGCACTTCTTTCGCTTTATGAACACAAAGTATTTGTACAAGGCATAATTTGGAACATTAACTCATTCGATCAGATGGGTGTGGAACTTGGAAAAACTTTAACTAATAAAATTCTTCCTGTGCTTCAAAGTGACAAAGAATTAGCCAGTGGAGATTGCTCCACAAAAGCATTAATCGACTATATTCGAAAAACAAGCTAAAACACTTAATCCAATTTTATGCTGAACAAACCTTTTGCTCCAGCTGCTAAAGAAAATAGTAATGCCATTCTTGACGTACTAAAACAAGAATTCAAAAATACAAACACAGTGCTTGAAATTGGTAGTGGGACAGGCCAGCATGCCGCCTATTTTTCACAACATTTATCACATCTCAACTGGCAAGCAAGCGATAAACAAGAAATGCTTGCGGGCATTGCCATGTGGCTTAATGATAAAAATCTAGATAATGCGTTAACTCCAATAGAGCTTGATGTAAATTTGAATTGGCCACAACAACACTATGATGGCGCATATGCCGCGAACATCGCTCATATCTTACATTGGAATGAAATTGAAGCGTTGTTCGCTGGACTAGACCAAACACTTACCAACTCAGCCGTATTTTGCTTATACGGCCCATTTAATATCAATGGAAAATACACAAGCGAAAGTAATCAGAGCTTTGATCAATGGTTAAGAAATCGAGATCCTCAATCTTGTATTAGAGATAAAAACGATCTTGATCAACTTGCAGTGAATAATAACTTTCAGGCTTCCACGCAATGGGAGATGCCAGCCAATAATAAAATATTAAGCTGGAGAAGATAAATACTACTTCTTTTTCCACCCTGCTGCTGTTTGTATATAATTGCCAGCCTGAGTTTTTTCGATTGCTTTTTTACCTGCAAGCAGCTCAACTGTTTCTAAGCTAGTACTGTTTTTTGCAGCAATTGATTGATACTTGGCTTTACGCTTTGCATTAACATCGACAACAAGCCCCCTCACTTCGGCATCAGCATCTGCACTCACAACACCAAGATAACCATTTAATTGTTCTCCAATCAGTCCTTCACTTTTAACCTGTTGCAAGTCCACAGCGAAAACACATGCTGCATTTAATGCAATCAAACCAATAAACAATATTTTTAAAATTTTATTTTTCATTGTTGTTAATCCCTATTAGAACAGACCGCTATCGTCGGCAAACACATCATCCAATTCTTTATCAACCTTAATACGCACTTCATGTTCAATCTTTATGTTCATGTTAATTGTAATAGGTTCATCTGGCGCTTCAACCTTAACCGTAGGATTACAAGCGGCTAGTAAAAAACTGACTACAAAAAACAGATACAAATGTGATTTATTCATTGGTGTTATACCGATTATATGTAAATGGTTGACAAAGACTGGATCAATAAAGTTCCCATCATGGCTTCTGATTAGAAAGTATTTGCTCACTGATGCCTTGATCAATATGTGTTAGCAATCTAGCACTCTCCAAGAATTTCCACAAATTAAAGTCAATATTAAAATTCAAATTGACTTGCTTATTTAGAGCTGCATTAGGGCTTCGACCATAAAGTTTAGTTGATAATGTCAAATCGCCTCCTGATACTAAATCAACTTGTGCGGACATTTCGTTATATTGGAAATCTTCTAGCAATTCTCCAACCAGTCGCAAATTTTCATTGCCCATCAGCACTTCCCCAATACGCCCATACTTGATATAGCCACCGCTTTCATCTGCTCGCAACCACCCACTATCAATCAACAGCACTCCATCATCAAGCCGCATTGGTAACTCACCGTCTAACGTTCCACTCGCCACCAAGTCTTCAGTTTGATTTAAGGCAATTAACTTTTCCAATGACAATGAAGACAGGAATATAGAAAACCCATTCTCACGTCGATTCAAATCAACTTCTACCTGATCAGCATAAATACTACCATCAAGCGCACTCGCATATAAATTGCTCAACTTTACTGACGGTTGCTCTTGGACCTGGTATTCCATTCGTTCTAGACGCATTGATACATCTCTAAGTGGAACCCCCACATTAACCAAACCAATCTCAATTTCTGCGGGTTGTTTTAATTTCCAGCCTTCTTGACTTAAAAATTCCAATGTCGCATTTAGATTAGAAAATTGATTTTGCGCGTAATCTCCCATGACATGATGCGCAATTAATTTGACAGCGATTTCAGATACCGAGTTATTAATATTCCAAATAGCATCAATACCTAGATCTAACATCCCACCTTTTAATTGTAACGGAAACCCAGTCTCGCCTATCTGATCTTCTATAATTTCATTATTCGCTAATGCTACTGCATCAGCATTCATCGTCATTGACCCTAACCCAGTGAACAAATCTTGTGAGGCAGAAAAATCCAATGGGTGTTTCTGTTCACCCAAATTCACACCGCCATCAACAGAAAGTTTATTATTATTTAAGTCAATATTTGCATTTAACTTATATGCTGTAACTGGAATAGCACGTTCTCTTATCAAGATATTGTCAACTTGCACATTGGCGCTTATCTTTTGATAACTACTGGAATAATCCGCACTGCGAATATGCAGTTCAATTGGTGCTAACTCGAGCTCAATATTGCCACTACGCAGCTGACCGGATGACAAACCAAACCGCATATCATTCGACTTAATGCCATCCTGATAACGATATATAAATTGTGTATCTTGTATCGACTTGAGTTGGACTTTTTTAATTTTATAACCTTCATAATATACATTCAATGCATTCGCAATGAATTCCTTACTCATATATACATTCACTTGCTCGTTATCAGCATTAATATTTCCACGTCCATTGACAAGCAAGCGAGAAATTTTAGTTGGTGCTGATACATCTTGACCCTCCAATTTTAATTGATAATCAGCAGCTAACTTCCACTCCTGATAGAAACTATCAAAAATTAAATCAGACAACCAAATATCAACCTTTAAAAGTGAAGATTGAGCAGCAAAATTAATTGCAGCATCGCCTTTGGCATTGATCGCAAACACTTCCTTAAGTGAAAGTTGTACTAGCACCTGATCACTAGGATTTATATCAACAACATATCTGCGTCCTATACGGTCAAAATATTCATTCACCCAAATCGGTGTTTGATAGAACTCCACCTCAGCACGCTGCGGATCTTTAAATGCACAACTGGCAAAATTCAACTGCTCGACATGGCAATTTGCTCTCACGTCTATATGTGCTTGCTTTACGCCATGCTGCTTTGAAGATACATGCAACTCACTATCTATATCCACATCAGCTGCAAACGATTGCATAGACTTATGCGTGGAGCGAGTTAAATCTAACTCTATGTTTGCACTTATAGTGCTAACATCATCTTGCACATACTGTTCAACATTAAACAAAATTAAAAATTTATTTATCTCAGAAAAACTTACATCGCCTTGCAAACGAATACTCAACCAATCATCTTGCACATCATAGTCACCGTCAAAAGCAACCACAGTTGCATCAGGGTGAAGAATATCTAGAGAGAAATCAGATTCATTAACTGATAAATTTAACTCTGCATCAATGCCATTCTCATAACTAAGCACTCCTTCTAGAGTTACTTGTTTCGCATAGATCAACGAACCATCAAAATGAATTGATTCGCTTTGATATGCGTGATAGTGCAATTTCAGATGCTCTATATTTATTCCAAATATCGGTAATAACTTAACAATATCTATAATACTTTTCTCACTAGATGATGCTCCCGCATTACTTAGTGACATCACATCAATATCAATATAACTCGATGATGCAGCAGTCACTTCAGCGTTATATTTATTTATATCAACAACAAGGTTGTGAATTTCAATATTGGCTTCTATAGAATCATCAACATGCCGCATTATTAACTTTGGAATTACTATCTTATCAATATCAAATTGACTAACTTCAAAGCTACTAATATCAATTCCATAATATTTAGCTACTTTTGGAGATATCTCTTGAATAATTAGCGCACGCATCAAAAACAAACAGAGAAAAATAATTCCAACAAAAATTATAAAAAATATTTTTTTCATGGTTTATTCACTGCCCGTGCTGTTGCAATGCCCATTGCACATGCTCGCGCACCAATTCTGAACAATCATCTTGACGAATAACTAATGCGTCAACTACTTCAGGAATGCTCGGCGCATTTCCTAAAGCAACTGCTACATTTCTTAACCACTGTTGATAACCAATTCTGCGTATTGCAGAGCCCTCTGTGAAATACAGAAAATCCTTTTCAGTCCATGAAAATAACTCGACCAACCTAGTAGCATCTAGCTCATGTCTTTTGGCAAAGTCTGCCAATGGTGACTTTTTAGAAAATTTATTCCATGGACATACCAGCTGGCAATCATCACATCCATATATTCGATTTCCCATGGGTTTTCGATATTCGATAGGTATAGATGTTTTATGCTCTATAGTTAAATACGAAATGCATTTACGCGCATCTAACTTATAAGGAGCAACAATTGCCTGAGTTGGACATATATCGATACACGCTTCACATGTACCACAATGACTTAATGAGGGATCATCAACAGGTAATGGCAAGTTGGTAAATAACTCGCCAAGAAAAAACCATGATCCAGCATCTTCCGATAATAAATTTGTATGTTTTCCTATCCAACCCAAACCTGCTTTATGCGCAAGCGCTTTTTCCAACACAGGCGCGCTGTCAACGAACGCACGATACCCAAATGATCCGACTTGCTGCTCAATACGGTAGGCAAGTTTTTGTAACCGCTTCCTCATGACTTTATGGTAGTCGCGACCCAAGGCATAACGAGAAATATATGCTAGGCTCGCATCCTCAAGCACTTGAAATGGATCCTGCGCATCTGGTGGTAGATAATTCATTCTGACAGAAATGATACGTACCGTACCTGGCAGCAATTCATCTGGACGCGAACGCTTGGTACCATGCCTATGCATATAGTCCATTTCGCCCTGCATGCCTGACTGCAGCCAATTCATCAGATAAACCTCATGTTCTGCAAGACTTGTATCGCTAACACCAATATGATCAAAGCCAAGCTCAAGCCCCCAATCTCGGATATTATCCATTAGGCTTTGCATACTCTGCTCAGTAACGATAGGCTTTTCCACAATAGAATTACTCAATTACAGATGAATTTCATAAATAACGGCAAACAATACCCGGTCTTCTCTAGACAGCAAATACTAGACCTTGAGTCTAGCGCAATCCAGGAGCATGGTTTTAAAAGTTATCAGCTAATGCAAAGTGCAGGAAAAGCTGCATTTATGTTTGTTCGCAAATATTACCCTAATGCTAAGCGAATTCTGGTTGTGACTGGCGGCGGCAATAATGCTGGTGACGGATATATTTTGGCACGCTTATTACATAATGCGGACATCCAATGTTTCGCCATGCCGGTAGTGCCCATCACCAAACTAAGAGGTGATGCTATGCGTGCTCAAAATGAGTTTGCAATTCACGATGGCCTGGATATTGATGTAAGCGATAATTTACCTGAATGTGACTTAATCGTTGATGCACTTTTCGGCACTGGTCTAACACGCCCAATAGAAAATGAATTTGCAGATATGATAGATGCAATAAATCGCACGCCCATTCCAGTTTTGTCGTTAGATATACCCTCTGGACTTAGCGCAGAAACTGGCAACCCTATGGGCCCGACTATATATGCCAGCAATACTCTCACTTTTATAGGCCTTAAAAGTGGATTAATCACCGGAGAATCACGAAATTATACAGGTACCATCGAGGTAGACTCTTTAGGTCTACCTGAAACTTTAATCGATAGTTCTGAAAAGTTAGGTCTGTCTTTAAATGAAACAATGCATGCACACTTATTACCCCCACGCAAACAAAGTGGATATAAGAACATGTATGGCCATGTGCTTGTGGTGGGTGGAAACATTAAATATCCTAATGCTGCACGACTCGCAGGTGAAGCCGCGGCTCGTACTGGGGCAGGCTTAGTTAGTGTAGCTACGCACCCTGATAATGTCGCAGCAGTTGCATCAGGATGTGGTTCACTAATGGTTAAGGGAATACACGAACCGGCTGATCTTGCTGAATTAATTAAAAAAGCGGATGTTATTTTAATTGGCCCAGGACTTGGGCAGGACAAATGGGCACAAAAATTGTTTGCGCGTGTAATAGAAACCAGCAAACCATTAGTTGTGGATGCAGATGCTCTTAACTTATTAAGCAGTAACGCAAGCAAATGTGATCACTGGGTATTAACGCCACACCCAGGTGAAGCCGCTAAACTTTTAGCGTGCAGCACAGAAGAAATTCAAGTAAATCGAGTATCTTCCGCACTTGCTATCCAAGAACAATTTGCTGGTGTCGCCATACTTAAAGGCGCCGGTACACTCACTTGCCATAATCAACAAATTTACTTCTGCACTAGCGGAAATGTAAGCCTGGCTACTGGAGGCAGTGGCGATGTATTAGCAGGGATAATTGCCGGTTTAACTGCTCAAGGTATGTCATTAATTGATGCAGCAAACTGCGGTACCATGATTCATGGTCTTGCTGCAGAACTGATATCTAAAAACGGCACTAGAGGTATTTTGGCACAAGATTTATTCCCAGCGATATATCAACTCATCAATCAATGAAGCAAATAATTAGCTGCGCCAAAGAAATGGAGGCACTTGGGGCCAAATTAGTCAAAGACATATCTACCCCTGCAGTAATTTATTTGCATGGCGATCTCGGAGCAGGCAAAACTACCCTAGTGAGGGGTGCTGTCCACCAGCTAGGGCACCAGGGCCTAGTCAAAAGCCCAACATTTACACTCGTCGAAACTTACTCATTTCCTTCTCTAGAAGTCTATCATTTTGATTTATATAGAATTTCAGATCCAGAAGAACTCGAATACATAGGTATAAGGGAATTTTCCAGTGGCCCTAGTATTTGTTTTATCGAATGGCCAAATCTAGGAAAACCGCTAATTCCAAAAGCGACAATGGAAATATCCATTGAATACGTACAACAAGGACGTCAGGTCAGCATCGAAAATTACCCACTTCAGTAGCTTATGCGCTTGACCTAAGATGTAGATTTTTATTTAATAATTGTCCGTAGGTTATTATTTTTGTTACAGTTAACAAAAATAGACACAGATTATTGGGAGATCTACTGGGTGCTACATCCAAAATCATCAAATACCAGTTATGTCGTTCGGTTGATAATTGCCCTAAGTGCAATATTCGCTGTCCTTCCCACCTGTGTATTCGCTGAATCATTCCAGGTCGAGAATATTCGTGTAGCCAAAAATGGCCAAGTAACTCGGGTTGTATTTGACACTAATGCAGTCCCTTCATATAAGATCTTCACACTCAATAATCCTAGACGCGTAGTCATTGATCTTGTTGACGCAAAACTATCTGCCAAGGTAAATCAGGCCGTATTCAAAGCATCTTTCGTGGACAAACTTCGTCACGCTAATCGATCCAATAACAAACTTAGAATTGTACTCGACATTAACCAACAGATCGTAACCAAAAGTTTTGTGTTACCGCCCAATGGAAATTCTCGCCATCGACTTGTCATTGACTTAAAAAACTCTCAACAAACAAATACGCTGATAGCCAAGAAAACTTCCACCAGAGCAGCGAAAGATATTGTTAAAACCACTACCACTAAAAAAACAAAAATAGCTAAAACTACGAACAAAAAACCAAAAGTTACTGCATCTAATAATAGTAAACATGTCGAGAAAATAGTTAAACCCAAGCCGACTAAAAAAACCTATCCAAAGTCGGAGCAAGATATTATTGCAAAAGTAACGGCACCAGCTAAAGTAACAACTAAAACCAATCAAGCAAAAAAAGTTACACCTGCAACAAAAAAGTATAGACCCAGCACATTTGTGGTGGCCATAGACCCTGGGCACGGCGGTAAAGATCCAGGCGCAACAGGTTATGCTGGCACACGCGAAAAAGATGTTGTCCTACAAATTTCCAAAAGATTAGCTAAATTAATTAATGCCGAAAAAGGAATGCGTGCCGTTATGACGCGCAATTCAGATAAATTCCTCACACTACGTGGGCGTATTAAAAAAGCACGCCAGCAAAAAGCTGACGTTTTTATTTCAATCCATGCTGACGCCGTGGATGATCGACGTGTTCGAGGCTCATCTGTCTATATACTATCCAAAAATGGTGCAAGCAGTGAAGCCGCAAGATTTTTGGCTCAACGTCAAAACGAATCCGATGTGATTGGAGGAGTAAAATTGGAAGGCAAAGGCAAGGACGTTCAGAAAGTACTGGTAGACCTCTCTCAAGCAGCTACTATCGATGCCAGCATGAAATTAGCAAGCTCAGTCAAGAAAGAATTAAGCACGCTGGGGAAAACACGCAAAAATGTTGAACATGCTGGTTTTGCGGTACTCAAATCTCCTGATATTCCATCCATTCTCGTAGAGACAGCATTTATATCTAATGCATCAGAAGAAAAAAAATTACGCTCATCCACCCACCAACAAAAACTTGCCAGCTCGGTATTCAAAGGATTAAAGAGATACTTGAAGTATCACGCCCCTAAAGATGCTGTACTTGCCAGCAACATTAAGACCGACAAACATACTATTAAATACGGTGAAACATTATCTGAGATAGCAATTTTATACCGCGTGAGTATTGATGCAATCCGCAAAACAAATTCACTAAGGTCAGATAGAATTCGCGTTGGCCAAAAACTAATTATTCCTGAAGTTTAATACCAGCCTTTCTCACCCAGACATCAAGAAAGCAATTTTCTCTCCCACAGCGTCGTCATTACTTTCTCAAACGCTAATTGTGCACTCCCCATAATTTTTTCACTCACGGTTTTAGGAGCACTATGCTTTACTTCATAAACATCAGCTGTTTCACTTTTACGTAACAAATAATCATCACTAGTAAGTAATTCATCTACTAGCTTTAATTCTAGCGCACGTTTACCTAACCAATGCTCACCTGTAGCTATTTCTTGAATATCAATTTGCTCACGATTACTAGCCACAAACTCTTTAAACAAAGTATGAGTTTCTTCCATTTGTTCAGTGAACCTCTCCCTATCTTCGTCTGTATTTTTTCCAAACATTGTCAATGTGCGTTTAAGGTCACCAGCTTTTACCTGCTCATAATCAATTCCATGTTTATCAAGCAACCGATTAAAATTAGGCAGCTGAGCAATCACGCCAATAGAACCAATAATTGAAAAAGGCGCAGCAATTATTCTATCTGCGACACACGCCATCATATATCCACCACTTGCAGCAACCTTATCTACCGCTACAGTCAGAGGAATATTTCGTTGCTTAATGCGCTCTAACTGCGATGAAGCAAAACCATGCTCATGAACCATGCCGCCTGCATTCTCCAAGCAAATAACCACCTCATCTTCAGGCTTAGCTACTGCCAATATAGCCGTTATTTCTTTGCGCAAATGTTTGACTGCACTAGCTTTAATATTACCTACGAAGTTCAGAACAAAGACTCGCTTCCGCTTGTTTTCACTTTTTGTCTTTTTATTTAGTTTTTTATTATTCTTCACCAGCTCTTTCAGCTGCTTCTTGGAAAGCAAAGATTTTTGCATTAGCAACTTTAGATTATCGAACTTTTTATTTAGATTTTTAATCTCAATTTGATCTTGTTCTTGCGCCTTATGCGTCAATGATATAATCAATGACAACAACAACCAGATAAATATCAGAATCGTAGCAGCCTTTGCCAAAAATAATCCATAATTAGATATAAATTCCATAATTATTATTTCTCTAGTTAAAATTAGTTATTTTTCTCAAAAGAAAATTCAATATACCACTGACCCATAGCATTAGAATTTTCAGCATCCATATACATATTCTCTAATCTCATGCGACCAGAGGCATTTAACGCTTCGCCCGACAGCAAACTCTTAAAGTCATTACCTCCTATTAACTGATGGCTCATTGTCATATAAAGGCTGTGTACATAATCATGCTCAATCAGGTCTTGCAGTAAGTCAGGGCCAGCAACGAGATACACTGATTGATAGCCTTGTTGAATCAAATATTCTAGTAATAGTTGAACATTTACATGTTGATGAGCTCCCATTTCGTGCACTTGCTTTCCTGAATCCAGCCATCGCTGCTTATTAATTTGAGTCGCATTACCACCGGTAACAATATGTACTTTCTGCTCGGAACTATCTAACGAGGAGTGCCATGGAAAATCCAAGCTACCGCTTAAAATAACAACATCAGGATTTTTCTTTAGTCCTTGTAGTTGGCGCCAGTCATGCATATATTGTGTATCACTTGATTCAGGCAGCTGTAAAACATTGCCTAAGCGACCTGCATTTAATGCGCGCATGTATCCAGCATGGGTAATGATACAGTCAGCACGTGCATACAATTCAAGAAACAGCATGAAGTCCTCATCAGACTTAAGCAACCCAGGTAACTGGTAATAATCTTCACTAGCTTCACGTAATGCAATGCGCCCATCCAGACTGGTCAAAAAATTAGCATAGATATATGGCAGGCTGCTATTTCCCTTAATATTTCCTAAGACAGGCTGATCCTGTCTAAGATACAATCCCCTCAAGGGAACGGACTCACCGCCGCCCGGATATAAGCGAACAACTTTCTTATTCATTAGGTTTACAAATACTCTGTATCAAATGGCACTTCCAGTAATTCAGTCAGCAATCCCCAAAAAACGCTATCAATTTGGTGAGTTTACCGTCACTTTATTAACTGACATCAATAGCAATGACAAGGCGTCATACCAATTTATTGTAGCGGTACTTCGTGAAGGCAGTATTAAGCCAGAAGTATACATCACGTGTGAAGTGTTCACTTTAAACGATGCAGAATCTTATCGTGTACGAGTTTTATCAGAGAAAGATGAGCATATTATTAGTGAAGATAAGCAATGGCGTAATGAGCAAAAATTCTGCGACTATGCCTTACAAGGAATTCAGCAAATGTTCGAATTATCCGATGAAAATCCCATTCTGATTGCCTGATCATTATGCCTAGAATCATTCGCAAGCTACCTGACAATCTAATTAACCAAATCGCGGCTGGTGAAGTCATTGAACGCCCCGCATCAGTAATTAAAGAATTAGTTGAAAATAGCATTGATGCCACAGCCAGCAGCATAAACATAGACATAGAAAAAGGTGGTATTCAGCGTATTTCAATACGCGACAATGGTACCGGCATAGAAAAAAATCAATTGACTACCGCATTAACTCGTCACGCAACATCAAAGATACAAAGCATGGATGATTTACAGAACATCCACAGCCTTGGTTTTCGTGGTGAAGCACTGCCTAGTATTGCCTCAGTATCTAGGCTAACTATCACATCCAATACAGAACAATCCAATCAGGGCTGGGTATTACATAGTGAAGGTGGCAGTTGCGACCAAGAACCCAAACCCGCTGCTCACGCTAAAGGGACTAGTGTTGAAATAAATGATATTTTTTATAATACTCCTGCACGTAGAAAATTTCTTCGCACCGAAAAAACAGAATACACTCATAGCGAATTAGTCGTTAAACGATTGGCCTTATGTAATTTTCATGCTGCTATTACATTACGCCACAATCAAAAAACCATTTACTCTCTTCCCACCGCTCAAGGGATTGACGACAAAATCAAACGCATAGAAAAATTGATTGGCAAAGCTTTTGTTGAAAATGCCATTTATGTAGAACGCACCATAGATGATATAAAAATATATGGCTGGATTGCCGCGCCAACCTTCTCCAGAGGACAGGCTGATATACAATACCAATATGTAAACGATAGACATATTCGCGATAAAACTATTAGCCATGCAGTAAAACTCGCATACCAAGATGTGCTTTATCACGGGCGTCATCCAGCTTATGTTTTATTTTTAGAAGTCGACCCCAACAATGTTGATGTAAATGCACATCCGGCGAAGCATGAAGTTCGCTTTCACGATACCCGTTCAATTCATAACTTTGTTCGCCAAACAATTAAACAAGCAGTTAGTGAAGTTCGTCCCGCCTCTATCGATTCACATGATTTAAACAAACTATCTGCCATCAAATCCCCAGACACACTATCTGTTCAATCTTATATTTCGACATCTACACTTAGCTCAAACAACCAATTCCAAGCGTTATATTCTTCAGCTGTCGCAGAACCACAAACTCAATATCAAACAAATTTAGACTCTAAAACCAATACTCAAGCTGAACAAAGTGACATTCCATTACTTGGGTATGCTGTTGCTCAACTGCACGGTATTTATATACTTTCACAAAATAAACAAGGACTGGTATTGGTCGATATGCATGCTGCACATGAACGTGTGGTATATGAACAGCTAAAAATTTCTCAATCTACAAATGAGCTCGCACGTCAGCAATTATTAGTGCCCCTGCAAATTGCTGTGACGGACTCTGAAGCTAGCTTGATTGAGAACCGTCAGGCATTGTTTGACTCATTTGGATTCGAGATTAATCGCCTTGGCATGACCTCAATTGTTGTACGCACTATTCCTAATATTTTATCGACAATTGATATTCCTGAATTAATACGTGACGTGATCGCAGACATACTGAAAAATTCAACAAGTACACGAGTTGAAGAACTTCGCAATGAAATGCTTTCAAGCATTGCGTGTCATGGCTCAATACGTGCAAATCGCAGCATGACTATCCACGAAATGAACGCCTTACTAAGGTCCATGGAAGAAACTGAGCGCAGTAATCAATGCAACCATGGACGCCCCACTTGGATTCAACTGAGCATCTCTGATCTAGACAAACTATTCTTACGTGGTCGCTAGTCTTGTGAAAAATAACACTCCCCCAGTTATTTTTTTAATGGGGCCCACTGCTAGCGGTAAAACAGATTTAGCTATTTCACTCGTTAGAAATTCGGCCTGCGAAATTATTAGCGTGGATTCAGCTATGATTTATCGTGGCATGAATATTGGCACTGCTAAACCATCACTGAAAGAATTATCAATTGCTCCCCACTATTTAATTGACATCAGAAATCCAACTGAAAGTTATTCTGTGGCAGAGTTTTGTCACGATGCCAACGCACTTATTGATCAAATACACACAAACAACAAAATCCCCCTATTGGTGGGCGGTACAATTATGTATTTCCACGCCTTACAGTTCGGACTATCAGAACTACCAGCCGCGGATCAAGAATTAAGATCACAAATGAACGACATTGGTAAACAGCAAGGCTGGCATGTTTTACACCAAAAATTAACGCAGGTAGACCCGGAATCTGCAGCAAAAATTCATCAAAATGATGCACAAAGAATTCAACGCGCACTCGAAGTATATGAGTTAACTGGTGTCAAGCTTTCGTCGTATCACACTACCAAACAAACTGTCAGATCAGATGTGTCGATTATCAACATTGGCCTTTTCCCCGAAGACCGCGGCCAATTACACAAAAATATTGCAAGTAGATTTGATGACATGCTAAAAAATGGTGTTGTGGATGAAGTTAAGCAATTACGTAAAGATTGGCCACTAACTCCACAAATGCCATCTATGCGCTGCATTGGATATAGACAATTATGGAGCTACCTAGAAAACGAAATCAGCATTGAAGATATGCGTGATCAGGCGGTTGCCGCCACCCGTCAACTTGCTAAACGCCAATTGACTTGGCTAAGACATTATCCTGAAACAAAGCTAATAGATCCTTACGCGACTAGTAAAGATCACCTTAGTCAGCAAATAATTTACCAATTACAACGAACTAGCTGCTAAACTAATGACTCTAGGACAATTTCTGGGACAGTTTAAGCAGTGCTCAAGCACAACTTTTAATAAGAAGAATAACGAAGGTTAGGAGCAAACATCATGTCAAAAGGGCAAACATTACAAGAACCCTTCCTAAATGCGCTACGAAAAGAGAAAGTAGCTGTCTCCATCTATTTAGTGAATGGCATTAAACTGCAAGGCCAAATAGATTCATTTGATCAATTTGTTATCGTGTTAAAAAACACTGTTAACCAAATGGTGTATAAACATGCTATCTCAACTATTGTTCCTGCAAAATCAGTAAAAATTCCTTTTGGTGACGAAACAGAATAAAGCACTTCTAATATGGTGGAGAACACCACTATATGTTTGAACGCCCTAAGTCTGGTGAACGTGCACTATTAATCCATCCTGAATTTGGTAAATCCCCAGATCCTGCAGATACTGAAGAATTTTGTTTGCTTGCTCATTCTGCTGGCGCTCAAGAAATAGAAGTCATTACATATACTCGCCCTAAGCCTGAATCTCGCTTCCTTATTGGCCACGGAAAAGTTGATGAATTATCCGCTCTTGTGGAAGCACAAGAAATTGAGCTACTTCTGTTTAACTTCGAGTTATCACCTAGCCAGGAACGCAATATTGAAAAAGCATGCAAATGCAGGGTCCTCGATCGCACAGGCCTAATCTTAGATATTTTTGCTCAGCGAGCACGATCATACGAAGGCAAGCTACAGGTTGAACTTGCCCAACTAAAATTCATATCCACAAGGCTAGTACGTGGTTGGACTCACTTAGAAAGACAGAAAGGTGGAATAGGATTAAGAGGCCCCGGCGAAACTCAACTAGAAACTGATAGACGCCTGCTAGCGCAACGGGTAAAACACCTAGAGAAACGTTTACAAAAAGTACGTAAGCAACGCGAGCAAGGACGTCAAGCACGTAAGAAAAATTCAGTACCAACTGTCGCATTGGTAGGTTATACCAACGCGGGTAAGTCAACACTTTTTAATAGACTTACCTCTGCCAATGTATATCAGGCAGATCAATTATTTGCCACCCTAGACCCCACTTTACGTAAATTGGAATTAAGTAAAACTCAACATGTGGTATTAGCCGACACTGTAGGATTCATACAGAACCTTCCTCACGACTTGGTCGATGCATTTCATGCCACACTGCAAGAAACCTGTGAAGCAGACCTGCTATTACACGTTGTAGATGCTGGTAACGAATTGCGCAATGATCATATCGATCAAGTCAATCAAGTGCTTAAGCACATAGGTGCTGATGAATGCCCACAACTTTTAGTATTTAACAAAATTGATCAAACCCAACATATGCCGCATATTGATATGGGTGAAGACAAAAAAATTAATCGCATCTGGGTATCCGCACTAAAGGATCAAGGAATGAATTTACTGCATTCTGCCTTGCTTCAGTATTTCGAGTGCAAACAGACAAAAGTCACCATACATTTACCGCTAGAGCAAACAGAATTACGCACCTTACTTTACAGTCAAAATGCTGTACTCAATGAAACCTTTCACGCTGAAGGGGTATGGGAAATTGAAGCATCTTTGAGTAATATACTCAAAGATCGCTTTGCACCCTATATGTATAATCCATTAGATAACAAAACATCACAACATAAGGCTGATTTTTTGGCCCAGAGTGAATAGAATACACCCCTTAACCTTTTAATTTTTTCATATCGGAGAACTCCATGCCTTGGAACAGCCCAGGTAATAAAAACGACGACCCCTGGAATCGCAATTCTAATAATCAAGGCCCGCCTGATTTAGACGAGATATTTCAAAACCTCAGTCGCAAGTTTGGTGGTATTTTTGGAGGCAAAGGGGGCGGTTCTGGCACTGTACCAGGCAAAGGCGGCACAGCAGGTATTGGATTATTTGCCCTAATTGTTGCAGGTCTTATTTGGGCAGCTACTGGAATTTACACCATTACTGATGGTGAAACAGGCGTGATTTTGCAGTTTGGTAAGTACAAAGAGTTAACTAACCCAGGCTTACACTGGCATATGCCTTACCCGATAGAAGAACTGCGTGTCGTAGACATGCAACAAGTGCGTAGCTCAAAGCACCAAACCACCATGTTAACGAAAGACGAGAATATTGTTGAAATCATTCTTGCCGCACAATTCAGAATTAAAGACGCACCTAATTATTTATTTAACTTGCGCTTTCCTGAAGTAACAGTTAAGCAAGCAATGGAAAGTGCTATCCGTGAAGTGGTCGGCAAAAGTGGTGTCGATTTTGTTCTGTATGAAGGTCTAGAAGTTGTCTCTTCAAATACCAAAGCCCTCATGCAAGAAATTCTAGATCGCTATCAAGCTGGCATCGAAGTAACTACATTAAACTTAGAAAAAACCCAGCCTCCTGCACCAGTTCAAAGCGCATTTGATGATGTAATCAAATCACGCGAGGATTTAGAAAGATATATTGAAGAAGCAGAAGCTTATTCCAACACTATCGTACCTCAATCTCGTGGTGAGGCAGCGCGTATTATTGAAGAAGCCACTGCTTACAAAGAAGCAATTGTCTCAAAAGCAGAAGGTGAAGCAGAACGATTTGAAGCATTGCTTACAGAATATATAAAGGCTCCAAGTATTACTCGCGAACGACTTTACTTAGAAGCGACTCAATCAGTATTTTCAAATACGACTAAAATAATGGTCGATGTTGAAGGTGGCAACAACTTAATGTACTTACCATTAGACCAGCTAATGCAAAATAATCGTGCGCCATCTGGCTCAGTTAATTTAGGCTCACCTACTCCTTCCAGTGGCTCAGCCAGCAACAACCCGCGACGCACCGTGCGTGGCAGAGAGGTACGATAAGATGATTTCTAAAGCTCTAGTTACACTTGGCATACTAACCGTTGTTGTTTTCAGTCTATGTGCGTACACCGTAGATGAAACTGAACGCGCTATACTATTTAAATTTGGTGAAATTAAAAAAGCTGACATTAAACCTGGATTGCACTGGAAAGTACCATTCATTAATAATGTGAAAATATTCGACTCGCGAATTCTGACTCTAGATGTACAGCCCGATTTATTCCCAACTAACGAGAAAAAATACGTTTATGTAGACTTCTTTGTTAAATGGCGTATCGATAATGTACGCGACTACTTTGTTGCGACAGGTGGATTAGAAGAACGTGCCAACAGCCGTTTAAGCCAAATCACTAAAGATGAGTTACGTGATGAATTTGCGCAACGAACTATTAAAGAATCGGTATCGGGTGAACGCGCTGACATCATGGCAGCACTAGTAGTTAAAGCAAACAATATCTCAAAAGAACTTGGTATTGAGATTGTCGATTTACGCGTCAGCCGTATTGACTACACTGACGATATTAGTGGATCAGTTTACGAACGTATGAGAGCCGGTCGAGACCGGGTAGCTAAAGATTTCCGTGCCCGTGGGAAAGAGTCAGCAGAAAAAATACGCGCTGCGGCCGACCGTGAACGCCAAATCACATTAGCGAGTGCCTATAAAACTTCTGAGCAATTGCGTGGTGAAGGAGATGCCACTGCTGCAGATATTTATGCTCAAGCCTATGGCAAAGACGAAGAATTCTACAAGCTCACTAAAAGTTTAAATGCCTATAAGCAGACCTTTAATAGCAAAGGTGATGTGCTGGTACTAGAGCCAGATTCTCAGTTCTTTCGCTACTTCAACCAGTCCAAGCCGAAGTAGCCGAGAATTAAACTCACACAATGGCTAACGACCTGCTAGCCGCTTGCGCACTGGTGTTAGTATTAGAGGGAATTCTTCCCTTTGCCAGCCCACGCAGCGTGCGCAAGTTATGGGAGAATATTGCTACCATGCCTGACCGAACTTTACGCATATTTGGATTAGTGAGCATGCTAGTAGGCGTGGTACTCTTAACCCTTATTCGTCAAAGTTAATACTATTAAATCTTCATGTCTTCACGCACTCGTTGGTTACTACCCGCAGGTATCGAAGAAGTGCTGCCTGAAAATGCAGCTATTCTGGAATCATACCGAAGAAAATCTCTAGATCTTTTTGCTTCTTGGGGATATCAGTTAGTCATTCCGCCTTTCATTGAGTTTTTGGACTCCTTACTTGTCGGTGAATGTGAAGATTTGAATCTACAAACATTTAAACTGACTGATCAATTATCTGGACGCACTATGGGTGTTCGCGCAGACATGACACCTCAAGTGGCTCGCATTGATGCTCACATGCTCAAGTCTGATACACCAACTCGATTATGTTATTGCGGGACAGTACTTCACACTTTACCAGAAACAGCCGGCGGTACACGCAGCCCTTTACAAATTGGCGCTGAATTATATGGTCACTCTGGCATAACTAGCGACGTAGAAATCATTTCTTTAATGACTACAACATTAAATGCTAGTGGTATTAGTGAAATTCTATTGGATATTGGCCACACTGGAATATTTGATGCATTAATTAAATCTGCCAATCTTACTCAAGAAGTTGAAACAGATTTATTCTCAATGCTACAACGCAAATCGAAACCAGATATTGTGACATTACTTGATTCCATAGATTGCTCGACAGAATTTAAAACATCGATAATAAACCTTGTTGATTTACATGGCTCTGCTGATGTACTAACACGCGCCCGTGAACAACTTTCAATAGGTGGACAAGATCTAATAAAGTGCATTGATTACATTGAAAACTTAAGTTCAGCGGTAAACTCTTCAATTGGTAATACTAAAATCCATTACGATTTAGCAGAATCTCGTGGCTATCATTACCAACAAGGCATCGTATTCACAGCATTCTGCGCGAGTAGCGGAGACGAATTAGCACGAGGCGGGCGTTACGATAATATTGGTGAAACTTTTGGACGCGCCAGACCGGCAACTGGATTTAGTGCTGACCTAAGACGCTTAATTACTGCTTCTAGCCATCAAGCAGCACAAACTAAAGGTGCAATTTATGCACCCAATGTCAATGATGCAAACTTAGCAATGACCGTCTCTGAACTACGCACTCAAGGTGAAGTAGTTATTTACGGTCTTAGTGGCGAAGTTAACGAAGCTAGCTTATCCAGCTGCACACGGACCTTAAAAAATGAAAATAATAAATGGGTAGTTAAGGATCTATAATTAAGGATATATAGGATGAATAAAAACGTAGTTGTTTTAGGAACTCAGTGGGGAGACGAGGGCAAAGGTAAGATAGTCGACATGCTAACGGCTAAAGCAGATGCTGTCGTACGTTTCCAAGGTGGGCACAATGCTGGCCACACCATTGTCGTTGGGAATGAAACTACTATATTGCATCTGATACCTTCAGGAATTTTACGCGAGAATGTCGAATGTTATATAGGCAATGGTGTAGTGTTGTCACCAGAAGCCTTGTTTGAAGAATTAAGCATGCTAAACAAACGCGGCGTTGACGCACGCTCAAGATTATTTTTGTCTGACGGTTGTCCATTAATTCTTCCATATCATATTCTGCTAGACCAGGCGCGCGAAAAAGCACGTGGCAAGTCAGCTATTGGTACTACTGGACGCGGTATCGGACCTTCTTATGAAGATAAAATTGCCCGCAGAGGATTACGTGTTGGCGATTTCCTAAACATAGATAACATGCTATCCAAGCTAGACGGTATTCTCGATTATCATAATTTTGTTTTGAAAAATTACTACCAGCATGACACCTGTGATGTCAAACAACTTTCTGATCAACTTCATGAGTGGGCAGAACAAATCAAACCAATGATTAGCGATGTAAGCGCACGATTAAATGTGCTGCAAAAACAAGGCAAGAAAGTATTATTTGAAGGCGCTCAAGGAACACTGTTAGATATTGATCATGGTACGTATCCTTATGTTACCTCATCAAACACAACTGCTGGAGGAGTTTGCTCTGGTAGCGGCGTCTCTCCTAGCTCCATTGACTATGTTCTTGGCATCGTTAAAGCGTATACCACGCGAGTAGGTGGGGGACCTTTCCCAACTGAACTATTCGATGCAGTCGGCGAAGAACTAGGAACGCGCGGCCATGAATTTGGTGCTACCACTGGCAGACAACGTCGCTGCGGTTGGTTGGACGCTATCGCACTAAAGCGTGCCATGTATATAAATGGCGTTACTGGCATCTGCTTTACCAAACTGGATGTGTTAGACACCTTAGATGAACTTTGCATTTGTACTTCTTACCAATCTAATGGCCAAGCAGTTGATTCATTGCCACTGAATGCTGAAAACATTGAAAACTGCACTCCGAACTACATCACCATGCCGGGATGGAAAAGCTCTACTGTTGGTGCTACTGATTTTGACCAGCTACCAGAAAATGCCAAGAATTATATTAAGAAAGTAGAAGAATTATTGGAAGTGCCTATTGATATTATTTCTACCGGGCCTGAGCGTAGCGAAAATGTTATTAGACTAGATATTTTCTAATTCCTCTCAAAATCAAAACGCATCAATACCAGCGGGCCCTTGTCTGTTAAAAATTCATGATTGGCTACATCTATCTCACGAGATATCACAAATTGATTACGTTTATAAAATTTAATTGCCCTAACATTCGTAGCAAATACAAAAACCTCTAAAGTTGGAAAGTTATAGTAAGCAGCTTGTTGCTTAACACTATCCAACAATCGCTGCCCTATTCCCATTCCACGGCAATCACTATTAACGCAAATAGCATCTAGATGCCAACTGTCAGTCAGCTTATTATCAACAAAATACTGGATATACTGAAATTGTTGTTCTGAATAATATTGCTTAACATTTTCATTAATCATTAGCCCACTAGAAGGAAAACTTAACGCTATTCCAATGACTTTATTTGCCAGATCCATAACTATTGTATTTGCAAAAGAGTAATGAACTTCTCGCGACAATAAGTCGCTCATTATTTTTTCCGCACCTCCAGGCTTAAGCTTTTCTTGCCCAAACAAATAGTCACCTGCCCCTTGAGCAGACTGATTAATTAGCCGTGCAATATCTGCACAATCAGACAATCGTCCTTCTCTTATCAAGAATTTTTCCACAAGATCTTCGATACGCAGTTAAATTTCATCAATGTACTTATATATTAACAAACATCATCTATACTGATCTATTTCAAGGCTATATAGTTAACCTATGCTTGATGGATATATCAATGAGGAAAACATAAAACTACTTCTTATTGCGGGTATATATTTAATTTTATTTACTATTGAGCATTATGCTCCTTACTTCAAGAAAAGAGAGCACCATCTTCCACATGTACTGCGTAACTTTACTCTGGCATCAGTCAATATATTAGTATCCACAATATTTTTTATTCTCATTCTCAAGCAAGTCCTAGACTGGACTACAGACAATCAGATTGGACTGCTTAATCAACTGAACCTGCCTAATACTTATTCATTTTTGTTGGCCATCTTATTAATAGACTTATGGCAATATATTTGGCACCGACTCAATCATCAAATTCCTTGGTTATGGAAATTTCATCAAGTTCATCATGCAGACAAAGATATGGATGCGAGCACAGGTCTTCGCTTTCACCCAGTAGAAATTATTTACTCTAATTTAATTCGCACATGCATTATCCCTCTTGTGGGTCTGCAAATCGATCACCTACTAGCATATGAAATATTATTACTACCAATCATATTATTTCACCATAGCAATATAAGAATTAATGAGCTCACTGATAAAATTTTACGCCTCTTTATTGTCACTCCCCACATACATCGATTACATCATTCAGATATTCAGAGAGAAACGGATTCTAATTACGCAAGCGTCTTTTCTATCTGGGATAGACTATTCAATTCTTATACGATGCGCTCGATAGAGCACAAATTTAATCTTGGACTAGGCGATAAATTTTCTGAACCACGATGGAATCGTGTTTACGGGATGCTAACTCTTCCTTTTATCAAATAAAGAAAATTAGCGGAATGCTATTAGTGTTTTCCGAACTCTTGAAATAACTGATCAAACTCTTCTGGCGACACCTTAAGTTCTTGCGTCTCCAACCCAGGATGTCTACGATCTGGATTTATTCGTCGCTCTCTTAATACAACTTCTCCACCTGCAGCCTTCATTGGGAAACGCACATGTCCAGCCTCAGTTCGGCGACTATTTTTATTCCTAATTTTAAAATCTGCTTTAATCTTCATATCTGATCTGATTAGCTAGTGATTTCTTGACGATAATTTTACTCGCCTAACACACTAAGAATGTGACTTTGTTAACGTAATTTATACCAACTCACCCTATGAATATGGTTTGTATAAGCGATTTCACATTAAAAATGACTCATCCTCACTAGATAGCATCGTAATACAATTGCGTAGAAAAGCAGACTATTTTTGAATAATTATTAACAATGATAATTTCCGCATCCATTTTCTCTAATAAATATAAAATTTCACAAAACAATTATTAACCAAAATAAATTTGTTAGCATAAATTATGCATGAACTCGGCTTAATTAACTTACAATACACTTTTAACTATTCAAGAATAGAGAAAATAGTGAAAAAAATAATCTTTCTCACCCTACTATCGATACTCTGTATAAGCTCTATTACGAAGTCAGATCCACAATTGAGCACCTATAGCATTCAAATTGGTGCTTACAAAAACCCACCAGAGAATCTCATCAAAAGAGTAGAAAAATTTGGAGTAATACATACATCAAAATTCGGCGACATAACCCGGGTAAATGTTGGAAGCTTCAAAAGCAGAAGCAAAGCACAAGAATTTCTATTAAATATCCAGGAAGCCGGCTATCAAGATGCTTTCATCTCTCGATTGAATATGATCTCAGCTACAAGCAATCTTCAAGAAACACACCAATCTGATTCAACAAGTGAAATGACTAAATTCAGAAACCTGTCAAATACAGACAAAGATAAAGCCGTCTTCATTAACGGAAAACTACACCTTAAAGAAGATAACAAATTTATCCCTGTATTATAGGTTCAGCCATGTAAAGATATAAAAACGCTTTTAAGGTCGTTTTATTATCAATTACAATTTAGTTCTACGTTTATCAGCCTAAAACCGGTAGTATTCGCTGATGAAAAAGAAACTCTCATCCATACCGCTCCTTTGAAATGGCTAAAAATAAAAAATCAAAAAAAAGCAGCGACCCTCATGCTGAGAGAGAAGCAAAAAAATATGCTCATCCGATCGCGAGTCGGGAGTTTATATTAGAACTTATCGACAAAAACGAAGGCCCGGCAACATTTACTAAATTAAAAAAATCATTGGGTTTATCTACTGAGCGCGACCTTGAATCATTAGAACGCAGACTACGCGCCATGGAACGTGATGGCCAGTTAGTTCGCAATCGACAAGGTTCATACCTCCCTGTTGGTCGAGCTGACCTAGTTCGCGGACGCATTATCGGCCACCCTGATGGATTCGGATTTTTAAATCCAGACGAACATGGTGAATCCGATATATTTTTATCCCCGCGAGAAATGCGCGCAGCATTACACGGTGATCGCGCTGTAGCTCAGATCACACACACAAAAAGAGATGGGCGCAAGGAAGGCCATTTGGTTGAAGTACTTGAACGCGCCAATGAACAAATCGTTGGCCGGTATCATGAAGAACAAGGCATGGGTTTCGTCATCCCCGATAACAAGCGCTTGCATCAGGATATTTTCATTGCCGCCAATAACAAGAATGGTGCTGTCCACGGTCAAATTGTAATTGCTAAAATTATTGAGCAACCCACTAAAAGAAAACAACCGATTGGTGAAATATCTGAAGTCTTAGGTGAACACATGGCGCCTGGCATGGAAATAGATATTGCTATTCGCGTACATTCATTACCAAGCGATTTTTCTCAACAAGTTATCGATGAAGCAGAATCCTTTTCTGAACAATCCATCATTGAAGAATCTCCAAAAAGAAAAGATCTGCGTGCAACTCCCTTTGTAACAATAGATGGTGAGGATGCTAAAGATTTTGATGATGCAGTTTATTGCGAGAAAAAGGATGGTGGCTGGAAATTATATGTAGCTATTGCCGATGTTTCTTTTTATGTGCAACCAGGCAATGAATTGGATAAAGAAGCACAGTGGCGTGGTACGTCCGTATATTTTCCAGGACAAGTTATTCCCATGCTGCCAGAAAATCTGTCCAATGGTCTATGTTCATTAAATCCAGAGATACCACGTTTAACACTTGTATGCGAAATGAGTATTTCACAGACTGGAGAAATGCAAAGTTATCAATTTTATAAAGCTGTAATTAAGTCACATGCAAGACTTACATATACGCAAGTGGCAGCTGCAATTGTAGAAAAAAAAGCAAAAGAACGTTCAGCGATCGGCGAATTGTGTACTCACTTAGACGAGTTATTCAACTTATTCAAAGAACTATTGCTTTATCGCGAACAAAGAGGTGCTATAGACTTTCATTCCACAGAGACTAAAATCGAATTCGGGCCTGATAAAAAAATTGTTCGCATCTACCCTTACGAAAGAAACGACGCACATCGCATAATCGAAGAATGTATGATTGCCGCTAACGTTGCTGCAGCAAAATATCTCACCAAGAATAAAATTCCAGGCTTATACCGCATTCACGAAGGCCCAACAGAAACTAAGTTAAAAGAATTACGCCAACTCCTTAAAACTTTGGGATTGAACTTACCTGGCGGTGAAAAACCTGAACCCAAACATTACGCAAATCTAATCAAACAAGTAAACCGACGCGAAGAAGATAGATGGATAGAAACCATGTTATTGCGTTCACTATCACAAGCTGTTTACAGTCCAGATAATGCGGGTCACTTTGGGTTGGCACATGCATTTTATGCGCATTTCACCTCACCGATTCGCCGCTATCCGGACTTAATTGTACATCGCGCAATTAGCCACTTAGTTGATAAAAAGAAAGCAGCTACTTTCATGTACAGCCACAACGATCTGGTACTTCAAGGCGAGCATTGCTCAATGACAGAACGCAGGGCGGATGATGCTACGCGTGATGCAGAAGCAACATTAAAATGTGAATTCATGCAGGACAAAGTGGGCAAGATATTTACTGGCTCAGTGACCGGTGTAACATCTTTTGGTCTATTTGTAGAACTACTTGATGTGTATGTCGAAGGGTTAGTTCACATTAGTACATTATCTGATGATTACTATCACTTTGATCCGTCTAGAATGACTTTAGAAGGCGAGTTAACTCACAAGACATATCGACTTGGCGACACAGTCGAAATTATTGTCACCCGAGTAGATATTGATGAACGCAAAATTGATTTTGTCTTAGAGCAAAACAAAAATCCCAATAAACGCAAGCGCCCTAAAAAGCCTAAGCGAAAATAACTTAAGCAAAATTATATTTAGATGAGCAAGAAAGAGATTCTTCCTGGCATCCATACAGTTGACTCACTGTTGCGATGGCAACCACAACGTGCACATTCTATTTGGCTAGAGCAAAATAAAAAAAATCACCGCATTGAACAGTTAATTGCATACGCCAAAAAACTGGGTATATCTATTCAGCAAGTGCAACGAGTCAAATTAGATCAATTATGCGAAGGTGCACAACACCAAGGCATTGCTGCCAGCTGTTCGCCCACTCCTCTTTTAGACGAGCATGACTTGATCACTCAAGTTAGCGGCGCACCTACCCCTCCACTAATATTAATTTTAGATGAGATCAGTGACCCACATAATTTTGGCGCTTGCTTAAGAACCGCAGATGCTGCCGGAGTTGCCGCAGTGGTGATCCCACAAAGAAATTCTGCGCCTTTTTCTCCTATTGTTCATAAAATAGCCTCTGGCGCCACACTAAGACTCACGATTACCAAAACCACAAATTTATCAAGGTTTATAGATGCGATCAAAAAATCCGGCGTATGGGTCTACGGTGCAGCAGGAGAAGCCTCCAAATCAGTCTACCAATCCAACCTTACTCAAGCGTCAGCCATTGTAATGGGCGCTGAAGGCCAGGGATTGAGACGTCTAACACAAGAACGCTGTGATGAGCTCTACTCGCTCCCAATGTTAGGTGGTGTAGAAAGCTTAAATGTATCTGTAGCTACTGGTATTTTCCTATATGAGGCAGTGCGACAACGAGGTCATTGAATGTTCCACCCTGCTCACGTACACTTCGCGTCTTTAATTTTACCAGCTACCTTTCCTCACCGTTAATGTCCACGGGAGGACACAGACCTTAAGGAGCCATAATGAGACATTACGAAATCGTATTTCTGGTCCATCCAGATCAGAGCGACCAGGTATCTGCTATGGTCGATCGCTACAAAGCCATGATTGAAAACGGAAATGGTAAAGTCCACCGTTTAGAAGATTGGGGCCGTAGAATTCTTGCATACCCTATCAATAAGATCCTTAAAGCACATTATGTATTACTCAACATTGAGACTACTCAAGAGATTCTTGACGAGCTAGTCAGTGCATTCCGCTTTAATGATGCGGTACTTCGCCACATGGTATTGAGCTGCAAAGAAGCAGTGACTGAGCCTTCTCCAATGATGAAGTCTCTTGAAAGAGAGCGTGAGCGTGATACACGCGAAACTAGACCCCCAAGAGCCGAACAAGCTCCTAGCGAAGAAGCAACTGAAGCAGAAATAAACGATGCTGCTGAAGCTGCACCAATTGAAGAAGCTGCAACCGAAGCAGCAGTGGAGGAATAATCATGTCTAAATATTTTCGCAGAAGAAGATACTGCCGATTCACTGAAGAAGGCATTAAGCAGATCGACTATAAAGATATCGATCTACTGAAAGATTTCGTCACGGAAACAGGCAAAATTGTTCCTAGTCGAATCACAGGCACTAAAGCACGCTATCAACGCCAGTTAACAACCGCTATCAAGCGCGCGCGTTACCTAGCTTTACTGCCGTATAGCGACCAACACTAAGAATTTGGCGTCCTAAAACAGAAGTTTAATGGCGCCAAACTCTTAGCTCAAACAACCCTAGGTTGTTCGCCATGATGAAGAACTTTGCCAGCTTTACGCTTTCGGGAAAGTTTCCCGCATTTACTGTCGTCTTTGGCTTTTTATTGTTTGCATTAGTATTCCCATTAAGTGCCGTAATAAGCGGTACTGCCATCGTACTAATCACGCTACATGCTGGACCCAAGAATAGTTTTTCAATCGTCCTAGCTTGCACCATAGCATTATCTCTTATGAGTGCTGTTTTAATTGGCAATGCTTCCCTTGGCGCCGCAACAGGAGTTGCTCAATTATTACCTAGTTTCATACTTGCCGTGATTTTTTACTCAACACGCTCTTTATCGTTATCGCTGCAAGCAGCTTCACTACTAGGCGCTCTTGCATTCATCCTTGTCAGTGCAGCTTTCCCAGATAGTGCTCAATTTTGGCAACAATCTTTAAGCTCAATCTTAGCTCCGGTACTTGAAACAGGTGGATATAACGCTGAACAAAGCGCCGTTATTATTGCTCAGACAGCTAAATTCATGACCGGTTTATTGATTGCTTCTATCGTGTTGGTACATAGCTGTATCTTGTTATTTGGCTACAAGCTGAAATGCATTGTCGATGATAACCAGCAATTTAAACGTGATTTCCAATCAATACGCTTAGGCAAGGTACTTGCGGCACTGGCAGTTGCGGTTGCTATATGGGCATTTCTGGCCCAATCAGCCTTCGCAGCACAACTATGCGGCATATTGACAATCCTATTCTTTTTGCAAGGAATGGCGGTCATCCATACCACTAGTGGGACCATGACAAAAGGCAAACTATGGTTAATAATTGCCTATATATTAGTGATATTTGTTCCGCAAGTGATCCTCGCCGTTATACTGCTAGGTATATTCGAAACATTTTTCAAAATACGCGAACGCGTTAAGTAAATAAATAAACATATTGATATTTGAAGGGAAAAAGCAATGGAAGTTATTTTATTATCAAAAGTAGAAAACCTAGGTGCGCTAGGTGACAAAGTGAATGTACGCTCAGGTTTTGCACGCAATTATCTTATACCTCAAGGCAAAGCTAAATTTGCCACACCTGAAAATATTGCTGAGTTTGAGGCGCGCAGAGCCGAACTCGAAGCAGTTGCCGCTAGTGCTTTAGCTGAAGCAGAAGAGCGTAAAGCCAAATTAGATGGCGTATCAATCACAATTCCTGCAAAAGAAGCAAGTGAAGGTAAATTATTTGGTTCAGTTAACAACGTTGATGTTCTAGAAGCATTGAATGCCCAGGGCCACCAAATTCAAAAACGTGAAATTCGCATGCCTGATGGCGCATTCCATAATATTGGTGAATACCAAATTGAATTGCACTTACACTCAGATGTAGACGCAACAGTAACTATCAATATAGTTGCTGAAGAATAGCTATTAAAGGTCATAAAACCTAGATATGGCAGAAACAATTTCTAGCGCAGATTACTCTGCACCAAACGCAGAATCGTTACGCACGCCTCCTTACTCGCTTGAAGCAGAACAGGCAGTACTTGGAGGCTTGATGCTCGAGAATGGCACCTGGGATCAGATAGTCGACACTTTGAACGAAAATGACTTTCACTTATTTGATCATCGCATAATATTTAGAGCTATTGCTGATCTTGCATATCAGAATCACCCATTTGATGTTGTCACCCTAGCAGACAAAATCAAACACTCTGAAGATGCTTCCGGAGTTAATAGTAAGAACATTACTGCTTATATGGCAACGCTTGCCAAAGAAACTCCTACTGCCGCAAATATCTCTGCTTACGCCGACATTGTTAGAGAAAAATCTATCCTGCGTCAGCTAGCTACCACCGGCACTGACATTGCCGGCACAGCATATCAACCACAAGGCATGCATAGCCGTGATCTACTGGATATTGCCGAGAAGAAGATTTTTGAAATAGGCGATCATGGTTCTAAAGGCATGGGCGGTTTTAAGGGCATGAAAGAATTGCTTAAGACAACTGTAGAACGGATTGACGAATTATTTGAGCGTGGTGACGCCATTACAGGTACAGCGACAGGTTTTGATCAGTTTGATGAAAATACTTCAGGCTTACAAAAAGGTGATCTAATTATTGTCGCTGGTCGACCTTCTATGGGCAAAACCAGTTTAGCTATGAACATGGCTGAATATGCAGTGATACAAAAACAAGAAACAGTAGCGATCTTCAGCATGGAAATGCCTAGCCATCAATTGACTATGCGCATGCTGTCTTCAATTGGACGAATAAATCAACAGAATATTCGCACCGGAAAGCTTTCAGATGAAGACTGGCCAAGACTAACCAGCGCAGTATCCATGCTCTCAGAATCGAAACTGTTTATCGATGACAGCCCCGCATTAAGTCCCACTGAAATTCGTGCACGCGCACGACGATTAAAGCGTGAGCATGGATTATCTTTAATCGTTATTGATTACTTACAGTTAATGCAAGTAACAGGTAGCAACGAGAATCGGACTAATGATGTCTCTGAAATTTCACGCTCATTGAAAGCACTCGCAAAAGAATTAGAAGTCCCGGTAATCGCATTGTCACAGCTCAATCGAAGTCTTGAGCAACGTACAGACAAACGTCCAGTGATGTCTGATTTACGCGAGTCTGGTGCGATTGAACAAGATGCTGATCTAATTGTGTTTATATACCGAGATGAAGTCTATAACGAAGAAACACCAGACAAAGGCACAGCAGAGATTATTGTCGCAAAACAACGTAATGGCCCGATATTTAAAACTCGATTAACGTTTTTGGGTCAGTACACACGTTTCGAAAACTTTATTCCCGAGATGTATAGTAACGAGAAATATTCATGAGACGTTCGGCATACGCCTTAATAAGACTAGAACATCTCGAACACAATCTAAATATTCTAAGAACATTTGCTTCAAACTCGAAAATAATCTCAGTAGTTAAAGCAGATGCTTATGGACATGGTTTAGCGAAAACTGCACAAGCGCTATCACAGAGTGATGCATTTGCTGTTGCATGTGCAAATGAAGCTGTCGAATTACGCGCTGCTAGAATCTTGCATCCTATTATTTGTTTACAAGGTTTTTCAAACGAGGCAGAGTTAAAAATGATTGCCGATGCCAATGTGCAGGCTGTCATACATAACAACCAACAAATCAAACTACTAAAAAGCCACAAGCTCAACCAATCCATTCAAGTATGGCTAAAAATCGATACCGGTATGGGACGGCTGGGTTTTCGCCCAGAAGACGCACGCCATGCCTACCAACAGCTACAAACTATTAATTCCATATCCAAAATTCGCTTAATGACACATTTTGCTAATGCAGACTTGCTGGATGACGATTTTACCCAACGCCAGTTAAAATCATTTGATAATGTAACAAAGAGCTTGCCGGGATGTGAAAGAAGCGCTGCCAATTCCGCTGCAACACTTGCTTACTCAAATTCACTCTATGAGTGGGTGAGATCAGGATTAGCGTTATATGGTATTTCTCCCTTTCAAGTAGACAAAACCCACCCTGACACCAGCGAACTAAAACCAGTAATGTCATTACACGCGCCTTTAATTTCAATCAAGCAATTTAAACAAGGCGATAAAATTGGTTATGGAAGCACATATACCTGTCCACGTGAAATGCGTGTTGGTGTCATTGCTATTGGCTATGCTGATGGTTATCCGCGCACTTTAACAACTGCTGTCAATGTAAGTTTAAATGGCAATCTTGCTCCCATCATAGGGCGTGTCTCTATGGATATGATTACTATTGATCTTAGCCATACAGACGCCAACTTAGGTGATGACGTCGAACTGTGGGGGGATGATATTTCAATAACTGAGATTGCTAATTCAGCAAACACTATTAGTTATGAGTTACTATGTGGCATCTCAGGGCGCGTCGATCGACGTTACCAGTAAAATATTCTTCCAGCAAAATTGAACTGAGTTAAGTTAATCTTGACTAACATGCATAAGAACTCTGCATTCCTAAAGGATTCATTATGCAATCACACCAACAAACCACCTCACTTCCAGTAAGCTTTTCATCGGTCCTGCTATTGGTATTTGGCCTTAATGCATGCTCAACCTATGGGGACAAAGTAGCTCCAATACCATTACCAAGTGAACAAACAGGGGGACTTGAAGTTAATAATGTTGGTTTATATGCCGAAGCCTACTTGGAGCAAGACGCTGCTGAACAGGCATTTGGCTTTGATATCAGAGGAGCTGGCGTACTACCGGTAAGATTTGTACTTGACAATCAGTCTGAAGGCGATATAGAAATCCGTGGTGACCAAACCTTTTTAATTGACGCCGAAAATCAAGCGTGGCCTTTACTGACTTATGACCAAGCATACCGACGTGTCAATCAACACGTAGAGCTAGGAGAAACTGCTAAAGGCGCGGCTAAGCCGGCAGTATTACTTGCGGCGACAGGTGCACTGGTCGGTGCAGCAGTTGGTGTTGTTACGGGTGATAGCGCAGCAGAAGGTGCTGGTCGTGGTGCAGCAGCAGGAGCTGCGGCGGGCGCTGTAATTGGTGGTGCAAAACGTTACCAAGAAATTGGCCAAGAAATCAGAGAAGATCTAGCCCATGATTCATTTGATAATCGCAGTATTGAAACTGGTGAGATTGCTCATGGATTTTTATTCTTCCCAGGCAACCAGGAGATTTCTTCTCTAAACTCATTAAGAGTTTCAATCATTATGAATGATCAACCACAAACAATTAAATTAACATTACATGAAAAGATTTAACTCAAACTCAATCTGTATATTACGCACTGAACTAAATCTATCGATCATTCCTGAAGCACTTGTTATAGCTAAAAACTGTAACTGTGAACTCGTTCAAACTAATAGTAAGGAATTTTAATAACAGCTGTGGGATAGTGAGGGACTACAAAAATAATACACATTACTTGTCGTGAGCACATTCGAAAGCGAACAAAAAATCATATCAAGCAGTAGCTCTGATTTAGATCGACGCGAGGAAAATGAACGTAGAAATCCTACTTTAAAAGGATTTATTTTAGGATGCTTTAAATGCCAACGTAGAGATCAACGCCGTGCCAACTGTAATGCTCATTACAGAACTGATTGGTACGACACAAAATTATTTATAATGGCTTTGGGGATTCTGTTTTTGTCAGTTGCCGATGCCGCTATGACAATGACACTTTTAAATAATGGAGCTGTTGAAATAAATCCATTTATGAATTACCTACTGAAACAAAGTATTCATGCGTTTGTATACACAAAGCTAGCACTGACGTCAGTTTGTATATTTGTATTAGTAGCTCACTATCACTCTAAATTATTTAATACTATTAGAGTAGATATATTATTAACGTTTGCACTAATGGTTTATTCAATTCTAGTAATATACGAATTAATTTTATATTTCATCTATTAACAAATCAGTGAAGCAGCATGGGATCTTCTTCTCTCAATCTAATTAACTGCCGCTGCCATAAAGTTATATTGCTAGGATTTGAACCGCGAGAAATAGCATCCAGCCATTTATCGTGACATAACATTAACAATTCCAAACCTTCATCAGTAAAATCCGACATCTTTAATTCGAAATCCAACCAATCTTTCTCAGTGATTTTATCCTCATGTACCAAGCCTGTTTCTTTAAAAAAATGTAACAATGGCTTATATCGATTCGAGAATTCTTCTGCTGCTTTTTTCTTAACGTTGTCTTCTGAACCTTCATCTACGTACCACTTACACGCATCTATAACCATATCTTTCATATTGCTTGCCTCCATTTAGTTATTTCATCCTTGTAGTACACACAATATTTATTACATAAATATGTTATCGCTAAGTGTAACTCCTGGAATGAGTACTCGGTCAACAAATTGCTCATCTACCCATCCGAAATATATGGCCTTTTATCATCGAAGAAATCAATGATAATCAACGTTAAAATTGATATGGCCGTTTATGCGATTAAAATCACAAATCTAAAATAAATGATTTTTGTTAATATTATGGTAACAATTCTCACAAATACTTTGCTTAACCAAAGTAACTAGCAACACATGATGAATAAAGACACTATTGCCAATAAAGGAATTTGCACACTTTGCCCTAAGTGCAACATGAATACACGCTCACATTATTTACATAGTCAGCTTATTATTTCTTACTGCGAATGCCAGAACTTAGGAGGCTTACATATTGGTTTTAGCGAAAAGCCATTTTGGAAGTTATATTCAGACATGACCAAGCATGAGTTCCTTGACTTCGCTCAAAGTGCACAAGCGTATGTAGAAGCGATGAAAGAGACACAATTATATTCAGAATCAGCCTAATACAGCACACTTGTGCCATTCTGGCTCAACAATTCATCCAACCCCACAACAGATATGCTCGCAAATTGCCAGCTAAAATCCATATCTATCAATTAATTATTTAGTACTTGGCCTTATTTGCTTGGCGGGCATTCGTTAGTTTATAAGCACCCTTTTGTAGGTAAAAAAATACCAATTATCGGTACCTCTGGTTTTCAAGCACTAAAATTACCAAGAATGCATCCCATAATTTTAAATTATTTTTGCGTCGATTAAGAACGCATGAGTCTCACTACAGACTCAGAAAAAATAAGCTTTTATTCGCGGTAACAGCGAAAAAACCATGAGGGGTTAAAAAATGTTGCATGCTATTCGAGTCATTATATTATCTATAGCTTCCTTAGTATTTTTATATGCCTGTGGTGGACAATCATCAGGTGAAAGTACAGGGACTACGACTACAACAGCACCAACAACTGTTGTACCACCTGGAAATGCCGACGCAATAAGTGGTGCTGCTTTTTATGCACAACCTGCTTTAGGTTGTGTTGGCTGTCACGGAGCTGATGGGCAAGGTGGTACATTCCAAGCAATCAATACATTCTCTCCAACTACATGCCCTTCATGTACTGACGTTGCCACATTAGCTGCTGATATCGCTGCAACTATGCCTCCGGGTGCTGCTGCTACTCAATGCTCAGGGAGTACATCAGGTAGCTGTGCACATGATATTGCAGTATTCATGATGGAATCTTGGATTAACACTAGTACGCCTCCAGTCACACCACCAACTCCGGGCATAACTGTTACTCCTTCTGCAAATCCAACAACAGATGAATCAGGTGCTACTACCACCATTCTAGTAAGACTTGATTCAGAACCAACTTTTGATGTGACCATCAATGTCACAAGTAACAATTTAAACGAAGGCACTGTAAATACATCCTCACTTACATTTACCAGCGCTGATTGGAGTGTTGACAAATCCATAGTCGTTACTGGAGTGGATGATGGAAACGTTGATGGAAATGTTGCGTATGCAATCATGATGGGGCCTGCAGTTAGTGCTGATCCAGATTATTCAGGGCTTAGTATTGCTGACGTAACTGTCACAAATAATGATAATGATGTTGCAATACCTGCTGGTATAACTGTTACACCTACAAGTGGTTTAATTACTGACGAGGGTGGACTGACGGCATCATTCCAGGTGTCACTAAATTCCATGCCCACTAGTGATGTCACTATAGCTATCGCTAGTTCAAACACAAATGAAGGTACCGTAGCTCCAGCATCACTGACCTTTACAAACTTAAATTATAATAGCCCTCAAACGGTAACGATTACTGGTATTGATGATGCGAACTTAGATGGACCAGTTAACTATATGGTGACTACAAGCCCAGCTGTTAGTGCTGACCCAGAATATAGTATGCGAGACGCATCTGATGTTTCAGTGGTAAACAATGACAACGAAGTACCACCTCCAGCAGGAATTACTGTAGCGCCAACTAATGGCTTAATTACCACAGAAGCTGGTGGCTCAGATACATTCACCGTGGTTTTACAATCTATGCCTAGTGCGGATGTTACTATTCCCCTTTCAAGCAGTAATACTGCGGAAGGTACAATTGCTCCATCCTCTTTAACCTTTACTAATGTTAACTGGAACATACAACAAACCGTGACTGTCACTGGCCAAGATGATGTTGTTGACGACAATGATGTTCAATACACCATTGTTACAGGAGACCCAACTAGCGGAGACGCAGGCTATGATGCTTTAACTGCGGCAGAGGTAGCAGATGTGACTGTTACAAATACAGATGACGATCTAAGCCAGCTTGAAATTGGCCAGCAACTTTACCGTCAAGTGTTTAACATGAATGACGCAGCAGTTACTGAAAGCTGTGAAACTTGCCATGGCTCTGCGGGACTAGGAAACGATCCTGGTCAAGCAGTATTTGGACAAATGATAACAAGCAAACCTGTTGCTCCGGGAACATGTGGCGACGAATGTGCTAGCGAAGCAGCATTTAGTGCCTATACCGTAACTACAATGCCTACGAATAACTTAACCAGCGGATTTGCTTTACTAAAAGGTTTAGGAGATGGCGAGACAGCCCCTGTAGTGTGCGATCAAACCTGTGCAGATGCAATTGCAGCATACGTGTTTAACAACTTCAGCACTGTTCCATAATAAATTTAATATCATCATTCAAGCAAAAGCCCGCTAATTAGCGGGCTTTTTTATTTTCTATTATCATCATATAACTAAATCTAAAGTAAACCAAGAATTTCTGCGGTCAACCCTAAAATTAGTCCAATCCAAAGCACCGCGCCTAGTATAATAATTAATATATGTTGCCAGTTGTATTTAGAATTGTATATTCCTAAAGGATCACCCTTAAGAGCATTTACATTATCTTGAATCTCTATCAAAGGCAGCACACTTAAATATAGTAGTGCAATCCATATAAAATCAAAATAAATTGGATAATTTCCTGATCCTGCTAATTTAGAAAATATATTAGTTAGAATTATTAACACGACAAATGCAGTAGCAAATAAGCTTAAATTTTTTGAGCCTTGAGTATTCTTGTTTTTCATGCTCTGCCCAATGCGATGTGTTAGGGAATGGGTAAAAAATATTGCAAATATTCCTCTAGCAAGTGGCATTACACTAGGAGCACTATAAATATTCTGGAGCCTCCAATGCTTATAAAACCAATATATACAGTAAAGTCCAAAAGTAAGGAGATACATATTTCTAAGTTTTGAAAGCGAAATAGAAAAGTACGCTGTGTCAGGCGTGTTTTCAGCTATATCTATGTTAGATTCTTCACTCATTATATCTTTGAATTTATATGTCGATAATCAAGATTAGGCAGTAGAAATAAATATATTTGGTTCTCATTACCAATATGCAGAATCATTAAATGCTTCTACACACTGTGGACGCTCATGTATCTTTGGAATCGAACCTTTGACCAAAGACTGTCCCAGCCATCCTATTGGCATCGTAAGCTTCAGCGGGGCTTGAATAACAGTTTCAGATAATGGCTGAAAACCTACTTTAGAGTAAAACGCTGGATCGCCGTATGTAATCACTACAGCTACACCTCTATCTTTTAATTTATTGAGGCCATATTTGATTAGTCCCTTACCCACCCCTTTTCCCTGATAATTTGTGGTAACTGCCACAGGAGCAAGCATGTAAATTAAAATATCTTGTGTAAATTTAAGGTGAGTAAAGAATATCGCACCAATAATTGACTCTTTATCAAATGCCCCAATACAAACTATATCTTCATTATCAATCACTGAAGACAATTCTGATGCAAGATTACCAATGAGCTTCCCTTCAGCATCCCCTTCAGATGATGTGAAGACAGACATAAATAGATTGGTTACTTCATCTTTATTTGTCTCGTTTAGAAACTTATGAATAATGATATCACCCCGAATATAATTAATTTAGCGCTGTAGACTTTCCTGCTTCTCGCTCAAAAAGAAAACATAAATCACATGAGTTTTAATTCAAATTATAAATCGAATAATTAAGAAAAATAGCAAAACCTACCCAACCCAAATATGGAATCATTAGAGCGCCAGCTACTTTATCAATTCTATAAAATAGAAAAGTAGTAAATAAAATTAATGACCATAGAATTATTATATCAATCAAAGCTAAATCCGGTCTTTGAACTCCAAAGAATAAATATGACCACAATATATTAAAGCCAAGCTGTATCAAAAATAACGCTATGGGCAAGCTTGTAACTTTTTGTTGTTTTTGACTAACGCGCCATGCTGCTATACCCATAAGCACAAACAAAATATTCCAAACGATGGGAAAAACGATATTTGGTGGAGTCAACGAAGATTTCTGAAGTGAAATATACCATTCCCCTGGACCAAACAGAGAACCTATAATTCCAGCCAACATACATAGTACAATCCAGAGTATTAAATTTAACTTACTCATATTCATCATATTGCTCGTTATTGAAAATAATTTAATTCTTATTTCAACTAAATATTAATCTCTCATTGAGACGTAGATTGTAATGATTTATATGCATCTAATGCACGAATGCGAGAATTTTTTAAATCAACAATAGGAGCAGGATATGTTTCTCCAATGATTACTCCGGCCTTCTGCAAAACATCATCAGGCGCTTCCCACGGGTTAAATAAATATTTATTAGGCAAGTTTGCAAGTTCGGGTACAAACTGTCGTGTATATTCGCCTGAAGAGTCAAATTTTTGCCCCTGCGTGCTTGGATTAAATACACGAAAATAGGGTGCAGCATCTGCTCCGCAACCCGCTATCCACTGCCAACTTGCACTATTATTTGCAAGATCAGCATCAACCAAGCAGTTCCAAAACCATCGTTCTCCATGATGCCAATGCAATAATAAATTTTTTACCAAGAATGAACCAACAATCATACGCACACGATTATGCATATATCCGGTTTGCCAGAGCTGCCGCATACCCGCATCAACCAATGGATAGCCTGTTTGACCTCTTTGCCAACTTTGCAAATATTCCTTATTTTCCAACCAAGGAAATTGATCGAACTTTTTTTGTAAATTTTTTCGAGGTAAATCAGGAAAATGGTATAAAAGATTATGCGAAAACTCCCGCCATCCTAACTCTCTTAGAAAGTGGGCCTGATCGTCACTGTCTTCAATAGATTTTGCAACATACCAAATCTGAACGGGAGAGATTTCTCCAAAATGAAGATGCGGGGAAAGCCGTGATACGCTTTTTAAAGCTGGATAATCACGGCCTGTTTTATAATTAGCCAGATCATTATCTATAAACTCATGTAATCGATCTTGAGCACCAGCCTCACCAATATTCCAATGCGGCTCTAATTTTTGATCCCACCGAACTTCAGGCAAAAGATTCAAATCAACTACTGAGGATTTTTTTAACTCACTATCAAGCAATTTTAATTTCAATGGCTTTTGTTTTGGTATTCTTGGAGGCGCACCCTTTAAACATCCATTTTTATAATACGGAGTAAATACTTTATAGGGAGTCCCATCTGCTTTCAGGTTCTCCCATGGCTCCCAAAGAAGTGAAGCGTTAAAGCTTTGGGATAGTGTATTATGAGTTTTTAGTACTTTTTTTATATGAGCATCACGAGTAGTGCGCCAAGGCTCGTAACATCTGTTCCAGTAGACTGCTTTAATATTATGCTCTTCGATTAAATCGATAAGAATTTTTTTTGGATCTCCTCTAAAAACAGATAATTTTCCATTTAGAGATTTATTTAGCGCTATTAAGGAATGATGTAACCACCAACGACTTGCATCCCCCATATTATGTTCAGCTGAATTTTTTTCATCCAGGATATAAATAGGTAAGACCACACCCTGCTCTGCCGCCTCAAATAAAGATGGATTATCTGCGATTCGTAGATCCTGCCTGAACCAGTGAATGATGATGTTAGTGCTCAATATGATCCAACAAAGATGTTTTTTATTGAAGGAATAAAAGCTGTTAAAGATTCAACTTCTGCTAAAGATGTGCTAATACAAGAAAATCTTAGAACTTTTCCAAGCACTTCACAACTTAGGGTACAGTACATAAACTTATTATTGATAATAAACTAATAAAAGATGACCTTTCCCCCAATAAGCGACTACATGGATTAGACGAATTAATTTGATTTCAATATGAGTAAAAAGCAACTTGCGATAATAAATATAATTATTTTATAGCTTTCAAAAAGATTTATTTTTAACAAAGCTTGAGGTTAGCCATGAATGATGAGACTAAAGTAATTAAAATTATAAACACCGAGACACTAGCATTTGATACTCAAGATGCTGAACTTTTCTTGAGTATATTGCACCCAGATATGGTTTGGCCTTGGCCACCAAATGTTGATGCACATAACCCTTTAGAGTGGGTATTGCCTTGGGGTCGATACAACGAAAGACGTTGGCGAGGTTATTTAGATAAGTTTTTTGACAAATATGACCTAATACACAATATCAGACAGACGAGGAAAATTGAGATTTCAAAAGAAAGGGATGGTGCATTTGCTGTCGTAGACGTTGATACATTATGGAAAACAAAATCTGGAGATGAATTACACTGGCATGGTCGTGCATGTAAAATATATACGACTTCCGATTCAAGATGGTTGATGATTTCTCAAACAGGGTTATTGAAATATTAAATGACCCCACCTCAAAGTAGCGGGGTCATTTTGTTAGCATGTATATGAAGACAATTTCTAACATATTATCAATAGCAATATACATTCCAATCTCCACAGTCTATAAAATTCAATGACTTAATTAATAGGCGTATCCAAAAAGAAAAATTATGTGCAATATGAAACATCTATTTGACACAAAGTTACTCTTATTGCAGAGTTTACATTAACAATATTTGAGTATGCTTTAAGAATTTAACTAGTGTAATTTTACAGGTAGAGAATCCATCCCTCTAAGCATATGTCCTGGAAGCCAATTTGTACTAGTGTTTGTTAAACTAATGTCAGGGAAACGCTGAAATAACAAATTAATTGCAATACTACTTTCCAACTTAGCCAGATGTTTTCCTAAGCACGCATGAATTCCTCCCCCAAATGATAAATAAACGTTATCCTCTCTCATAATATTAAATTCATCAGGCGATTTAAATTGCTCTGGATCATGATTTGCTGACCCTAGCAACATACGAATATTAGACCCTTTAGGTATTATAGTTTCACCGATCATAATTTTCTCTTTAGCCACTCTTGCCGTTACTTGAAATGGACTTTCATAACGTAGTGTTTCCTCAATAGCAGATGAAATTAGTTCTGGCTTTTGTTTTACACAATCAAACTGTGAGGGATGAGAAATTAATGCGTTGGTACAGTTGCCAATTAAGTGTGCTGTTGAGATATTTCCGGCTACAAAAAACAAGCTGTTTGCGAGTAGCTCAATATCAGAGATAGTTTTAGAGTCGTATCTGGCTAGTGCTAATGATGAAATTATGTCGTCACATGGGTTATCTCGCCGCTTTTTAACAATAGGATTAATATAAGTCTGAAATTCGGCGACTAATTGCTTGATGCTCCCAAGGCCTCCTGTCATTTGGGACGCATCCAATAGCGTTCCAAAATGTTTTGCCCATCGCGCCATCTTTGCATGGTCTGTAACAGGCAATCCGATTATCTTTGCAATAACCATGAATGACAATGGTTCTGCAAAATCTTTAATTAAATCTACAGATTTTAACTGGCTGCAATTATCTAGTAAAAAATTAGCTGTTGTCGAAATGTCTTCTATCAATTGCTCTTTGGGGTATCGGCGCAAAGGTTTATTCAGTACTGAGCGAATTACGGAATGACGAGGGTCGTCAGTATTTAAAATCACATTAGACGCACGAATTAAGTATGCTAATTTCAAGTTACCCTTTCTTATCAGTGAAAATAATAGCCTCTTAGATGTAGCACTTGCTCCTAGCCGAGCATCTTTTAAAGCAGGTTTAATGTCATGGTATTTAAATAAACTATAGCTGGTACCGTTAAGGCTATGCTGTTCTAGCACTGGGCTATTCTCACGAAAATCTTTATATATATGATAAAGATTATTTGCATATTCAGAATTATTTGAATCGGGTAATTTATTCATAGCAATACATTATCAATAAGAATATGTCATCTATAACTTCAATTACATGAGTCGAATTCCAAACACAATCACGAGACTACACATGACTCGATAGTAATTATTTAAAGCTTTTATTTATAAGAATTTATTTTTAATCAAAATCAACAGATAAAAAATGCTAAAACAGTGATTCAAATTATATCCATTCGGAATTATAATACATCACTTTCAAAGCATTTTTTTGTTTTAACTAAAATTATTTATGTTTGACTGGATATTTCTCATTGTAACGGCAGCCATAGCTTTTCATGGTCTTACATTTCGCGATAAAGATGGAAATTCAAATTTTGTTCACTTGTTATTTGGCTGTATCTCGTTACTATTTTTTATGCGTGTACTTTTTGTTGACGTGCTTAATTTAATTTAGCTCTTATAAGGTTGTTGCAATTCATCTAATTCTGGTACATTTAATAACTGTTCATCCTGAGTCTTGAGTAACTCATTTTGCAAATAAATCAATCTGTCATGAACATTTGGCGGCCTTTCAATTTGGTTGCGTAAAAATCTTGTGATCCAAGACGGACCCTCCACTATTTTTTTGTCTAACTCAATAGCTTTCTTATAATCCTTGATTGCATTTTCATAGCGGCCCAATCTGTCATATAAAATTCCTCGATTCGCGTAACTGGCTGCAAATTCAGGATCTTTTTGAATTACCTCATCAAAGATCACAAGAGAGTCCTCATACATATCGAGCTGCATCAATGATCTTGCCAAACCTCTTTTCGCATGTATAAAGTCTGGATTGACCGAAAGGCAAGCCAGGTAGGATAATTTTGCTTTATCATAATGACCATCTTCAAAGTATTTATTCGCAGAGTGATAGTCATGCTCGCCTGGTATAGTTTGACGAAGTGCGCCATCGTAAAGTGACCATGCGATCACAATGGCTCCCAGCACAAAAGCACCAGTCACTAATAACCTATATTGACTAGATTTAGCCACGAGGATTGATGCCCAGGCTGATATTAAATAAGCATGAAAATATCAGCACGACTATTACTGCTATTAGTCTTGCTCTTTGATATTGACCTTGAATTTCATCTTCAGTTAGCTTTGATGCAGTTTTTTTTTCTAAACGCCTAATGCTAAAGACCAAAATCAACTTGCTCGTTGGGAAAAATAATAAAAACGCAAGCAATAAGACAGAAAACAAAAAATATAAATTCATACAAAACTAACTCGCGTTAGCCACAAATAACTAATAGATATATTTAGCGATCAGGATTTATTATTTTCACCAATATCTTGGTCTCCAATATCATCATACAACACTTCAACCTGTTTATCTGGGACGGTAGACATTCCCATTTTATATGCAAGGAACCACATCATGAATACTCCAACTGCCCACCACAACAACTGCCAAGCCCAAATAGAAGGCATACCAAAAATCCATGTATTAGCATCATTAGGATTTCCAAAAATAGTATTTCCAATAACTGCACCCGGGCCAATTGCGAAACAGAACCACACAATAGTGATGATCCATGCAATAGGTTTTAAATTTTTCCTTTTCTCTGTCGCAATTTTTGTATGCTCTCTTAAAAAATTGTGGAACGTCATTTTGTGTTTAGTATCTTCGGCATTTTGTGTGAAGTATGAAATTAAAATTGCGAAGCCTAGGTTAAAAAATATTCCCCAACCTGCAGAGTGGATTGTTAGCGGCCATCTTCCCCAAGGCATATATTGAGAACCAATGCTTTCAGTTAATGTGACTGCAATTAATCCTGCTATTAACCCTATAACAACTCCTTGTCTTGTTAACCACGGCCACCAGCATACCGCAATTAAAGCTGGCCACATCTGAAAACCATAGGCAACAGCAAGACCGCCCAATAGTACAAGCGCATCACTACTGGTTGTTGCAACGATTAGTGCTGCTAAAACAATGAGTACAACACCAATTCTTCCCCAGAAAATCTGTTGTGAGTGCGTTGCATTATGCATGACATAGCGTTTTAAAATATCTCTGGTAAGCATTCCGCCGGCAGTTGACATATATGCGGCACCCGTTGACTGCATTGCAGCTAAAGCGCACACGGCTAAGAAGCCTACAAACCAAGGTACGGTATCGCCGAGTAAATGGATTAGCTGAGGAACCAACATACCTTGTTTACCTGTAGATTCCATCAGATCTTTCCCTTGCAGACCCGCAGCCATGACATTATTAACTAGTTCAGGATGAGCTTCTAAGAATTTTAAATCACCACCAAGGAAGTGGCCGCCTAATCCCTGAAATGCGGTAAACACCATCATGATGAGACCGATTCCAAACGAAGATGCCCACACCTGTTGTGGCGCGAATGGTTTGGGGTCATTGTTTGAAAACGCCCACATAGAAAATGCTGGAGCAGACTGAATGCCCATCAATGCAAACATATAGGTCAAAATCATAATGCCAGTCCAGGCACCGCCGGTTGCGGAAGGACCATTGCTTACAAATTGAATAATGCCAGGGATCGCAATGTAATGACTATAACCATCCGGTGTTCGTTTATCATCAATCGTTGCAAGAGCGGCTATACCTTCGTTTAATCTTTCAAATCCCCCAACATAATTTAACGCAATCATTCCAACTGCAACAATACCTAATGCTAGCAAGATCGCCTGAAGTGTATCGACATAAGCAACGGCTCTTAACCCACCTGAAGCGACATAGATAATGACTACTATAGACAACATCCACATACCTGTATTTACACCAAGTAAACCATCAGTCAAGACATTAAATAAGAATCCAGATGCGCGAAGTTGAACGCCTAAATACGGAATAGAAAAAACTAGAGCAACAAGTACAACAAGCAAGCGAATAGAGTCAGATTTAAAATAAGTTGACAACATTTCTCCTGGTGTCACAAATCCAAAACGCTTACCCAGTATCCATTGCCGCTTCAAGAACATGACGCCAGTGAATGGAATTGTTATGGCGTAAAAAGATGCATACGCATATTGGAAACCATCACGATATAGCAATCCTGGATGACCCATAAATGTCCATCCAGAAAATGAGGTGGCTGTAGCAGCTAATACAAATACCCAGAGAGATATGCCGCGGCCTGCAAGGAAGTAATCACTTGCTGTTTTGGCCGAACGTGCTCCTTTGACGCCCCAATAGATGCAGTATGACCAATACAAAAATACAAATACAAAAAGCCAAATGACCTTAGCTTCCATGACTCCCCCCATTTCTTCTAATAATTATTTTTATGTGGCATGCATTTAGAAAGCATTTTTGCCACATTTTAGTGCATTATGTTGGGTAAGCAAGACTTTTTCTATCATCTTTCTAGAAAGATTTGCTCAGATATTGAAAATTCTACAGCCTATTAAGTGGCTCTGACCCATAGAATTTGCATACCAGCCCCATACTCAATTGGAGAAAATTCAAGAAAATACAAATAATCAGCGTTCAACCGTTTGCAAATAAAACTCTAACGCATTTTTATACAGAATTTTATTTACTTGTTCTGGTTCAAAACTATCAAAAATAAGCTGGATATCACGCGTGCTAAAGGACCTTGGTGAGCGTGTAGAGGGAAGATCCGTTCCAAACATAACTGATTGCGGATTAGCCGAATATAATTCGTACAGAGCAGTTATGACATCAAAATCAACTCGGCCAAAACCTGAAGCTTTCACACGTATACCTTTCTCAGCAAGTTTAACCAGTGTGCTAAAACCATCTTTAGTCAAACCGAGATGATCAATACTAATTGCAGGAAGAGCCACAAGAGTCTTATATATGTCATCAAGCTCTTTAGAGTCTACGTATAATTCTACATGCCATCCTGCAAATTCATGCACCCTTCTTGCCATACTATCCAGATGCCGAAGTTCTTCTGACCCACCGCGTTTAAGATTAAATCTAACGGCGCGAACGCCACTTTTGTTGAGTGAATGCAATTCATTATCTGAAACCGAATTTGGCAACTGGGTTACGCCTACAAATGATGGGCCTAGCTTCTTTAACGTATCTACTAAGTAGGACTGATCGAAAGCTTGGAAAGAACCAGAGACAACTGCTCCGCCGCACCGCGACCATCCACTCATGCGATTTAAATAATCAGTAACTGTAAATTCTTCTGGGAGATAACCATCATTAGCAACAACAGGAAATCGTTTGTCGACAATGTGGAAGTGTGCATCAAAGAGTTTGATGTTCTGAATAATTTATCCTTACGTGTGTGCTTCAGTTATCGGTTCAACAGCGGCCACTCAACACCATACCCAGAAATATAAATTAGTAGAGTTATTATTATAGAGTGGTGCTTTTACTATCTGCGGAAGCTAATTGTTTGCCAATTTATCATATAGCTCTGACAGATTATTTACTGTTAACGTCGGTTCAATTCCCCAAGGATCAAAAATTACACTTTTTGAACGCTTCACCCATACAGCTTTCATACCTGCAGATATTGCACCGATGATATCAAATGGATTACTTGAAATTAACCAAGCATCACTGCCATTAGCCTCAGACTCTCGTAAAAAATGGCTATATACAGCAGGATTTGGCTTGAATGATTTCACATCATCAACACTAACGACACCTTGAAAATAACCTCTGATTTCCGCTGAAACCAGCAAACCTTCAACGACATTTGCGGTACCGTTTGAGAATGCAAACATACGATAATCATTTGTTTTTAATTTTTTCAGACCATCATCTACGTCTTTGAATGCCGGGAGGGAACGGTAACTTGCAAGTAAAATTTCCTTTTGGACATTTGTCAGATCTGTTTCATACAACGTGCATGTGTAATCAAGAGCATTACTTATACAAACAGAAAATGACTCATAATTTTGCATTAAACCTCTGCGAAAGGAATATTCTAATTGTTTTTCACGCCAAGTCTGAGAGAAATTCTCAGCTTTGTCGCCAATCAAAGTCTGTAGCGCATAAATTACTCCATGGGTATCAATTAGTGTCCCATATACATCAAAAGCGAGTGTAGTAGGCATTAATTTCCCCTTAGATGTAATGCTAATAGTTAAACCACCGAACTCACGTTAAGCGTGGGTTCGAATTGAGTTATTAATTATATGGTAACGCTTATTCATGCATGAACAGTATGTTTATTTACAACATAGCCAAAAAAATTTAGTAAGTAGAGGCCTGATTTCACAATAATTATGTATCTCTATTATCGGGCATTAGCAGACATCAGCGTTTGACTCCTAGACAATAATGTAATGTTATAGTATAACATCATGCGCATGTTTACCGAATAATAAAATCCAATATCTAGGGAGCTATCAGATGCACTTTTTCAGTGTTGTTATATTAACTGTTTTAATTTTATCGAATAATGCTTTATTAGCTGATGAAAAGCTAAGATCTATCAAGGTGCATTCCACTGTCTTGCATGCTCAATCAGTTGACGTTATTTCAGATGAAGAACTGGAAAGAAAATTATCTAACTCTATAGGTGAAACTATAAAGAATGAGTTAGGTGTTTCTTCTACATATTTTGGTCCCGGTGCAAGCCGCCCGATTATTCGAGGACTTGGCAGTAACCGTGTACGAGTCATGGAGAATGGTATAGATACGCTGGATGTTTCAAGCGCAAGTGAAGACCATGCGGTCACGATTGATCCCTACACTGCGGATCAAATCGAAATACTCCGCGGTCCAGCGACATTGCGTTATGGTCCCGGCGCGATTGGTGGAATCGTCAATATAACTAACCAACGTATTCCAACACGAAACGATATTGAACCACTCGAATTAAAAGCCACCGTTGAACATGCCACTGTGTCTGACGGCAACACGGCTGCAATTCAACTTATGGGCTCGCAAAATGCATTTAACTGGTATTTAGACGGACTTACGCGAGAAACAAATGATTACGATATTGATGGCTTCGCAAACGAAGATGAACCTGAAGACAAAGGTCGTCTAAGTAATAGTGACCTTGAAACAGATCAATATGCGATAGGAGGTAGCTACCTCACTGAAGAATTTCTTGCGGGTCTTGCTTTTAGCCGTTTTGATACAGAGTATGGTATCCCGGGCGCAGAAGAAGGAGATGTACGTATTGATCTCAAACAATATCGTTATGAAAGTCTATTTGAGTTATACGATCTAAGCGATGCCATAGAATCTATTTCACTTCGCTCAACGTACAATAATTATCGTCATTTCGAGATTTTAGAAGGTGATGTGGAAACCACCTTCGACAATGAAGAGTTTGAAACTAGACTTGAGGTTGTCAATGTCGTTAACACACGCTGGGATAATATTTTTGGTGTTCAATATAATGACCGAGAGTTCTCCGCCGTAGGAGAAGAAGCATTCGTTCAACCTGTAGATGAAAAACGCTATGGGATATTTGGCATCTCACATTACCATACAGACATGTGGGATTTTGAAGGTGGCTTACGTTTTGATAGAGATGAATTTGAACCTGAAAATGGTGAAGATGAAGAGTTTGATGTCTTGTCAGTGTCACTTGCTGCCACACGATTCTTTGATAACAATGTCGAGTTAAGTGTATTGGCAAGTCGTGCAGAGCGCGCACCACAAGAAACTGCGCTTTATGCAGATGGCCCTCATTTAGCCACATTGACATTTGAAACCGGCTCGACAGATATTGATATAGAAACATCAAATAGTCTAGAGATCGGATTAGCTCAACAAGGTGAGCGCACAGGATGGAAAGTGAATGCGTATTACAACCAAATTGATGACTACATCTTCTTAGCAAGTGAAGATGCTAATAACGACGGTATTGCTGACCGTGCTGACGAAGATGGAATGTTCGATTTAAATGGAGAATTACTCACTCTCAATTACGATAATGAAGATGCCACATTCTATGGAATTGAAGCCGAACTCACACATCAACTTATTCAGACTGACACTTACACACTAGATGGACGAGTATTTGGGGACTATGTTCGTGCAGAATTCGATGATAATGATCTAGGTGATGTGCCGCGTATCACACCGTTACGTTTTGGTGCTGGCGCAGTGTTCTCTTACGATACATGGCAAGCTGGTGTTGACGTCATAATTACTTCCGACTCCAGCAATGAAGCAGATTTAGAAACTGATACAGATGGGTACACCATGCTAAATGCAAATTTAAATAAAACATTATATGCAGGTGACTCAGATTTTAACCTTTACGTTAAAGCTGAAAATTTACTAGATGAAGATGCTCGACAACATACTTCTTTTCAAAAAGACCGTGCAGTGTTGCCAGGTAGAAATATGATCTTTGGTGTGACATTTGACTATTAAATAATAATCTCAGTAGCGAATAAGATAGTAGCGAGATCAGAACTATAAATATCTGTAATAAGTAACTGTTTGAGGTAAAAATGAGTTAAGGGTAACCCAGCATACTGGATACACTTAAGGCATTTTTATCTCAATGCGTAGTACATTTATCAAGATTGTTAGCTCCAATATTTGGGAGCATCCGAAGTAATACAGCGCGTATCTGATGTAATCATAACAATTGTAAGTCTTCCCGGGCTAGATAAAGAGCGCGCCATTCACTTCTGGCTTATGAACACGCTTACTCGAGTTAAATAATCACTTAGAGATAAGGCTATTTTACTTAAGTTTCACAATTTACACGCCGGCAAAGCTTGTAATTCAGCATGTGTCCCAAAGCAATTACACTTACACCAATAAGAGTAGCAATACGTTCTCTATCATGACCAAGTACATCATGCCCATATACTGCTGTAAAGATTAATATGCTTATACCAATCAAACCAAGAATTGCTACCAACCAACTTTTATGTTGTTTGCACCCCATAGTTAACGCAACCAGACTCAATGGAATAACTAAGAACAGCAACCATTTATGAAAAGATTCCTGTCCAAAAATTGTTGTACCTAAAGCCGGGAATAAACTCAATGCAATTGGTAAAAAAAGGCAATGAATGGCACAAAGTGCAGAAGTTGAAACCGCAAACTTATCAAATATAAAAGAGTGTCTTGTAAGATTAATCATAGCAGAATGAAAAGTGTGTAATGTTATATTGTAACACTTATTAAACTGATTGCTATGTATATTAATTCTTGTTTAATAACGTCAAATTCTCGCTATGAAAGCCAAGTACAAATGAAGACTAAAGCTCAAGAATAGGCAAAAGAAAATGAATGAGAGTGAAGTTAACTATGCGTCTTTGGCATCTCTGTATTCTGGCTTGCATTCAAAGGTGGCCGTCATTTCATCGTTAGTCCAATTCTTCTGCCACTCCATACCAAGCTCCATACAAACATCATGATTACGTATACCAGATATACTCATTACTCCATACGTCAGAGGATTGAGGTCGCTATACGATTGAACAAATAGATGCCAACTGATGATTGTTGCTGCTGCTAAATTCATACTCTATTCTCCTTGGTATCTATTACTTAAATGTTATCCACATTATTCATAAAAGTACAAGCATTATCGATCATCTTTTTTTAACATCTAATTAACAATACTTTGCATGACCATTGTTGATAAATTAAAGAAATGCCAAAAATCTGATGATTTGATTAGCCCTCATTTATTTCTATTTCATTCATACACAACTTCTGCAAATTAAAAAATAATTTTATTTATTAAAAATTTTTATTTTAACTTTTAACGCCTCTAGTGTAGCTATAAACAAAAAAGAGATTTTTATACTTAAATGAATTTATTTACATTAAATTTGCCGTTATAAATTAATGCAACGAATGTTCAAAAAGGAAGACTGATAAGTATTGTTTTTGAATGGTGGCTATGGGTGGACTTGAACCACCGACCCCAGCATTATGAACTTGAACGAGTAAATTACACTTTTAATTAATTCAGTTACTTACTGTACTTGTCCCCACTCAAAACCCGTTTCAATTAGGGCACAACCTGGATCACTTGGTGTTGACTCTGGCACAAAACACACCTATCTATGTCTTCTTTCGGCGCAAAAGCAGTCATTCGCGTTTATTGTTGCTTGATAATTAAGGATTTGATCTAGCCCAAGCAATCATACCTAGCAATCCAGAGCCCATAAACCAAATAGCAGCAGGTACTGGTACGACACTAGCGGGAATTTCATATCGTTCAGAACAATAATTTTCATCGTTGCTATAACAACCCATGGCAGTGATAACAGCACTATCACCAGGGCTGAGTTGAAATCCATTTATATTAAAACGCAACAAGTTAAAACCATCTCCCATAAAATCATCTGAATTTGGTCCAGCACCTAGATTATCAAATAGAGATTGTTTGCCTTCAGTAAATTGATCATAAAAAGAAATTTGACCCAAGTTGCTAGAACCATTGATGGCTGTGCCATTTAGAGGATCGTCAATGACTTCAAAAAAAGAATTAACGCTATTGATAAATACACCACCACTATTATCGTCATCAAATAGTTCAATATTGGCGAAGGTGTTGTTGAAGGTAGGACCAGATGTCACATCTGTTGGAATTATTATTTGATATGCGAATGCCTGTGGTAGGTCTGTAGGGTTAAATATTTGCAGCCGCAGGTTGAGCAATGGATCAGGATCTACCTGTAATTGCGCCTCGAACAATAAAGAATTAGCTGCGTCAAAAACGCTTGTTATAAAATTTATGTTACCAGTCATAAGATTCGGCGTACTACTTTTCACCAGATTTAGTACGTCAATTTCTCCATCAACTGCAACTAACAATGCACCATGATCTGCAAATGTTTGGGCTTGTGTTGTTAACGCTATAGAAGCTCTGGGTATAAATAGTAAAAATGAAATCCCTAGAAGCAGGTAAATATTATTATTTTTTGATTCCATTGTTTACTCCTAATATTTTCCTTATAAATTTAGCAAGCATATATTGTCAAAATATTCTGGATATGTTGACAATGCTACATTCGTATAATGATTACAACAGAATTATGTATTACATCTGGTTTGATTCAAGATATAAATTTATAAATAATTATTTATGTTTATTTGTAATACAGAATCAGTGAGTTAAAACAGACTAATCCATAGCAACTGCTGATGGCTGCTTTGGGTCGTTAGCAGACATTAAGATCTGTTGTAGATCAGTATATTTGAGTTTGCTAATATATACTAAATTCTAATGGCCGCTTTCGACCCTTAGCGGACATTATATATTGCTGATGAATTCAATACTCGTAAATTAATGTTGAAACATCAATGCGGGTAAAATAATAAAGCAATATAAAATTTCACCTCTTACATTTGAGGTTAACTTCATCTTTTCTTTCATTAAAGGAAGATAACTCACTTATTTAATACTATTTGCAGACACTTTAGCCTACTAAACTGACATGGTGCAAAGTCAGTTGATAGCTTTGATAAAACTACTTTGAGGTGTAGAGTAATAGCTGCTTTCAAACAAAGAGTCGTATTACGATGAACATAAGAATAAACAATAAGACTCAATTGGAGAGATCGTAATATGTCTATACGTAATTTGTTTTTATTCTTTATCGTTTTGCTAATAAGTATCAATTCGACCTTTGCTGCTCAGGGAACCATTACGATTGATGGTACGCTGAGTCTACTTGAAAACGATTTCGGGGAAGGCGATACAGCAAATCTTGAAGGTGCACAACTCAATCTCGTGTTCACTTATGATACTGCTGCCATCCCAAGTCTTACACAAAATTTCCCCGATCAAGCGAGCGCTCGATATGATACAGCGGAGAGATTTAATGTCACGGGGCGGCCAAATATGGCAAGTGATCTACAGTTTCAATTTTTACCTGCACTGTTTAGTGGTGGACTATATTTAGAATCCGTTAACCGTTTTACGGACCCGTTTGGGGATAGCTTTAGAATTAGAGCCTTTGCACCTAGCTTTGAGGATTTCATTGGTGATTTTGGTTTTGGTGGCCCATTTATTAATTTCAACGACGTATCATTTTTTCCTGGAACGGATGTTCCCAATCTACTGTTTTTAGAAACCATTGACAGTGATATTACAAATTTATTCGATCCAGTTGGATTTCAACAATTATTAGGCTACGAAGACCAAAACAGCGGTGCTTTCTTAACTTATAGTTTGCTCAATGCAACGGTTACCAACACAGTAATTCCCGTCCCAGCCGCAATTTGGTTATTTGGTTCTGCTTTAATTTTCTTTGGATTGATTGGCAGACAAAAATACTCTTAGATTCGTATTCTTAATGACTGCTATTGCGCCGAAAAAAGGCACTTAATTTTTTGCAAGTCGACATTTTTATTGAAAGAATAACTTTAATGCCTCATTTACAGATCGATATAAATTGTAACCTTGACGATAGTGCTAAGAAGATCATTACTGATCGAATTAAAACTCTTTTTTCGAAGGTTATGGATACTGGTACGGATCATATCGCCATATCTATCAGAGAGCATGGAACATACAATCTAGATATTGGAAGAGTAAAAAACCACAAGAAAGGAGTAGCTCTGGTAAACGCAGATATACGTGAAGGTCGGGCACTAAATAAGCGACGGGATCTTGCGCTTGGATTTATAAAGATTTTAAATGAACTAGCAAATATTCCAGCTGAGAATATATATGTCACGTTCAGTGAGCACAAAGGTGAAGATTTCCACTTACATGAAAAATATCTTCATTCCTGGAAGGAAGGTGATGACCCTCTTGTTTAGATGTAGTGAACGACCTCTTTCGACCCCAAGTAGATATAAAATATAATTATTTCGCACATAAGCAACTAAGATACAAAAAGTGAACTAGTAAATCATATCCACGAGACTAAACTGTTAGTGTTTAATCAAAACAATAAATCAGGGGTGTTTCATGTCACAAGCAACAGTAAAAAAAGCAGTTGATTCTTTAGCAGAAGCAATAACAAATAATCCTAAAACGGCAAAATTGAGATACAAAGCAGAAGTTGTGTGGGATGGTGATGTGCATTGCACATCGACTGTACGCAATCTACCACCAGTACCAGTAGATGAACCTACCGCATTTGGTGGCGGAGATGCAGCGCAAAGTCCTGGTGATCTTATTCTTACCGCGTTAGGTACATGCCAAGGAATTATGTATGCAGCACTGGCTTCTGCAATGAATATTGAACTGACTTCATTGCAAGTGAAACTTTCAGGTAATCTAGATTTACATGGTTTGTTTGGAATGGGAGCAGATAAAGGTATCCCGCCGGGTTTTCAAGATATCTCATTTGAGTCCATCATCGAAAGTCCAGCAAGTGAAGAAGAACTTAAACAATTAGTGGATGCAGTTGAGGCACAGTGTCCAATTCTAGATACTCTTGTAAGACCAATTCCTATAAGCGGTACAGCAACCATCAATGGGAAATCTGGATATATTGCAACGAAAGCTGCTTAGATATTCTTTAAGTAAGAGGGTATAAAAATATGCTCTCTTACTTCTTCATGACAGATTTTTTTGAATGTCCGCTATTGCGCCGGAAGCAGACACAAATAATTTATGGCACATAATATAAATGCATAAAATAAAACTCACTCCATTTGAAACAGAAGTATTAGAAAGTATTCTGTGGCAATTAAAGGGTTTTAAAGAAGGCTTTGTTACTGATCGTGTGACAAGACGAATTTTGAGAGCTACATTGCGACGTCTGAAACCATGTCTTATTGGACATAGTGTGAATGCGGTAAATTCAAAACAAGTGGAAATAGATCATGCTGTGCCACTCAAAGAAGTAGTGGCGATGCTAATGGAGCTCGACAATTTGAGTTCAGTTGAGCTTATAGATTTGCTAAATAAGTATTTGGTTTCAGTACAACTTACACCTAGAGAGCATAGAGTAGTTCTTAAGGATCACGGAGTTTCTAGTTCTATGCCCGATAACTGGGATGGTGATGATGCACTTGCTCGCTATAAAAAAGCAGGTATTGAAATTACCAAAACTTATCCATAGTTAAATACAATAATACACTTAGTAAAATTACTTGATTTAGAATGTCCTATAGCTGTTATTGAGCCGATAGCATTCAGACGATAAATGAATTTATGGATGTATATAATAAAAATCGAATTCATGATGAATTGAAAAGTCTGTGCGAATGACCGCTTTTGCGCCGGAAGCGGACGTAATCCAGTTTGATAGCGAGATTTATATCTTTATGACAGCTAATGACCCTTAGTGGACATTAACTCATAATATGAATAAGGCTAAATTAATATTTCGTTCACTAAATATCATTTGGATCATCATAGGTATATTCGTGGTGGTTATTCTTGCTACGTCAACAAAAGGACATCCGCCGGGAATCATTTTTGCTCCGATTGCAATTGTAATTTGGATATTCGGTCACGTGCTACTTTGGATTAGTCACAAATTAGCTATCAAAGGAGAACAGCTAGCTGGTATCAAGGTTAAAGAAGGAAGCAGTTGGCCGATTACACTAGTTTTACTTGCGATATTTTTAGGGGCTGTGTGTATCTTTGGGTTATTTGGAATTATTTTAAAAATTATGTTTGAGCATAATTGGCAAAGTAAGTTACCTACCATGCTTGTATTTTGGTTTCCCCCATCGGTATGTTTTGTAGGTATTCTATTGAGAAAATCATGGTCACGAATTATGGCAGGCAGTGGATTTATCGTCGCAGCTATGTTTCTTATTTATCAAATGATTGAAAGTCTTATACATAGTCACAAACATTCTGCTTTAGAATGGTTGGCAGCTATTGTGGTACTGGTAATCTGTCTCTTTCTGGGTCAGCATATATTACGTTCATCTCGTTTTAGAGAATTTTACTCTAAATGACCGCTTTTGCGCCGTAAGCGGACATAATACCTAGTGTAGATCACTTATGGCTAATGCCGACTCTTTGAGGGCTATAAATTCGAATTTAATTTATTATCTCCAGCACCTCTCACATTACTATTATCAATTTTTATGAAACTTCTTAAACTCTCAATCATTACAGTCTTATCTCTTTTCATAACACAAATCACACTAGCTACTGATTTGGGAAATCATAATAAGAAATTCACAGATCCAACAAAGATGTCCAAAAAAGATTGGACAGATCCTGATGAGCTAGAAAGGGTTTGGAAAGCAGCCTTAGTAAGAATACCAAAAGATAATGGTAAATTTGACAGCTCAATAATGAAAGATTTAACTCAAAAAGCAGACACTATCAAGAAACACCCTACAATAATTTATTTGCATGGATGTTCAGGTGTGTGGGAAGGCACATATAGGAGACTTAACTTTTTTGCCAAATCTGGGTTTGCAGTCATAGCGCCAGTCAGTTTTGCTAGAGAGAAATATCCTCAATCGTGTGATGTTAAGAGTCATAAGGGAAGTATGTATCGGTTTACATTAAAGATGAGGCAAATAGATGCGGGATATGCAATAGAAAAAGCAAAACAATTAGATTGGGTAGATCCCAACAATGTATTTCTTGTTGGACTAAGTCAAGGTGGAGTAACAACAGCAACTTATTCCTCAAAGAACCCAGGTATGTCTGTAAAAGCTCGTGTAATTGAAGGTTGGACATGTCATGCGGGCTGGCATGAATATAGAGGAATAAATGCATCAAAGAACGAACCAGTACTATCTGTCCTTGGATACAAAGATCCATGGTTTAAGAATTCATGGTCACGAGGTGACTGTGGTAGCTATATGAAAAATGAAGCGAGTCGATCCGTGGTATTCAAAGATGGTCATTTAAGTACACGACATGAGTTGCTTGAAAATAAAAGTGTTCAGAATATTGTTCTGGACTTTCTTAAGAAGCAGATTCATTGAATTACTTTACCGCTTTAGTTTATGTCCTCTCTTGAGCCGAAAGAAGACTAAATAATTAGTTATTATGAGATTGGCAAAACCGCTAGCAATTTTATCAACAGTAATATTTATCGGTATAGCAGTGTTAGCTTCCTATGCAGCATACAAGATATATATTCAGCAGGACTTGTATGAAGAAGTAACTAGAGGTTCTTATAAGAACTATTCTATTAGCGAATCGAAGAAAGCTACATTATCAGAAATAAAGAAGTCCTTTTCTAAATTGGATGATATTAATTCTATAGAAGCAAGCCTTCGAGATAGCGAGAATGTTGAGAAGAAAGCAATTACATTTGACGTAAATGATATCAATAAAGCAACTATCGATTCATTAATGGCTACACAAATATGGGTATTTTATCTCTGCGAGGATAAATGTGATTGGCAAAAACAAAATCGGTGGATTTCATTTAAATTTGAAGAAGATAAACTCTCTAGAGTGGCGGACTATGAATTACGACGGTGGACTGAATGACCGCTATTGCGCCGATAGCAGTCATTACAACTGCTATCGAAGTTCAACCTCTATGCTTCAGTTTGTTCCGCCATATCTAGTGCATCATCAATCTCAATACCTAAATATCGAATGGTATTCTCAAGCTTGGAATGGCCAAGCAATAGTTGAATTGCTCGTAAATTTTTAGTCCTCCTATAGATCAATGAAGCTTTCGTTCTTCTCAATGAATGCGTTGCATAGATCTTTGGATCGAGTCCAATACTTTGTATCCACCGATCAACAAGTCGAGAATATTGACGTGTAGAAAGATGATTAGATTTATTAACCCTGCTTGGGAACAAATAGCTACTTTGTGTGAGATGAGCAGCTTTGATCCATTCCTTCACGGAGTGCCGAGTTTGCTCTGTCAGCTCAAATTGAACCGTCCTCATGGTTTTTTGCTGCATCACCACGGTACGTTCAGGGATTTGATCTCCATGCAAAACATCTGAAACCCGTAATTTAACTAAATCACACGCTCTCAATTTGCTATCAATTGCAAGATTGAATAATGCTAATTCACGAATCTTTTCCGTCAACTGCAAACGAATACGAATACCCCAGATCTCTTTCAGCTTTAAAGGTGGTTTTTGACCAATTATCTTGCCTTTATTCCAAGGCTCAATTCTTTCAGGTTGATAACTTATTAAATACATAATTTGTCCTCTTTGTATGAGCGGACTATGTATTTTCAGACAAGAAAGACTGGTCTACTTTTTCAATGGGCTATGAGTTAATTCAAATCAGACGCAGGGTCATGTTCTGTTAGCTATTGAAATACAAAGAATTAGCTTCTAAGTGGCACCCTGTTTTTGCTTTTGGTACCCCCCACCCCTTAAATACTCTCAAGTCTTTGTTTCTATACTTTGTTTCTCACATTAAATGGAATTTGGGTTTAGCAAAAACAAGCAAAAATAACTGTAATGGTGAGCTTCTTTCTTTTTCTTTTACCTAATCTGTACTTTAGCTTTTACCTATACTAACGCCTTTACTTGTACTCATGCTTTTACTTACACCTTTACCTAACTCTTACCTTTGCCTAACCTATTCCTTTGCTTAAACCTTTCCCTTACCTATACCTACCCTAGTAAAGATAAAAAGATAGAAAAAAAGAAAAAGTTATTTTTAACGAAATGAATTAATTTGCAGTAAATATGCAGTAAAAACTTTTATAAGAAGAAACTTTAATAAGAGAATTTTATTAAGTATTTGTTTTCATGGTGGCTATGGGTGGACTTGAACCACCGACCCCAGCATTATGAATGCTGTGCTCTAACCAGCTGAGCTACATAGCCATATTTTGAATGGAGCCGCGCAAGATACTGTACGGCTGAATTTCTGTCAAATGATGGTCAGGATATCAAACATTAAAGCGGAAGTGCACCACGTCACCTTCCTGCATAATGTAATCCTTACCTTCCAGACGCCACTTTCCTGAATCTTTTGCACCTTGCTCTCCATTTCCTTCAATGTAGTCGTCAAAGCCCACCACTTCTGCTCTGATAAAACCTTTTTCAAAGTCAGTATGGATGCAGCCCGCCGCTTGTGGTGCGTTAGCTCCTTGCAAGACAGTCCAAGCACGCGCTTCTTTGGGTCCTGCCGTGAAGAATGTTTGTAAATTAAGTAATCCGTAACCTGCGCGAATAACTAAATTTAACCCAGGCTCTGTCAAACCTAAGTCTTGCAAAAATTCATCTCGCTCTGAATCATCTAATTGTGCAATTTCTGCTTCAATCTGTGCACACACAATAACAAATTGGGCATTTTCTTTCGTGGCAAATTCATTCAGCGTGTTTGCTAGCTGACTAATTTCCAAAGATGCTTCATCTACATTGGCGATATACATAATCGGCTTACGGGTAATGAGATGCAAATGATGAATTATCTTTTCTTGTTCTGCATCAGCCTCAAATAAACGCGCAGCTTTGCCTTCACCCAAATGATCACGCAATGATGTTATTAATTCTAGCTGGGTAATCGCATCCTTATTCCCTGATCTAGATAGCTTGCTAACTCGCGCCATACTTTTTTCTACTGACTCGAGATCAGCAAGAATCAGTTCGGTATTTATTGTTTCAACATCGCTGAGCGGATCAACTTTTCCATCTACGTGAACAACATCATCATCTTCAAAGCAACGTACTACATGTGCAATCGCATCTGTCTCACGAATATTTGCTAAAAATTGATTACCTAAACCTTCACCTTTTGAAGCACCGGCAACCAAACCAGCAATATCAACAAATTCCATTACTGTTGGAATCACTTTTTCTGATTTGGCAATATTGGCTAGTTGATCTAAACGAGTGTCGGGTACAGGAACAACACCAACATTAGGCTCGATAGTACAAAATGGATAGTTTTCTGCAGCGATTTCTGCACGTGTTAGCGCGTTAAATAAAGTTGACTTACCCACATTTGGCAAACCAACAATCCCACATTTAAATCCCATGATGTGCTCTACTTATTCTTCTGATTTTTTATGTAACGAACGCATTGCGGCTTCCATGTCACCTGCTAATACATCAGCCATTGTATCTACGACTCGATCTAAAGAGTCATTGATAAAACTTTGCTCTTTGCTTGAAGGTGCTTTCATTACATATGAAAGTACTTGGTCTTTATTGCCTGGGTGACCTACACCCACACGCAAGCGCCAAAAGTCTTTAGCAAAATGTTTAAAGATGTCGCGGATACCATTATGCCCACCATGGCCACCAGCCCATTTAAGCTTTGAAGTTCCCACTGGCAAATCCAATTCGTCGTGAACCACCAAAGTATTTTCTGGGGCAATTTGATAATACTTGGCAAACGGCCCGACACATTCGCCACTCAAGTTCATAAACGTCGTTGGTTTAACCAACCACACTCGCTGACCTTCATATTCAATTGAAGCTACTTCAGCTTTGAATTTGGATTCGTTACGAAAACTTGTTTGATGACGACGCGCAAGCTGGTCTAAAAACCAAAACCCGGCATTATGCCGGGTTGCAATATATTTATCGCCAGGATTGCCTAAGCCAACAATCAACTTAATGGGGGTAATGCCCGCCACAATTAACGTTTAACTCAAGTTAAGACTAACTAAAACTACTCGCCCTCTTCAGGCTTGTCGTCTTCTTCAGTCTCTGGTGCTTCTGGTGCTTCAGTCGGTTCTTCTTCAACCACCTTAGTAGCGTGGACATTCACAACCTGTTGATCATGACCTTCACCATGAGTTAATGCTGTCAGAACAATTCCTTCTGGTAAATTCATCTCAGTAAGATGAACAGAATCACCAATCTTTAACTCAGTAAGATCTACCTCAATAAACTCAGGGATATTCTTTGGCAAACATGTCACCTCAACTTCTGTCATAAGGTGACTGATTTGACCGCCTTCCATCTTCACACCATGACAAACGTCCTCACCAATAAAGTGTAGAGGCACATGGATACTGATTTCTTGATCATCACTAACGCGCAAAAAGTCAAGGTGAAGAATCACCGGCTTTGCAGGATGGCGTTGCATGTCACGCAAAATAACTTTCTGTTTTTTACCTTCTAAATTAACAGTCAAAATATGCGAATAAAACGCTTCGTTTTCTAAATCATGTCTAATTTTATTGTGATCCACAGAAATATTCTGCGGCTCAACACCTGCGCCATAAAGAATAGCAGGGACGCGGCCAGTTCGACGTAGGCGGCGGCTCGCACCTTTCCCTAAATCGTTACGTGGCTCGGCATCTAAACTAAAATCGATGCTCATTTAATTTCTCCTAAATATTAAAATAAAAAAACACACACTTGCGACCAATGCATGCACAACTCAAAGTAACTCTAGTAAAAAATACCAGTGTTCCTTTAATCCATAAACAGAGTACTTACTGACTCTTCGTAACTAATTCTTCGTATTGTCTCAGCTAATAAACCCGAAACCTTTAATTGTCTAATGCGACTACAATTTGCAGCGTCTTCACGAAGCGGAACGGTGTCTGTAACGACCAAACCATCCAGCACTGAATCTTCGATATTCTTTATCGCATTTCCTGATAATACAGGATGCGTAGCATAAGCAATTACAGCTTTGGCACCATGCTCTTTTAATGCTTGCGCAGCTTTACACAGTGTACCGGCTGTATCAACCAAGTCATCTACAATGACACAGGTTTTACCTTTCACTTCACCAATAATATGCATCACTTGTGCAACATTGGCCTGCGGACGTCGTTTATCAATAATCGCTAAATCTGCGTCATCTAATCGTTTTGCCACAGCTCGGGCTCTTACAACTCCACCCACATCTGGTGACACAACAATTAGGTCTGAATACTTCTGTTTATATATGTCCCCAAGTAATACGGGCGATGCATACACATTATCTACTGGCACATCAAAAAACCCTTGAATTTGATCAGCGTGCAAATCTACTGTAAGCACACGATCTGTACCAATATTGGAAATTAAATTAGCTACTACTTTAGCCGAGATCGGTACACGCATTGAACGCACTCTTCGATCTTGACGAGAGTAACCAAAATAGGGAATCACGGCGGTTATTCGATCGGCAGAAGCTCGCTTCAGCGCATCTACCATAATCAACAATTCCATGATGTTGTCGTTGGTAGGCATTCCTGTAGGCTGCACCACAAAAACATCGCGCCCACGTACATTTTCTTGTATCTCAACCTGAATTTCACCATCACTAAATGAGCTGATCAGCGCTTTACCCATTGGGATATTTAGTTTTTCGACAATATCACGCGCCAATTCGGGATGGGCATTTCCACTAAACACCATTAAGCGACTATCGTCGTATTTTCCGTTGTCTTGACTCACGTTAATTCCACTATGCTTTATAAAATTTGGCTGGGCCGGCAGGATTCGAACCTGCGAATGCGGGGATCAAAACCCCGTGCCTTACCACTTGGCGACGGCCCAATAATTTTCTAGTACTGCTTGCAATAAAGCAGTACCTCTATTCAGTCTCTAACTGAGTTTTCAATGGCGAAGTATTTTTTGCCTGCACAAGATAGGCTGTCATCCCTTTTGGACACAGGGATTGTATCTCAACAGCGGAACTTTTATCTGCGAAAGCTGCAACTACGCAACCACCAGTCCCGGTCAGGAATGGATCACTGTAATTACCTAGCCAATCAAAAACCGAATCTATTTCTGGATGTTGAGCTCTTGCAATTGGCTCAAATACATTCCCGAACTCCCCCGGTTTAGGGGGGCATATTGTGAGCTGGGGACTATTACGTGTCAATTGCGAATACGCAAACATTTGCGCTGTTGATAAATGAATTCCACAATTTACTATGAGATACCAGCATTCTTTCATATTTATAGGTGTTAATTTCTCGCCTACCCCTTCTGCCCAGGCTGATTGACCACGTATGAACACTGGAACATCAGCACCTAGCTGCCTGGCTAACCCAGCCAATTCATCCTCACTAGCATGAATTGACCAGATTTTATTCAAGACTAAAAGTGTCGTAGCAGCGTCTGAGCTAGCGCCTCCCAAACCTCCCCCCATGGGGATGTTTTTAGTCACAAATATATCTACGCCCTGCTTCACATCGGCCGTCTTCTGCAGCAATAATGCCGCACGCATACACAAGTCATTTTCCCCGGTTACGCCAGGAACTGAATTAATGCGATTTATTTCAACATCTGAACGCAATGTAAACTGGAGCTGATCACATAAATCTACAAACTGAAATGCAGTCTGTAGTTCATGCATTCCATCATCACGACGTCCAGTAATGTGCAGAAATAAATTGATTTTGGCGGGCGCTAACCAGCTCGTAGATGTATGCATAGAAATTTTCGAGCTATGGAGACAACTTCCATTGACTGATTTTAACATTTAATTCGATATCTTCGAATTCGAGCAATACTTGGCTGGGCATTTTATATGGGTTATTTGACATATAGTAAGGATAAGATATTTTCCATCCTTGCTGATTTAAAATGTGCGCCAAGCCTTCATCATTAAAATTTAATTGTTCGACTTCAACACTTGGTAATGGCAAGCCTTGCAGCCAGTAACGCATTCCGGTTACAGGTATATTGATAGCAAATAATTCATCAATTAATGTTTCCGCATCATCTCCTTGATAACGCTTACCTTTCGAAGTTTTAGCAACAACTTCCGAAGGGGAACCATCAATGATTGCGATTGTGCGACCAATGAAATCACGTAACTTTATCTGATAATCATCTGTCTGCTGATACCAAACTACACGAGCTTTAAATTTCTGCTGATTAGTCACACCAACTAATGATAGCTGTGCTTCCCAGTCTTCCAGTTGATATAGATAGTTTGCACGTGCATCCCAGACTTGCTTAACATCCTCAGTGGGGACTTTTGTGACAGAGATACATGCCGACAATAAAGACACCAGCAACAATACTAGGCTAGATTTAATTTTCACATCAAAGCAATTGAGTCTGCAGCACATGGAAATTATTTATCTGGTTACTTTATCAAGCGCGGCGCTTGAATTATTTATTCTGAAAACTGTTTAATCAGCTTTTGAATATAACTATCTTCAGGATGCCTATCCATTGCCTCTCGAAGTAAATTTCTTGCTTCTTCGTAATTACCTTGCGCCCAAAGCAATTCACCTAAATGGCCGATAATTTCCGCATCATCCATTAGTGTTAATGCTTTACGCAAATAAGCCTCAGCTTCTGCATAATTACCTTTTCGAAACTGAATCCAACCCATACTATCTATTACTGCCGGATCATTTGGTTTTAACTCATATGCACGCTCAACATATCTTTCAGCCTCATCTATTCGTAAACCTCTATCCGCCAAGGTGTACCCAAGTGCATTTAACGCATTAGCGTGATCAGGGTCAGACTGCAAAATAATCAGCAAATCAGATTCCAATAAGTCAACTCGATCAATATATTCAGCGGTTAATGCGCGCGCATACAAAAGATCTGGATGTTTAGGGAATTCTAACAATCCCTGACTATAAAGCTCATAAGCTTGATCAAATTCATTTTCTTCGTGAAGGATGTGTCCTTCAGCCAAAAATAAACGAATCACATCTTCAGGTTGATCGACTCTTCCGCGCACCTCATTAAGATGACTGCGCGCCTTGAGTAACCCATTTTCTTTTGCGTATAAATCGGCTAGACGCATTGCAGCCTCTAAGTACAAGTCGCCATATGCAACCTCCTGATAATGTTCTACTGCAGCCTTGGACTCGCCAAGCTCTTCTGCAATGCGCGCAAGATAATAATTAGATTCATCTAAACGGCGATTATCTTCAATCAGCGCCTTGAAGTATTGTCTTGATTGCGAATACTCTTCAGCTTGAACATAAGTAAGGCCCAACATATAAGTAATATCAGGATCATTGGGACGTTGATCTAAGAGTACTTCAAACTGTTCACCTGCACTGCTATATTTTTCCGCTTGCAACAACATACGAGCATAACCCAAACGCAAATCAAAATTTTGCGGATCGTCATCAACCAATGCTTGCATATCCACAAATGCAGATTCGTGATCACCAATTAAACTTAGCGCCCTAGCCCGTAATACTCTTGCTTCAGATAGATCTGGGTTAAAACCTAACGCCAACTCGCTTTGATCTACCGCAAGTTGATATTTTTTTGCTTTCATTGCCAATTCGGCATAGGAAAGATGTCCGTACGGATTAGAAAAGTTTTTTACTACCAAACGATCCATCAACTCAAGACTATCCTCTACATTCTCAACACGCGCTAACGTTGCCGCGATGATACTGTAGCCTTGACTGGGAGAGTCTGACGCTGCGTCCATAACATTGCTAAAATATTTAACAGAAGAATCCACATCTCCTTGTCGCAGATACAACACGCCCAATACTTGTTGAGCTTCAATATTCCCATCCAATACATCCGACCACCGATGAGCAATTTTCAATGCAAGTGGCCAATCCTTTGCAAATATTGCAATTCTCATCGCGCGCTCAATGACATTTGGATCATCACTCAGCTCACTAGCACGACTATAAGATTGCTTTGACCCCTCTAAGTCACCAAGCTTTCCAGACAGTTCCCCAGTTAACACCTCGTACATTAATGCACTGACATCATCGTATCTTGCATCATTGGGTGTTTTAATTGGTATTTGATCAGTAAGCGCTTGCTCTGCGCCCCCATGCCTCGAATTGGAGGGTGCGGTGGCACACCCAGAAATGATAGTGGCAAGCACCACGATAAGCATATACTTGCAGAAATTGTCTTGAGGCATAATTTAGAAGTGTAAAATAATTTATATAAATCAAAGGCTATATAGCAATTCTACGTTATTTCAAATGTCATTACATGAGCGCTTCAGCAGCCACTTCTCACTTTTTATACAAAACATACCAGTTTATTCACCTTGTCATGGTCAAGGTGCGCTAAAATAGCGGCCATGTCCTTACTAACTATAGGTGTTAACCATACTTCTGCCCCTGTCGAGGTGCGGGAACGTGTGGCTATTCCTGATTCCGCATTACCGACAGCACTAAGTACGCTAATAGAAACGCCTACTATTGATGAGGCTGCCATCATATCCACTTGCAATCGAACAGAGTTGTATTGCTCAGTGGAATCATTCGAGACCGGCAAGTTAGCTACAGTGCAATGGTTGAGCGACTTTCACCAATTAGAGATCGACCATAATCAATCTTACCTATACAACCTTAGCGATCAAGAAACCGCCAAACACATGTTCCGTGTCGCTAGCGGACTAGATTCTATGGTGCTTGGTGAACCCCAGATCCTGGGTCAACTCAAACAGGCTTATCAGCATGCTCAAGGTGCCGGCACTCTGGGCAAACAGCTTAATCAATTATTTCAGCATTCATTTAATGTCGCTAAAAAGGTTAGGACTCATACTTCTATTGGTACCAATCCTGTCTCAGTGGCTTCAACCGCCGTATCTCTAGCCAAACAAATTTTTGGGGATTTATCGAAAAGAAATGCTCTATTTATTGGTGCAGGAGAAACCATTGAACTTGCCGCACAACATCTTAGTGCGGTAGGTGCAAATCGCATCACAATTGCAAACCGAAATATCAACCGCGCACAAAAACTGGCAAACAATTTTAATGGTTATGGTATTAGCCTGTCATATATAGGTGAGGTATTACCAGAAAGCGATATTGTGATAACCGCTACTTCAAGTACATTACCCATTCTTGGGAAAGGACTACTCGAGAGAAGTTTAAAACGTCGCAAACATAAACCCATTCTTGTCATCGACCTCGCTATTCCAAGAGACGTTGAACCTGAAGCAGCAAATCTACAAGACATCTACTTATATAGTGTGGATGATTTAAAACAAGTCATCCAAGAAAATATGCAATCAAGAATTAACGCTGCCGAAGAAGCAGAAATAATTATTGATGATGAAGTTACAAAATTTTATCATTGGTTGCGCGGGCAGGATGTGACTGATGTTATTCGCACGTACCGCAACCAGGCTGAACAACATAAAAATGATGCCATTGAAAAAGCAGCACGCATGCTAAATCAGGGAAAATCTTCAGAAGAAGTCTTGCAGTTTCTTGCAAATACACTAGTGAACAAACTATTGCATAGTCCTACCGAAGCTTTAAAATCTGCAGGCGCAGAAAATCATCAAGAATTACTTGAGGCCGCTAAAACTATTCTTGGTCTTCCTCGCGATTAGATTCGCGAGCACCGTCAATATACCCGTTATAATTATTTATCATGAAAGATTCTATTGTTGCCAAGCTTGAGTCCTTGCAAGAACGTCAGCAGGAAATTGCAGGCTTATTAGCAGAGCCAGACGTAATTGCTGATCAAAACCAGTTCAGAAAGTTCTCTATGGAATATGCTCAGCTCGAGCCTGTGGTTGCTGCATTTAGCAAATATGCGCAAACTGTTGAAGATTTGGCTGGCGCCAAAGAAATGCTGTCAGACAATGACGCCAGCGTACAAGAAATGGCACAACAAGAAATTACTGAGCTACAAAAACAGCAAGAAGATCTAGAGCTTGACCTGCAAAAACTTCTTTTACCCAAAGACCCGCTAGACAACAGCAATGTGTTTATAGAAATCCGTGCTGGTACGGGCGGTGATGAAGCCGCTATCTTTGCAGGTGATTTATTTCGCATGTATTCACGATACGCAGAACAAAAGCGCTGGAACGTTGAAGTAGTAAATACTAATGAAGGTGACCATGGAGGTTATAAGGAAGTTGTAGCACGTATTGTCGGTCAGGGTGCATATTCATTACTTAAATTTGAGTCTGGCGCTCATCGCGTACAACGAGTGCCAGAAACAGAATCTCAAGGGCGCGTGCATACTTCAGCGGCCACGGTGGCTATTTTAGCTGAAGCGGACGAAATCGAAGACATTGAAATTAATCCTTCTGATCTTCGCGTAGATACTTTTCGCGCTTCCGGTGCTGGTGGACAGCACGTAAACAAAACAGATTCTGCAATTCGATTAACCCATTTACCTACAGGTGTGGTTGTTGAATGCCAAGATGAGCGTTCTCAACATAAAAATAAAGCACGGGCGATGTCATTATTAAAAGCACGTCTGCTTGATGCTGAACAGTCCAAACAGTTCGCCGAACAAGCCGCGACAAGAAAAAGCTTAGTTGGCAGTGGCGACCGCTCTGAACGCATACGTACTTATAACTTCCCTCAAGGGCGTGTGACTGACCACCGAATTAATCTAACGCTTTATAAACTTGAAGAATTAATGCAAGGCAACCTAAGCGAAATAATTGATCCTTTAATTAATGAGCACCAAGCTGAACAACTTGCCTCATTGAGTGACTAATCATCAACTAAATACTAGTGACTAATATTAAACAAGCAGTTCAGCACGGTCGCGAAACTTTAAATTACCGGTCTGAAAATCCTCAACATGAAGCTTCTCTTCTTCTTGCTCATACTATTGATAAAACCAAAGAATATTTAATCGCTCATTCGGAAGATCAGTTAAGTAATGTAGAATTTGAATGGTACAAAAACTATTTAGCTCGCCGCCTTGAAGGCGAGCCAATTGCTTATATACAACAACAAAAAGAATTTTGGTCGCTTCCCTTAAAAGTGACACCTGGTGTACTAATTCCTCGTCCAGACACTGAAGCTTTAGTTGAAGCAGCTCTCGAGCATATTCCCAATAATGGTCGCGCAAATATATTAGACCTGGGCACTGGCAGCGGCTGCATTGCATTAGCATTAGCCAAAGAAAGGCCTAATGCAAATATTATTGCTTGCGACAATTCTGAGCTTTGTATAGACACTGCAAAACTTAATGCAGAGTCACTAAATATTAAAAATATAACACCGATCACTAGTGATTGGTTTAGCTCAGTAGAATTTAAAAACTTTGATTTGATAATTAGCAATCCACCTTACATAGCCTATGATGACGATAACATTGACTATAGTGTAGAAAAATATGAGCCTGAAACAGCTCTATTTTCAAGAGATCAGGGATTAGCCGATTTATTCCATATTATAAAACATGCGCCTGATTATTTATGCGCTAATGGCACATTGATAGTTGAACATGGCTTCGCGCAAGCAACCGATGTTCGTTTACAGTTTATAAAGTATCACTACAATAACATTCAGACGCTACAAGACGTGCAACAAAATGATCGTCTCACACAAGGAACAATATCGAAATAAATGGAAATTCAAACAGACGAAGATGGATTCTTACTAGATCCAGACAACTGGGACAAAAACTTTGCATTGTCGACAGCTAAAGATTCCAAATTAGAATTGAACGAAGATCATTGGCGTGTAATTCATATGATACGTGAATTATATTCGGCGTCAGGCGTAGTACCAGAATTACGCACCATCCTTAAAAATTTACGAACAGCTATTGGTAAAGACAAAGCAACACGCAAATATGTATATGCCTTATTCCCTTATGGGTACGGCCAACAAGGCTGTAAAATTGCCGGCATGCGAAAGCCATTAAAATTATGGTTAGATTTATAATTTGACCACATGATCCTCATTACAAACAAACTCCTGAATTCGTAATCAACATCTAGAAATATCATAAAAGTATCGATTAGCGGTCATTTATCACCGATGAGTGGTTGCATCATCTAATGCTATTTTAAGTCACATACATAAGTCCGCAGATAATCAATTAATTATAGCGGTTCGTCTTAGTGGTCTACGATCTTAACTAGCAACTCAATTATTGTGAGCAAAGTCACAATAACAACTTAGATCAATCGCTAAGCCAATAAATCTATCCAGAGAGGATTTTTCGCAATGCTTAAACTTATCCAAGTATCTGTAGTTTCTTTCTTTTGTGTTTTTGCCACACAGTTTGCTTACTCTGCAAGTGTGGGTGATGACGCACCTTCATTTCGTGCTCGCTCACTAGATGGTTCAGAAACTATCAGCAAGGCAGACCTTGAAGGGAAAGTAGTGTTTGTTGATTTCTGGGCATCCTGGTGTCCACCTTGCTTAAAATCATTACCTGAATTTGAAAACATACAAACTTCATTCTCTGGCAGAGATGATGTTGTAGTACTGGCTATCAACCTTGATGAAAATCCTAAAGATGCGACTGATTTCATCAAGAAAATAAATGTCAGTTACAAAATACTTGCTGATAAATCTGGCGAAATTCCTGAATCATTTGGTGTCAACGCAATGCCAACCTCTTACATCATCGACAAATCAGGCGTGATCCGTTATGTGCACAACGGCTATAAATCAGGCGACGTGGACAAAATCAAAACCGAGATTGAGAAATTACTATGAGCACTAAGCTAACTGTAGCTTTAATTCTCATTACACTATTTGTTACATCTGGTTGTACTACTGTCAAGCCATGGGAACGCGGCACGCTTTCCAAGAAAGAAATGTCATGGTCACCTGATCCACTTGCAGCAACCTTAGGTGAACACATTTATTTTGCTAAAGAAGCAGCTGCAGGCGGATACGGCTCTGCAGGTGGCGGCTGTGGCTGCAACTAAATTTTATACCGATGTCATACAATAAAAAACAAAACATCAGCCCTACTTTAGCCGCGCTGTATTCAGCAGCATTTGCATTACCCGCCTACAATAAAACGGTCGAAGCTGCTGGCGCGCCAGATAGCGAGCCCAGCATAAGCGCACGTATTTCTAAATACGATGAAGATCGTTTAAGTAGCAGCAACTTCTCTGGTTTAGGCGACCAAAAACGCTACGACATTGAAGTCGGGCAAGTTAGTGTGGTTTACCCAATTAATGACACTGTACAACTCACTGTTGATAGCGCTTATGAAAAAATGAGTGGTGCATCTCCATGGTTCGTGCAACCAGATGCCGAAGGCAGCCCGGTACAAGTGATGAGTGGCGCAACCATTGATGACGAACGTTTTGATGCCAGTGCAAAATTAGATATTTACAAAGGTAAATACACCATTAGTCCCAGTGTAGGCTTCTCTACCGAAAAAGATTACCAGGCTATCTTTGGTGGCGTATCGGTAGCACGTGAATTAGACAACAAATCAACCACTTTACGCGGAGGAATATCCGCATCGTTTGATGAAGTCAAACCTACTTCAGATGTAGTTAACGATCCTAATCGTATAGATAGTGATGACAAAGAAAATGTCAGCGCCTTTGTAGGCATCGGCCAAGTCATTAACAAAAATACCGTGGTTCAATCTACATTTACTATTGGCCACCTTTCAGGATTTTTATCTGACCCATATAAATTAGTATTTAATTCAGCGGTGCCTGGACTGAGAGACAATCGGCCTGATGATCGCACTCAATATATATGGTCCGCACAGCTTAGACGCTGGTCAGAAACATTAAGCGCAGCATTACATGCAGACTACCGGTTTTATTATGACGATTGGAATATACGCTCACACACACTAGATGTTGGCTTTCTCAAACATACCGATAGTGGTTGGAGTTTTGAATATTCAATGCGCTATTACAGTCAAACACAGGCTGAGTTTTATGAACCGTTTTACCAGGCTGCGCGCTCAGACGGCTATTACTCTAGCGATTATCGTCTATCACCTTATGGCGCACTGTCGTTTCGCGTAAAACTAGCAGAAACTATAAATAACTGGACGGTTGGTGTTTCTGCTGAGAGATATATTAGTGACAAATCTTATTCTTTACAAAGTGTCGATGTAGAAAATCCTGGACTCGTCGACTTTACATTATTCACATTTGGAGTGGACTACTCATTTAAATAATCATGGAAATCTATAATTTTCCATTTCGCGCGATGGGCAGTCCGTGCGAATTCCAACTCTACACTTCAGATAAAAATGTTGCTGAAACTGCTTGTAAAAAAGCTCACGCAGAAGTTACTCGATTAGAAAAAAAATATTCTCGATATCGCTCTGATAGCGTTACTAGCACAATCAATAAATCCTCAGGCAATCTGTCAGGCACTAAAGTCGATAGCGAAACTGCCTTACTAATAGATTATGCACAAGCTGTTTATAAACAAAGTGAAGGCTTATTCGATATCACTTCTGGCGTATTAAGAAGAGCATGGAATTTCAAATCGAATAATTTACCAACACAGTCGCAAATTGATGAAACTTTGGAATTAGTTGGTTGGCAATATGTTGAATGGCAACGTCCACATATTGTACTCAAGAAGAAAGGCATGGAAATTGATTTTGGTGGTTACGTTAAAGAATATGCAGTGGACGCAGCAGCAAATACTTTGCGCAACCATGGTATAAATGCCGGTTTAGTAGATCTTGGTGGAGACCTTAAAGTATTAGGACCTCATCCTGACAACAAACCATGGCAAATTGGCATAAGGCATCCAAGAGATCCAGCCAATGCAATTGCAACAACCACCCTAGGACAGGGTGCTATTGCAAGTAGCGGAGACTATGAACGCTTTATGACAATCGACGGCAAACGCTACGCACATATTCTTAATCCAAAAACAGGTTGGCCTATTGAAGGTTTCAGCGCGGTAAGCGTCATTGCAAGCGAATGTTTAATTGCTGGGAGCTGCTCAACTGTCGCCATGTTAAAAGGTGAACAACAAGGAAAATCTTGGTTAGACTCATTAAAACTCCCATACATTAGCGTTACTAAAGACATGCATGTGGATGGCACAACTAATCTTGATTAATTAAAATTAAGTATCACTTTAATTTTTGGAGCCAGCAAATCTTCGAGCGAGTAATCATCTAATACCGCTAAGAATTGATCAAGCGCTTCAACAAGAATAGCTGACAATTTACAACTGGGTGTTAACACACACTGATTTTCAGAAGAAAAACACTCCACCAAATCAAAACTTTGTTCTGTAGCACGCACCACATCGCCTATATTAATTGCAGATGGTTCTTCTGCTAATTCAAAGCCACCGCCTTTGCCACGAATTGAATGTATAAATCCAAGAGTTGCTAGCTGATTCACTACTTTCACTAAGTGATTTTTTGGAATCGCATAACTTTGTGAAATTTCATCAATAGTACATCGTCGCTTGGCTGTTGCTGCATATATTAATGTTCTCAGTGCAAAATCACTGTATTTAGTTAATCGCATATCCATTAGTCTCTTGACAATAACATATATATTATATACATTTTATAAACATGTATTACAAATGTATGTTTAAGGAGAACATGTATGTCTAAAAGTCTATTTGAAAGAATCGGTGGCGACGCTGCAGTGAGTGCAGCTGTCGATATTTTTTATGGAAAAGTAATTTCCGATAACCACATAAATGGCTTTTTTGAAGGCGTTGACATGACAAAGCAAATGCGCAAAATGAAATCATTTTTATCTTATGCGTTTGGTGCAAATACACCTTTCCACGGCGAATCTATGCGTACAGCTCATGAGCGATTAGTAAAACAAGGATTAAATGACAGCCATTTTGACGCTGTTAAAAATCACATCGACAGTACATTAAAAGAGTTAGATGTTGCTCAACCTCTTATTGATGAAGTACTAACTATTACAGAATCAACCAGGAATGATGTCTTAAACAAATAGCACTCTACTCCCTCAGCACAAGCGCATTAACTGAAATTGGCACAATCGCCAGTGAACTACCTTTCTTGTTTCTAGCGATCACATATCCATTCGTACGGGCTTGTGGAGTAGTTGGAACACCGAGAATTTCACAAGTATGACCATCAGCTGACACCATCACAGTAATACCTTCAGGAAATCGATATGAATCACATTGAATAATTTGATTTCCTCCGATATTAACAAGCCGTACTTTATCAATACGTAAATAATTGGTGAATACTAATTCGTCTGAATCATTTAACTTAGTAGCAAACAAGCCTTCCGGAACATTTTGCATAATCAACTCGTCACACTGAACTCTTAAAAATGTCATGACATAGCCCTGAAAGAGGGCTGAGTCTGCAACCAGTGCCAGGCTAATAAATAGACATATTAGATAGGATGATATTCTCATTATTAAAGATAGCTGTATTAGCTTATTATTTGATAGTGAAAATATCGTACATCTCCAATGATATCAATACTATCCTTGGCAGATGTCGAACATCGCGCACAGAATCACTCAAGCTAGGAAATCACGTGGCCTTTCCCAAGAATTACTCGCGGAGCGCTTGAAAATTTCGCGCGGCGCATGTGGTCACTGGGAAAGAGGCAAAGCACTCCCCAGCACTGAACATCTAACAGAATTATCTAAAATATTAAATGTGCGTCTGGAATGGCTCATCAATGGTGAAGGTGAAATGCAAACCAACCACCAGATTTCTGAAGCATCTGTCCCCGCCTACATAATAGAAGATGATGAGACCAAAGAAGTTGCTGAACGCTATTACCGATTATCTAATCGAAAGCGGCAGATAATTCTCGATTTACTAAGAGAACTTTCGAGCTAATTGCCAACATCACCCAGCGGGCGTTTAAATGTATAGCGTGCTGGTTCATTTATGAGATGTTCTCGTGCTTGCGCTTCATTACCTCCCAACAAACTAAAAGGCAATGAAATTGTGTAAATTGCAGTTCCTGCAACGGTAGTCACCAGGCCGATTGGACGCAATACCACAGCATCTAATACCATTTTTTCGCCTGTTGTAAGAATATCTCTATCAGAATTTGAGTGGTAACTACGATCACTTGCGTGACTCACGTTAATTAACATAAATACTAAACCAATACTTATTAGCAAACTAGTAATGTGTTTCATACAAACCTCAACTATCGCAGGTTAATCTACAATTAGTATCTCACAAAGCGACACTTAAAATATGATTACTAAAGACATTATCGTTTACGCCAAAGATCATTAAGTGACACAGATCATATCTTGCGTGTTTATGTGTAATAATTTCCAGCATACAACCATTGACTCCCCGAGGTTCAACATGAAATTACAACGCATAATCACACTTAGCTTCGTTAACATTTTATTAGTATTACAGCTAACTAACGTACATGCTGGAAATCCAAATGATGCTGATGCATTAGAAGGGATAGAAACAGGCAAAGTGATATGGGATGTCACTTTAAGCAAACCTAGTCGTCTTTTATTCGTCATGAAAGTGATTGACGAGACTTATGAAGATTTACTTAAGCAAAACGTTAAACCTGATATGGTTTTCACATTTCATGGACGCGTATTGAAATTATTGTCTTCACAGCCATTAGAATTAGAACTGGAAGAAGAATTGGCACTAGAAGAGTTACTTGCTTTAATTCAAACACTAAGCAATAAGCCGGGAGTAAAAATGGAATCATGCTCGGTTGCTTCGCGTATTTTAGGTATTGATAACAACACCATCATTTCTGAAGTTAAACCTGTAGGCAATACATTCGTTTCATTAATTGGCTACCAGCAAAAAGGCTATGCTTTAATTCCTATCAGATAAATAGATTGATATTGACCTTGCATTATATGTGGTTATTTCAATATTTAATATACTTTCTATTTGCGGTAGTATCACAAGCAGAGCTTATAGCTCAAATTACTAAATATAATAATTCCGACAACCCTGATCTATATTGCAAGATAGGCAAGTTAACAAAACGGATATCACCATACACCAGGAAGTGAAATGTCTTTTTATCGTTCAAACAATTTAGTCGCTTAATCTATTATTGATTTTGTTGCTTGTTTGCAGCTGCAAGCTAGACCTGTGTTCCGGATATAATTTACTCGGGAGAGGAGTATGCAGTTATGAAGATCGGTGTACCTAACGAAATTCACGAAAATGAATGCCGCGTTGCGATGACGCCGGATACAGCCAAGCGTCTGCAAAAGCTTGGATTCGAAACATCCATAGAAGCCGGTGCTGGCGCAAGTGCAAACTTTACTGATGCTGCTTACCGAGAAGCAGGTGTAGAAGTCATTTCTGACACGGCACAGCTTTGGTCTAACGCCGACATTATTTTAAAGGTTCGCTCACCAGAGACAAACTCTTCTGGTGTTGATGAGGTTAGCCTGATGTCTTCAGGCACCACTTTAATTAGTTTTATATGGCCTGCTCAGAATGAAGATTTACTCAAAAAACTAGAGGCACAAAACGTAACCGCGTTAGCTATGGACTCTGTGCCACGAATTTCACGTGCACAAAAAATGGATGCATTATCATCCATGGCAAATATTGCTGGTTATCGTGCTGTTATTGAAGCTGCTAATCAGTTTGGAAGATTCTTTACTGGTCAGATAACTGCAGCCGGCAAAGTACCTCCAGCAAAAGTTATGGTAATTGGTGCTGGAGTAGCTGGCTTAGCCGCACTTGGCACTGCAAATGGTCTCGGCGCCATTGTTCGAGCATTTGATACTCGCCCAGAAGTTAAGCAACAAGTGGAAAGTATGGGTGCACAATTCTTAGAACTTGAATTTGAAGAAGAAGATGATGGCCCTTCTTCTACTGGCTACGCTAAAACAATGAGTAAAGAATTCATTGAGGCAGAAATGGCTTTATTCAGAGAACAAGCAAAAGAAGTCGACATTATTATTACTACTGCTTTGATTCCAGGTAGACCCGCACCAAAATTGATTCTAGCTGACATGGTTGAATCCATGAAAGAAGGTAGCGTTATTGTTGACTTAGCCGCTGAACAAGGCGGTAACTGTGAGTTAACAGAACCTGGAAAAATTGTTGTTAAACATGGTGTGACCCTTATAGGTTATATGGACCTTCCAAGTCGCTTACCAAATCAATCCAGTCAACTATATGGTTCAAATTTATGCCATATGTTGAATGACTTAACACCAGAAAAAGATGGCAATATCAACGTTAATATGGAAGACGATGTGATTCGTGGGGCAACCGTTGTTAAAAACGGTGAAATCACTTTCCCACCACCTCCAATTGCAGTTTCGGCTGCACCCGCTGCACCTAAAGCAGCAATGCCAGAACCTGAACCTGAAAGAGAAAAAAGCGGAATGGGTTTAATCATTACTATGCTGATTGCCGCCGCAGGATTGTTCTGGTTAGGGAAAGTTGCACCAGCAGAATTCATGCAAAACTTTTCTATTTTTGTTTTATCTTGCTTCATTGGGTACATGGTTATCTGGAATGTCACACCAGCACTGCACACACCACTAATGAGTGTGACCAATGCAATTAGTAGTGTGATTATTATTGGCTCCTTGCTTCAAGTAGGCAGCTCAAGTCCGCTGATAATGTGGCTTGCTTTAGTCTCGATACTGATAGCTTCGATAAACATAGGCGGTGGTTTTGCGGTAACACAACGCATGCTACAAATGTTCCGTAAAGACGACTAAGGGGAGATAATAATGAATCCACAATTACTAACTGTTTCTTATCTCGCTGCAGGCGCTTTATTTATCTTCAGTCTTGGCGGACTAAGTAATCAAGAATCTGCACGTCGAGGAAATGTTTTCGGCATGCTTGGAATGGCCGTTGCTATTTTAGCCACTATCTTTAGCGGTCAAGTCGGTGCATTTGAAAAATTCATCCCTGCCATGATCATTGGTGCATTAGTTGGAATAGTCATTGCAAAAAAAGTTGAAATGACATCCATGCCTGAATTGGTCGCAGGCTTTCATAGTTTCGTAGGTGCTGCTGCTGTGATGGTAGGGTTTGCGAGCTACCTAGACCCAACTGCACATTTTGAAGGCGCGGAAAAAACTATACATGATGTTGAAGTTTACCTCGGGGTATTCATTGGCATTATTACTTTTACAGGGTCCGTTATTGCATTTGGCAAATTGAGCGGGAAAATTTCTGGCAAACCATTAATGCTTCCTGCACGTCATTGGTTAAATTTAATCATGCTATTTGCGTGTTTGTATTACGGCTATGAATTTATCAATGCTGAATCACACGCAACAGGGTGGATGCCACTTGTGATAATGACCGTGATTGCAGGAGTAATTGGTATACACCTCATCATGGCCATTGGTGGTGCCGATATGCCAGTGGTTGTTTCCATGCTAAATAGTTACTCAGGCTGGGCTGCTGCTGCAACTGGCTTTATGCTTGGCAATATTGCATTAATTGTTGTTGGTGCATTAGTTGGTTCCAGTGGAGCAATCTTAAGTTACATTATGTGTCGCGCCATGAACCGGAATTTCGTCAGTGTTATATTGGGCGGTTTTGGAACCTCCGGCGGAAGTTCCGCGGCGAGTGGCGACGAAGAAGTTGGCGAAGTTACATCAGCCACCGCAGAAGAGGTTGCCGGACTGCTTAAAGATGCTAGCAATGTCATAATTGTTCCTGGCTATGGAATGGCAGTTGCTCAGGCTCAAACAGTTGTCAGTGACATTGTTAAAAAGCTACGCTCAAATGGCGTCAATGTAAGATTTGGTATTCACCCAGTCGCTGGAAGACTACCAGGGCACATGAACGTTCTATTAGCCGAAGCCAAAGTCCCTTACGATATTGTGTTGGAGATGGATGAGTTAAATGAAGACTTCCCTGACACAGATGTATCCCTTGTCATAGGCGCGAATGATATCGTTAACCCTGCCGCACAAACAGATCCAAACAGCCCAATCGCAGGCATGCCGGTACTGGAAGTCTGGAAAGCAAAGTCTTGTATCGTACTTAAAAGAAGTATGGCATCAGGATATGCCGGCGTTGACAATCCATTGTTCTACAAAGAAAACACTGACATGTTGTTTGGTGACGCTAAAGACAGCATGAGTGAAGTGCTGAAAAATTTAGATTAACTGAAGAGATTTGCTGTTCTAGCAAAGGCCGAGGTGCACGCACCTCGGCCTTTTTATTTATCTGAATTTAATGACAGAATATATTTTTCTTAACTTAAATCTTAGCCTGCTCTCAAGTATTCTCAAATTCGCTTCCGCACTCCAAACAAGACTAACAAGCCAGATACAAATAACATTAATGCTGCAGGAATAGGTACAGCGGTAACAGTCAAGGAGTTAATATTACCAATTGCCGCTCTATTAATTTCGTCGTTAGTAAAATCAAAAACAAAAAACTGTCCTATATCAGTCATTGCATTAGGTGGCGCATCCGGAATTGTATTCACATCAGAGAAAAAGTTGGTATTAGTGAAAAATAATAATCCAATCTGAATTCCAGTACTTAATACACCATCTCTATCCAACACAGCACCGGGTGACGTTGACTGCAAACCAAAGCCGTCATAAATGCCAGCAGGCACACCTGGGAAATCATCAATTGCAACATTGATATTATTTGCCACACCTACCTCTACACCTTGATAGTTAACATCATAAGTAGGCATTAATGGATTACCTACAACTGCACTACCAAAATATGGCGCATCAAATATATACCCAACATCATTAGGTGCATCTATCGTCATTACAGAAGACAAACTCGTGTCTGTTTCATATAAGAAGCTAGAAGAAAATGCATTACTAGTAAAACTACCAAGTACAATTACATCTAAAACTCCGCTGACATCAACTCGAACCTGCGCTGAAAATACCTGACTGGATAATAAAAGACTACTGGCAATTAACAGGCGTAATATTTGATTGACTAACATGATGGCTGCCTTAGTTATTATTCTTATTTTGTCAGAATAGCATAATTAATATGACAAAATTATTATTATTCAATAATAAACCACAACAATCATTCTCTTTAAAAATCCAAACAATTTATTGAATTTAAAGAGAGTTATATCATCTAGCTAGATTTAAAAAGAAAAAATGGTAGTAAATATTAGGAGTTAGACGAGAATCAAACCTCTATTTATTCGGTCGCCCCAAAATACCCAAAGCAAATAAAGCACTAGTTAACAACCAAACTATTGCTGGCAATGGAACAGGAGAAGGCTCATCGTCTATCGGAGTAAAATCATAAGTGAGTGTGAAACTTGCACCAAGAAATTCAGTTTGGGAAATGGTCGCGCCCTGGAGGCAATGTGGAAACAGCATCACAAATAAAACTCTCGTTGTTATTTTGCTGATCATACGAAACCTCTACGCTACATAGTGTATTATTGATTGATTTTTACAAAATATAGCATTAATCAATAAAGTAATAGCAGAATCACTACATATAATTTTTAGCCTGACAAATTTTCTTATAGAGGTTATTTTAACTTCACCTACTTACTTCCAATGCAGTTTTGCTCTAAGCTACTGGAATAATTTATACCAAATTAATTTTTATCGTCCCTGAGAGAACTCACATGAGAATAAAGTACTTCTTGAATAAAATAATATCTCCATTGGCAACATTCACGATACTCATGATTATCTCAGCTTCTAGCTTTGCCAGTCTGATCACAATTGGCACCGGCGACACAAATGTAGTTGGATCAAGCACACCAGAGGTCAATCGAGATGAAGACAATGTCGTTAATGGTTCTGGCATTGGGCTTGATGCATTAACAGGTAAACTTATCACTACAACCACGCAGCCAAATGGTTTCCACTGGAACACTTTAACTGAATTTGCAGATATCACATTTGACCTGGGTGCAGTTTATAATATTAACTTTATTCATATATGGAATTTTAATGACGGCTTTGGAAACAGTGATTTTGGCCCAGAAACGATAGACTTACTTGTTTCTAGCATTGGTACAAATGCACAAGATGCTGACTTTTCACAAGCGTCGGTGGTGCCCAGGTTATCCATACAGCACGCGCCAGGACAAATAGGATATCAAGGCGAAAATTATCGATTCAATGGCAAATCTGCCAGCGACATTCCCGATGAATTAGGTGGAGAATTACATGATTTATCATTTTTATATGTCACTGGGAGATTTGTTAAATTTTCTGACTTAGACGGGCAAGATAGATTTGGTGGCCGAGCAGGATTATCTGAAGTTCAATTCTATGGAACACCGGTGCCCTTACCTGCATCCGTGTGGTTTTTAATATCAGCGTTGATCTGTCTCTTCACGTTTGGCCGCAATAAATTTAATCAAGGTTCAATTTAAAATTAGCTTTAGTGCAAATAGCAAATAACTCATGCTTCTTTTTCAATGAAATTATTATAGAAATCTAATAATCATATGCTACTTATCTTAAATTCTATAATGCAATAATGATCCGCTTGAGATATTTTAATCACACATTGATTTTAATTGTTAGTTTCATTGTAAGCGGCTGCGCTAGCACTCAGACCAAAGAGGCCAACACAAATGAAGTCTATCCATTCAGCGCACAAGGCTGGGGCGGCACTACATGTACAGAATTAATTCACGACATCACACCTAAGAACGTTGGTTTTCAGCAAGCAGTACAGAACATTCGCCTGTATCAGTCTTGGGCGAGTGGATTTGTGTCTGGCGTGAATTACTCTGAGAGTGATGTTTATGATGTTTCTGGCGCGACTTCACCTGAAGATACTTTTATTTGGCTGAAAGACTATTGTGCAGATAATTTAGAGACGGCAATACCAATTGCATTGCATGAGCTGTTGGTTATATGGCAGCAGGAAGGAAAAACTTTAAGAGAAGCCAACTAGTAATTCTTTCATTTGCTAGAAATTTTTCACTAACACATCTAATTCTTCTAGCATTTTAGCTCGCTCTTCAGCTTTAACTATTGGTACTGAATAGAAAACTCGATCGACAATATCAGTAATACCACAAAAGGCTAAGGTTCCTTCAGTGGTGCTTTTTGTTAATTGATCTGCATTTTTTCCAAAGTCTTTTTTAGTGCCACCCGCAGTAACTACTACAATAGCACGCTTGCCAGTTAATAACCCTTGCACACCATTCTCATCGAAGTTGTATGCAAACTCTTTTGTAAACACACGATCAAACCAACCTTTCAATATCGCAGGGCGGTCAAACCACCATAATGGATATATAACAACAATTGTATCTGCCCATGTGACTTGCTCCTGTTCGCGTTTAATATTTTCAGGCAGACTGCCTTCATTTTGCAGTGATAGTTGCTCTTCATCCAAGACCGGGTCAAAACGTTCCGCGTATAAATCTTTCAGGCGTACTGTTGCACCCTTGTTTTTGAAGGATGAATTAATTACCTTCAATATAGATTGATTGAAACTTAACGGATTTGGATGTGCGTATATAATTAGTACGTTCATGATGTTGGTTTTAGAAGAAACAGGTAACTTTCAAGTATTTCTATAAAGCAATTTAAACAAAGGGGCTGCAGACTTAAATGTCTTTATGAGTATTAATTCTTTCTAAGAATTAAACCAATTTTTTCTTTAATAGCTCGTTTACTTGAGCAGGATTTGCTTTTCCCTTAGTCAGCTTCATAACACTACCCACAAAGAAACCAAATACTTTATCTTTACCAGATAAATACTGTTCAACTTGCTTAGGGTTTTCGGCAACAACTTTATCAACAATTGCTTCAAGCTCACCAACATCTGAGATTTGTTGCAAACTTTTTTCCTCGATGATCTGATCGGCAGTTTTGTCACTGCTCCACATATCTTGAAATACTTCTTTTGCAATTTTGCCCGAGATTGTGTTGTCTGAAATGCGTGAGATTAGTTGCGCTAATCGTTCAGCACTTACCGGACTTTGCGCAATGTCTAGATTATTTTGATTTAAGGCACCTGATAACTCACCTGAAACCCAATTTGCTGCCATTTTTGCTTGTCCATTTGCCTCTGCGACGACTTGTTCAAAATAATCAGCCATTTCACGTGAAGTACTAAGCTGTTCGGCGTCTTCGTCACTTAATCCATAGTCGCTGCAGAAACGTTTTTGTTTTACATCTGGCAACTCTGGTAATTCTTCTTGTAGCTGTGCCAGCAATTCCGGATCAAGCTTAACAGGCAATAAATCAGGATCTGGGAAGTAACGGTAATCGTTAGCTTCTTCTTTTGTTCGCATAGTACGAGTGGAATCATCATCGGCATCATACAAACGCGTTTCTTGCACTACGCGACCGCCACTTTCAATCACATCAATTTGGCGTTCTATTTCATAGTTAATGGCACGTTCAACAAATCTAAATGAGTTGAGGTTTTTGGTTTCTGTGCGAGTACCCAACTCTTTATCCCCTTTGTGACGCACAGACACATTAGCATCGCAACGGAACGAGCCTTCCTGCATGTTACCGTCACAAATACCCAAGTACTGAACAATAGAATGAATCTTCTTCATGTAAGCAACCGCTTCTTTAGCAGAACTCATTTCAGGCTCAGAAACAATCTCAATTAATGGTGTACCAGCTCGATTAAGGTCAATACCTGTCATACCATCAAAGTCCTCATGTAACGACTTCCCAGCATCTTCTTCTAAATGTGCGCGTGTGATGCCTACTGATTTAGTAGAACCATCTTCTAAAGAAATATCTAATTTTCCGTGCTCAACAATAGGTATGGCCAATTGGCTTATTTGATAGCCTTTTGGCAAATCAGGATAAAAATAGTTTTTGCGATCAAACACAGAGCCATCATTAATCGTGGCATCTACCGCTAAACCAAACATTGCCGCTTTAGCCACAGCTTCTCTATTCAATACCGGCAACACTCCTGGAAGTCCTAAGTCAACCGCACATGCTTGTGTGTTCGGCTCTGCACCATACGCAGTGGCTGCCGCTGAAAATATTTTTGTTTTAGTGTTTAGCTGGGTATGAATCTCTAGCCCAATAACAACTTCCCATTCCATATTCATACCCTATTCAAACTCCTTAGGCATTTGCAGGTGATGATCAGTCTGTAGCTGATACTGATACCCAAGATTTAATAATGTTTGCTCTTCAAAATAATTACTCACTAGCTGCATCCCCACTGGCAAGTTTTGTTGGAAACCAACCGGCAAGGATATGCCTGGCAAACCTGCCAGATTGACACCGATCGTGTATATGTCAGAGAGATACATGGTAATTGGATCATCTGACTTTTCATTCACCTTAAATGCAGTCGTGGGTGTGGTTGGGCTTAACACCGCATCGACTTGATTAAAAGCAGCACGATAATCTTCACTGATTAATCGACGTATTTTTTGCGCTTTCAAATAATAAGCATCGTAATAGCCGGCAGACAATGCATAAGCACCGACCATGATGCGTCGTTTAACCTCTTCTCCCAAACCTTCGCTACGAGATCGCAAATACATATCTTCTAAACTGGTTGGATTTTCACAACGATAGCCATAACGTACACCATCGAAACGTGACAGATTTGATGAACATTCCGCTGGTGCGATTACATAATAAGCGGCAATTGCTAGTTTTGCGTTTGGCAATGAGATTGGTTTAATTTCACAGCCTAGGCTTTTAAGCACGTCACAGGCTTGTTGTATTTTTTCAGCAATATCTGGATCTAACCCCTCTTGAAAGAACTCTTCAGGCAATCCAATCCTCAACCCTTTAACGGATTGATTTAAACCTGCAACATAATCAGGTACCGGTTGATCGACACTGGTAGAGTCACGCGCATCATGCCCGGCAATTGCTTGTAGCATGTATGCACAGTCTTCAGATGTAACTCCAAAGGGCCCTCCCTGATCTAAACTGGAGGCATAAGCAATCATGCCAAAACGTGAGACACGACCGTAAGTTGGTTTTAACCCTGTAATACCACATAACGCAGCGGGCTGCCTGATTGAACCTCCCGTATCGGTGCCTATACTCGCTGGCGCTAATCGCGCAGCGACCGCAGCAGCAGAGCCACCCGATGATCCGCCAGGCACACGCTCAGTATCCCATGGATTTTTTACTGCGCCGTAATAGCTCGACTCAGACGATGAACCCATGGCAAATTCATCCATATTTGTTTTACCTAGAGATACCGCGCCGGCTTGATTTAACTTTATCACCACGGTGGCATCGTAAGGTGCAACAAAATTATCTAGCATGCGAGATGCACAAGATGTTTTTATTCCGTCTGTACAAAATATATCTTTGATCGCAATTGGAACGCCATTCAATATCCCACCTTGCTCATTGCGCACATCAGCTTGCTTAGCACTCTCAATTGCCTGTTCAGGCGTAAAGGTCACAAACGAATTCAATTGTTCATCATGCGCTTCAATACGCTGAATATAATGATTGACCAATTCTTCACTGCTAAATTCTTTAGCAGCGAGTGCTTTCGCTTGCTGTGCGATAGTTAACTTATGCATAAATTAAAAGTAGGTTGTGGAATGCTAATAACGCGAAATCTATTCGATAACTTTTGGAACTAGATACAAACCGTCTTGAGTCGCTGGCGCAATTTTCTGAAACTTTTCACGCTGATTAGTTTCCGCGATTTCATCAGCACGTAACGATTGCATCATGTCTTGTGGATGTGCCATGGGCTCAATATTCTCCACATCAGCTTGGTTCATTTGTTCAACAAACCCCAATATACGAGAAAGATCTTGCTTGTAGCGCTCTAGCTCATCTTGATTAATTTGCAATTTTGCCAGTTTGGCAATATTGCGAACATCTTCCGTTGAAAGTACCATAAATTACTCCTCTATCAGGTACAGAAAGGTACCATATATAACGTCTTGCCCAAACCCATACCCGCTGTTAGAGTACCCTTTCTATTCCAATGATTATTAAAGACATTTCTCCCACATGATTGGACGAATTCTAGGATTATTTTCTAACGACCTTTCTATTGATCTCGGTACAGCAAATACCCTTATTTATGTTCGAGACAAAGGTATTGTTCTTAACGAACCTTCAGTAGTCGCCATTCGTAATGACCCGAATACCGGCACTCGCTCGATTGAAGCGGTCGGCGCAGGCGCTAAAAGAATGCTGGGCCGCACACCGACCAATATTGAAGCGATTCGCCCGATGAAAGATGGTGTAATCGCAGATTTCACTACCACTGAACGCATGTTGCAGCATTTTATCCGTGCAGTGCATAAGAATATGCTCTTACGGCCAAGTCCACGCGTTTTGGTATGTGTTCCCTGTGGTGCCACCCAAGTAGAGCGTCGTGCTATTCGTGAATCGGCTGATGGTGCTGGTGCTCGAAAAACATACTTAATTGAAGAACCCATTGCTGCTGCAATTGGTGCCGGATTACCCATTGATGAAGCACGTGGCTCAATGATTCTAGACATTGGTGGCGGTACTTCAGAAGTGGCTGTTTTATCTCTTAACGGCATAGTCTATTCAGCTTCAGTCCGTATTGGCGGCGATAAATTTGACGATGCTATTATTAGCTATGTACGACGAAATTATGGCGTATTAATTGGTGAGGCAACAGCTGAACGAGTCAAACAAGATATTGGTACAGCTTATCCTGGCAAAGACATGCTAGAAATTGAAGTCAAAGGTAGAAATCTATCTGAGGGTGTACCAAAAAGCTTCTCACTCAATAGCAACGAAATTCTAGAGGCGCTACAGGAACCACTGTATGGAATTGTCAGCGCGGTCAAAACTGCTCTAGAGCAAACTCCCCCTGAATTAGGTGCTGATGTAGCTGAGAGAGGCATTGTCCTCACTGGTGGCGGCGCATTACTGCGTGATCTTGATCGCTTAATCATGGAAGAAACAGGTATTCCTGTCATTGTGGCGGATGACCCTCTCACTTCGGTAGCTCGAGGCGGCGGCAAAGTACTTGAAATGCTTGACGAATTTGGCAGCGATTTGTTGACTGTAGACTAAACAGTTAACTGCCCGCATATGTTGCACGGAGGATCATTATAAAACCTCTATTTACATTTGACGCATCTGCCTCATCTAAACTTCTTATTCTGGTAATCATGTCGGTTGTTATTATGACCGTAGATCATCGCTATCAGCATTTACAAGTAGTTCGTTCTTCATTAGCAACGCTCACTTACCCTCTTCAATACCTTGCCCATTTGCCTTCAGCAATTAGCGAAATATTGAGTGAAAATCTAAACACACGTAATGACTTAATTTCTGACAATGAAAAATTACGCGAGCAAGCGCTCTTTAATCAAGCCAAGTTGCAACGTCTAGCCCTACTTGAACAAGAAAATGCTCGCCTGCGACAGTTACTAGATTCACCTGTGCAAATTTCTAATGAACAAGTATTGATTGCAGAAATTTTATCTGTCGATTTACACCCATTTAAACAGCTAATTTCAATCAATAAAGGTAAACGCCAAGGCGTCTATGAAGGACAACCACTAGTTGCTGCAAAAGGCATAATTGGCCAAGTTGTTGAAGTGTTCCCAATGCATTCAAGTGCACTATTGATATCGGACCCTAACCACGCGTTACTTGCCGAAACTAATCGCACTAACTTACGCGCATTATTAGTTGGCAGCGGTAAAACTGATAGAGTTGAATTAAAAAATGTTTCTTCTTCAGCTGATATCCGCATCGGTGACTTACTGCATACATCAGGTTTAGATGGTCGCTACCCTCCCAATTATCCTATTGCTGAAGTTACCACCATTAACAATCGTCCTGGTGAAGCATTTTTACATGTAGAAGCAAGACCGCTAGCAGACTTAGATACTATTCGCGAAGTATTACTATTATGGACCACACCTCCCCCAAAGGAAGAGACAGATTCAGAAAAAGATATTGGTGAACAGCCACTCTCAGACAAAAAAGACAACCCATAGTATGCACAGAACTACACGAACATATTATGTATTGATTGGCTCTTTTATTATCGCCACACTACTTACCATTATGCCTATCCCAGTATGGGCAGAGCCTTTCCGTCCAGAGTGGATTTTATTGCTTGTTATTTATTGGAGCATGACAACGCCAAGATGGATTGGTGTTGGTTCCGCCTGGGGGCTTGGGTTAATTGTGGATGTTTTGCGTGGCGCACTGCTAGCACAACATGCGTTAGGATTTGCGTTGACCGCATTCATAAGTATTCGCTTTCATCAAAGGGTACGCATTTATCCGCTGCACCAACAAGCACTTTTCATTGCAATGATCTTATTGCCACACATGAGTGTTTCGCTGTGGGTGTATGGTGTATTGGGTCAAGACCCAGAGTCATGGACTTACTGGTCTCCCGCATTAACCAGCGCTATTGTTTGGCCGTGGATTTATATTGTAATGCGCGCAGTACGTAGAACCACAGATTTAGATTAGAAAAATTCACTAAAAAACTATTCTACCTACCACTTCAACATCGTTTTTAAGGGAACGAGCGACCACTGCTTCCCCACTCGACGCATTAATCCCTGTTAATGCAAGAATATTTTCTGGGTGCGTCATCAATACTAAAGCATTTGACCCACTCCAATTCAAAATAATCTCTTTTAATTTTCTAGTATAAAACGCCTCATGTTCAGGACGCAGACGAAATGAATCAATCGATGATTCCATAAAGCTAATCCCTGGAAATGCCAAAAAGGCCGTTTCTCTTGTGCGACACCAACTAGAATGCAACACAATTCCAACTTCAACACCGTGCTCACGAAATCGCTTACCAATTCTTTTTGCTTGATTACGCCCTGTTTCAGAAAGATTAACTTGTGTCTTACAATCACCTAAGCGAAATTTATAAGGGTCATCCTCACCTTTTACATGCGCATGCGACATCAATGCCACCGCGCCACCATCAAGTGCTTGCCATGCCTGCGGCTCTAGGACTATACGGTTATACAGCACTGAATTTAAATACGCGGCGCCAAAAAAAAATAATACAAGCAACAAAATTAGCACTTGCCTTATAAAACTATCGGCGAAAAGATTTTCTCGCACAAATACCTCCCTTAGAAAGTACCTACTTAGCTTACCTTAGATATCGACAGTAACGCTAATTTCTAGAGTTATTTGTGAACCAATGAACAGAAAAAAACAAACGCTATAACTCTATCCTTTACGCGTTATCAATTATTTTTATCTTTATTCATCATCAGATTTGCGACACCAACCATCATCAATGCTACACCAAATACTAGAGACACACTAAATGGTTCACCTAATAAGTAAATCGCTAGTGCAATAGTAATAATTGGTCCCAACATGCCTACAATCCCTGACTGAGTTGCACCTATGCGGTTTAATGCCTCCACCATCAGAAAACTAGGAATGACAGTACTTAATACAACCAACATAAACAACCAAAGCCACGCAACTTGGTTTATTGCTAAATCACTCCACTGCAATACGATTACACCATGCAACAATCCAAAGCCACATGAAGAAATCATCGCAATACATGTAAATAACTGCGAACCTAACTGATTGATATAACGCTTACTGAATAGCACATAGAAAGCAAAACTTAATGCTGCACCCAATACTAAAAATGTGCCTTCAATCACCCCATCACCTGTTAATTTTAATTCTTGCCCGACAACCACATATAAACCTGCATATGTAATCACTAGTGAAAAAATTATTCGACGGGTTATTTGTTCATTAAAGAAAAAATGACCTAATAACGCCACCATAAATGGATATGTGAATAAACCCAAGCGTTCAAGTTGCGCACTTATCAGCTCCAGACTCATCAAGTCTAATAACGAAGCCAAATAATAACCAAAGAAACCAAGCATAAATATTTTAATTATTATCTGGAAATTTAAAGCTACATCGGTAGATCTATTGCGCAATGATAAAACTAAAATCATCATATAAATTGGCAATGACAATGCCATACGCAATACCAATACTTCGTCGGCATTCATGCCTTCAGCATAGAGGTATTTAATGAAAATAGATTTCAACGAAAACAATAGCGTTCCGAAGCCCGCCAAAGCAAAGCCCAGAGATAAATGCTTATCTTTTACGGTTTTCAAGCGAATAATTGGCTATGAAGAAATTTAACCGCAAGCTAAATTTCCTTCTAGATTATGAATAATACAATTTATAAAGGTTAACCTGACGGATTTGTATATTGATCATTTAGATTCTGAACGAAACCATCAGCTGAATCTCGTAGCTCACTAATTTTCTCAATAGCTTTTTGATCCCATCCAGTTATGCGTCTAAATAATATGCTTTTAAACCACCGTGTATTTTTGAGAAATGCTGCTCGTAAATTCCCATAGTATCCATCTTCCGCCAAACCCCGCGCATACCATTTCGCCATTGCACCTCTAATCACAAAATGAACTAATACAAATACCACGATGACCATTCCTAATAATGAATTAGACATAAGATTACTGTAATTGCCATCCGATATTCCCGGAATAGAAAAATCTAACCCCTGCCAATAACCATGGGAAATTGAGTAAGACAAAAAGAAGATAAATAAGGGTATCAACACTATTGCATCAGCTATCAATACACGTTTTTTCCATACACTTACCGCTGTTTGCAACTCAGGAACAATTTCTTTTTCAATGCGATTAGAAAAATTTTCTAGCGCACCAATAATTCTATAGGCGCGCTCAACACTGACTTGGGCTATACGCTTAGTGATTTCATGCAGGTCAGCATCTCGCTTCTTTTTATATCTCTGTTCTAACCCCGAATCTTCAATTTTAACAGCGGCCTCTTCATTATAGAGTGTATGAAAACTACCACTAACCAATCCACCTTGAGCAATCGCACGCTGCCATGCTGCGACGACATCTTCTAAGTTATCTTCTGCTGCAGTAGTGTCAATTTGATTCAAAATAAACATTATCTTATTTGCATCCTTACGGCGCACAGTACCAGCAACTAAATGTTCTAGCGTATCCCGCATTGCTCCAGGCTCAGGATGTCTAGCATCGAAAAATACCAACACCAAGTCAGACAGATTAATAATGTGATCAGTAATACGTAAAGTAGAATCACGTTGAGAGTCTGCATCAAACCCTGGCGAATCGATAAGAATTCTCCCGCGCATGATATCAGTGGGACAGGTTTTTAATTGCAGATAAGTATCAATCCTTGAGCCTTCGCCTTCGGCTACTTTATCTATTGCTTCACTCATCTGATAAAATGGGAACCGCGGATCAGCATCCAAAGCTATTCCTGGCAACACACGTACTGAGTTATCACTACTAAAGCACAATACAGTAAATTTATCGTCTACTGCTTGGTTGCCTGTTTTCTGAATAGAGTCACCTACATATTGGTTAATAAAACTAGACTTTCCTGCGGAGAACGTCCCCAATATCGAAATAAGTGGCCACCATGAGATTTCTGTCGTATAGGAGTCTCGTGCATTTAATACACCTAGGCCCAAACCCACTTCGTCCAGTTCCACAAATTTATCAACAACAGACACCAATAGCGGGTTCTCTTGCTCTAAATGTTTTTGCAGGCTTTTTATTCGATCAGTTGTAATTTTATCTTGCATGATAGTGTGACTATTTAGTTAACTTTTTCATTTTTTTTAATTGCTCGGCAAATTCGACACAAGGGTCTTGGTTGCGTTCGCTGGGAGTAAAGTAGAGGTAATCAAATTGCTGATTTAAATCAGCTTGATCAATATATTGTTCTACTTGCATTTTATCAGGATCAACATTTAAAAAAGCAATACTGACAGATTGCTTACCCATGCTCTGCAAGTGTACAGGCACACCGATATCTTTGCGAACATGCACTGCACCCGCAATTAAAGCCACTTTATGGGTACTAGCTATATTGGCTAGAGATAGTGCAAATGATGCATCTTTAGCCACTTGAATACGCAGTAATGGCTGAGTATGTTCTAGTGGCAAATAACCGCAATGCGCATCAAATATAAGCTGCTGAATTATAGATTCCTCTTCACTTGAGAACAAATCACATAGCTCAATCGTGTACTTATCACGTGTGATATTACATAGCTCGCCCGAAGAATATTCATCTAACTGGGTACGTGTCAGGTTCGCGCCTACTATTGGCAATTGATGTTTGATTTGCACCTCCAATATAGGTGCATACAATTCCCAATCCCATCGACCAGAATCCTCCTCAAGCGTTTGATGCAATTGTTCTAATGTGAATTCTGGATTCAGAAACTGCTTCCAATCATCATAGGCCAGCATTTCAAACACTAAAGCTGATTTTATTTCAGTAGAGAGCCAATTTTCTATAATGCCCGCTTGACCAACATGATGATCCGGATTGGTATGTGTTTCACCTAGCAATATAATTTGCTCATTACGTATATTGGCACTTAGCTCCTTTACAGATATCCATGTTTTATCTTGTGTGTAGAAAATTTTCCCCACCAGAGGGTGATCTCGATAGTATAGTGACTGCCATTCAGCGTTTACTTGAGAAACTAACAAATCAAGCGACAATATGGCTAACAGAATTAGCAAGATATAATTATCTAAGCAAGCTTTCTTTATTTTAACAATATACATAAATTATTAAATCTCATGTCTCCTAACGTTATCACCACTGTGACTGATCTAGAATCGTTTGTAGAGCGAATCTCACCCTCGCCATGGCTGGCTATGGATACTGAATTTTTGCGCGAATCAACCTACTACCCAATTTTATGCTTAATTCAAATCGCCACTGACGAGACCAGTGCATGCATTGATGTACTGAGCATAGATCATATCGATCCATTGTTGAAACTGCTTCGACAGTCATCTCAGTTGAAAATTTTTCATTCTTGTCGTCAAGATTTAGAAGTTTTGTTTTCCGAGTATCAATTTATTCCGCAGCCATTATTCGATACCCAAGTAGCTGCCAGTATTTTAGGTCTAGATGAACAAATTAGTTATGCAGAGTTAGTGTCACAAAAATCATCTGTACATTTAGCTAAAACCGAAAGCCGCACCGATTGGAAAAAACGCCCTCTTACAGCAGCACAGATAAATTACGCTTTAGACGATGTAATTCATCTTGGCCCATTATACAAGAAGCTTGAATTTGATTTAGAGGAAGAAAATAGAACGCCTTGGCAAGTTGAAGAATGTGAAAAATTACTGCTTACATCCAATTATTTTGTCGCACCAGACGAAGCTTGGAAACAGATTAAAGGGATAGGCAAGCTTAACGCAGAGCAATTTTATTATGTGCGTAAAATTGCCTATTGGCGCGAACAGTCTGCACAAACAAAGAATTTGCCAAGGCGCTGGATATTACCTGATCCCGCCATTCTTGAAACATGCCAGCTTAAAGACTTGAGTCGCGAATCTATCTCACAATGCTTAAAAGAGCATGCGCCAAAATCAATTCGCCACTCAAGTAACATCAGCAAAATTTTACAGCAGTCTATTCCCGACGATATCGTTGATAACCTTCAAGAACCCAGTGATAACAGACTTAGCAAAGAACAAAGAGCTTTAATCAAGAAGCTGATGGCATTTACGCGCAATCGCGCTGATCAGATCAATACCTCTGCGTCTTTATTAGCAAATCGAAAATCACTGGTAAATCTCGTATTAGGCAAGCAAAGTAGATTGGATTCAGGTTGGAGAAAATCCCTAATTGGAGATGAATTAGCAACCATAGTTGCATCAGAGCCAAAGTGATTACGTCGTCTTCCCTGTCAGAGATAGCAAATAAATTTGTTCAGTGCGTTACAATTAGTCAAATTTATTTGTCACAACTAATTATTAATAGTTATGGAAACAGCAGAAATAAAAAAATTAATTGAAGATGGTATTGCCAACGCAGAGGCCATAGTGACGGGCGATGGTGGTAAATATGAAGCGACTGTTATCAGCCCAGCTTTTGAAGGCCTTAGCATGCTTAAAGAACACCAGTTAGTCTACAAGACTGTCAATGCTCAAATCGCCAGCGGCGAACTACATGCATTAACTATTAAAGCTTATACCCCAGAAGAGTGGGGACAGAATAAATCTTAGCAAGAAAGTAAATGCACTTAGTAGCTACCCACTAAGTGCATTTAGAATTATTTGCTTGGAAGGCCCAGATTGCCCAAACCCTCTAAGCTAGCATAATATGCAGCTAAATCTTTCATATCCTGATCATTAAGTGCAGCAACGATCCCGCTCATAATCGCATTGTTTCTTTCTCCAGACTTATAATCCGTCAAAGCTACATATAAGTAATCTTCATATTGACCGGCAATATTAGGGAATGTAGCTACAGCACTCATACCTGCATCTCCATGACAAGCAACACATGTTTGTGATTTTTCTTTTCCGGCAGCAACATTACCTCCAGCAACAGCACTCGCTGCAAATACAACTTGTACTGCTAAAATAAGTATCAAGCGTTTCATCTAATTTCCTTTTAATTCTAAATCTTATGACTGTAGGTGGTTACTATTTAAGCGACGCTAAGTAAGCAGAGATATCCTCGATATCTTGGTCACTTAAATTAGCTGCCTGAGCACGCATAGTCCCATGCGAGCGCTCACCTGAGCGGTAGCCTTTGAGTGCAGCCGCTAGATATTCAGCGTGCTGACCACCTAATTTTGGAACTTTATAAGTAGGGTAAACGTTAGTGTAGCTCACAACACCGTGGCAACCGAGACAAGTTTCCCCACGAATCTCACCACGACTAATATCGCCGGCAGCATATGTGTGAGAACTAACTGCCATTAAGCTTAATAAAATTATTCGTCTTACATGTAAAATCATCAGTGATCTTTCCTATTTAAATATCCATACAATAGTGCCCACCGGGCGGGCGCTAGTATACCTCAAATGAACAAAATCGTATCCCACTTGATTACATTTCGCTACACTATTTGATATCGGTCAATTACACGAATGCAGACTAAACGACCGACCAAATGTAGAAATGCACAGTTTAAAAAACATCCAAGCCTCCACTTTGCGCCCACTTTTTGACCGTTACCGTCTCACTCTAGAAGAAGTAGGTAGAGATGAAGATATTCCCTATAGCTTTTGGGGGACACCAGAAGCAGGCCGACTTCAGTCGACACTTTATGCGCGCCAAGATACACCGATCCACTCACTTCTCCATGAAGCCTGTCATTTTATCTGCATGCTGCCCAATCAACGCAGCAATAACTCGTACGATGCGGGCGGTTCTGCAATTGAAGAAAATGCATGCTGCTTTTTACAGATAATACTTTCCGATTATATCCTTGGTTTCAGCAAAGCCATCCATATGCACGACATGAACACCTGGGGCTATAACTTCCGCCTTGGCTCCACTGCCCGCTGGTTTTATGTGGATAGTAGTGACGCCAGCGAATGGCTGATGAGACAGAATATAATTGATCACCATAAGCAACCTACTTGGCGACTTCGCTCACAAGCATGAATTGCTAACCCGCAATCGGCAAACACTGCTAAAATTCAATTGTTAGACGGATACATAAAGTCTAATAACTTAAATAATTATTACTCTTTGAAAAACTTATGAAAATTGAAACAATTGCTATTCACGGCGGATATTCACCCGAACCCACTACCAACGCAGTAGCGGTACCAATTTATCAAACCACTTCTTATTCGTTTGATGATACTCAACATGGAGCCGATCTATTTGACCTAAAAGTCGAAGGCAATATTTACACGCGAATTATGAATCCAACTTCCTCAGTGTTGGAAAAGCGTGTGGCTGAAATGGAAGGCGGGATTGGTGCATTAGCACTAGCATCTGGCATGTCTGCAATTACATATGCCATTTTTGCTATCGCTCAACAAGGCGACAACATTGTTTCTGCCTCGTCACTGTATGGAGGTACTTATAATTTATTTGCACATACACTGCCACGCCTAGGCATTGAAGTTCGCTTTGCCGATCAACATGATGTTGACGGAATGGAGGCTCTTATAGATGACAATACTAAAGCTGTATTTGCTGAAACCATTGGCAACCCTGCGGGAAATGTCTTAGACATTAGTGCCGTCGCTGACATGGCTCATAGCCATGGAGTACCACTAATAGTGGATAATACCGTTCCCTCACCTTATCTATGTAGACCATTTGAACATGGCGCAGACATTGTCGTTCACGCATTAACAAAATATATGGGTGGCCATGGCACCACTATTGGCGGCATTGTTGTTGATTCAGGAAAATTTCCTTGGTCCAAGCATGCTCAACGTTTCCCAATGTTAAATGAGCCAGACCCCTCTTATCACGGTGTTGTGTATACCGAAGCAATGGGTGATGCAGCTTATATTGGACGTGTTCGTGTGGTCCCATTACGCAATATGGGATCAGCCATTTCCCCGTTTAATAGCTTCCAAATTCTACAAGGCATTGAAACACTTGCTGTTCGTATGGACAGACATTGTGATAACGCCATTACAGTCGCTAAATATTTACAAGACCATGACCAGGTTAGCTGGGTTCGTTACGCAGGCTTAGAAAACCACATTGACAAACCATTAGCCGACAAATACATGGGTGGTCGCGCTTCAGCAATTTTGAGTTTTGGTATTAAAGGTGGCGCTGACGCAGGCGCCAAGTTTATCGATGCACTTAACTTAATTGTACGACTGGTGAATATTGGTGATGCAAAATCTTTAGCTTGCCACCCTGCCAGCACTACTCACAGGCAGCTATCCCCCGAAGAGTTGAAAACAGCCGGTGTTAGCGAGGACTTAGTTCGTTTATCTATTGGTATCGAACACATTGATGACATTATGGATGACCTGAAGCAAGCACTAGAAAAAGCCAAGTAGTTAGACACAACGCTTGTGGAAATCAATTATGAAACCTTATATTGGAAAAGGAATATTCCGCAACGGTCATACCAATAGCATCTTAGCCAGCTCCCCAGCGCGCAAATTAGCAGCGCACCGTAAAAGTAAATTTTTTCGCAAACATGCCGAGGAGAAAATAATTCCCGCAGGACATGGTATTCGTTTATCAGCACAATATAATCAACAAGATCAAAATGACGCACCTGTTGTTGTGCTTCTACATGGTTGGCTGGGTTGCTCAGACTCTCTATATTTAGTCACATTGGGTGACTATTTGTTCAAACAAGGTTTTCATGTCGTGCGCTTGAACTTACGCGACCATGGTAATTCACACCATTTAAACGAAAAAATATTCCACTCTTGCAGAATACAGGAGGTGATAAACGCCTGTATCTATATACATCATGAGTTCAATCAGCCAATTTCACTAATTGGTTTTTCACTAGGCGCTAATTTTGCTCTACGCATTAATGCATTTACCACTCATGAACAACTAGCTTTAAATGCAACTATCGCTTTCTGTCCAGTGGTAGATCCAAATCACACTTTGCAAGCATTAGAAAGTTCACTGCTTGTTTATAGAAATTATTTTATGCAACGATGGAAAAGTTCTTTTTACCAAAAAGTAAACGCATTTCCACATATATATTCAAAACAAACCTTCGATAAATGTAAAAACCTACGCCAAGCAACAGAAAATCTTGCAACACAATATGCAGGATTCAAAGATTTAGACTCATACTTAAACGGCTACTCAATAGCAAACGACAGACTTAGTACACTGCAATCCACAGCAAATATTATTTTTAGCAAAGATGACCCTATTATTCCTTGGCAAGACCAAGCAAAGCTCGCAGAAAATAAACACTTAAACATTCTGCTCACTGATCACGGCGGCCATTGTGGATTTTTAGAACCAGATCTATCTAGCCCTTGGATAGAAGAATTTTCATTAACCCATTTAAAATCTTAGTTCGGCTAATTCAGAGATCAGCAGACTAACAAATACGGAATACTAGATTTTAATTAATTATTTGATAGCTCAAACGTTTTCTCATACATTTACTGCATGCTGTTCATGAAAGATAATCTAATTATCATAGGAAACGATATTTACCCGTCGCAAGAAATTCAATTTCAGCAGGAGTGCTTTCACGACCCAATATTTGATTCAATTCCGGGAAACGACCAAAGTTTGAAATTACGTAGAAATGGCTTTCAGCAAAACTGAGGGATTTCGAGAAGACATGTTTCAACTCATCAGGGACCTCATCGCGTAGTTTAGTAAACATGGATACTGCGAGTTCCTGAGTGACAATATCTTCAGCATGCATTAATGGCATATAGAAGAATTTTCGCTCGATAAAATATAATGATTGATCTAATCCCTCATCTATTCCTTTCTTAACAATTTCGACAACTTTTTGATCTTGAGCAAATGATTGCGCACTATTTCTATATATATGACGAGAAAATTGGTCTAGTAATATGATTAGCGCCAATAACGTTCGAGGTGACTCTTGCCACGCCTCTAAGTGCCCATCACATGCTTGCTTATAAATAGAAAGAAAATTTTCACGGATCATGTCATCATAATCCGAACCATTAACAAACCACATTGCTGATTTATCTTGCGCAAGGTCAGTCATGCTCTTTAATGAGCCGAACCAAAATTCTATAATTTTTTCGGTTTCTTGCTGCAAATGATTATTTTGCAGGTATTGGGGGCATACGCGATTGTAAACGTGTCGTTTTTTGTGCCATCTTCCATTCGTAGACAGTTGAATAAGCCATCACACGTCGTACATACTTTCGCGTTTCATCATAAGGAATTGTATCTACCCAAACATCTGCAGACATTTTTTCCTTTGGAGGTAACCAGCGTTTCACTCGATGAGGCCCTGCGTTATAGGATGCAGTAGCAAGCACTTGTTGATCATCATATCGGTCCAACATTAAACGCAGATACTTACTACCTAATTGTACATTTAGCTTAGGTCCAAGTAACGCGTTACGATTGGGTGATTTAATGTTTAACTTCTTAGCTACATCTTTGGCAGTCGCTGGCATCAACTGCATTAATCCTCGTGCACCCGCATGTGATCTAGCGATACTATTCATTGCACTTTCTTGCCTCATAACACCGTAGACATATTCAGGCGTCAGTGAGAATCGTTTTGCATTTTTTACAACAATATCATCATATGGCTGAGGAAAACGTAGCTGCAAGTCATCATAATGTTTCCCTCTTGCTACAGTGAATATGGCAGTGTGATGCCAGTCCCATTGGTGCGCAATATATGCTGCTATTTGTAATTTCTTTTTATCAAACCCAGCCGTTAGATATTTCCACTCACTATAAGCGTGTCCTGTTTGTCCCGCTTCTAATAATTCACGCGCACGAATTAACGGCGGATAATCTAACACTCTACCAATTTCAAAATCCGTAAACTGTAATGGCTGATCGTTCATCTCATAAGGCGTCTGAATGCGATCTGCAGCTAAGAAACCGTAGTAATCTCGCTCTTGGGCAATTATTTGATAAATAAACTCAGCATCTGCATGAATACCCATTTCTTCAAGTGCGCGTGCACGCCAGTATTTCCACTCTAGCTGCTGTTTAGTTTCTATATCCATTAAAACAATGCTTCTCAACACTGCGGGCCAATCATTAGCACGCATGGCTGAACGGGCTCGCCATTGCTGAACTTCAACATCTTTGATATCCGCAGGTAGCTGCTGCATCAACTCTGCAGCAAGTGGGTGATGTCGAAATGAAGCCGATAATGCCATATCAGCCTCTGTATGGAGGCGCTGCTCTTGAGAAAACTGATATTTATCACTAAGTTTCCGCCATGCACTGGTAGCGGAAGAAACATCTTGTCTCGCCCATCGGCGTGCACCATAAGCAATTATCTTCCTTGCTAAAGGATGATCTTTCTTAAGGTCCGGGTCGGTTAAAATTCTCTTAGGATCTCGGTGCACACTATTAAACCGCGCGAACCAATGTATTTGTTTTGTGGATAATTTAGCCGCCAGATATTTTGCCAATTTGAGATCACGCTTGGCCATTGCCAGATCAATACGTTGCCAAATCAAATCATCATTCATATGGCCTTGCTTCTCCAACCAAGCAAACAATGGGTCACACTGCTCCGGCTGTGACTTACCAACCAACCAAAATGCTTTGATTTCATCAATGGCATCTGGTGCTTTACCTGCTCCCATACGTGCTTGAAGGTCAAAACAGTTATGAGCAACGTCATTTGAGTGTTCATAATATTGCTGGAACTTTACATGCTGACCTCTTTTCATCAATTCATTGAGCCAAGCTTGTCTAATCCTTCGCGTCGCGGGAATAAAGGAATAATCATCCAAGAAAGCTCGAATATCTTTTTCTGGCGCTGACGATATTCGGCGACGTAATTCTTCGTATCTCAAATAAGGATATAGAGGATAATCTTTTAATTGTGTTGCTAGATATTCGAAGTCAGTCAAATTCCCAACGGCCAGCGCATGACGCGCTTGCATATATTGCTCACGCTGCTTATATAATCCCGCAGCATCCGCGTTTGTAGCAATGAGTGCTATCGCCGTGAAAGTTAGTAATGCGCTAGTGACACTAAACGCTGACCAGTTCATGAATTGTGATTTCATCTAATTATTTCAATTAATCTACTTTATACGCCCTTGTTTAGTTAAAAATTGCGCAACCCTTCAAACATTTACTGGTCGCATCGACTTACACTATGGACTAGATAGGTGAAATAGTGAATCACTCCACAAATATATTTTTAACATACTTAAGATATTTTGGTAGAGAATTTTAATAGATTCGGAGATGATTGTAACCAATACTGACTTTATGAGGATGGATACCGGCATGCGTTTAATGGATAATGATCCGATTAGCGACACTCAAAGAGATAGCCGACTTTCGGAAGAAGGAATCAACCAAATGAACAATCCATATATAGGCAAAGAACGACGTTTAGCTGAACGTCGCATAGAGGCCAGTGAAAGGCGTGAATTAGTTCGATTTGAAATTAATAAGGCTCCACGACGCTCTGGCAAAGATCGCCGTAAAGTGAACGGATGGGCTGAGTACAACGAATATAAATTAATGTAGCTAACCGAAGTTTCTTTCCTTTCTCACGCAAAAACCTAGAATAGATAACTAGACTTTGTGTATCACTCGGAACACATTCTGTTTAGTTAATTTTTCTTGCCTCAAGTTTTCTTCCACAGCCAATGAATATTGGCTGATTTCCACTGACGGCTCAATCTTACGTGCTGCAATTGCAGAATGATATGATACTTCCCCAATCTCTGTCATCATGGCTTCTAAATTAGTAATGCCAATTTTATCAGTAGCCATATCTTCATGAACAATCAACACACCATTTACAGATAAATGCTTCCAAGCATCATGTAATAACTGTTTATACTGTTTGTCACTAACTCTTGAATACAGGCCACTTATTACAACCACATTATGTGCGCCATCGAAAGAAATATTATCTATGCTCGAATAGTCCATTTGATGTTGATCTTGAGTGTGTGCAGAAAAATAGCGATAAATACTATTAGCTAAGCTAGTATCGTAATCGCCAATATGCCAGCTATGTGCTTTATGGACCTTTACTAATGATGACAAAATTACGTCGTTAGAGAGCATCCCATAATCAGTCCCCACATGCAGCATTTCGCTGTCCTGATTCTTACCCACATAATCAGCAATAATTTTTTCAGTTACTGCACTAGTTGAGTACTCATCCCAGATCATTTTACATAGAGGTATAAACGTTTGCTTTAGATGCTTGCTTATATCACTAGCACTATTCTCTGTTTGGATACTTGCTAATAACAAATTACTACGTTCTTTAAAAAACCACTCGATACTACTTGGCATGGGCGCCGGCCATTTTCTGCCTACACGTATAGACATAACACCATCATTTTCGGCAGTTATATTACTAAACCCTGTCCAACGTGCACGACTGAGGAATATATTCTCTAAAAAACTACGCGACCAAAAATCTTTCTCAGCCGCCTGGCCTTCTGGATATACTGGAACAATAATTGAGCCACCAGGCTTGAGGTGCTTGAGCAGCTCCAATATGAAAGACGCACCCCAATGATTAGCAAACAAAGACACACTGATGCCTATATAAATTCTATCTAATGCGTCCGGCAAAACCGGATAGAAAAAATTTCCTACTTCTCCGTCATCAAAATCCATCTCAATATGTTGACTAAAGGGGGTCATACTATAAATAGACCTATCGGGACGTACCTGGTTATTTTTATCGCGCTCACCAGAAAAATAGTATTCGAGATCTTCTTTTATATATTCTTCACCGAGATGTAAAACGATCTGACTCATGCAGCGCATCCTGAATTGTGTAATTGTACAAATGAGAGGCAGCGTACATTAGCAAAAACCGTGGGCGAACTAAACCCACTGTTGTATGAAGTATAGAAGTTTATATCACTATCAATTATCGAGTTGCTGAAAATACAGCGCCAGAGCGGTTCACTTTAACTTTTTGAGAGATTCCAGAACGAGGCTTATCTAAATATGGTTTTTGGGACCGATGTTTTGGACGATACCCATTATAGTGCTTATTGTAGTGATACGAGTTATAGCGCGGATAATATACTGGCAAATAATAGCGACCCTCTGGCTCATGAGCTTGTACATAAATTATCTCAGGCACCTGTTGCTTAACTTCTTTCTCTTTCAAAGCCTGCTGTTTTTCAGCACGCTGTTGGGCACGCCTTTCTTGCAAGCGCTTCAATTGATTTTGAATTGAATAGTAGTCATCTTGAGAGTTAGACACTTGATAATCTTCTGTGAATTCAAACGTAGCATGATCAATATCCTGACTAGGCAATGTCTCTGAATAATGCGTTACACCTTGAGCATCAACCCATTTATATAGCTGTTGCGCCTGCGTCTCTATAGCAAGCATGCACAACACAACCATCAAAATTGCAATTTCATTCAGTTTCATTATCTACACTCTCTGTAGGGCTTAATGCATACCTAATAGACATTATACAGAAGACCTGAGTTCCATTGGGCAAGATTACAGAGACCTCATCATCTATGCGTTTTTTCATTAGAGCGCGTGCAAGCGGAGAGTCCATACTGATATATTCAGGAGAATCATCAAACTCATCAGGCCCAACAATGCGATATTCTGACTGTTCTCCCTGCTCATCTTGAAGCGTCACCCATGCGCCAAAATAGATACAGCCTGTATCACTAGGCACAGTATTAACCACAGTGATATCACCTAATCGTTTTTGCAAATATCGCACACGGTAATCAATTTCGCGCAATTGTTTTTTGCCATAAATATATTCTGCATTCTCTGAACGATCGCCTTGTGCTGCAGCTTCCTGAACTGAACGGGTGACCTTGGGACGTTTAACCGTCCACAAATAATCGTACTCTTTCTGCAATCGGTCTTTACCTTCTGCAGTAATATATTTTGATTTAGGCGCTGCTGGTGGACGATATCGACCCATAAGATGTATTACTCGTATTTAATCCAACCATTGATATCCTCAGGCGCATCGTGCTCATCTAGCTGATCCCAAATCACATAACCTGTATGTTTATTATAGACGGAGCGTGCAGCTTCTTCAGGAGATTCAAATGTTAACGTTGGCATTCCATCCACCCACAAATCCCACAAACCATGAGGTTCTTGATGTATCTCAAATTTAGCAACATCTGTATCTAGTTTGTATTCCATTGTTAGCACTTTCGTGAGAGTTTAGTATCTAATTAATATGCGGGTATAAGAGGAAATATACAATGAGCAAAGCAAAATTTGTTTTTCACGGTTTATTTCCAGATATTGTTGATACCAGCGGCACACCCAAAGAAATTGCTAAAATACTATTCGACGTTGAATTTAATCAGCAATTTCATTCTCACCTAATGGCAGATATTGAACTCATTAAAGAAGAGGGTGAATTTGAAGTACGCAGCGAACTTCCATTCACATGCAAAGATTTTTCTACTGCTGCAGTCCAATATTATCAATATGCCTTAGGCCCTCAATCAGCACAAATTAGCCACAGTGGGCCCAAAGGTGCAAGCATTGCAACTAACAATGTAATTCGAGCACAGTGGCATACAGAACTAGAAGCAGAAAATTAACAATATGAAATCAAACATCTGACTTCATATAGTTGGTGCTCACTTTGCAAGTATTTTCTTTCAAACGGTGTAAATGCGACATCAACATCCAACTCTAATTGCTTCATCTCAATATCACCTAAACCACTCAGTTGCAATGCTTTCACAAACTCATGGGCATAAACATTCCAGTTAGTACGCATTATCATCAAACCACCTAAAGATAACAGTACCGGGAAAATTGGATGGCCATGCCAGCGACGCTGCAAGTGACCAGGCTTTGGCCATGGATTTGGGTAAAATAAATAATGCCTTTCAATGTTCCAGCATGCCTGTTTAATTAAGCGCCATAAATGAACGCAGTCAATTTGCACAAATAATAAATTGTCTGGCTGTTCTCCATTTGCATGACGTCGTTGTAGACGTTCATTCGACTTATCAGCAGCAATCACTTTATGCTGAGGAAATTTTTTTGCTAAGCGGTAACTACTCTCACCAGTTCCACAACCACTATCCAATATTACTTTATCTGACAGTACAAATTCATTGGCAATATCAAATGCATTTATTGCATGCTTAGGTATAGAATCCTGATACAAAGAATTTTGATACTTCATAATCAACTTGGCCAGATTTTTATGTGGCGAAGTTTGACTACTAACTATCAACGGCGATTTAGCAATACTCATAACTTGACACTATAAATTAAATGAAAGCACCTATTGCAAAAAAGATATCTCACATAGTTACCATGCACGGCGACTCAAGAAACGACCCATATGCTTGGTTGCGCGACCCCAATTGGCAACAAGTCATGCGTGACCCTTCTTTATTACGAGGAGATATACGCGACTATCTAGAGCAAGAGAATGCATTCACAAAGGACTGGATGCAAGACACCGAACAATTACAAGATTCTTTATTCGAGGAGATGAAAGCCCGCATTAAAGAAGACGACTCATCCGTCCCCAGCAAAGATGGTATTTATCATTATTATTATCGTTACACTGTCGGCGCAGAACACTCTTTATATTGTCGTTACAAAACTCCTGGCAAAGAAGAAATCATACTAGATGCGGATACTCTTTCTAAAAAATATGATTATTTTGATATCGGTGAATGTGAACACAGCCCAAACCACCGCTTTCTGGCTTACTGCATTGACATTAAAGGCTCAGAGTTTTACACGCTTTATATCTTAGACCTAGAAACAGGCAAATACTTAAAAGAGACAATTGAAAACATTCAAGGTGACTTTGTCTGGGCGATGGATAGCGAAACTCTTTTCTACACCACACTAGACTCCAATCATCGCCCAGACAAAGTGTTTCGCCACACTATAAACACATCTACCCAACAAGATAAATTGGTGTACGAAGAAAAAGACCCAGGTTTCTTTGTTGGTTTAGACCGCACCGAGTCAAATCGTTTTATCTTAATCTCCGCACACGACCATACAACTAGCGAAACTCATTATCTAGACGCATACAAACCCAAACAAGCATGCAAATTATTTCAAGAACGTTTCTCCAATATTGAATATTCCATTACTGACCATAGCGACACTTGGTACATCACTACTAATGCAGATAATTGTATTGATTACAAAATAATGTGCTCACCATTGAATAAAACACAGCGCGAACACTGGCAAGATTATTATTTACCGGCAGAAGGTACATTATTAAAAGATATATATATGTTCAAAGAATACTTGGTGCGATACGAACGCCGCCAAGGATTACCAAAAATTATTGTCGCGCCCTTAGATTCTAATTCAGGAGAATACGCTATTGAATTTGACGAAGAAGCTTATGAATTAGGTATAGATCCAGGGCTAGAATTTGATACCACGACTGTACGTTTTTCATATACATCAATGACAACACCTAGTCAGATATATGATTTCGACATGCAGCATCGCACACGCGAATTACGCAAACAGCAAGAAGTACCCTCAGGACACAACCCCAAAGACTATGTCACTAAACGTATTTTTGCATGTGCACAAGATGGAACAAACATCCCTATTTCATTACTTGTTAAAAAAGATACACCCATTGATGGCAGCGCACCATTAGTGCTTTACGGTTACGGCTCTTATGGCAGCAGCATGCCTGCAAGTTTTTCAACGACAAGATTAAGTTTAGTAAGCCGTGGCTACGTCTACGCTATTGCACATATTCGTGGCGGCATGGAATTAGGGTATTCTTGGTACACTGATGGCAAGCTTAAAAACAAGAAAAATACTTTCACTGATTTTATTGCCGCAGGACAATATCTAGCAGAAAGTAAGTACACGTCCAAAGGGAATATCACTGTACACGGAGGCTCAGCTGGAGGCATGCTAATTGGCGCGGCAATTAATCTCCAGCCTGATTTATTTCATTCTGCGATTGCAGACGTCCCTTTTGTAGACGTACTTAATACTATGTGCGATGACACATTACCTTTAACTCCACCAGAATGGCCTGAATGGGGAAACCCTATTACCCAGGCTGACGATTACAATTACATTAAAAGTTATTCACCTTATGACAATGTCCAAGCCCAGCAATACCCACATCTATTAATCACTGCAGGTCTCACAGATCCACGTGTAACCTACTGGGAACCTGCTAAATGGATAGCAAAATTACGTGAGCATAAATCCGATAATAATGTGGTTTTATTGAAAACCAATATGGATGCGGGACATGCTGGCGCATCCGGTAGATTTGATAGCCTCAAAGAGGTCGCACTGATGTATGCCTTTGTTTTAAAACTGCGCAAATAACTGATTTTGTGTACTTTCAGTAGTAAAAAAGCTACATAAGCACAGAAAAATACATTAACCTATTGTTTTATATAGATTTTACAAAATTGCATCATTTTTGGACAATACGCGCTATTTGAGAAATTTATACTAGACAAGAGCGGTTAGATGTCTAAAATGACCAATCTTTTTTAGCGAACCCTAATATAATTATATTTCGCAGAAGTCCAAGGAACGAAAGGGAATCTCAATGACGAATGAAAACCTCATCAAGCGTGATGAAGACACAGGCTATATCATCGCCTGGAAGCATAAGTACGACTTTCAAACTGGCAAGTTCGATGAGCAAATGACATATGGCGAAGCATGTAAAAAATGTGAAGAGCTAATCGCCGGTGACGCAGAAAAAACATTCTGGCCAGAAAAAGTTAAGCCCTCACCTGAGTGGCATATCCTATACAGTTAATCTTCTTACGGAGACAGTCTTTCTATTGTCCAGTCTCCGTTAGCTCTCCTAATATATTTTAATCGGTCGTGTAATCGACTTGGTCTACCTTGCCAGAATTCAATCGCTGTTGGCACCACTCGATAGCCTCCCCAAAACCCAGGTCTGGGAATAACAACCAGGTCTTGATACTTTTGCTCTACTTTATCTACCTGATCACGTAATTCTTTATAAGTATTCATAACGCTACTTTGTTTTGAAGCAATGGCACCGATCTGACTCCCGCGAGGGCGAGAATTAAAGTAGTCATCACTTTCCTGCTCACTCACTTTCTCTACTTTTCCTTCTACCCGTACTTGCCGCTCTAACGCACCCCACCAAAAACACAAAGCAACTTGGGGATATTCAGCCATATCTTGCGCTTTTCGACTATCGTAATTGGTATAAAAAACAAATCCTTGCTCATCAACACTTTTAAGCAGAACCATCCTCGAGGACAAGCCCTCATGTATAGAATAAGTGGATAAATTCATGGCCGTTGGCTCTGGCATATCAGTATTTATCGCTTGATCCAGCCATTGCTTAAATTGCTCAATTGGATTTTCATTAAGCTCTGACATAACTAACTTTCCTACTTTATAATCTTTTCTTTTACTAAAAATTTTCTCTTTATTATCCACAAGGTTTCTCAAGCTATCACATGGGCTCTATAACGGTTACTTTAGCAATTAACACACAAGAATTTGCGCGATTATATCGAGGCCAAGCGCGTGATGTTATTTGCACTTCAAAAGATGGTCGCACAGTTCAATTTCCCGCAAATGCACTTAGACAATTTTTAACCCATGATGGAATCTATGGTGAATTTGAAATATTTTTCACTAAAGATAACAAGCTAGCTAAAGTTGAAAAATTAAAATGAGCAAATAATCGTCTAGTCTTAGCGTTAAAGATTATCATTTATTGATGTTACACACCCGGTTTTTCTTATATCTCCACTCTGCAAAGTACTTATAGAAATAATCCAATACTGAGACCAATTTAAATTTAGTTACAATAAAGCCAAGCACTCTATAATATTTTAGCGAATTCCAAATTAGCGCAAACGCCGCCGCACCTGAAACAATTGTTCCATTACTATGCACAGCATGTATTCTTTTTAACAATGTTTCTCTGCTGAACCCGTAGTGCTGGATATCATCCCATGATGAATCTATCCCCATCCAAGTAATATCGTGAACTGACTGCACTTTCTTATAATGTTCAATTTCAGCATCACACAGTGGGCATGTATCATCATAGAAAACAATATGCGAATTACCACTCATTTTTAATCATCCTTAATTTACAAATTCAATGTCACGCGTAGACCAGAATTTTTTTCCACCAATTCAATACTCGCGTTATGCAATTTCAATACAGCATTTACCAGACTCAAACCCAAGCCTACGCCCAGCTGAGAATGTTGACTTGGATCTCGGTAAAAGCGCTCAAATACCTTATCTCTAGATTCTAGAGGTATTCCAGGGCCATTATCATCGATGTGTACTTTACACCCAAATTCGTCCTGTACCATCTCAATATTAATTTCACCTCCTTCAGGAGTGAATTTAATTGCGTTATCTAACAGATTTGCTATTACTTGAAACATAAGATCTCTATCGCCAGTGTAAGACACATGCAATGTTTTAGTCGTTATGAACTGATTTTTCTCTTGTGCAAGCGGATCGTACAACCCAACCGCATCTTCAATCAACGCCTGCAAATCAAAGGCAACAAACTTAAGCGTTTGCCTGCCTGACTCAATACTAGAAAGACTAAGCAAGGAATTAAATGTTTTAAGTAATCCATCGACTTCATTTACAAGCTCTTCGTCGTTTTGATGATCCAGTTTATTCCTCAAACGAGCTAAAGGTGTGCGCAAATCGTGAGCTATAGTATCTGTTATGTGCTGAACACCCGTCATTAAATTTTCAATCTTATCCAGCATGCTATTTAATACCTGTGATAGAAAACTTAGATCATCCCATCGTGAATCCACCTTTAATCGCTTTGTCAAATCGCCAGTCGATATAATTTCATCTGCTGTATCTGCAATACGGTTAATACGAGTTACGACAAAAATACTAATAAGATAACCAGCTATTACTAAAAGCAACAATGGCAAAACACCTGCAATAACTAACATCACTATAAGACTGTTAGAATTTTCGCTATTGGGCTGAGAATAGTAATACAACGCAACACTCAAACACACGACTGAAAACAGCATCAACAGCAAGAAGAAATTAGCTGCTTTAAAACTAGAACTTCTCTTATACTCTCTAGCAGTCTTCAATGATGTACCCTGAACCACGTCTGGTTTTAATTAAATATTGCGGATCATCTTTATCAATCTTTTGCCTCAGCCGACTAACATGAACATCAATAACATTTGTTTGCGGATCGAAATGATAATCCCATACATACTCAAGCAACATAGTACGTGTAACAATTTGACCTTTATTACGCAACAAATATTCTAACAATCTAAACTCAGTTGCCTGCAAGGCTATCTCCTTTTTGCCTCGTCGCGCTTCTCGTTTAAGTAAATTTAATTCTACATCACGCGCATGCAGGACTGTTTCAGACTCTGTGGAATTGTTATTTCTTCGATATAGCGCTTCTATTCGCGCACTCAACTCTGAAAAAGCAAAAGGTTTAACCAAATAATCATCGCCACCAGAACGCAACCCTTTTACTCGGTCATCCACTTCACCCAAAGCACTAAAAATCAGTATCGGTGTTAAATTACCAGCACCACGCAATGTTTTAATAATGGTCAGACCATCTACTTCTGGCAGCATACGATCAATCAGGATGACATCATATTGCTCGGTTGTGGCGAGAAAGAGTCCGTCTTTACCATTCATACACACATCAACAACGTGACTATCTTCAGCTAAACCCTTTTGCAAGTAATCAAGCAATTCTTGATCATCTTCGACACATAAAATTCGCATATCAATAAATCATCTTATAACAAACACTTAGTCTCTTCGATATTCATCATAATACTTTATAGAGTTACATTGCCCCATCAATGAAACATTAAATATATTTAATGTTTTGTTCACGCGCTGATCATCCACCCTGTGACAGTATGTTGGCAGATTCATACAAAGTGCCTAGATATGGAAAATTTCATTTTATTGTTAATCGCTTGCATTATGTTTTTTGCTAGCAATAGCTTTGCAGAGAATAACAATACCATCATGCTGCCTGATGTAGTTTCAAGCAAGTGGCATAACACTGAAAAAGTCGGTGAGGCCAAATTTAAGAAGTTTGGGCTACATATCTATGACGCATCATACTGGTCACTCAGAAACAAGGATTCAGCGGGAAATGCATCTAGCGCAACGGCATTGTCGATTGCTTATGCAAAAAATATTAGAGCTAGACGTTTGCTGTCCAGTACATACAAAGAATGGCAGCGCCTTGGATTTGCAGAAGAGCATCCGTTAGATGCATGGTTAGAATTATTAGAAGAAATATGGCCCGATGTTAATAAAGGTGATTTTATAGTATTTGTGAACCATAGCGATGGTAGTAACGCATTTTATTCCGATAGTAAATTTCTTGGCAGTGTAGATGACCCAGAATTTGGTACAGCATTCTTAGACATATGGCTAAACATTAATGCCAAATATAAAAAACATAGAGAGGAGCTACTAGGTGAAAACGATTAATTTCACGTTACTTTTATTAGCAATTGTTGTCAGCTTCACCTTATCAGCTTGTAGCGCAACACTTAAAGATTATCAAAATACAGATCCAGAATTTGATTTGCAGGAGTTCTTCACAGGAGAATTGAAAGGATGGGGCTTAATTAAAGACTGGCAAGGGAAAGTGACTCAAAGGTTCAGCGTAGAACTTGATGGCAAGTGGCAAGATAACAAAGGTACGCTTTATGAACTATTTAAATACTCCGACGGCAGAACGCAAGAACGTCTATGGAGGTTAGAAACCCTTAAAGACGGAACAAGTGTTGGCACAGCAAATGATGTCATAGGAGAGGCTAGAGGCCAGCAATCCGGGTTTACATTTAACTGGTCTTACCAACTGTTAATAGACACAGCAGATGGGCCAATTGAAGTCAGATTGGATGATTGGATTTATCAAATAGATAGTGATGCCCTAGTCAGTGAAGCACAAATTAAAAAATTTGGCATCAATGTTGGTGAAGTTTTAGTGTTTATTGTTAAACAGGATCAAAATAATGGATAACACCCTGATCACAAACTTTGTTGAAAACATTAACTCGATATCCAGCGTTAATGTCAGTGAGATTTTAGAAAAAATCTATACTGATGAAATTGAATTTATTGATCCAGTAAAAGATATTCGCGGGATAGGCGAATTAACTAGTTACTTTTCAAGCTTGTACAAAAGTGTTGACCATTGCCATTTCACTATTAAAGATTACATTTCCAACGACAATCAACATTCGCTCGAATGGGAAATGAAGTTAAAACATCGAAGGTTAGCTAAAAACAAAGAAATTTCTTTACATGGCGCTTCATTTATTCGCTTTGAAGACAACAAGGTTTGTTATCACCGCGATTACTATGATCTTGGCGCATTGATTTACGAAAGAATTCCTATCTTGGGCTCAGCGGTAAGAACGGTGCGCAATGCTTTCTGAAAAATTAAATGATTATTTTGACGACAAGGTAGTTTGGCTGACTGGAGCATCATCAGGTATTGGCCGCGCACTTACTATTGCTCTCTCTGAAATTGACTGCGAGATATTCATTTCGTCACGCTCACGCATTGAGCTAGAAAAGACAAAAGAGTTATGCGCCAAGCAAGAAAATATTCATATTTTAGAAGGCGACTTAAGCAACAAAGAGTCTAATCAAGCAATCTGCAAACAAATTAAAAACCAATGTGACAACCTAGATATTGCCATTTTAAATGCTGGCACTTGCGAGTACGTAGATATTGATCAATTTGATAGCGCACTTTTTCGACGTTTAATTGACAATAATTATATGAGTATGATTTATGGAATTGAGGCCAGCCTCCCCTTACTCAAAAATTCCAAACATGCTCATTTAGTCGGCATGAGCAGCACTGCAGCATACCTGGGATTACCAAGATCAGAAGCCTATGGCGCAAGCAAAGCTGCTATTCGCAATTTATTTAGAGCATTGAAAGTCAGCCTGGCAACATATGATATTGATGTATCAGTGATATGCCCTGGATTTGTTAAGACAGAGCTAACGGATAAAAATGATTTCCCTATGCCCTGCTTAATCAGCTCACAGCAAGCCTCAAAAGAAATTCTCAATGGCATTGCAAACAATAAACATGAAATACATTTTCCAAAAAGATTTAGTTACGCGTTAAAAGCTATTTCTTTATTGCCAGACTTTATTCAATTCCGAATTATTAACAAGATCATAGAATAATAATGAAAATCGCAATCATAGGCGCAGGTATCTCTGGATTGACCGCAGCCCATCACTTAAATAGCAACCACGATATTACCGTGTTAGAAAAAAATAATTATGTCGGCGGCCATTCAAATACCATTGATGTCAATGAGGGTAACAAAAGTGTTGCTATAGATACTGGATTCATTGTCCTAAATAATTGGACTTATCCAAATTTCGAAAATTTATTAGATACCTTAGATGTTGAACTTCATAACTCTGAAATGAGTTTCTCCGCCAAATGTGAACATAGTAAATTTGAATGGTGCGGAAAAGGAATTCAAGGATTAGCTCTAAATAGGAATAATTGGTATCGCATTAAGTCCTATCAAATACTATTTGATTTTCTACGATTCAATAAGCTTGCGAAAAAATATGTTTCTCAAAATAACTTACAGCACACACTAGGAGAATTTCTAGCCCTAAATAATTTTAGTAAATCTTTTAAAAATTACTACATTTTACCAATGGGTGCTGCAATATGGTCCTCTTCAACCGAAGACATTTATGATTATCCAGCGCAAAGCTTCTTAACATTTTTTAACAATCATGGCCTACTCAATATAAAAGATAGACCGCAGTGGAAAACAATTGTTGGCGGCTCGAGACAGTATGTTAATAAATTGATTCAGCCATTCCATAAGAAAATATCACTAAACTCGAAAATTACATACATCAAACGCGACAATGGAAGCATCATTATTCATTATCTACACAAGAATCCTGAGATTTTTGATCATGTGATTTTTGCTTGTCATAGCGATGAGGCACTCGAATTACTTGAAGAACCGACATTAAATGAACAACACACTTTAGAGAAGATCAGATACCAGTATAACGAAGCGGTACTACACACAGATGAATCACTCATGCCAACTAACAGAAAAGCATGGTCCTCATGGAATTACTTATTGCCAGAGCAAGCCACGACTAATTCCAAAGTCACCTATTACATGAATCGTTTGCAGCCACTGCAAACAGAAAAAAATTACTTTGTCACTTTAAATTTAACTGATCGAATAGACCCTGACAAAATCATAAAGAAAATTGCTTATCAACATCCCGTATTTGATGAAAATGCAATACAAGCTCAAAAGAACTTGAGTCTCCTAAATGGCAATCAAAACACTTGGTTTTGTGGTGCTTATTGGAGAAATGGCTTTCATGAAGACGGCGTATGGAGCGCATTAACCACGATTGAACAATTCACTAATGAGGCGTGCAAAGCTGATGACAAACAGTTGCATTTACAAAGGGCGAGTTAATCATTGTCGCTATGAGCCCCGTACTCACAGCTTCACATACTCATTATTCATGATGTATGTAGACTTAGAAGAACTGCCTACTTTATTTAACAACCATTTTGCCTGGTCCAATAACACACCAGCACTAGCATCTTTTTATCGCAAAGATCACCATGGTAATGAATCCACATTACTATCAGATTCAATACGCGCGCTTGTAAAAGAAAAAACTGACGATGATATTGTTGGCCCAATTAGACTACTCACTCACTTTCGCTACTTTGGTTATGTTTTTAATCCAATTAGCCTATATTTTTGCTTTGATGAGAATAATAAAAATGTCACCCATGTAGTTGCTGAAGTAACTAATACACCATGGAAAGAACGACATTGCTATGTACTAACAGGCTATACAGATGGCGATATATTCACTACTCCAGATCATCATAAAGATTTTCATGTCTCACCTTTTATGACAATGGATATTAACTATCGTTGGCACATCCAGATCCCGAACGAGAATCTCAATGTGCGAATAGAAAGCATTAAAGACAAATCAAAATTATTTGACGCATCCATAAATCTTAAAAGACTAGAACTGAATTCAAGCAATTTAACCAAAACTCTTTTAAATTTTCCACTCATGACCTTGAAAGTTGTTAGCGCTATCCACCTTCAAGCGTTCAAACTTTGGCTAAAAGGAATTGATTATGTACCTCATCCAAAAAATAATTAAGTAGAACAATGTCTATTATCCCAAATCAAAATAAACCCATACGAGAAAATTATCGAAGCAATTGGCTAGATGATAATGCTATGTCTATCCTGCTGAAGAAATTAGAAAATATTCAGACGGGATTATTGCAAGTATACGCCAATGGAATGCTATATGAATTTGGCAACACCAATACTAAAAGTGAGATTAACGCAGTAATACGCATTCAAGATAACAGAGTATTCAGAGCAATTCTTACAGGCGGTGAACCAGCAGCAGGTAAAACCTATATTGATGGCTGGTGGACGTCCGACGACTTAATTGAGGTATTACGTATATTCACAATCAACAGAAATGCTTTGTTTGGATTCAAACATGGCATTGCCTCTCTCGCTAAAACTATTAACCGCTTTTCAAACAACATTCTTAGAAATACCTTAAAAGGTTCGAAAAGAAATATTAAAGCTCATTATGATATTGGCAATGACTTATATGAGTTGTTCCTAGATGAAAATATGATGTATTCATCTGCTTATTTTCGCAACGATAGCGAAGATCTCTCTAGCGCATCAAAATACAAGCTCAAATTAATTTGTGAAAAACTAAACTTGCAAGCATCAGACAATGTCATTGAAATTGGCACTGGCTGGGGTGGATTTGCTATATATGCAGCACAAAATTATGGCTGCCATGTGACCACAACAACTATTTCTGACCAACAGTTTGATCATGCCAAGGCCAAAGTTGATTCACTAAATCTATCCGAACGTATTAGTGTCATCAAACAAGACTACCGCGCTTTATCTGGAAGTTACGACAAATTAGTCTCCATAGAAATGATTGAGTCGGTTGGCCATCAATACATAGATGAATATTTCAGTGTATGTAACAAATTACTTAAGCCTTCAGGTGCCATGTTAATTCAGTCTATCACCATGTCTGATTATCTTTTTAAAAATTACGTTAGCTCAACAGATTTTATTAGGAAGTATGTTTTCCCAGGAGGGTGCTTGACAAGCATGAGTTCTATGATGTCATCTATTTCTAAACATACGGATTTAACTCTCTATCATAGTGAGAGCTTTGCATCTAGTTATGCAAAAACACTTAAAATATGGCATCAAAATTTTTATTCGAACAGAGACAAAATTATTGAACTTGGTTACTCGACATCTTTTTTAAGGCTCTGGGAATACTATATGAAATATTGCCAAGCCGGATTCGAAAACAGAATCATTGATGTCCATCATTTAGTGCTAAAGAAACCAAACAATCGTTTTAATCATTTATCGGCTTAATATAATTGTGTTATCCGTTAAAACAGCATTCTTGATTTTTAATTTCCTCGGTTTGCAGGCCACCTGGGCTGCATGTGCATATGGCGCAACACATTCAATACCAAATCTAGGAGTAATAGTTGGCATCTTCTATATTGCTTTGCATATGATGCTGACAAAAACTCGCCGCCAAGACTTACTAATAATACTAGCGGTTAGCCTGATAGGGATAAGCATAGATCATATAAACACTTATCTAGGACTAATGTCATTTTCAAATGAAAATATTGCAACCTTCGTTATCCCATCCTGGCTAATTACTTTATGGGTAGTATTTTCATTAATGCTTCCGCATAGCCTGAATTGGTTAGGCAATAATATGAAGCTTGCGTTCTTGCTTGGCGGGCTTGGTGGCTCAAGCAGCTATTGGCTGGGGCATAAACTTGGCGCTTTAACCCTATCCGAACCTTTACTCTTAAGTATTTTAATTTTGTTCATAGAATGGGCAATCATTTGCCCTGTAGGATTTATACTATTAAAGCAAATAAGGCACAGATTTACAGACAACGAATTAGAGAAATCTCAAACAATTAATAATTAATACCCAAACCACCAAGACCACAGTAGCCTCTTGGATTTTTTGCTAAATACTGCTGATGGAAATCTTCAGCATAATAAAATTCGGATGCCGGCATTATCTCTGTCGTTATAATGCCATAATTGGATTCACCTAATTTAGCCCCATAATGTTTTTTTGAATTTTCAGCCAACACTAACTGATCCTCACTAAAAGTATAAATACCTGAACGATACTGTGTGCCTTTATCATTACCCTGACGCATACCTTGTGTAGGATTATGTGACTCCCAAAATATTGTCAGTAATTTTTCAAAGCTGACCATGTTAGGATCAAACATGACCAACACAACTTCATTGTGGCCAGTTAGGCCAGTACAGACCTCTTCATAAGTTGCATTAGGTGTGAATCCCGCAGAATATCCTACGGCAGTTGAGTAAACACCCTCTTCTTGCCAGAACTTTTTTTCTGCGCCCCAAAAACAGCCCAACCCAAATATAATTTTTTCAATATGGCTCGGGAATGGTGGTTTTATAGGATTATTATTCACAAAATGTAACGGTGAAACTACCATAACAGTAGTTCTACCTGGAAGAGCCTCTTTACGTGTTGGCATGCTTAGTTTGTTATTTAATACACTCATTGCTCACTCAAATAATTGCTTCATAATATTCGACTCTCGCTGAAAAAATCCTTGTGTATGTAGCGAATCTTCCAACTCATAATATTCATAATCTAAATGATGACATAACTCATGCACCAGTGTTCGCAAATATGTTTTAAATGCAACCACCTGCTGTCTTTTAGCCGTACGCATCCATACATAAATTCGCGCCCGTGGACGCGCCTCATCTACTGGCTCATACAAACCATGCAACTCACTCATGTCATCATACGGCCTCCTTTCAAGCACATGCACACGCGCACTCGAAAATTCCAATTGTTGGCATACTGCATCAACTAGATGCTGGCTAGATCTCTCAACAAATTGTAAATTCTCTAATGTTAGCTGATGCTTTAACTCTTCAACTATTTGCTTCAGCTCTAGCAACTTCACCAGCTGAATTAATGGCAAGCCATCACTTTTGATAGCTATTCTTCTTTGTGTTCGCGTAAAACGATTATAGTGTGAATAGGCCATAGCAAATTAAATATTCAAATTTAATACATCACAGGCGTTTATTGAAGTCTGACGTGCTACTTGATTCACGGACATTGACCTTACTTCTGCTAACGACTGTAAACAATGAGGCAAATACTCCGGACTATTCCTTTCACCGCGATGCTGCTCAACAGTCATATCAGGCGAGTCAGTTTCTAATACTATAGAATCAATTGGCAACTCCGCCGCAAGCTTTCTTAGCTTAGAAGATCTCTCATAAGTTAACATTCCCCCAAAACCAAATTTGAAGTGACTAGTTTGATAGCACTCTGCTTGCTTAAGGCTGCCATTAAACGCATGCACGATACCACCTACGATAGGAAATTTCTTAATACATGCCAATACTTCTTCATGCGCTTTACGCACATGAAGGATTACTGGCAAATTAACATCACATGCTAGCTTTAATTGTTGTTCAAAAAACTCTAGTTGTTTGTCTGCTTGTAATGATTTATCTTGAAAATCTAAGCCAATCTCTCCTATCGCAACAGGATTATTAGCCTCCACACAATCACGCAGTTTATTGATATGATCTAATTCATGTTCTTGTATTAACATAGGATGCATACCTAAAGCATAATGCATATCTTGTGATTGATCACAAAGCGATATGAGCGATTCCCATGTTGCCTGCTTAACCCCGGGAACCACAAATCCACTCAAACCATATGCACGAGCACGCTTAAGTACTTCATCACGATCATGCTCGAACGCATCAAAATCAAGATGGCAATGAGTATCAATTATTTTCATAAAAATAAGTTATTGCTCTGAACATAAATTTATTCAATTATAAGCACATCATGAGCAAACAAACTTCCAGACGATTTATTGGAATACAGCGGCTTTATGGCCAACAAGCATACCAAAAAATCTCTACCAGCCATATCTGTGTAATCGGCATTGGCGGTGTAGGTTCGTGGGTAGTGGAATCATTAGCTCGCAGTGGCATACAACAATTAACATTAATAGATTTAGATCATATTTCAGAATCTAATATCAACCGACAAGTACACGCGCTTTCAGAAACATTAGGGCAGTCGAAAGTTATTGCTATGCAAGAACGTGTTAAATCTATTAACCCTGATTGCAGGATTAATTTAATTGACGATCATTTATCTTGCGACAATATCCCTCTACTATTAAACGTTTCTTTCGATTATATTATTGACTGTATAGATCAATTTCGCGTCAAAGCCTCTTTAATCCATTATTGCAGAAGTAACAAAATAAACTTACTAACCATCGGCGGTGCCGGTGGACGAGTAGACCCTTCACGCATAAAGGTCACTGATCTCAGTCGTTCTGAAGGTGATTCATTACTAGCAAAAACCCGCAAGCAGTTACGCACTCAGCATAACTTCCCAAGAAATTTACAAAGACGATTTGATATAGCCTGTATATTTTCTTCCGAACAATTACGCTACCCTACTGACGACAATGAAATCAGTACCAGCAAATCTGAATGCAGTAATATAAGTGGTTTAAATTGTGCTAATGGCTTTGGTTCGTTGACGGCAGTCACCGCTACATTTGGGATGATTGCTTGCGCACACGTCCTGAACAAAATTACCAACCAGCAATGATCTTGCTGGTTAATCGGCCATCTATGCACCTTTAGCAGAGCATTTACAAATATTATTTTACCTTATACGGATAACGCCTTATAATGACGGTAGATGCTTACATCTATAAGTAATCATCCCGCAAATGGCGTGGCTCATTTATGCATAGCCGCCTTTGTACTTATATTTATTTTATATCCCTACAACTATTTTTCGGCGAAATTATTTTTCAGCCATTAAAGGACTATTTTTATGAACGAACCAAAATCTGAAGATATCAGTATCAGCCAAACTGTTGCTATCCTCATTGATGGAAATAACATTGAAAGAAGTATTCACGACCAAACTAAAGACGTGAATACAATGCTCAACTTCGACAAACTTATCCCCAAATTATTAGGTAATCGCGGGCTCAATCGCCTAATTTATTTCCGCGAGGGCAAACAGATATCACAGAAATTAAAAGATCGTTTACATGAGTATTTCCATGGCTCAGTCCGTCCATGCCACAAATCTGCCGACATCCCCTTGTCAATTAATGCTATGCAATTAGCAAGCAAAGTGGACACTATTGTTATCATGTCAGGAGATTCAGACTACATTGAATTGGTCAGACATTTAAAATCAGAAGGCGTACGCGTAGAAATTGCTTCAGTAGACGCGACAACCGCACACATCATCAAAGAAGAGTGCGACCACCACTACCGCATAAATGATGAAGATTGGTTTACTTATGCTCCAAAACAAGCCAATCAAAACAATAAACAAAATAAGCGGCGTTCAAACAAAAAAGCACAAAACAATCAAAATGATAAGCAGGCAGCAACAGCTACTATCGATGAAAGCAAAAGCACCAAAGCTAATGCTAAAAATACAGAAAAAAAATCAGCTAAATCAAATGAAGAACGTCAACCAAGCTCTAACGAGTCAGACATATTAACAACCGTAAAAGAAACTTCTTCGCGCAAGTACGAACCTGACTACCCTCAAAGTCAATACATTGAACCTACTCAGTAAAGAAATCTTCGGCTAATTGATTCGCTCGCTTTAAAAATTCATTCGTGACTGATTTTATTTCCAATTGGCGCTTCAGCTTATTGCTATTAGCATTGGTCGCGAATATATTATTTGCGCCTCTATTAGGGAAAATAAGTTCTCAACTTGCCTTTAGCTTATTAATTATCATCATGGTATTTGTGCTGGGCGATAACCGCAAAGTTATTTTCAGCTACATTGCGCTAGCCTGTGCTTCATTATTATTTTCTTGGGCACATCTTGCGAATAGTAACGATCAAAATATTCTAATACTGATGCATGCTTTCACATTTTCAGCGTTAGCACTTGCCATTGCCCTCATTCTTAAAAATATTTTTTCAAATGACGCAGTGACTATTGATACGATCTCGGAATCTTTATGTGCTTATTTACTTTTAGGTTTTGCTTTCGCATCTGTATATGGGTTTATCGATACATTGCAACCAGGCTCATTTATTTCGTCATTAAACGGACAGATTATTTCATTCTCTAGTGAAGATGCTGGGCTAAACCGAATTTATTTTAGCTTTATCACTCTTTTAACTGTTGGCTACGGTGACATTGCTCCCAATCTACCAGCAGCTAAATTAATTACCATTATTGAAGGATTTTTTGGACAAGTGTACCTAGTAGTGCTCATAGCCAGGCTTGTTGGCATGCATGTCTCACAAAGAGGTAATTAAACTACTATTCTTAATTAGATATTATTATTCATAATAAAGAAAATTACCGCTACAGATTAATATCAATCATGTACTTATATAAAAATTGACTAAACACTTTTATTCTAGTGACTCTCCTTAAATCCGGGTGCGTCAATATCCAAATACCATCTGTAAAACGGGGCTCAATATCAAATAGCTTTACTAGATTTTTGTTGAAGTAATTAGTTGGCAACACAGCAACACCCAAAGCTTCGTTGCATAAAGTAGATATAGTTTTGACATCGCTCGCTGAACAACAAAAATGATCATTTGAGAAATTATTCATAAGCCATTTATAGGCCTCTATTCTCAATAAAGACTCATCAACACCAATGATATGAAAACCTTCTAATTCTTTTGTTTCGCTAGGCGCACCATACTTCTTTATATAAGCTTTGCTTGCGTACGCTGACCACGTGATGTCTGTTACTTTACGGCCAATCAAGAAATCGGGCGGATTATTTGTAGAACGAATAGCAATATCAGCATCTCTTCGTGATAAATCGTACAATGCACTACTCACAATAATGTTGACGGTTATTTGGGGGTGTTTAACACGAAATTTTGCTATGCAAGGCGCTAACACATGATCTGCCATAGACAAAGGGGATGTGATTCGAATTTCACCCGATAGACCAAAGTCCTTACCGGCTACAGCGCGCTCCAATGAATGAATCGAGTTCTCAGCTTCTTGTGCATGCTTCAGAACGGTATGCCCAATTTCAGTTAGCTCATAACCATCCGTCAAACGCTCAAATAGCCGCGTTTCCAGCTTTTCCTCAATGGCATTAATCCTACGAAACACCGTTGAATGATTGACACTCAGCTCTTTTGAAGCGCCCATCAACGTACCTGATTTTGCGACAGCTAAGAAATATGGCAGATCATTCCAGTCAATCATCAACTTGCATTTTTGCAAATAATTATTGCATATATTGTCTATTTATTTGCCGAAATGCAAGTGATAACATTTCTTTCAATGATCTAACAAATAATATTTTCAATCACAATTTAATGGAGATCCACATGACAAATAGTATAAACATTAACGATAAGGTCGCCGTAGTCACGGGAGCAAACCGTGGCATTGGCAAAACGATTGCAGAATCTTTTCTTGAGAATGGTGCAAAAAAAATTTACGCAGCAGTAAGAGATACCTCATCAGCCAGTGACTTAATTGAAAAATATGGTAATCGTGTATCAGCCATCAAACTGGACCTAGCTGATCCTCAAACTATCACCAATGCTGCAAAAACAGCCAACGATGCTGAAATCATTGTCAATAATGCAGGCGTATTAACCTCAACAACACCTTTAGATAACAACGCTTTAGAAAGTCTTAACTTTGAGATGGACATTAATGTCGGCGGGCTTATAAGAATGGCCCAGGCTTTTGCACCCGTACTCAAACAAAATGGCGGTGGTGCACTTATACAACTTAACTCAGTCGCTTCAATTAAAAACTTTGTGCCATTTACGACTTACAGCGCATCAAAAGCAGCAGCATATTCTGTTACTCAGTCGCTAAGAGATTTGCTCAGCGAACAAGGCACATCTGTAATGAGCGTTCATCCAGGACCTATTGCCACTGATATGGGAGATGCCGCAGGTTTAAGTGAGATTGCAGAACCTGCCACGTTAGTATCTGATGCTATTATTAAGGGCTTACAACAAGGCGAATTTCACGTGTTCCCAGATACAATGGCAAAACAGGTTGAAGGCGAATACCAGAACTTCGCAAAAAACATAGTTGAAGCTAACTTAATGGAGGGATAGAAGTCTAAGCAGCAATCAAATATAGAAATGCGAGTCTAAAATAACTTAGCAGCAAGAAATGCAAAGAAGAAGCCAACCAGATAAATTAAAATTGAAATTACCAATATTATCCAACTGATTTTTCTAAGCTTGCTACATGCTTCAGCTTGTTTAAGGTCAAGAGGGCAAGGTTGATTTCGTGCCTTCCATTGCAAACTCGCAGATGCTAGTAAAAGCAATCCGGCTACTACAAATACAAACACTTTATATTCAGATATTGCAACCAACCACGGCGCTGTAGAGACTAATCCTGCTAGCGCCGCCCCCATACCTAAAGTCACAAATAATGCGGGAAGCGCACAACAAACTAAAGTACCAATACTGCTAAACAAAGTAATTACAGGTAAAAGTGTTTGCTGATAAAAGTTATCCGCCACGGCGAATTTCCTCTATGTTGTATCCAGCATCAACAATATTTTTACGAATGACTTTATCGCTAAGTTGTTTTCTAGCCTTCAAATGGATAGTAACAATTTTATCATCAAGGTTGACATCAATATTATCCACCGCATCTTCCTTTGCGAACACTTTCTCTAATGCCTGAGCACAAAAGTCACATACGAGACCATAAATATCTACTTTAATCGTCCCCTGCGGATGGTCTGCAAAAGCACTATTCAAAATCAAAGCTACAAACAACACTAAACTCATAATTAATTTATTCATGATAATCCTCAAAGTTTAGAAACGAACAATCCAATTAAACAAGGCGTCTCGATGGTGACTAATACCCAGTTCAACTCTATGAACGTCTTTAAAAAAACGCAGTATTGGTGTCACTGTAATATTGTGTTCACTTTCCGGCTTATGCTCTACTTCAAGCATGAGCCAACTGTGAAGTTCACCATAATCTGCAATGTAAGGTGCGACACCTAAGCGAATTTTTTGCATGAAAAAATCATCTACACTTCCAGCGTCAAGAAAGCGGTTGTCATAACCTAAAAATAACTGTCGTGTTTCCCAATCACCAGACACTCCTGTAAATACAGCTATACTAGAATCATCATGTAAATGACCAGAGTTTCTATCGGCGAAGCCAACACCAGATTTGACGTAAAGATTCATTTGCGAATCTTTTTTATTCCATCGTTTAATAAGATTATTAAGTTGAATAGCAACCATTGCATATTCATTGCTTCGCCGGTATTCCGACCTGACCCCTAGTGAATATCTTGCGCTGGGTGAGTAATGCAATAACAATGAATGCTCATCACCATTGTTATTCATATCCATAGTTATGCCGCCAGGATATGAAACAGGTCGACTCCACACATCCTGCGCGATAACGCTCAGCACCAAAAGTGCTAACAATATTTTCATGATTTTCTCCTGAAAAATTTTCTTTATCGCTTGTTAAAAGCGATACAAAAAAATGAGCTACGTTAGCTCATCAATCAGGAATAATAGATAGGAGGGCGATATAAAAGTGATAAATAATTAGAAACAGCATACTCATCAATAGCAACAAATCGCTCTTCATGAGTATTAACTGCATTCAAATCACCCAATTTAATATGGGGTGTTTGGTTTGCCGAATAAATCAAACAAAAACATGCATCTTTACAATGTTTTTTATCTTCATTCTGCTGTTCTTCGTGACAGGGCATTTCTGACTCAGTTAGCATTTCCAAATGAATAACATTATTAGTCTGTTCCTGCATGCACAGCTTCACATCAGCTGAAACGATGAGGGTATTAGCCATGAATGCCATGCTAACAATATATAAAATAATATTTTTCATGCGAATAATCTTACACTAATGTAGATAGCAGAATTAATTCAATCCATACTTAACGGATATAAATATAGGACTAAATCAATTTTATATAGTTCACTATTGACGCGCTTCTTTAGCCAATTCCACTAACGCTGCTCGAACTTGCTGAGGCGTCTCACATTCTTGAGAAAAATCAATTCTAAGATTCTCGTCATTGACCAATATCACAACCCCAGCTCTGTCAATACTCAGCATTTTAGGATCAGTCTTAAACGTCTTTATGCCATTCAACCGACAGTAATCGCGCATGGCATCAACATGGTCTTCATTCATATGCGCAACCATATCTTGCTCTGTTTGCTCATCAAACATAATGACATTAAATTTAAATTATGTGGAATGTATTATTAAAAATAATTATTGATTCAGTGAACAGAATCAATAGTCGTCTCATCCATGACAATTAATTTCCATTCACTGTTTAAATCCATATTAGTATTTACCGAACCATAATATAGCGCGCCACTTTTAGTCATCGCCAAATAATATGCGCTTTTTGTATCATCCTGCTCTAGCAGCAAATAACCATCGTCCATTAACTAGCATCCTAATAATCTTTATCGATACTCGTTAACATGGTGGCGATCCAAGCTGTTTTCAAGACTAGTGAATAATAAATACTATAAGACTTTCACCAGACGCGATTGATTCATGGCTAACGCTTACTAACTAACTCTATCGTATACTCCCTGTACGCCACTCTTTGACATTACAAATTGCCACAATTGGAGATCTCGAGCACGAAAAGCACCTGCGCACGCCTGCAAATAAAATTTCCACATACGGTAAAAACGTTCGCTATATTCTCCCTTTAACTCGTCCCAGCCGGCATTGAAGTTATTGTACCAAGCCATTAATGTTTTATCATAATAGGCACCAAAGTTATGCATGTCTTCAACAAGAAAAAATTTTTCAGATGACGTTGCCACTTCTGCTAACGAAGGAATTTGGCCATTGGGAAAAATATATTTATGAATCCAGGGATCAGGTGTGAGATTTGATTCTAATCCACCAATTGTATGGAGGAGCAACAGACCTTCATCCTTTAAACACCGGTTCGCATGCTGAAAAAAACTACGATAGTTCTTGCTACCTACATGCTCAAACATTCCCAGCGAGACAATATGATCAAACTTCCCTTCTAAAAGCCGATAATCTTGAACAACAATATTTATGGGAAAATCTTTACAATCTTGCTTTGCATAATTTGCCTGTTCTTCTGAGATAGTAATACCAGTAACTTCGACTCCATAATTTTCTGCAGCAAATTTTGCAAAGCTTCCCCAACCACAACCTATATCTAATATGTGCTGTCCCTTTTCAAGATTTAACTTGCGGCATACTAAATCTAACTTAGCTTCTTGAGCTGTATCTAGATCTGTTGCATTCTTCCAATAGCCACATGTGTATGTTAATCGTTTATCAAGCATGATTTCGAAAAGCCGATTACCCAAGTTATAGTGGCTTTCCGCAACTTGTACTGAGCGTGAGAGATTTTGCAAATTGATTAACTTCGCTTGCAGTGAAAGTGCTAAAATCTTGTAGGGCTTTATGCTTTTACTAATATCACTCGATAAAATCTTACAGATAAATTCATCGACACTTTCAGCATCCCACCAGCCATCCATATAGCCTTCGCCCAAGGCAAGAGAGCCTTCTGAAAAAATACGCGTGAAAAAATTATCATTATAAACTTTAAGATCCCAAGGACGCGAACCAGACATACTGATATCAGCACGATGCAATAGCTGTTCTAATTGTTCATTCAAATTGCTCATCAACAACCTCTTTATTATTTTTATTTAATAGAGAATCAACTTTATTAAGAGTGAATAAATTATATTAACAGTAAATTATCAATGCTTGTCAAATACATGTAAATTAAAAAAAATATATCGCCGCGATAAAATTTACAAATGACAAAAATAATGTATCTTGATAAACAATAGTGCAAAAAACTTATTCCATCACTGAAATTTCGCATATTTAATTACTGGTATAATCATCTCATCTCCTAATTATACTAACTAAAAATATCAATGATTACTTTACGCTTGTCAATATTCTCATTACTTTTGCTTTTATCACCTATATCTTCAGCAAATAATCAACAGGTACCTCCTCTTGTCGAAACATCCTGGCTTTCAGAAAATCTAGACAATGTCGTTATTCTTGATGTTAGAGCTGACAACAAAAGTTTCACCAGCAAGCCCATTTACAAAACAAATAAAAAAACCAACAAACAAAGCCTAGCTCGTGTTGGCGGTCATATCCATGGCGCAAATCTTGTACTTTATAAAAATGTACGAGGGGAACAAAAGATTGGTGAGAACACAATCAAGTATATGACTACTTCAAAAACCAATTTTGAAAGCATTGTGCAACACGCTGGTGCAAACCAAGACAGTCACATCGTAATTTTGACTAACGCAGAAAGCTTATTCGATCTCACCATGGCATCTCGCATGTATTGGCAAGTTAAATATTTTGGTCATGACCTAGTTTCGATTTTAAATGGCGGGACTGCACAATGGCTATTAGATGGGAGAGAAATCACAACAAATCCTACTAATTCAACAATCGGAAACTGGAAAGCTCTAAGCGAACGCAAGCAGTTATTAGCAACCAGCAATCAAGTACACACTGCTATACAAGAGAATAACTCTCAACTTGTTGATGTGCGCGAGATCGGACAATACCTAGGAACCTATAAGAGTGGCAAAGTTAAACAAAAAGGCCATATTCCTAGTGCAAAATTATTTCCTGTAAGTCTTTTATCCAGTCGCAACACACCTGTGAAATTCTCCTCAAAAGAAGAATTAGAAAACTTATCCAAAGCGCTTGGTGTCAATTCGAAACAAGATTTAATTACTTACTGTAACAGTGGGCACTTAGCTTCGGGTGGTTGGTTTGTTTTTCATGAGCTACTGAATAATAGCAAGGCAAAACTCTATGATGGCTCTATGCATCAATGGACATTAGAAGGAAGACCAGTTGTCACTATGAAGATAGAATGATTAATTCACCGCCTCTTCATAAATGTATTGTACATTGCGACGTATACATTTAGGGGTACATCAAACTATATTAGCATTTAATAATATTGTATAACGCTCTGTTTCAGCTACATATCTCCACTAGTGCGCCATTATTATGTCCCACAATCTATCTAGGCTCTTTTGCTCATAAGTATTCTTAAAAGCGCTATAACTTAATTTATGTTGAATTGTCGAAGATTCGGCATCAAACTCGCGGGTCACAAAAAAAAATAACATTATTATCAGGAGGCCCAAGATAATGTTTAATACCAACCCCTTTGCCGAGCTCTCAGCATTTATATCGCCTGAAGTGATGCAATATTATGTAATTCTGATGTTCATCCTCGTTGTTGTTGGCACAATTCTCGATATGATGCACAAAAAAAGTGCAGAGTACTTCTTTGAAAATGCTGAAAAAGCTAAAAAGAGCGCAAAACGCACTCTAGGCGGTGGTGAGAAGGTATCTTTGGCTGTCGCGACAGTCGCTAATGAGGTTCTAACCTCTGCTGAATTCAAAGTCAGACCAGCTCGACGTTATTCCCACCTTTTGACTATGTATGGCTTTATCGTTTTTGTTGTTTGTACGGCATTGCTTATTTTCCGCCATACAGGTGCAGAAGCTTCAGCAGCTCCAGCAGCTGTAACAACTTTATGGCACGTTGGTGCAATCATGTTATGTCTTGGTGGTTACTGGTTCTGGTTCTTCATCCGCGTAGACGTCTCTTCTGAAGGTGTCAAATGGTATAACTTTAATGGTCGTGGAGATATTTTCATCGTCTCCCTGATCACTATGGGAACATTTGCATTACTTTGGTCTGGCACTCAAAACATGATCTTGTTTGGACTATTTATCCTGTCTAGCACCCTCCTGTTCTCAACAGTGTTCTGGTCTAAGTTTGCACATATGTTCTTCAAACCTGCGGCGGCTTTCCAAAAGCGTTGTATTAAAGCTGATGGTTCATATGAGAATTTGCCAGAGCTAGGAGATCTTTCAGACCCTGCTCTTCAAGCAAAATTTCCGGATATCCCAGAATATATGGGCACAAATCCACCTAACATGGGGCAAGGTATCAAGCGAGAAGCCCCAACCCATTTCTAATATTAAGAGAGAATTATTATGCCTACATTTGTATATATGACTCGTTGCGATGGTTGTGGACATTGCGTTGATATCTGCCCATCAGACATCATGCACATCGACACAACGACTCGACGTGCTTACAACATCGAACCCAACATGTGCTGGGAGTGCTACTCCTGTGTTAAAGCATGCCCACATAATGCTATCGACGTTCGTGGATATGCAGACTTTGCACCACTAGGTCACTCAGTTCGAGTAATTCGAGATGAAGAGAAAGGTGTTATTGCCTGGAGGATTAAATTCCGTAACGGCAAGAAAGACATGAATCTTCTTGCTCCTATTACTACTAAACCTTGGGGTACAGCCATTCCAAAACTTTCGGAAGAATCTGCTCCTAGCAAGGATATGACTGATAGCCAATTACTTTTCAATGAGCCGAAATACATTCGCCTAGATGAAGGTGGTTTACACACACTTGAGTCAAACGGCTTGAAGATGAAAGAAGGGGTGTACTACTAATGGGTTACAAAACTATAGTTGAAGACGACATTGATGTTCTGATCACGGGTGCAGGCATGGCTGGTACTGGTGCTGCTTTTGAGTCCAGATATTGGGGTAAAGACAAAAAAATTGTCATTGCTGAAAAAGCGAATATCGATCGTTCTGGTGCAGTTGCACAGGGCCTCTATGCAATCAACACATACATGGGAACCCGTTTCGGTGAAAACAATCCGGAAGATCATGTGCGTTATGCGCGCATGGATTTGATGGGAATGGTACGTGAAGATTTACTATTCGACATGGCAAGACACGTAGATTCAGCGGTTCACCAATTCGAAGAATGGGGTTTACCACTGATGCGTGACCCTAAAACTGGTGCGTATCAGCGTGAAGGCCGATGGCAGATTATGATTCACGGAGAGTCATACAAGCCTATCGTCGCAGAAGCCGCAAAGAAATCTGCAGATAAAGTATTTAACCGTATCTGTGTAACCCATCTATTAATGGATGACGCCAAAGAAAATCGAGTTGCAGGTGCTGTTGGTTTTAACGTTCGTACTGGTGACTACCACGTATTCAAATCAAAAACTGTTGTCTGTGCTGCTGGTGGCGCGTCAAATATCTTTAAGCCACGTTCAGTGGGTGAAGGTGCTGGTCGTGTTTGGTATGCACCATGGTCATCAGGCTCTGCTTATGGCTTGCTAATTGAAGCTGGCGCTAAAATGACACAGATGGAAAACCGTATTGTGTTAGCACGATTCAAAGATGGATATGGACCGGTAGGCGCGTACTTCCTGCATCTTAAGACATATACACAAAATGGTGTTGGCGAAGAGTATGAATCAAAGTGGTTCCCTGAATTATCAAAAATGGTTGGTAAAGAATACCTTGATACTGAAGGACAACATTTATCTCATAAGCCAATTCCAACATGTCTACGTAACCATGCATTCATAAACGAAGTAAACGCAGGTCGCGGACCGATTCACATGGTCACTATGGAAGCATTCCAAGATCCTCATTTGGAAGAAATTGGTTGGCATAACTTCTTAGGTATGACTGTCGGTCAAGCAGTACTTTGGGCTGCAACTGACGTTGATCCTAAGTATGAGAACCCTGAATTAACTACTTCAGAGCCTTATGTTATGGGTTCACATGCAACCGGTTGTGGCGCATGGGTTTCTGGTCCAGAAGATATTGCTCCAGAAGAGTATTTCTGGGGTTACAATCGCATGACTACCGTTGAAGGTCTATTCGGAGCTGGTGATGCTGCGGGTGGTACACCACACGCATTCTCTTCGGGTTCATTTACTGAAGGACGATTGGCTGCTAAAGCTGCTTGCAAATACATTGACGATGGTAAAGCAGAAGGCATCAAAGTATCTCAAGAGCAGATTGACAAGCGCGGCAAGCAAATTTTCAAACCGATGGAGCATTACAAAATCTATCGCAATGAAATCACTGCAGGTAGTGTTAACCCTAATTACATCAACCCACGTCAAGGTCTTGATCGCTTGCAGAAGCTAATGGACGAATATGCTGGTGGTGTAACAGTTAGCTACATGACCAACGACAAGCTACTTAACATCGGTCTGAAGAAGATGAAGATGCTTGAGGAAGACTTAGAGAAGATTGCTGCTGAAGATATCCATGAGCTACTTCGCGCATGGGAATTGAAGCATCGTCAACTTTCTTCTGAAGCTGTGTTACAACACACTTTATTCCGTAAGGAAACTCGTTGGCCTGGATACTACTACCGTGGCGACGCGATGAAACTAGATGACCAAAACTGGCATGTATTAACTGTTTCACGTCGTGATCCAAAAACTGGTGAGTACACCATGGAAAAAGCACCTTGCTATCACTTAGTAAGTGATGAAGAGGAAAAGGTTGCGTAAGTAATCTTGACGACAAGAGGTATTCGACATTGGATACCTCTTGTACTTCACAGCTTTAACCAAAAAAGGCCAACAGTTTTGCTGTTGGCCTTTTTTGGTTAAAAATCGTTTAAAATTATATCCTCACACACTATAGATTTACCCATGAACATAATTGATAAAACAGACGAAGAAATTTTAGCCTTAGCAAACCCGATGTGGGACGACCTCATCAAGTACTCAAATGAAGGTGAGTATGGAAAATTCATTCGAAACTTTTCATACGACTTACTGATAGGTCTAAATGAAGTCGAAGTAGGCAAGCAATTTGCAAAAAGTGAGCTAACAAGAAACCTACAAACTGATTACGATTTTCTTGGCATTATTCGTCGCGGAGAGCACGTCACTATTTTATATCGCGTGAGAAGTACCAAAAAAGAAGGTGAATGGCTAGGACGTTTTGTCCTCGGATACGAACGCGAAGAAATTAAAATTTTTGCTGCTGCTATTTTTTAGTTCAAAATGCAGTTATTACGCTCAGGAATGTAATGATGAAAGACATAGTCACTAATGGAAAGCTTGTTGAATTGACATATAAAATCATCGATTCAAAATCTAATGAAGTTCTGACATCCGTCGAATATCCAATAGGCTATATTCATGGAGTGACTGAAGCCTTTGCACCTCAGGTCACTGCTGCGCTGGAAGGAAAAGTTACTGGCGACGTCATTGACGCTCCCATTGACTGCAATAAATTATATGGTGCACGTGATGAGTCACTCGTGTTTACTGACCATATTGATAACGTGCCAGAAGAATACCGCGAGGTCGGCATGAATATTCTGATGGAAAATGATCAGGGCGATACGAAGAGTTTCCTTGTGACCAGAGTCGACGAGAAATCTGTCACGATTGATGGCAACAATCCACTCTGTGGCCGCGAAGTAGTATTCAAACTTGAGATACTAACTGTGCGGGATGCAACGCCAGAAGAAATTGAAGTAGGTGGTCCAGTGAATGCTGAACCCGATATCAGTGAAATTGTAGGGAAAGATCAACACGTAAAACCTATTAATTAATCTACCTACTTAACACGGAGTGTTAATTTGCCTCACAACTTATATGCCGAAACGCTTTTAACCCCAGGACTAAACGTTCCAATCGTATGGCGTTTTCAAAACAAAGCCTCGCATATTATCAAACTACTCGATAGTGATTCCCCTGTATGTAAAGCATTGACTCAAGCGATTGATCGTTATGGTGAAACTTTCTTTGAAATAGCTCCTAATAAAGAAACACTGATTGAATGGGCTAATTCACAAAAAACATTAGTAGACACCGCCGATGTTAGAGAATTAAGACTTGGTGGCGCACATGTATTCCAGCAGGCCATCGAGCTATTCCAGGGTCTGCAAATGATGGTAGATAAAGAAGCTGACCCTGCAAAATGGTCTGCGATTCATCACAACATTGGTGACGTGATGGGCTTCATAGGACAACGCAGCGGTAGCTCACATTTTCTTGAACAAGCAGCCATGTCTTATGAGTTAGCACTAGAAGTTCGCACGCTTGAAAAGATGCCATATGAATGGGCCAGCACGCAATATAGTCTAGGCGTGGTCATGCAAACACTTGGACAACTTGAAGATGACACCAGTTTTTTAAAACAAGCTGCTGATATCTTTAAACAAGCCTCCACTGGCTTAAAAAGAGAGGAGCATCCAGACGACTGGGCAACTGCATTATGCAGTGTCGGTAATGTGCTCTGTCTACTGGGAACACATCGCAAAGGTTCACGAACACTAGAACAAGCCGTTGTTGTCATGCGAAACGCCATGGCGGAACGCACCCCAGATAAATCTGCCTATGGCTGGGCGATCACACAGAATAATGTTGCTGCTACTCTTCAAGCTTTAGGTAAGCATGAGGAAGACATCCAGTCTCTTGAAGAATCCATTCCTATATATGATGCCACCTTAAAAGCATTAGCAAAAGATGATGTACCGATGATGTGGGCAATGGTCACCGCGAATCGCGCATCAGCCATGCACGCACTAGCAACCGAATCAGATCATGTAGAGATGGCGTTAAGAGCAGTGTCTGAATTTGACGCCATTGCCCAGTTATTTGCCAGCGCAGAATTAACGGCTTATCAAAAACTAGCTGAAGAACGAAGAGATGAGTCTAAAAAGCTAGTCAAACTACTTCAGATTTAATGTGCAAAAAGTATTCTTGTACTGGATAGACACTCTTATAAACTAATGAATCCTGTGTGATGCCGCATACAATGTTCTATGATTTCAAACTAAGCGAATAACCGTTAAATACATTCCCTTGATTAAAGCATACTCACAACGCTTAATGCCTCCTTATTCTGGGCAAATGCAAATCGTAGAATCAGACAGAGCGCGCGCACTGACTCTGGATAGTGATACCTGGGAAATTCAATTTCTTCATTCGACAAATGACTCATTAGATTCCAATGACGACAAGCAGGATGTTAAACGCTATTTCCGAGTAGCAATGATTAAAGATAGTGATATTCGTCAGAAAACATTAGCTTCATTACAAGACCAAAATAATGAAGATATAGACGAACGCATAAAGGAATTATTGCATTACCTCGCTGATGCCCAATTGCCATTTCCAGCGAAAGATATTTTTGAATATTGGTTACTAGATGGCAAAGATCAATCACCGTTAGCACTCATCTATTCCTGTACTGAAGAAGATCAAAAGAAAACATTTCCAGAACGCGCAGAATGGACTGCGTTACCCGCGGCAGTGATGCCAATAGATAGATCAGAAGAAGAAATATCTGATGAATACGCGCCAATTAATTATCAAGTAGAACGCCTGGTTGCAGAACGTGCAGGCTTTTACGCAAAGGCACAGTGGTTCACCCGGCAAGCCACACAAGATGATTCTTTCCCACCATTACTGCTGAGGCAAGACTGGGAAGAAAGTATCAGTGCAGAATTATGTCAGCGCTATCTACAACGACAGTCACCGCGCTTACTAATGCTGCATGGGCTAAATCAACAACAGCGAACCGAGTTAGAAATCAATGCCCGTCACCATGCACTTGAGGTTGAGCGCTTTTATAAACTGTATCCGGAAATTGTTGATCAAGCGCTAATGGATACCATACGTGTCGAAGCGAGGTTACGCGGCGTGACTGAAGGTCAGCCGGATATACATAAGCGTAGAGATGGAATTCATTATCTCTAATAATACATCAAACACGCATAAGCTAATACTTCAGCATAAAGAACGTTGTATTATTAGCTATTAATAATGAGAGGATATTCGTCATGCCACAATTCATTTTCATATACTTGGGGGGAGAGTACCCTACTAACCCTGAAGAAGGTAAAAAGCACTTCGAAAAATACCAGGGATGGTTATCCGAGCTAGGCGAGGCTGTCATCAGCCCGGCCATTCCATATAAAGACACCCATACAGTACACCCAGATGGAAAGACCGAGCCAGGAACAACCACACTTATGTCTGGTATGAGTATCCTCAGATTTGAATCCATGCAAGCAGCACTTGAAGCCGCGAAGTCATGTCCGTTCCGAGAAATTAACGGGACACTCGAAGTTTCTGAAATGATAGACATGTCCAAAACGGAACATTAAACAAGCAGCGCTAGTTATCATGACTCATAAATTAATTCAAAAACATATTTTGTATGGTAGACGAGAGTTCGAGTTACACGATGATTTAATTAAAATTAAAGTAAGTAGTCTGCTGGATGAAAACAAAGATTTTGAAGTTGAGCTAGCAATGATCGACCCAGAACCGATTATCAGCAAGTCCCGACTAGAATTTCATAGTCGCGTGAAGTGTAGGCCGCTAATATCGCTATTTCTGAATAAACCAAATGCACCAGAATTTAATGCCTTTGTTGATGATTTAAAGACAAAAGCAAAAAATGAGTTTAATGCGTTTGCCGGAATATCAAATCAAGATACCGTGAAATAATATGAGCACTAAACTTATTCAGAAACATCTGTTAAAACCTACTCATGAATTTGAGATAGTTAACGATCAAGTAAATATCAGCATTAAATCCCGTTACAAAGAAGAAACACTTAGCGTCACACTTGCAGTACTTAATCCAGAGCCGGTAATCACTCGAACACATCTTGATTTCGTTAGTCGTGTAAATGGCGAACCATTACTATCATTAGCCTTATCAAAACCCAATGTAACTGAGTTTAATAACTTTGTTAACATGCTAAAACAAAAAGCACTAGAAGAATATAATTCTATTTCTGGAATCAGCGTGGTAGCAAAGCCTTCTACAGAAAATACTGGCTCTCTTGAGGAACCGCCTGAATTTGGTGAGCACTCTCCTGCTGATATCAGCAAAACAAAAAAAATCGATGTTGAAAGCATTAAGCATTCAATCAAAATGCTACAAACTTATGTTCATAACAATGATATTCAACCATTCATCTCAGCATTAGAGTCACTCCAGCAAACACCAGAAGATCACTCTAAACTAGTTGAAGTCGCTACTATTTTTGATCAGCTTGAAATAAGCCAAGGCGCAGTATTAACTTATGCACCCTATATTATCTTAATGTTATCTGACGACCCCTTTGGGGATTAGCCTTGTACGTCTGTTTTTGAACCGGCAGCTGATATATTAATTTTCTAATTAATATCAGCCTATTTGTATAGTACATTCGCGAAATTATATACAAGTTTGTAATATCAGTTTATTAATATTTATTTAAAGATACTAAAATAAGCCAGAGAAATTAATATGAAATTATTTGAAGAATTTAGTCTTAGTGGACTTAGGTTAAAAAATCGCATTGTGATGGCTCCAATGACTCGAGCACGTGCTGGTGAACAACGCATTCCTAATGAATTGATGATGGAATATTACACACAGCGTGCATCAGCAGGTTTAATTATCACGGAAGCCACAACAATTTCAAAACAAGCAAATGGGTGGTTACATTCTCCAGGCATCTATAACGATGAAATGGTAGAAGGTTGGCGAAAAATTGTTAATTCAGTTCACCAAAAAGATGGAAAAATCTTCTTGCAACTATGGCATTGTGGTCGCGCCTCTCACAGCAGTTTTCATAATGGCATGCCTGCAATGGCTCCTTCTGCAATTAAAATTAATGGTGACTATATTCACACACCTCTTGGAAAACAAGATCATGAAATACCTAAAGCACTCTCTCTAGAAGAGATTGAGCAAACTAAAATTGATTACCGTAATGCTGCAAAGCGCGCACAAGATGCAGAGTTTGATGGTATTGAGATTCATTCAGCAAATGGCTATTTACTCGATACATTTCTTCAATCAAAAACTAATCATCGAGAGGATATGTACGGCGGCAGTATTGAAGCACGTTATCGCATGCTTGATGAAGTTGTAAAAGAGGTCACTTCGGTATGTTCTGCAAGTAAAGTAGGAGTTCGACTCTCACCAAATGGTGTATTTAATGATATGGGTTCTAAGGATTACCGCGAACAATTTACTTATGTTGCCAGTCAATTGGATAAATATGGATTAGCTTATTTGCATGTAATGGATGGTTTGGGATTTGGTTTTCATGAGTTAGGTGAACCCATGACTCTATCTGAATTTCGAAATGTATTCAAAAATCCTATCATGGGTAATACCGGCTATACACAAGAATTAGCAGAAAATGCCCTGCAACATAACGATGCAGATCTTATTGCATTTGGAAGACCCTATATAAGTAATCCTGATTTGGTAGAAAAGTTTAAAAACAACTTGCCTCTAAGCCCTGAGGCAGATATGTCAACGTGGTACACACCTGCTGGGAAAGAAGGGTATATTGATTTCCCAAGCGCAAGTCTCTAACAAATATATCTATGAGCCACTGCTTTTGACACAAAAGCATTTATTAACAAACGTTTAACACTAACGCTTACTCATAAATAACTTAATAATTTGGCCAAACCAATTTATTTCACTGAGCTCTTTCACAAAGTGTGTCCCAGCAAGCTCTTTTTGCACTGACATCCAATCCTGCTTGTAACGTTCATTCCCTGTTAGAAAATCAATTTCTACGACTTTGTCAGTATCAATGACATGACGCATTAAGTATTGAGTTAATATTGATCCAGGTGAATAATTTTTCCAACGCTGATCATAGGCGAGTCTGTAAATATTCGCTTTACCATGAACCACAACCCATATCTGGGCTGCCACAGGTTTTTCTTCAATATATAGAATTGCTAATCGTAACCAGCCCATTTCAGATAATCTATGAACTAAGCTTGGCGTGAAATCCGTAAAGTATTCATTAGCTTTCCAACTGGCGAGATAAACCTCCTGATAATCAGCCAACGCGCGATCAATTTGCAGATTTTGATATAAACGAATTTCATATTCCTGCTCACGTTCCAGTTTTCGCTGTTTACGTTTAATCATATTTTGAATATTGGCAGGTCGCTCAGCCATGTATTCATTGAATGATTGGCCGTTTACTGGATGACGCCAATTATAAAAGCGGAAGTAATAATGACTTTTAAACCCACATGCTTCCATACATTGACTTAACTTAATCATATTGCTGTCACTAACATCAATCGGTTCGAGTCGAATAGCTGAGACACTCATCCGAGACAACCCCTTCGCCATACAAGTCATAACAGCATCTTGTTGGCTATGATTGAAAATCAATAAAGAATATAGCGTGGTGAAGTGATTGCTTAATGCCCTCAATCCATCTCGAGAACTTTCTATCATTGGCAAAATAGCTAAAATAGTTTCACCCTCCACCACACAAATAAGGCGTATTGACTGATGGTCTGCCAACGCATGAGCAGTCAGGTTCTCTAGCCAGATTCTGGAAAAAAATAGTGAGTCCTTCTCACACTCAGCAAACAATAAACTAGCGCTGTCAGGCAGTTGGCTCCATTGGCTGTAAACTACGAATTCCATTAATCAACTAATCTAAATGTATCCAATGAAAGGTATTTTTCGATAATGCACCAAATATAGATCGAAAATTAAACAATATATTAGTCTCAATAACGCTAGATCAGCTCTAATAATAGCTGGCTATAGATAGAATTTTGCTATGCATAAAGAGAAAATTGCCATCCCTTGGTGCATTTTTGTTAGACTTGCCGGCTCGAACAATCTCTATTTTTTAAATCGAAGGGTGATTTATGAGTGACGCAAAAAAAACTAGACCCCATGTCCCAGATGGTGAGTCGCAATTTCTGAAAACATCTCAGAAACAAGCAGATGAAAAGGGCTACGTTGGGTATGACACTACCTGGACTCCGTTTCAAAAAGAAGCAGAATACAAAACACCAAAGCGACCATAAGCTTTTGTCTAGTCGTGTGAGCATGGAATGTTCACACGACTATAAACTGCAAAAAATTCAATAAAACACGTCTCTGGCTGACCAACAAGACAATTCTAGAATAACATACAAAAATTCTACTGTTTGTTTAGAATTATAAAAGTAGTCACTGCCACACCAATAATAAATGCGATAATGACAAGCAACTTGCTATAGCTAGGAAGATAAGTATCCATATAGAAATTATTACTGATACTTGGCACACCCCATAAATCTCCATTGCCTTTGCCAACTACCAACTGAGCTTTCATTCCCTTTTCCATGTGCTGCGCAATGTCACAGTGCACCAAGTAAGTTTTATCTTCGCTAGGCACAATGAATGTTCCTGTTTGTTGCTGACCTCCTGCTGCTTCCAAGTGAAACATGCCTGCATCGTAAAGATATTTTGGCAATCCGTGCACCATCCATTGATGTCTAACCTCATCCTGGTTGATAAAAGTTACTGTAATACGACTACAAGGTTCGACTTTATATTCATGCTGGCTCAAACCAAAAATATTTCCAGGGAACTCAACGGCATAGGAAGTTTCAGCAATAACTTCAAATTCATATTCTTGGGATACTTGTTGACAATCACGTGGCAACTTAGTGCTATTTGAATTCATTACCATTCCCGTCTCATCTAAAGACATATTGTGATGATGATGACTGTGATCAACTTTTGCTTCCTGAGCTATAACGGAAAAGTTAATTAATATTGCAAAAGAAAAAATATTGATTGCTAGAAATCGACTTTTAAGCGATGAGCACATTGTTACCAGCGCTTTGGAGAAATAATGATTGCTATTAAAGTGATCAACATCACGCTGAACGCTATCGCAATAATAATCAAACGAATTAATAGTGTCTTGTCAGTGCCTGTATCCGAAAATAATCCTGGAGCATAACTTTCCCATATTGGCTGTTCTTTACGATAATATGCTTCTGTAAAATATTTATTCCAGCCCACTCCCAATGTCTTTGGCCAACCGTCATCCTGCAAATATTTTTCGTAAACAATCGCGCTTATATGCCCACCCGGACCTATTCCATCTGTAGTAACACTTTTATATTGGTGATCGTGGAACAACCATATACCTTCACCATAAGAGTGTAGACCATCATTCTTAGTATCTAGATCTAAATCTATTCTCTGCGCTGGAGCAATGAAGACAACATCTCGTTTAAGTTGTGAAGCGGGAGGACTAGGATTGCCATCATGATGGGTAATAGTAACGTTGTGTCCATGCGTATGAAAAGCAAGGCTTTCTCTTCCACCATTAGCAATACGTAGTTTAATTTTCTGATCAGGCTTAACAATTACAAGAGATTCTTGAAACGTGTAAGGAAATGAACGGCCATTTAAAGTGAAATAATCTTGTGTTGCATCAGTAATATCATATTCACGATGCATCGACTTTGTTATTAAACGTGCATCGTTAAACTTTTGAATACGACTACTAAGATCAGCATCGATATCCATATAATGTAGATCGTATTCACTATCATACTTTTCTTTACTGGCAACAGAAGCAGAACGAATCTGCCCAGCACCAATATTTAAAGTTTGCACCCAGTTATTGGGTCTATTCTCTTCAATGACAAACATTCCCTGCAATCCCATCATGACATGCACATGCGGCTGCACATGACAGTGATAGAATTTCGTACCGCTATTGCGAGGCTGCATTTCGTATGTGCGCGCTTTCCCTGGAAGTACAGGCATTTCACTTGCAATTGGCACTCCATCATTACCTTCACCATTATCATCTACAAATGCATGGTCAACTCCATGAAAATGAATTGTATGGGGCATGTAATGGCTATTCTCTAGAGTGATTTGGACCTTATCTCCCTGTTCAACACGTATTGTTGGAGATGGCGCTCTTAAAAGTTCTCGCGATTCTGATGATTCAAAATTTTTAGTCGCCATACCAAAATGTTTAGGTGCAAATACCCAAAACCCGGGCTTTATTCCAGGCGCAATAGAAAATTGTGTTGCTGGCTCTTTAGATTGTGGAGACATGCCATTCAATTCAACCACTTCCAACCGAATATGAATCAGATCTGGGTCACCGTCACCATCAATATCAGTATGTTTTTCAATAGAGTCAGGCGTCAATCCACTTTGATGAAGCACATGATCAGACACATTATTCGTACCACGCACAAAAGCTGCTACTGCATAAGGATTATCTACAATACAAGTGGATGATTTCTCTATAGTCACAGATTCTATTGTTTGCTGTTTACGCCAGCCAGCAACATCCTCTAAGCAAGCATCATCAATATCACTTGGCATTGTCATTGGCATTGATTCTGGGGAAGACTGGAAATTACTTGAACCAAAAATTTTTGCAATTTGAAGACGTACAGGCATTGGATACCAATGAGAAGGCAAGCAGACAATGGCGATTGTTACAGATAATAAAAGTGGCCACCGTAATTTCAAAACATCTACCTTTTAGATAATCTATTACACCAACGTTGCAGAGTTCCATTACTGTATAGGTAATAGATCTCGACTAACAGTATTAATAATAAAAACAGCGGAAGATATCCAATTTTACTTGCGCCCACCTTAAATGGAAACACAGCACGATATATTTTCTCGCTTCCTTGCTGTTGAGTTGTAATAATTCCAATATATTGCCCATTATCGATGAATCGATGTTCGACTGTAAAACTACCATTCTGTGCAAATGTATGTGATTGATAAAATATTGTCTCTTCATGCAGATTATTCAGCTTAACAATATCTTCCCACTTTGTGGAACGTCCGAGACCAGTAACATTTTTTATAATCCGAAAGTCCACTGGCATTTGCTTCAAGCTATTATGGAGATAATCTAAAACAAATAGCGTTTCACCAGCGCTGGGGAGATCTTCACAGTACTCTTTGTTTGCGCTTATTTGTGGCAGATAAACTGTAAAATGTGCTTTAAAGAAACCTATTTGAATGACACACTGATCATCTTCAAGAAACACACCCCCATGCGGGAAAACATCATCAAGAGAAATAAAAAACAAAAAGAATATAGGAATTACATTCCGCGCAATACCTTTATACACAATACATAAACACCACTACCATAAACAGGTATGAATTTAGTGATGGATTTCTGAGGGACTCAATGGTACTGCATTTGGATCTGCGCCAAAATAATTAACGCGCGCTTTGAATGTGTAATCTCCTTCTACACTCATCAAAAATACCAAAACCAACAAACAAAGAGGAGGTATCAATATTGCAGTGATTAAAGCAAGTCTTTCCCATGCCATATGCATAAAAATGGCAACAATAAAACCAGCTTTTAAGGCCATAAATATCAGTATTAGTGACCAGCGTAAATAACCTTGAAATTGAAAATAATCGACTAAATAAGAAAATACGCTGAGTACAAATAGCAGCAACCAAATTTTTAAATAAATTCCTAATGGGTGTTGTTGTTCTTCTGCAGTGCTACTCATGACGACTCCTTACCAAAGATAAAAGAATGCAAAAATAAATACCCACACCAAATCAACAAAGTGCCAATACAATCCACAAATCTCGACAATGTCATATCCTTTCTTTTCATAACGTCCGTTAATCACACCAACTGCAACATAGAGCAGGTATATGACACCTCCCGAGACATGTAATCCATGAAAACCTGTGATCATGAAGAAGCATGAACCAAATTGTGCTGCGCCCATTGGATTTCCCCAAGGACGAACGCCTTCTTGGATTAACTTTGTCCACTCAAATGCCTGCATGCCGACAAACATAAGACCAAAAAAGGCAGTGATGAGTAATAAAATTGCTGTTTTTTTACGATCTCCTCGATAACCATAATTAACCGCCAAAGCCATGGTGCCACTACTAGTAATAAGTACAAATGTCATGATGGCAATTAATATTAGAGGGATGTGTTGTCCAAACAACGTCAGGGCAAATACTTCACTTGAATTTGGCCATGGCTCTGCTGTTGACATGCGTACATTCATGTACGATGTTAAAAAACTGGTAAAGATAAACGTATCACTTAAGAGGAAGATCCACATCATGGCCTTACCCCAATGAACTTTAAACGTCTCTTTATCGCTACTCCAGTCGGTAACAAGTGTATCCAACTCTACATCATTGCTATTGGCCATTGCTTCTCCCTAGGTAGACAGTAGTAAATAAAACATAATTAACCAAAGCACTAACAGAAAATGCCAGTACAAAGTACAAAGATCGACTGATGATTTAACATCATCAGCTTGCGCACCTAGCCATACTTTTGCGGTAGATCGCGCCCATACCCATAATCCACCTATTATATGTAATGCATGCAATCCAGTTAGCACATAAAAAAATGCATTTGCAGGGTTAGAATAAATAAATAAACCTTGGTCATGGATTTGCTGCCATGCCCATAATTGACCATAGAGAAAACAAAACGTAAACATACCAGCTAATATTAAACCTACGCGTATTCCACCTTCTTTATTTCGTTGCGCTGCATTTTTTGCTTGTTGATAAAATATGCTCGCTAAAATCAGGAGAACACTGTTAACCCAAAGAATCTGAGGATCATCAAGCGGCACCCAATCTGGATACTCCATACGAATACGGTAAGCGCTGAAAAAAAGCATGAACAATGAAGTTAGAACAGCAAGCAGCCCGCCTAGAAAAACTTTTTTTGAGCCTATAAAAACAGGACCATTAGGGTTATCGTTATCTATCACTCCAACTTCTGCCCATGGCTGGCTATTGATCGACTGTTTCACCAACCAAGTAACAACAATTCCCATTAAAAGAGCAAGAAAGATTAACGTAATAGTCACTTTTATTTATTCCCCGTAGCTGCACTTGGTGGAACATCTTGAGGTATAAAATCTTTTTCAGCGCCAGGAACACTATATGCGTAAGCCCAACGATAAACTGTTGGCAATTCATCCGACCAATTACCATGTCGTGGTGGCGTCTCTGGTGTTCGCCATTCCAATGATGTCGCGTTCCAGGGATTACTGGGCGCATCTTTCGGTTTCATTAAGCTAACTATCAGGTTGTAAATAAATATTAATTGTGCTGAACCAACTATTAGTGCAGCAACGGTAATACTTGCATTAATTGATGCAACGGAATCAGGCATAAAATCAGTAACGCCATTAGCATAATAACGACGTGGTACGCCAAGTATTCCAATGTAATGCATAGGCAAGTAAATGGCATAAGTCCCTAAGAAAGTAATCCAGAAATGAGCTTTGCCTAATGTATTGTTTAACATCCTCCCCGTAAACTTAGGATACCAATGATAAATTCCGCCAAACACGACTAGAAATGGTGAGACACCCATAACCATATGGAAATGACCAACAACAAAATAGGTATCTGATAACGGCACATCTACAACCACATTACCTAAAAATAAACCTGTAATTCCGCCATGAATAAATGTAAACACAAAGCCAATAGCAAAAAGCATAGGAACTGTTAAATGAATATCTCCTTCCCACAAGGTCAGCACCCAATTGTAAACTTTTAGCGCGGTAGGCACTGCAATAATTAATGTGGTTGTGGCAAATAAGAAACCAAAGTATGGATTCATTCCACTGACGTACATATGGTGAGCCCAAACAACAAAACTTAACCCACCTATAGCAACAATAGCCCATACCATCATGCGATAACCAAATATATTCTTACGTGCATGTGTGCTTATAAGATCTGATGCAATACCAAACATTGGCAACGCAACAATATAAACTTCAGGATGGCCAAAAAACCAAAACAAATGTTGAAACAATATTGGACTTCCACCAGTGTGGTCAGAAGTAACACCCATTTCTGAAATTGCTGGCATGAAGAAGCTAGTGCCTAACATATTATCTAAAGACATCATAATCACGCTTACAAAAAGCGCCGGAAAAGCAAGCAACCCTAGAATTGTTGCCATTACTATTCCCCATACAGTTAAAGGCAAACGCATTAATGTCAATCCGCGTGTTCGTGCCTGTAACGTTGTTGTTAAGTAATTCAATCCACCCATGGTAAATGCCACAACAAACAATGCTAACGATATGCACATCACCAAAATACCCCAATCCCCACCAGGCGTGCCTCCGGTGATTGCTTGAGGAGGATAAAGCGTCCACCCTGCTCCTGTCGTTCCACCTGGCACAAAAAATCCCGCAATTAAAACCAATACAGATAATAAATAGACCCAGAAACTCAACATGTTCATATATGGGAACACCATGTCACGTGCGCCACACATTAACGGTATTAGTAAGTTACCAAACCCGCCCAGGAAAAATGCAGTAAGCATGAAAACGATCATAATCATTCCATGCATAGTCACAAACTGGTAATACTCATTTGGTTCTAAAAATGTAAACTCACCAGGAAAACCAAGTTGCAGACGCATCATGCCTGACATAAATAGAGCAATAATCCCAACTAATGTTGCGACAATAATATATTGAATACCAATGACCTTATGGTCTTGGCTCCAAACATATTTAGTTATCCATGAATGTGGATGCGAAAGTTCTTGACCCTTGTCGGCAATTGCTGCATGTGCCATCGGATTCTCCTAAATTACCTATATAATAGTTTCAATAAAATATGTTTTTTTTAAAATGTATTCATGTAGGCGACAACTGCGTCTACTTTTTCATCTGTTAAGCTAAGCACCATAGATGTCATTTGATAGCCAGTAGAATCATCAGGATGTGCACCACGTGCACCGTGCTTGAAATTCTTTAATTGTGTCACCATGTACCAATCGCTCATACCAGATACACGCGGCGCACGTAATGCCCAATTACCCTTTCCATCTAGGCCATGACATTTTCCACAGGTTAAATATATATCTTCACCTTTATCAAGATCACCTTGCACTGTGTGTGTAGCAGGATTATCAGGAAGCGTAGTTATATAAGCCACTACATCATCGATTGCTTTATCAGTCGCTAAGATTGAAGCCATAGGCGCCATTTGCTTGCCGAAAACATCATTTTCTGCTGACCCTCGAATACCTGATTTGAAGTAATCGAGCTGCCGTTTTAAATACCAGTCTTGTTGCCCGCTGATCTTAGGTGCGTTCAGCGCTTGAATACCTTCTCCATCCGCTCCATGACATGCACTACATGTTTGATAAAGTGCTTTTCCTGCAGATAAGTCTGCCGTTTGAGTCTTGAGATTTAATTCAGCATACGTAGGCTGTTGAGCAAGCCATGCGTCAAAGTTTTGCTTTTCTTCAACAACTACTTTTCCTCGCATAGCATGATGGCCAATACCGCATAACTCTTCGCATAAAATATCGAATGTTCCAGCTCTATTTGGTGTTAGCCACAAATAAGGCACCATCCCAGGCACCAAATCCATTTTCACTCGGAATTGCGGGACTGTAAAATTATGTAAAACATCCTTAGAGCGAATAACCAGTTTTACTGGTCGATCTAATGGTAAACGAAATTCATTAGCATCAATTAAAACATCGTCTTGACCAAGCGGGTCATCAGGATTCATACCAAAAGGATTATCAATAGTAATATTACGTGCATCAACAGTACCCAATATTCCATCTTCACCTGGGTAACGAAAACTCCACTGCCATTGCTGACCGACAACTTCTACTATATCTGCATCATCTGGCACATCAACAAACTGTGCCCAAACAAATAGCCCTGGCGCCAGCATCGCTATAACGCCAATGGAAGTGACAACAGTCAACCACCATTCAAGCTTCTTATTTTCTGGATCGTATTTAGCTTTAAGACCTTCTCGGTGACGGTATTTAAGAATGGCATAGGCCATGAATAGGTTTAATGCAACAAAAACTATTCCGCAAACCCAAAATGTAATAGTAACCGTGTTATCAATCATGCCCCAATTAGACGCGATCTCAGTAAAGTACCATGGACTCATTAAATGAAATACCACAGATCCAACGACCAATATGATCAATACTATTGCCATAATCATAATAAACGAACCCTTTTCATTTTATTAATCATCAAACAATCAATCTGTTGAGCTGATAATCAACAAATATCAACGAGAATATTCCTAACAAATAAAATATAGAGAAACCAAATAAGCGACGGGCACTCTTAATAGTGACAGGCTTACGCATGAAATTAATAGTCAACACTAAATACGCAATCCCAAGTGCAGTTGATACGGCTAGGAATATAATTCCATTTAATCCGAACAGATACATTGAGATGGTGGTTGGTAGTAAAGAGATTGTGTAAAGCAACATGCGAAACTTGGTAAGACGAACGCCTTTTACAACCGGCAGCATTGGTATGTTTGCTTTCTTATATTCATCAGCTCGCGCTAAAGCAAGCGCCCAAAAATGCGGAGGCTGCCAAAGAAAAATCACCAAGAACAGCAAAGCAGCTGGCCATGTAATTTCATTTGTGACTGCAGTCCATCCAATTATTGGTGGTAACGCACCAGCAACACCACCCACTTCTGTACAAAGCGTAGAATAGCGTTTAAGCCACATTGTATAGATAACGACATAAAAGAAAATTGTAAATATCGCTAACCATGCGGTTAACAAATTAGTGAATGATGATAAAACTGCGAACGCCGCAACTGCCAATATCGCAGCAAATATAAAAGCAGCACGCGCTGATAAACGCCCGGCTGGTAGTGCGCGATTGCGTGTACGCACCATACGTACATCAATATGACGATCTATAAAATTATTAAATGTTGCACTTGAAGCCGACGCCATGCCAGTGCCAAGCAATGTAAAAAATACTAGCGTTATATCAACTGAACCACTACTAGCAACCCACATTCCGACAAATGTGGTCACTAGTACTAAGATCGTAATACGGGGCTTTGTTAATTCATAATAATCGACAACCAGCTTGCGAAATACAGTGATCGCAGTATTTCCTGTTACTCCTCTGGCTATTGTCGATAACATATTTAGTAATTATTATTATAATTTTGAACACCTAAGTTTAGTTTCCGCTAATTCTATCTCCCTATAAAATTTACTTTACTCGCATATATCATAAACCTTGATCTAATCAGAACACAAAGTAATTACGCTTATGAGCCTTGTTTGTAATACTTATCTACTTATAAGCCTCCTTGATAAAATTTATTCACTTATGCGCCTAGTTAATATTTTTTATACTCGTTCTAGAGAACTAAACGGATTAAGGAAATGAGAATCCATCGCCACTAGATTAGCTTCAGGATGTTTACTATTCATAGTGTTTCGAATTGTTTCTTCATGATGTTTTTTAGCATAAATCAATATTAAGTATTTCCCAGATTTTAATTCATCATCGAATTTTGCATGTTTCTTATTTTTACTTGCTATACCCATTAGCCCACCTTCCCATGAACCAAATAGTGTTAGTACAATAATAACGAATAAGTAAACGATTTCAGGTATCTGTGGACCAAATGGCTTTATATACATAAGGATTCCAGCAACAATAACCCCTACAAAAAAACCAATCATTGCGCCTATGGCACCATCACGTACCAGGTCCAATGTTTCTAGATAATTACTTGAGTGAACATGCTCTTTACTGAGTCCCGCCTCATCATTACTGATTACATGTAAAAACCAATCAGTAACACCTGCTTCATGTAAGTCATCAGAAATTTTATGAGCACTAACTAAATTTGGAGCGAGGTAATACATTGTTTTCATTTCGAGCCTCCTGGCAGTTGCTTTCGAAAATGTATGCCGACTAGTTATGAATTATTATTATCGACACACTAATATGTACGCTTTCAATATCCACTTATCAAGGATGTATTTATTATCTTCAAATAAACTATACTAATTTTATAAATGTAAATAATTTATTGATAAAGTAGAAAATATTTTTATATTTTAAGAAAATTTTTGACATCGAGCATCAATAAATCTAATGATGCAAAGAAATTGTCTTGATTAAAGCACGATATAATCGGTATATGATTTAACTAACCCGGCTAAATCCATCAATTATCACTCGATATTTCCAGTAGATTATGGACTTCAAAAAATTTTGAAACAGGCGACACTAACCCGCATGATAATCATCAATAGGGTGATTAACAGGTTAGCTAAAATTGTTAATCAGTCTTATCTATCAGGTGTTAGCTAAATATAATGCTAATAATATAAGTACAACTGCTGCTCCCTGAATTATAATGCGCGACCACATAATGCGCTCACCAAATTCTTTGTCAGTTGATCCTCCAATTGCCATAGATAGCAAGCCTAGACCAAGCGTGCTTATTGTTGCTAATAACGCAAGTATTATTATTATATTAAGCGTCATGACTCCTCCTTATTTTTATTATCACGACTTATTATACTAATTGTTAACGGCTTGACTAATAAATGGAAATTATAATAAATATATTTACATACATTGCATGTCTTTCATTTATCCTATAAAAGTAATTTATGTTGGTTATCAAATAACTTAAGCCTTCAGTAAAACATTGTTATATACAACCACATACCAATCAGACTACCAAATGCGATAAGCGTGACAAACAATATAAATACTCGCTGTCTAAATTGAGATTTCATTTATTCAAGCCTTTCCTATTAAATTTATGTACACGTTGAGTCTTACATAATAATAACGTGCACACATATTTTGCGCAGACTTGATTTTAAGTTAATAAATTTGAAATGTAGACATTTACCAGCATTTAGTCAGAAACAATACAAATGAGGCAAAAAAATAAACGAACGTGTGAAATTAATGGCGTGCAGTTTGTGATTTTAACTTTTCAATCCAGACAAACAAACGAAGTAATATAATAGAAGTAACTATAAACCCGAGACCTTTCCCGACATAATCATTAAACAAATTAATCATGCCGATCAGACCTAACAACACAATGCCAATAAGAACAAAGGTGCTGGTAAATCGATTAACATTATTAACAGTAGTTTCAGAAGCCATGCACTCATACTAATACTGTCATTTAATTAAGTTCGTGCTTAACAGCTCAAAATAATCATGCATTAATGAATCTAGTTCTCATAATACATATTCCATATTAATATTTTCTCGCACTTGCACCAAATTGAGTGAAACTAATCATATAATGAGTAAAACTTTTTCATTTAATTGTAATCCTGCCTAGATTATAATTTACCGTGACCAACTCAATAAAAACATACAGCACCTCGACCAAGAATAAATTCATTGCAATCGCTAGCCTTATAATTGCTGGCGAAATTATCTTCGCATTGCCCTTTCATTTAGCTCGCTTTTTTCGCCCGACAATGCTGGAAGTGTTTGAACTTTCTGCCACACAATTAGGTACTGCCCAAGGCATTTATGGAATAGCTGCGATGCTCTCTTATTTTCCTGGAGGATTTCTTGCAGATCGTTTTCCAACTCACAAACTTTTAGCCATATCGTTATGGATGACAGCTGCAGGCGGTTTATATCTGGCAAGTTCTCCTAACTACATAGAGTCATTGTTCATATTTGCTTTTTTTGGTGTCACCACAATTATGTTATTTTGGGGTGCACTCATTCGAGCAACGAGAGAATGGGGAGGTTTACAACAACAAGGTATGGCATTCGGATTGCTGGAAGGCGGTCGAGGATTACTGGCTGTAAGCTTGGCATCTTTAGGTGTTTTATTGTTTGAGATATCCTTCCCAACAGGTTACACAACCGCTACATTAGCTCAAAAACAAAGCACATTTAGCATCGTTATTTATGCTTATACATTGGTAACGTTTTTCACTGGTGTGCTTGTGTGGTTTAGCTTAAAAAACCATCCCAATCCTTTATCGAATAATTTTGCCAATAATATTGGTGCACACTTTTTTTCAAATATCAAAAAAGTTATTTTTATTCCTGCGGTATGGTTGCAAGCACTCATCGTACTCTGCTCATATGTGGGTTATAAAGGCTTAGATAATTTGTCATTATACGCAGTTGATGCTTATCAATATGATGCTCTGCAAGCGGCTAAACTTGTCACGATTGCAGCATGGATCAGACCAGTTGCTGCAATTATGGCAGGGATCATTGCTGATCACACTCATCCCATCAAAATGTTAATTCTAAGTTTTGCCATGCTATTATTGGCCAATCTATATTTTTCCTTATCTACACCCACACTTCATTTTGCATGGATATTATTTGCCAATGTTATTATTACTTGTATAGCTGTATTTGCTTTACGTGTATTATATTTTGCAATATTTGAGCACTATCAATTGCCACGCACACACACTGGATCTGCTGTAGGGCTTATTTCAATCATTGGTTTTTTACCAGATGTGTTTGTGCTTTATACTGCAGGAAAGCTAGTAGATACTTATCCAGGAATTGAAGGTCATCAATTCTTTTATATGTTTTTAGCAATATTTTCTTTAGTTGGATTACTTGCGAGTGTAAAACTAAAGCTACAATCATTAACGCTATGACTGCTGAAATAATAAAGGTGAGCATATGCCCACCTTTATAATCCATTTTATGTTTAACAATTAACTATCAGATTTTTTCTCTCCGCATTTTCCTTCACCACATTTACCCTCACCGCATTTACCTTCTTTATTTTTTTTCTTTCGTTTCATTTCTTCAGCGCTAATTATGCCGTCGCCATTTTTATCTTTACGAGAAAATTTTTTCTCAGCATGCGCCATAAATTCATCTTTACTGACTGAACCATCTCCATCAGTATCCATTTTTTTCATCTTCTTCTTACACATTTTCTTTCCTTCGCCGCACTTACCTTCACCACATTTTCCCTCGTGGCCATCTGCAACCATGTATCCAGATGATAGCTCTGTCATTTGAAATGGATTTTCATCTGCACTTGCGGGCGCCATGAATATAGTGCTAGTAGCAAAGACAGTACCAATTGCAGCTGCAATGGGCTTGATTTCAGACTTCTTAAACATAGTTATGCCTCTTTGAGTAAATTTAAAGATATATCCCTACATTAGATTCACACCGCCGTAAAAGTTCACCATTCCTTGAAACTCTCATCTCTAATCATAGAATAAAAGGCTTTGGCATCTTTATTTTTCGATTGCAATCTATTACCTATTTATACATGCTCTACATATTGTTTCGATATGTTTACTATCAGTGCCACAGCATCCACCAAGCACATTCAAGTTAGGTAATTTTTCAACTAATGCTAGATACTGTTGAGCAAGCTCTAATGGATCTCCTTCATCTAATTCTTCAGCCTCATCCAACTCAGCATGACTACAACTTGATGCATTTGCACGAATACTATGTATTCTTTCAAGCCATGACTCACCAGTAGACACAACATCCTCAAAATGCGTAGGATGTGCACAATTAATTTTATAGTAAACAGGCGCTTGATCGCTTTCGCTTTCAACTTGCTCAATAGCATCTTTAAGTGTTTGTCCAGTAGGCAGCCTTCCATCTGTTTCAACGGTAAATGCTAATACAATAGGCATATCACATGCTCTAGCAGCACGCACAACTCCTATTGCTTCCTCCACATAGTTAAAGGTTAATGCAGTGACCATGTCTGCATCAGTGTTACTTAAAGTGTTAATTTGCATTGCATGATAATCTTGCGCTTCATCAACAGACATTATTTCACTAGGCACATAACCATCCCCTCTTGGGCCTACGCATCCACTAATCACCATTTTTGTGTGATCATTCTCATAGAGATCTCTAAATGGAAGCAAAAATTCCACTGCCTTATGAAGAAGCTTATCTAGCTCCTGCTTGGAATAGCCTAACTTAATACTCCAATCATGACTCGCGCGCCATGTGATAGTCTCTAAAATAAAACCTACTTGATGTGTCGAAGCAATCTGACAATGTGCATGAAAATATCTATTTAATGCATCAATCCCTCTAGGATTATTTAACAAAGTAAAAGCAGCGAATTCTGGTAAATCTAACTTCTCATGAAAAATCATGGTGGTCTCTATTCCACCATCTGTCAGATACAAATCACCAGATAATTGCGGAAGATTATTTCGATACTTAGCCATACTTCCCCCCTCATTTAAATAAATAATACCTACAATATAAACTCAGTCATATATGAACATAAGTTAGCATTTATTATAAAAGAGAATTAGTAGCCAAAAGCACAAGTAACAAATAAGAACGTCACCTCATAAACACAGTATTCAGATTTAAAAATTAAACTCTAACATTATTATATTTATAGCTTATTCTGTCTGATTCTTACTCTTGTTATGCATATCAAATTTTTGGCTATGCAAAATGATAGTAAAATTTACGTTTCCACCCATAGCACACATACGAAAACAGTCATCAGCTTCTAATTATCCAGATAATAATATTAATATTTAATAATATACTCTTTCTAAATTTGTGATAGCCATCAGACTATATACGCCTAAATTTAAAAGACTGATGCATTTTTGCGAGTTAACCACAAAAAATCTATCGAAATTCACCTAACTTTTTAGTCAAGCAATATTCAGGTTGTAATTTCATTATTCCAATTTTCTAAATCAAAACATTATAAAAGTATGGATAGGAGAGCAAAATGGATTCTGTAAACAAGAGAAATAATACTTACCAACAATCTGCAATGTTCAAATTCATGCAAATGTTAGCAGAGAGCATTGACGCAATTGGTGAAGGTATGTCAAAGCAACATGATGAAGACTTATTAGTTAAGAAAAAGTCTTCAAAATAAGCTCTATAGAATAATAGATGTTATTTTTAATAAATGTAATATTAGAATATATCAAATAGAAACAATTTACTCTGAAATGAGTTATTAAAGTCGCAGTCAATCCTCTATTGTTCTGCTCATAATCTACTGCCCCACTGTTTCTAAATGAAACCTAAAAGACCATAAAGACTAAAAGTCGACATCATTTTACTAATATTTTGGTGTTAACTCCTTGCACTTTTATAGTGCACATGTAAGGTGTCATCTGAACTTTATATACATAGAGCTCATATAAAAATAACAAAATATAATAATTAAAATCACAATAGTGATAAGGGGTAAATAATGACAAGTCATACAGCATTATCAGTGAGTATCGGTGTTTTAGGTGGTATCGCAGCAGCATTATGCTTGGGACCATTATCAGGGATAGTACTAATATGGGCGGTATTTATCACATGGGCTTGCTTTTTCGCCACTGGTGGTGATAGCAGTGCATTAATAAACACCATCGTTTGTAGCTTATTAGGCGCGGTACTGGCCTGGATCGCATTAATAATAATCCTTGGTATTCCATTAGCGGGCGTTCTAACTTTACCAATATGGGCAGGTATTGTGATTGGCCTAACTGTGTTTATCATGTGTATGCTTGCGCAAATCAGCATATTTTCTACACTTCCAGCTAGCGTTTTAGGTTATGCGAGTGTTGCTGCTTATGCACTTCAAACACCAAATGCGCTGTCAATGAGCTGGCTTACTTCAATTGACTTTGACAATGCATTAATTGTTATTGGTGTTTCACTAATCGTTGGAGCTGTTCTTGGAATGATATCTGGGAAAGTTGCAGCAGCCATCGGTTCGTAAGCATCACGAATTAATATTCATCAACTTTAAATACGCCTTATTAATATATTGATAAGGCGTATTATTCATTTTCGCCTGCAAATATTTCTATATTAAATAATGCATCCAATAAGGAAACCAATGTAAATTTTTGAATAACTGCTCTCTGCGCAAAAGCGATCATTAGCCTCATATAAAGTTAATTCTCGATTATGCATTTTTCCTTTTAAGCATTTCAGATAACAATAATCCTATAGAAAACATAACCCACCACGTTACTTTATGCGCAGCTAAATACCAATCAATATTAAATTCTTCTAATATCCAAGCAATACCCGCCAATGAACATAAAATTACAACAAAAATATAGCTGAGTGTTGTTAGTTGAGATGAAGCTACCAACATGTCTAATAAAAAACAATAAAACAAAGCACCCAATAAAGAATACCAAGAAAATATTATGACAGTATGATACAGAGAGTTATATAAATTCAAATTTTCAGACAATAGTGCCGGTAGTACAACTACATATGGCCAAAGCTCTATTACAAATACATAATTGAGCAATGCTGCAATCACAGGGAATAAGAACCATAATTTGATGTTTTTTATATTAAATGCTATCAAAATAATTATTGAATACACGCCTGCCTCAATCATCGTTACGAAAGCATAATAATTATCGATTTTCTTTGGCCCATACAATAAATATATTGCGGATAATGCAAATGTTCCTAACATAAGTTTTGTGGGACTTAAATTCATAGTTCAGTTCTTAATTTATAATTTATTTAAAGGTAATCACACAAATGTTCGCCTTGAAAAAATGTGTCGCTTGATAATAACTCTGATCTTATTTTAGTATTTTCTATGCCTTCAAAAAAAATAAGCACTCATTTACAGCTTAAGAATTTGCTACTAATATAGCTCCAGCAACTATTAATGCTGAACCTGATAGTAATTTAATCGTATCTAGATCTTTCCATTCACTAAATATAATTAAAGCCAAAATGACTGCGACCAAAGTATTCATATTGTACAGTGGTACTAGCTGGGAAATTGGCACTTCAAAATTGATTAAAGTATATCCGACAAGTCCAGTTGCAATCCCCCATGTCAAGCCAAATGCACATGCATAAATACCAGATTTAATAGAGAAAGCGAAAGAATTGTCAAACAAGTAAAAACCGACACCAACAATCGAGACACCGATTCCTGTTGCAACCAAATAAGCAGAAAGACTGATTCCAAGACTAGTGCTAATTTTTTGAAATATAGCGGAACCACCATAAATTAAAGCAGGCAAAAAACCACCCAATAGCAAAGCTGTCGATTTAGATGTCACTGTGAAATCTCCTCAATATTACCTACTGGACGAATAATTCTATATCACTTACCGGCTTAAAGAGGTTATTCGCCGCCAATCTCTTTTAAAGAGTATCTTATGAACACTTAGCTAATTATTGAATCAATATGCGAAGTTTAATATGCCTGTTGATAACGATGACAATTGCAATAATGAACATGATAACAGTTAACCAATTAATAGTGCCTGGCCCTTCACCATATACTCCAAACCATCTCATTAGCGCGCCTAGTGCAGCCACTACAGCTACTATCAACCAGACACTTCTACTTTTCTTTAATTTATTAATATTTTCTGAATTATTCATCACTGAAGATTAAATATTATTTACTATATATAATGTCACTTACTGACCAAAGAGCATTCATTCATTGTAATCATTTTAGTGGGTTTTTGAACATTTTCCCATGGCCAGGAATAATGAAGTCAGCGATCTCTGTAATCATTTTGCGGCTTTCAATTAAATTATCAGCATCTTCCGCAAGTGGATCTATTACTGGTTCCATCTTTTCATTCCACCACACATGTGTAAATACATAAGTTCCATTTTCAGCTACAACTACTAACGAGGCATCCTCATCAGTATGTCCAGGGGTACGTATAACCATCACATTCTTAGCAATTTCATATCGATCGCCATGATCTTCCCAAAAATCATTTTTATAACTTCCCCAGAAATCAACTACACTTGCATTAGGAAACATACCAATCCTAACAGTATGATCTGGATGATGATGACTTATAAACACATGCGTAATACTTTCTATTTCTACTCCGACACTTTCAATCTTTTTTACCAGATCTACGTCTTCAGACACCATTCCAGGATCAACAATAATAGTAATGCTACCAGCTTGAATCATCGCTACGGTGGACGCCACTAACCGAGCTCCATCGTTACGTTCTCCAGGAACGAAGTTGCGACCTTCTATTGGCATTACGTATCCTTCATTCAAAATAGTTATCACCGGATACGATGTTTCAGCATGAATCAGCAACGGTTGCAGCAAATAAAAACAAACCATGATTCTGAAAATATACTGAGTTCGTTTCATTGTTATTCTTTTTCTCAAAAAATTAATTAATAACATACATATTTTATAGTCACTTATCGGATAAATTAAGCGCGTCGCGCCAATCTTTTCATTAATTTAGAATGCAAGTACAAACTAAAGCAGGCCACGCGCTTCATCCATCCTCTCGCTAATTTTTTCAGCCCAATGATCTAGTATTTCTTTCATTGGTGTCCAGTTTGCACTTCCTTTCTCTCTTTTTACTTTACTAGATTGATGCGTATCTATAGCTGCAACAATTCTTTCTTCGGAAACTGAATCTAACCCTTCTAATTCAATACTAGCTTCTACCAAATCTACCGTTTCACCTGCCGCAGATTGCGCTACTTTTTTTGCTCCACTTACCACAAGAGCAACAGGAACATAACCATACCATTTTCTTTTTGGCTTAGTTCTTGTTACGTTGGTGATAGCGATGCGTAAATGCAATACACCAGGACCTGGCTGATCTACGAATTCATATCCGTATTTTAGTTTTTCATGAAGAGCAATTGTAAAATAATCAGTCATTGCTTTTAGGGCATCCGGGTTAATTCCCTTATGAGAGCTTTCTGTTAGCCATATTTCAACTGGGGACAAAAGTATTTTTCTATATGGCTTTAGTACTTTTACTCCTTCTTTTTTAGATTTAAACCAAACTTCAGCTCCTGTTTCCTTGTTTCGTTCGAAATTAGGGTAATTTTCCAGAAATCCGGATCGCTCATGTTTTTCTTTAGCGATCAATAATGGTGAAAGTATCAACAAAATAATACATGCAACAATTATATTTCTTATTAACATTAGCCACTCCTAATTAGATTGTGGTAGAAACTGACAGTACGATATTAAGATCCTGCTCTTAATGTTAGTAAAAGACAAATATTTTAGTATTATGTAGGCACAATAAATGATAATTTTTATGTCCGTACTGATAAAAATACGCCGACCGCCATAAAGGACAAACCTATTATTCGTTTAAAGGTAATTTCATTATGTAGGGCGCCTAGCAAACCATAATGATCAATGATACTCATAGATAAGAGCTGGCCTAAAAGAACAAATGCGACTGCGTTACCAACACCAAACCTAGGCGCCACCCAAGTTATACTTAAAATATAAAATATTATAAAGAGGCCACCAAAATAAGTATAAACCGGAGCGTTAGAGGCAAATCTCAACTCTTGAAAGCTGCCAAATGATAATAAAAAAATGAGTGATGCTATGACGCCAACAGTCAGTGATATAGTTGCTGCTAGTGCCGGATTTTGAAGCTTTATTCCTAGCTCCCCGTTTAATGCTGCGAATATTGGAATCCCTAACCCAGCAACTAGCATTAATATTCCATAAATAATTGGATGTTGTGCATTTTCCATATTAAAGCCCTAAATAGTTGGTTTGTGCTTTTTTAAGTTAATTGATGATAATTTCAGAATAAATTTCAGCGACCTGGCTAATGTCGTCGCTCTTAGACAGATAGTAAAAATTATGCACGCCAAACGATATTTATACATTTAAAATAAAAAGTCGCCTATCAGTGCAAAAGCGTTCATTCATAACTTGATAAAATTAGATCGTTAAATGATACCGGATCACTCAATTTATATACTGGCATCTCGACTACACTAAGTATCCTGAAGTAACCCGACGAAGCATATTGCAATCGACCCTCTACTATTCCATCAATAAGATAATCGTAATTAATCTCTTTTGGCGCCTCAACAGTTTTTTTATTGGCCCAATGGGATTGTATTTCAGAGATTAGCTGAGGATCTTCTATGGTTCTTGATTCATTCATCTCTCCCGCCACCCATACTGTGATGTAACCACTATTGCTTAATCGCTGTGGTGACAAAAAGTCATATAGGTATGAAGTGATAACTGCTATGGCAATTAATGCGAGGAATAAACTAATTATTTTTAACATGGCTTTGTATAATTATATGTCTCTTATTGGTGCAGACATAGAATGCTCTAAAACTCACCATTTTACAAAACAATATTACCCACATCTTTTTTTGCACTGAATTATCTAGCAGGCAATATTAGTTTATTAATTATAAAAATTTGATGTATTTACTTGACGCTAATAATCATTAAGGTATCTTGTATTTATGACTTATTGTGTAGCAATTAAAGTAGATTCTGGCCTTATATTCTGTTCGGATTCAAGAACAAATGCAGGTGTTGACCATGTAAGCACTTATAGCAAAATGCATACATACGGTATTCCAGGTGAACGTCAAATCACTATCATGTCTGCAGGCAATCTTGCGACTACTCAGTCTGTTATTGCACAGATTCAGCGCGGACTCGAGAGTCAGAATGAGCCAAATATTTTAAATTTGCCAACGTTAAGAGATATTGCTGACTATGTGGGCAATATAAATAGCTATGAACAAGACAAACATGAGGTTGATAACGCTCAATTTGAAGCCACATTTATTTTAGGGGGGCAAGTCGGGCTGAATTCAGATCATGAAATTTTTATGGTTTATCCTGAAGGAAATTATATTTCAACATCATCAGGAACACCGTATTTACAAATTGGAGAAAGTAAGTACGGAAAACCAATTTTAGATAGAATTTTAACACCATCAACAAACTTGGCCACATCAGCTGCAGCAGCATTAGTCTCCATGGATTCTACAATGCGTAGTAACTTATCTGTAGGACCGCCAATTGAAGTTTATATTTATAATACCAATACACTTCAACCAGGCGCATATATTAAACTAGAGGAAGATAGCAAATATTTAAGAGAGCTTAAAAAAGAATGGGATGCCAGAATCAAAGAGGCATTTAGTCAGCTCCCACCTGTCGAATGGGCGCATAACTGGGATCAATCACCTGATCAAGAAAACATAATTTCTTAACTACATCTGTGTTTAGAATAAATGGGTAAGCGTCATTTAGACCCATGCTTCGGTTAAGTTCATTCATAACAATAGACAAGCTAGACCAATTATATAATTGAGCATCTATATCGTTATTTTCATCAAAATCTAGTATGTTTAAATTTTTTGCCGACTCTAATGTATCAATCATATGAAGATAATGTGCCCAACATTCTGCCCAGTCCTCTAATGGATGAACCATTGAATACTCACTAATATAATTTTGATTCCAATTTGAATGGGGTTTAGATTGATAATAATGATCTAAGGCTTCTTGATAGTCACGCTCTTCATTACCGAAAATATCCCTAAAAATATTTAGCCATTTAGAATTCCTTATTAATAAATCAAAATAATAATGGCCACTCTCATGTCTTAGATGTCCTAAAGGCGTGCGATATTGTTCGCCTAGTTCACTTTTAGTATTTTCAAGATATATGTCATCAGCTTCTGCTAAATTTATCGTTATTAACCCTTTGTAGTGACCTGTAGTCACAAATTCATTGTCAACATTTGGATTTTGTTGTTGACCCTGAAGAAAATCAAAAGCAAGACCATTTTCACTTTGTGCATAACTAATTACTGGCAGACCTAGTTGCAATAAAGAACGAACTAATCTTCTTTTCGATTTTTCTAACTTTGCCCACTTTTGAATATTATCGATAACATCTAAATTAGGAATTGTTCGGTTAAGTTGACATGAAATACATAAATCGGATTCAGACTCAGAAGGAATTGAAGCATTGCATACATTATATTCTGAATAATTTTTACAAAGCTTGAGTTTTTTATTGGAATCGGTTAGGAAGTAATTGTCATCAAACTTAGTAAGTCTGTTCATTTCATCTGATGTGAAATCATAAGCAATTATTTTATTGCATGACAAGCATACGGTATTCTCAAAATACAGCTGACTACCACATTGACATGCAAATGTTTTCATAAGTTTTGTCTATTATACTAAGAACCATTGTGCATTTATATTATCATCAATTTTGATAAATCTGATTTGCAAATCATCGATAAATTCATGCAGTTTTTTATCGATATTAACTTTGGTTTTAGCTCTAGTTATAGACCTTTTAATTTTCTCGACTTCCATAGCGATATGTATCCCATCAGGCAACTTTTCCAGACATTCTTGAATCTGATTTAGGCAATGCATTACTGCACGAGGAAAATCATTATCTTTTAGTAAATAATTAACAACATCTATGCCATTCACGCGTTCTCTGACATGTTGACGATACATTTGAAATGCGCTTAATGAGATCAAAATATTCATCCATAAAATAGGTTGATATAAATCTGGAATATGAGACTCATCGTCAGTTAATGAGCTATCAGTTAAAAAATTCATACATCCCATATCAATTAGACGTGTACCCATATCTGCGCGTTCTAAATTTCTACCAATACGCATGAAATCATATGCTGCATTATTACTCATTGTTCCAGATAGTAGCCCAACCAGTAATTGACAACCATATATGATTTTCTGAAGTGATTCGTAACGATTTTTTCTGCCAATCCCTCCTGCAATATCCTCAATCGCAATGTGATATGTTTCGTTAATTTTCTCCCAGCATTCTGCAGGCAAAATTTCTCTAGTAGTTCGCGCATTTTCCCTTGCCATTTGCAAACAACATATTATTGATGATGGATTTCGACTATCAGAAATCAAATATTTCATAATAGATCGTTCATCGAAGGTAGAATAAAGCTGTTTATAAAGCTCTTCCGACCCTGTGATATCAATTAATGTCTTCCAGCTAACCCGAGAACCTGTTGGCAGATCAAATAACAAATTCGAATTAACATTAATTATTCTCGATGTATTTTCGGCACGTTCAATATAACGAGCTAACCAGTAAAGCCTATGAGCAACTCTAGATAACATGTCAGGTATCTACAACCCACGTATCTTTGCTGCCACCGCCTTGTGAAGAATTTACTACATATGATCCTTTTTTCATGGCAACTCTGGTCAGCCCACCAGGGGTAACGTAGCTATTATTTGACTGCAATATAAATGGCCTGAGATCTATATGTCGTGGTTTGGCGCCAGAACTTGTAATTACAGGGCATGTTGATAAAGAAATTAGTGGCTGAGCAATATAATTTCTTCCATTCTTTTTGATTAGCTTTTTAAACTTGTTAATCTCTGACTTACTCGCTTGTGGACCAATTAGCATTCCATAACCACCGGATTCATTTGCAGGTTTCACTACGAGATTATGCAAGTTGTTAATTACATAATTGTACTGCTGTCGCTCTGAACACAAATAACTTTCTACATTATCGAGAATAGGATCCTCATCTAAATAATATTTAATCATTTTTGGTACATAGGTGTAGATAACTTTATCATCAGCAACTCCTGCGCCAGGAGCATTTGCTATTGATACATTCCCTTTTCGCCAAGCTCTCATTAGTCCCTTGACACCTAATAAAGAGTCTTCATTAAACACTTCGGGATCTAAATATAAGTCATCAACCCTGCGATAAATAACGTCAACTTTTCTTAATCCCGCAACAGTCTTCATATACACTTTATCTTTATCTATAACTAAGTCACTTCCCTCTACTAATTCAGCTCCCATTTGCTGGGCTAAGTATGAATGTTCAAAATAAGCGGAGTTAAATATTCCTGGTGTAAGGACGACTACTTCCGGGTTTTTCTTTTTCATTGGAGCTATAGAGCTTAAAGTATCTAATAACTGGTTTGGATAATCACGGAGATGCTGAACATCATAGGATTCAAATAACTCGGGCAATACTCGCTTGGTAACTCTGCGATTTTCAAGCATATAAGATACGCCTGATGGTATGCGAAGATTATCTTCAAGAACTAGAAATTTCCCTTTAGCATCTCGGATTAGATCTGTTCCACATATATGCGCCCATGTATTAAACGGCAACGAAACACCTTCACACTCTTTCCTATAGCCAGGAGAGCCTAATACAAGTTCTAGGGGTATAACCTTGTCTTTGAATATTTTTTTATCATTATAGACATCATTTATAAATAAATTTAAAGCAGTAAGTCTTTGCACTAAACCCAGGTCAACACGTTGCCATTCTTTATTAGAAATTATTCTGGGGATAATATCTAAAGGCCATTGACGATCAATATTTCCTGAATCACTATAAACTGTAAAAGAAATACCCATTGTCTTTATAGCTGTATCACTTGCCTCAAGTCGTTCTTTAACATCAGACTCAGACAACCTATTTAAATTTTTAAGCAATTTTCGAGAAGGTGCTCGCGCATTTGACGGACTACTAATTGTCTCGTCAAATATATTTTCAAGTGGATACTTGTCCCAGTTAAATTGCATGAAGTTATTAATTAGAATTGCTTATAATTGGTAGCTAAGCATTTATTATACCAATTATAGAGCCATCTATTTTACTAAATTATTGCAAGCACTCGTTAACTAGTACAGTTTCGAGCATTTGAAAGGTGCATTTGTGGAAATATGCACTAGTACAGGTCATATCTGCTTCCGGCGCAAAACAATCAATTATACTAAACCAGGGAAGAGTTCTTTCAAACCATTTGCGATAAATTCAATTGCAATCGCAGCAAGAATTAAACCCATTATACGAGTGATTATATTCATTCCTGTCATACCAAATCGCTTAGATATCCAAGGAGATAGTAAGAACGCAAACCACAAGACTGCTCCCACGGCTAATATTGCAACACCGACTAAACTATAGTGTGCAATATCATTACTTCTATGCCCATAAAGGATCACAGTACTAATAGCTCCTGGCCCAGCCATTAATGGCATAGAAAGTGGAACTACTGCAGCAGATTCTTTTGATTCGCCTTCATGCAATTCCTCTTCAGTCTGAGTAGCACCGCTAGGACGCGCATGCATCATTGCTATGGCCATGAGTAAGATTAAAATTCCTCCACCCACTTTGAATGATGCGATTGTAATTCCAAAAAAATTTAGAATGTATTCACCGGAAAATAGTGACACTAATAGAATGATAGAAACAGTAATTGCAATGACATTTATAAGATGAATTTGTTCTTTCTTACCTGCTCCGTATGTCAATGTTAAAAAAATTGGAATAGCACCAAGTGGATTCACGACCGCGATCAGGCCTATAAACATTTTTATGTATTCATTAAATTCAAGCATTATTAATTTAGCAAGCTGTCATCTGTATTTGAAACATTGGAGTTTAGCACTTATGTGCCTGATTAGAGTTAGAACCAGTCCTTAATATCCGAATCACAAAATCATGTCTTCTTTTGGCTCAAAAACAAATATTCAATCAGCGTCCACGTAGTTATATAGACTGCTTCCAGTTTTCATATAGAAATCTAGAATACAGATTAATTTCATTTAAATGCTTATTTGTCTCATTACGCATTTCTTCGATCGCGTTTTCACCAAACTTTGATTCTAGTGACAATTTTAATTCGGGTATTTCACACCACTCTGTAATTGTAGCTTGGGTAGCTTCGATGTGGAATTGAATACTATATGCATTACTACCAAAAGAAATAGCTTGGCTTTCGCATGCATTTGAAGAAGCAAGAACTTTGGCATTGTTTGGCACTCGCTTTACCTCTGCGCTATGCCATTGTAAACATTTGAATGTATTTGGTAGTCCATTTAAAAAAGAGCTTTCCAATCCTGTTGGAGTTTTATGTATATCAAAAATACCAATTTCTGATTGTTCGGCTTTCCCCACTTCTCCACCCAAAGCGTCCGATAACAACTGATGGCCCAGACAAAATCCTAAGTAGGGCATACTGCGATCTAATACGGCCTCCCGAATTGCCGCCTTTTCTTGCTGGAGCCAGGGATACTTTGCCTCTTCCCAAACATCCATCGGTCCACCCATCACCCACAATGCATCAAATCCCTCTAAGCTAGGAATCTGTTCACCCTCATTTAATACAATTGGGCACCATTCAATATTATCTTTTTGAAAATATTTACGAAAGCTTCCGGGGTGTTCAGCAGTAGCATGCTGAAATACTAGTATTCGAGATAGTTTTTTCAAGATAAATTAATTCGGATTCTTTTTAGTCATGTAAAATATCGTTGTTAGCAAACGGCGCAAAAGCAGTCATTCATCACGAATCACCTTTTTTGCTAATGGGTATGCAGCTATTGCAAGTAAGCCCCACGCTAAACCCAAATATTTCATGACAGTTTCTGTCAAGGGCAGACTTAACGATATTAACAAAACAACTACAACAAACAGAATGCCAAAGCTAATTATTAATGATCCTAATATATATTTCATATATCAACTCTAAATTCAATGTTAGCAAAAAAAGTTTTTGTCGGGTATCGGCGCAAAAGCGGTCTTCATTTATTTGGTTGAAAATTAGCAATAAAGCGCTCTGACTCCTTTAGCTTTCATCTTTAGAAAAAAGAAAAAATAGAGCCACACCAAACCATACCATCAATATTAAGATGAAATATCCTGGATTTTCTTGAAAACATGGCGTCTGATCATATGCTATACCTGGCAGAGACAAGCAAAAATCACCTGTTCTGTAGTATGAAGTTGTTAAAATTAACATGCAAAGACCCGCCATAAATACAAACCAGAATACATTACTAGATTTAAACCTCATGTTTTTTAAATTTATTCATAATATGACGCCTTTCGGCGCAAAAGCAGTCATTCGATAGTTATGCTAACAGGCGCACGCGTATCGCACGTCCCGTTTGAATGACTTGTTATACAACACAATGTCATTTGTTATCGTAGTTATAAGTGCATGCTTCATGCATTAGTTTAAGAGCGTCTCCGAGTCCAGTTACGTCATAGCTATATTCCTGTATTCCATTTCTATCTCTAAATTTTAAATTAATTGATTTTCCTTCAATCATTTCTTTAACTAGCCAACTAGGGCTGCCTGTAATTAACCTATCTTTGGTATGAAACCACTCCAAACTAAATGGCGAATTAGAGTCTACTTGTACCTTTATATGAACAGCTTGTGGATCGTCGGTTTGAAAACCACCTGTTCTCAGCAAGGACATATCGTAATTACTTCCTTTGTTTGGGAGAAAACAAGAAAGGTCAAATTGAGGTTTTTCTGAGGCCTCTTTTGTTGGATTAACGAATGTAAGAGCAGCTTTTTGTTTGTAGTCCAACATAACTATCCAATTACCTACCGACGTAAATATTTGACCTTCTTTAGGCTTGATATTTGAATCTGCATGAGAGATTAACGCATAAGCACACAAAGTCATGAGCATACTTATGTAAACGTAGTATTTTATTTTCACTGCATATCCATTTGTTGCATAACAGTTTCTAAGCAGAGTAGTTTTGTTTTACAAACCAATATAATAAATTTCTATCGCGGTTCCGCAAGTTATTGATAACTGTAACAGTTATAGAATGGTGATGAAATATTGAAATAAGAAAATGCGGACTGATTTATCGTTATTTGTTTAATGTCCGCTTTGGGTCGTTAGCAGACATTAAAATCTATTGTAAATCAGTATATTTGATTTTGCTAATATATAGTATGTTCTAATGACCGCTTTCGACCCAAAGCGGACATTTAGTAAGTAAGCTCTTCTTAGGTATAATGTTAAAAATAAAGCAAGGTATTGGGGTTTGATTCATGAAGATTTTGATACAAATTTTAGTTTTATTTATAGCTCATTTATCAGTAACTATTCATGCTGATGATAATTCTTCTGATGAAGAAAATGTAGCCCCAACAAAAATCAGCCGCGTTGCACTTCCTGTGATGATAAGCACGGCTGGTAAAAAGTATCACCGCCAGGATCTTATACGCTTATGTGAACCTTGTGAGAAATATATAGATATATATACATATACTCGAAAAACATTGGTAGAAATTGACGAGGAAATAAGGCAACAGAAATTAACTTTAAAGAGGACTAATAGAAAACTCTCAGATAATCGTGATAAAGATGGCACAGACGAATATCAGTTGATACTTAATCAGCGTTTCAAGGAAAATCAGGGATTAAAAAATCTGATTTTGCAAAGAGAAGAAGTAATGTCCACGCTAACAAAAAATTATAATAATCTAATTAAATGCATATATGAAAAATGTATGGCAGACGCATTTGATGCTGGTTATAAAGCTTATGAAGATTCATTTCTGGTAGATGTAAGTCTTGATAAAGATGAGGTTACAAATTACTTTGATACTAATTTTGAAGTAGATGATTTCACCTATAGCCCTATATCTAAAGTTTATTTGTTGACGATCACAAAATGCAAAGAATGCAAGCATAAATCAAACGAAATTAATCAGTGGATCTTAGATAATTACGATGAAAATTTACAACTTCCAGAAAATTTAAAGGGCGATAATGCTAGTAGTGAAGAAAAGGAGCTCTTTAGAAATAAAGTAAGGAAATTTATTCGTATTATAGACGAAATGAGAGCTGAACTTCGACAATGTGAAAAGCAGTGCATCAAAAAAGATAAATCACATGGGTCGATATTGCCTGAAAAAAGAAAGACCCGTTATTACGCAGCAGCAGGAGTATCACATGTCAAGTCTGAAGATTTAAGAGAAAGTATCAATTCAGGTAAAGAGATTTTTGCTGCAAATGGCATTGATGGTAATTTCAATTCTGACTCTCACGATTTCGGATATAAGCTAATTCTTGGTGCTGAAATTCCATTACAATCAGGATCATTAATCGATGTTAGTGTTTTCTTTCAAGATGGGGTAGAAATCAGAGGTGATGTAAGTGGCACAGCCGCAACACTTGGTGGCCCTTTCACATTTGACTCAACTGGCAAGCAAGAGATCAAGGTTTATGGTGTTAATTTAAGTTACCTACATAGACTCACAGAAAATTTTTACTTTGGAGGCGGGCTAGGCTATCACCTGTTTGATATCGTAGACGAGTCAAATGTTATTACAACTTTAAATGGTGTAACTACTAGCTCGGTTGCGTCACGTACTAGTGAACATGAAAATGTAGTAAGCGCAATCATAAAAGCTCGATACAAGATCGGAAAATATTTAATTTTTGGCATTGATGCATCTCGCACCTTAGATAAAGTTGGTTTTAACGAAGAGCATGTCACATCAGTCGATAGCTATGTAGGCGTTCGTTTCTAATATATATTCACTAGTAAAATTTAGTCCTACTAATGACCGCTTTTGCGCCGAAAGCAGACGTGATTTTACGATTTAGCTTTTAATGACTGTTTCCGACCCTAAGCAGACATTATAGTGAACATAAACTTCATGCATATTGTTTGTAAGATATATAGTATTTCTACGCACAATAGGAATTTACCTGCTTAACACTCTGAATAAATGAAATACTTAATCCTAATTATATTTTTTTCATATCTGTCATTAACAGCCTCAATATCTGGTGATTCGAGTAGGATTATTGGCTCATCGGAGAATGACACCATTATTGGTACTACGAGGTCAGATCAGATCTATGGGGGAATGGGTGATGATTCTATAAATGGCGGCTTTGGTGATGACATCCTTTATGGAGGTCCTGGTGCTGATACATTCGTTAAGAACCTATCTCATAGGGACATAGATATAATTATGGACTATAGTATCGATGAAAATGACTCAATAGTTTTAAGTGTCAAAGATTTTAATCTAAATAAAAAAGATAAATTAGATTTTGTTAAAGATATTGAGTTGGATATACATGGAAATTTGAATGTGCTGCTAGAGGATAATAACTGGCATACACATTTAAAAATTTATAGTAATTCGCCAACAAAACCAAATATAAAAATGGCAACAGATCTTGATTATTCTAAGGTTGATCTACGAATAAACCATGAGCATGAAGCAATAAGAATAAAACTAATAAAGTCTTTTTAATTTAACATTTAATGCTAATTAATTATGAAAGATGACCTTGCTCATAAAGAGAGAGTTAGATTTTTCATTCATATAACCTTCATATTCTTTGTAAGTGCTTGTGCTAATCAGCCAGCGATGGAACTTATAGAGGACAAGCCATTGCCAATCAATTTAACAAGGAATCAGCAGCAATCTCAAGATGATGTCACTGTTCATTTGGCAATACCAACAGCAATACAAACGGAAGTATATTTTAATACGCAACTTGATAAATTTAATATTCAACCGATCTGGTTAAAAATAGAAAATATGAGTAATGTTGATTACTGGTTGCTTCCATATGCAATTGATCAATCATATTATACTGCTGATGAAGTAGCTTTCATCACTAGCAAGCATTTAGAAAAGCATGAATTTGAACAGAGACGAAAATTTCTAAGAAATAATGCTATGCCGTTTTTCCAAAAAGCTAACTCTACTAATGAAGGATATATTTATACAACGCATAAACGAGGTGGGCGTTTTGTAGACGTACATTTAACTGGTCATAATCAAGCAACCCGCCTAAGATTTGCTGTTTTACTACCTACTCAGCGTTTTGATTATGAGTATTCAGATCTGAGAGAGAGATACTCTAAGCTAGATCAACTGCCAAACTTTACAGCTGAAGAAATGCGCACCTATCTGCGTGAAACACTTCCTTGTTGTACGTCTAATGATTCAGGATCAGGAGAAGGTGATCCTATAAATTTTATTTTGATTGGTTCTGGCGAGCTTGCAGTATCCGCGCTGTCCGCTAGTGGTTGGCAATTTACTGAGACTGTAACTATAGATAGTATACGTAGAATGATAGGCGCTGCAATTGAAGAAAAATCATTTCCTTCTGCACCAATAAGTGCACTATATGCTCTTGGTCGAAAGCAAGACGTAGCACTGCAGCGAGGCCGGTCAAGCATAAACCAACGTAATCACATGAGACTATGGTTGGCACCCTTTCGTTGTGAGGACAAACCAGTCTGGCTGGGTCAGATTAGTCGAGATATAGGCGTCAAGTTAACTACTAAGTCCAAAACATTAACGACGCATATAATCGATTCAAATGTCGATGAAGCAAGAGAGTATCTTTTGCATAGTCTTCTACATAGTGAGTCTGTTGAGAAGTTTTCATTTGTTAAAGGAGTTGGGAGGGCAACTCAAGATAAGCCTAAAAGAAATCTAACTGATGACCCTTATATAACTGACGGAATGAGAATGATAGTATGGTTATCATCAAAACCAATTCCACCTCATCATGCTAAAAACTTGGGTTGGAATGCATCTGCAGATCCCACTCTTGAATTAATAAACCAATCAAAATTAGAGAATCTAGGTGAGACTTCTTTAGTCAAACCATTATTGGAGCCTTAAAAAATATACTTATAATATACCGTATACTTATGACCGCTTTTGCGCCGAAAGCTGACATTCATCTATTCGATAGAAGTCCCCTCTACCAAACTCACGTTCATTTGAAGTGTTATCAGTAAGAAATTCATATAAAAATATCCAAAAGGCTGTACTTCATTGGATGTCTTTAAACTTTGTTGGACATTATTTGATGGTGGAGGCGGTAGCTACTTTAATGGCTATCTAAGTATCTATATATATTGAAAAAACACATATTACTTAAAATTTTGTGCTTTAAAAATGACCTTAATCTACCTGGCTGTAGTTAGATTATTCTAAACTTCTTTGGACGTTAGTACATTCATGAAGCTTTTTTTGCTCATTATGCTACGTAAGTATTAAGCAAATGCCTCAACCAAAAAATCTACAAAGGCACGTACTTTCGCGGTGAGGTATTGTCGATGCGGGTAGATTGCATAGACATCATGTGTTATTTCATCGTAATCATCTAATATCACATTCAAATCGCCGTTATCGACTTCTTTTTTACAGGTAAACAATGGTAACCGAGTGATACCAATTCCGTTAACAACCATTGCTACTTCAATGATCGAGCTGTTACACATTGCGCGTGGATCAACGGTTACATTTGTACGTACTCCGTCTTTATAAAAATCCCACTGCGTTGGCATTGGTAATAAAGAATAGGCAACACAATCATGATGCACTAAATCTTCAGCTTTTGTTGGACAGCCTTTACGTTTTAGATAATCAGGTGATGCCACGACTACATTTTTGGATGATGTAAATTTACGTGCCACCAGATTGCTATCTTTAATCGCATCAACACGGATTACGATGTCATAACCTTCTGCTACCACATCAATAAGTCGATCATTAAACTCCACTTCTAGTTTCACTTCCGGATAGCGATGCATAAATTGCGGCAAAACATCGAGCAAGTAATTTGTACCGAAACTTCCTGGAGCATTAATGCGTAGCAAACCGCTTGGCTTTTCTTGTAATTGGTTAATGGAACGCTCGGCGTTTTCTGCGTCATTCACGATCTGATTTGAGCGTTCGTAAAATGCCCGACCCGTATCAGTAAGGCTGATCGTACGTGTAGTGCGATTGAGCAAGCGGCTGCCCAGGCGCTTTTCGAGTCGCGTGATTTCTTTACTGATGTATGAGGTGGAATGTCCTAAGGCACGTGCCGCAGCCGTAAAAGAGCCGGCATTAATCACCCCGACAAATACAGCCATTCCATCTAATACATTAGTTTTAACGACTTTCTGTGCCATTTTCCGCTCTATTACTATTCATCTGGAAATAATGTATTTCTATTTACCATATTTATCCACATATGTGAACAATATATCATTTTTTCAAGTGATCAATTTAACCGGCATGAGCCAGATGTACTGGCTAAAACAAGCCAAGAATTCGGAGACAGCAACATGAAGATACTCGCATTCGCAGCAACCAGTAGCACAAAGTCCATCAATAACCATCTGGTTCAATACGCTGCCAGTCTGCTTGCCAAAAATGATCAAGATGCAAAAACCGAGATTCTCGACATCAATGATTATGAGTTGCCTTTATTCAGTGAAGACAGAGAAGAACAACTCGGTCAGCCCGAATTGGCAAAGAAATTTCTAGACAAGATTGGAAACAGTGATGTCGTGATGATCTCTTTTGCCGAACACAATGGTTCATATTCCGTGGCTTATAAAAATATCTTTGACTGGGCATCTCGCATCAATCCAAAAGTATTTCAAAACAAGCCAATGGTTTTACTCGCAACTTCACCTGGCCGAGGTGGCGGCAACAATGTTTTAACCGCTGCAACAACATCCGCCTCACACTTTGATGGTGTGGTAAAAGCCAGCCTTGCCGTACCCAGTTTCTATGACAATTTTGATATGGAACAGGGTCGAATCACGAATAATGAAATTAATAGTCAACTACTTACTGCTGTGAATAGTTTGTTTGAGGCCTCTCATTCAGCAACCAAGCAAGTTGCTTAAAAATTTTTGGAGAATGTTATGGAAATTTTAAAAAGAGACAGTTTGCACGAAGGAGGATTCGCAGGGTTAAAAGAGCATCGTCTGATCAAGGACCCAGGAATTTTTGGCACACAGGGAAACGAAGACGGTAGCTGGCCAGGCTTGGAAAGTTTTGTTTATCTTGCTGATGCTCGTTTCATGCCACATGGTGAAACGCATATGCACAGCCATCATGAAATAGATGTCATCTCTTTAATGGTTGACGGAAATATTAAGCATGAAGGTTCTTTGGAGCACGGAAAAGACTTGTCTCGTAACGATGTGCAAGTGCAACGCGCAGGCGGAGAAGGTTTCTCACATAATGAAATTAATCCAGATAATAGTTGGAATCGGCTAATACAACTGTGGGCATTGCCTGAAGTTGCTGGCCAACCTGCTGGCTATAAAGTTTATCAACCAGCTGCTGGAGAACTTACGCGCATCTACGGTGGTGAAAAAAATAGTGGCAGTGATTTTGCATCAAAGACAAAAATTGATGTTGGCTTGCTGAGTAACGGCCAACAAATAAAAGTGGATGGTGCATTTGTATTGTACATCACACGAGGAAAAGGAACGGCAAATAATGAACAAGTACAAGATGGTGATTTAATTCGAGGTAGCTCGCTAACGTTTAAAGCAAGTGAAGATGTGCAGTTAATCGTTATTAACGCAGGATAAAATATAATGAGACCAACTAACCAACATGCAATGGCAATTTTTACGTTCATAATATTATTACCATTGGTTTATTACATTCCGCCATGGATAACTCACAATTTCACAGATAACCATTTTTTCGTGACTGTAATTTCACTCACGATCATCGTGCCGATCATTTCTTATGTTGCGATGCCGCTTTTTAAAATATCATTAATAATATTGCAAGAAAAATAATTTATAAACTTAAATTTATAACGTTTATCTTTAGGAGAACTATATGAAAACAACTCTTTTTCTATCCGTTTCAATTGATGGAATGATTGCTGACAAGCAAGGTATTCCAATGTTTCCTCAAGGTGCTTGGGAAGATTGGTGTTCACTGGTCAATGACACAGGTAATGTGATTGCGGGTCGCAGTTCTTTTGAGCAGGTAAATAACCCGGAAATGGGTGCAGCGTTACATCCGCAATATAAAATTGTACTTTCCTCTAAAGATCTAGATTTGTCAGGTACTGATTGGCAGCAAGCTAAATCTCCAATAGAAGCCTTAAAAATTCTGGAAGAAGCAAAAGTTGATGAAGCAATTATTGGAGGAGGCCGTGCAGTCGCACATGCGTTTATGCGTGAAGGTTTGGTTGATGAAATCGTGATAGATTTACATCCGGTTGCGTTTGGTGAGGGTGTACCTATGTTTGGCGATGCAATCGATGCCCCTAAGTTAAAACTTATAGAGTCTAAATCCATTAGTGAAAATGCACTTCGGCTGCGTTACGAGATTATTGGCTAGGCGCTTACCAATTAACATCAACTAACGGCCCAAAAGCGGACATTATATTTTTCTGATTAAATTATGACGACACCAATAATCATCCTGATTTTACTAACATCACCACTTTTTATAGCTTTCATAATTACGAAACTTACTAAGACTAGATTAAATATTAAAAAATATGCGTGTTGGGGATTAGGTATAGCATTTGTATTTTTCTCGGTAGGTCATTTTGTAAAAACAGATGGGATGATTGAAATGCTACCACCCTTATTGCCTTATAGGCTTTTCATAATTTATTTAACCGGGGTTATAGAAGTTTTTATTGGTATCGCTCTATTTATACCAAAGTTTCAGATCAATGCAGCTAAAATGGCAATTGTTGTATTCGTAGTATTCTTTTCAGCTAATATCTATGCTGCTCTAAATGCTACAGGCCTCGGTGGACACCTATGGGGGCCTATTTATTTACTAATCCGTTTGCCTTTGCAACTTATCTTAATCGCATGGGCTTATTTTTTATGCATAAAAAGCCATATCAAATTAAGCCAGCAGAACGACACAAGCGAGTCCTCTACTTAAGGCGTTATACATAAAAAAGAGACCGAAGATGAAAACAGGGGAGTTAATATTTTTTTGCGGAAAAATGGGTGCAGGAAAATCCACAGAATCGATGGTGATTGCTCAAGTAAAAAATGCTGTATTACTTTCAGAGGATGAATGGCTGGAGTCACTGTACCCCAATAAAGTACGATCATTGGACGACTATATTAATTACTCAAGTTTAATTAAGCCTCAAATTAAAAAGCTAGTTCAATCTATATTGAAAACCGGAACAGATGTGGTCATGGACTTCCCTGCAAATACAATCACACAAAGAGAATGGTTCAAGGGCATTTTCTCTGAAATAGATGCAGCTCATACAATAGTATATATAGATGTACCAAATACAGTCTGCTTAGAACGAATTACCAAGAGAAGGGCAGAACAGCCTGAAAGGGCAGCTACTGATACAGTTGAAATCTTTGAAGCTGTAACAAAGTACTTCGTTGCCCCTGAGGAACATGAAGGTTTTAACATAAGAAGTGTTACGCAAAATGTATAAAAAGGCCATGAAAATCACGCACTATGTGAGCTGGACTCGAAATAAGCTGCTAGCCTTTTATGGCAGCGTTAAATGACCGCTTTTGCGCCGAAAGAAAATATGAATTTATAATTTATCTTTTAATGAGTTGATCAGACCTTTAGCGCACATTCAAAATCAGCTGACTTTGTATATACAAAGTTATTTTATTTGCAATATAAATTACGAAGAGTATGGATTATTTCTGATAAGTTTTTGTCGGAAAGCTTATAGTAAATTGTTTGCGATTTTCTGCGAGTAGATACCAAGTTGTTCTTCCGTAATATTGCAAGGTGTTGAGACAGTGCAGATTGACTCAGGCTAATTTGCTCATTTATCTCACCAACAGGCATCTCTTTTTTTTCTAATAAACATAAAATCATTAACCTAGACTCATGTGCAATGAGTCTAAGCAGTTGAGCTAGCTCTTCTCGCTGCTCAAACATCTCCTCATAAAGATTTTCCTTATTTTTTTGTGTATCCATAATTAAATTATAAAATTCTAAATTAATAATATATTAGACACAGCTAATTTAGATTGTACTAATTTAGTGCATTCTGATATAACTCCAAATGAAATATATTCCTAATTGAATATGGGAACACAATCCCATAAGGAGAAGCTGCCTTGAAACACACTACCCACTGTATTGCATTGCTTGCATTTTGTCTTTTCTTTTTAACTCCATCTTTTGCCACTAATGGCTATTTTTCACACGGAACGGGTATTAAGAACAAAGCAATGGCAGGTGCAGGAGTAGCGTTGCCACAAGATGCCCTGGCCGGCGCAACAAATCCCGCAGGCATGGCATTTGTAGGGAATCGTTTTGATGTCGGAGCTACAATATTTGTTCCAGATCGCGATTATTCATCCTCGAGTAGTATTGCTAATGGAGGAGGTGGAGCATTTACTGTTGGGCCTAATTCTGAAACTAGTGGTGATAATTGGTTTCTAATTCCTAGTTTTGGTATTAACAAAGAAATTTCGGATCGCACCGCTATTGGTTTGTCGCTTTATGGGAATGGTGGTTTGAATACTACCTATGATGGAGGTACAGCGGCATTTGCAGCTATGCCAAATGTTCCAGGAACGTTTGGAGCCGGTACAGCAGGCGTTGATTTATTTCAAATCTTCTTGAATTTATCCATTGCGCATAAATTTAGTGAAAATGTGTCTGTAGGAATCAGCCCGCTTTTTGTTGTGCAAGGATTCAGAGCCAATGGTCTGGAAAATTTTGGTGGCTTTACAAAAACATTCGTCGAAAGTGGTACTCCTGCAGATAATTTAACAAGCAATGGTCAAGACTATTCATTTGGTGGTGGAGTTCAAGTCGGTGCATTAATAAAAAATATTGCTGACGTAGTAGATTTTGGAATTTCATACCGCACTAAGATATACATGGATGAATTCGATGAATATTCAGATTTGTTTGCTGAAGATGGAGACTTTGATGTCCCGCCAACATTTTGGGCTGGCTTTGCTTATCACCCTACCAGTAACCTCACCCTATTATTTGATTTTCAACGCATCTGGTATGAGGACGTAGACGCAGTCAGTAATGATATTCAAAATTTATTTTCATGCAGTCCAACGAATGTTGAAAACTGTCTAGGTGGAGATAATGGAGGTGGCTTTGGCTGGAGGGATATTAATATCTTGAAATTTGGTTTGCAGTGGGAGCAGTCAAAGCAAAATATATTCAGACTAGGTTACAGTCATTCTGATCAGCCTATTGCCAGCGATCAAGTGTTATTTAATATTCTTGCTCCTGGCGTAATAGAAGATCATATATCTGCAGGATATACACGCGTACTTGATGATAAAAGTGAGATCAGCTTTTTACTTATGCATGCACTTAAAGAATCAGTAGAAGGTGCTAATGCGTTTGATCCTACTCAGACGATTGAACTAGAAATGCAACAATTTGAAATGGGTGTTAGTTGGTCTAGAAAATTCTAAGTATGGAAAAGTATTTTGTAGATTATTATTGCTCATTTTTTGGCGGATATAACAATGAGTTATGAACAATTTTTTTCAATAATTATAGTTTGCTAAATGTATTTCACAAGCCAACCAACTCTGCGTGAACATTTTGCTTGGTGACCACATCAAGTAACTGCTTAGATGTAACTTCATCAGGATCATACTCGATCATCATTAAATGAGGTTTCTCATCATGATATGCCGCTGCATCTACACCATCATGCTCTAAAAGCAAATCACGTAAAAATTCACGCTGCTCATGATTAGTTTCAGGATCTATGTGAATTAAAACATCAACCATTTTTGTTTCCATAATTTCACCTACTAAAAAACGACTTTTGTCCCAGTATATTCACAGCTAATCAAACGTATACTGATACAGATCAAATAAAATTCAATCAGAAGAAGGATTACTTTTTAGACCAAAGCAATCATGATTTTTCGTTTCGACTATGAAAGACTGGTTCCAACCCTAGCAGACATTAAGCCAGTTTTTAAAACAGACCCTGTATTTATATTAGCTAGAAAAAAATAAAACTATTGCTTTAGATCAATAAATTAATTGATAGATGCAATATACTTAATTTAACCTGAGAATTTGATGTTTTCATACGCGCTGAGGAAAGTTTAAGCGAATGTTTAAAGTAACTAAAAATGGTCTCAATCGAATTGATATAGAATTTAGTGGAAAACTCAATAGTGATGATATGAAAGTCGCACTTGATGATTTACTAAATAGTTCCAAAGATATCGAGAATGGAAGAATGTTATATCGCTTAAGTGACTTTAATATACCTACACTAGGTGCGCTTGGTGTTGAACTATCACGAATTCCTGAATTATTCAGATTTGTGAAAAAATTTGATCGTATAGCTGTAATAGTCGATAAGGAATGGGTAAAAAAAGCTACTGAGCTAGAAGGTGCAATTATCCCGGGACTCAAGATAAAAGCATTTGATCTGGATGAGCAAACAGAAGCTGAGAAGTGGCTTGTTAGATAGTGCTTCTATATTAGCGAGAGTATGCGAACAAACAGATTAATCCCTGCTTCAATTCAATCTTAAGTAACTATGTAGTTATTTAAGCTATATTTCACCCATTATTAATCAAAATAACTTACATATTCAATCTATGCGCAACATTGTTTATAAAATACGAACCTATCATGCCACTCTTGCTTGCATTTCAACTTTAGCCTACATCACTGGTGAAGTAGGAATTATTCATAACTATTTGGGTTACGCTGTCTCATTAATAATCATATTTCGAGCATTGTGGGCATTAAGCGGGCATAGACAACTAGGATTAATGCGTTTCTATCCTGATTTTGAAGGCCTTAAATTGACAAATATGTTTACTCATCCTTCTATTACACGGTCATTATTACTAGGGATTGCCGTATCCATAATACTTACTGCCTCTACTGGGATACTGATGGACCAAGGTGAATCCTTAGGCTTAAGCACTGTATCAATTATTGATAATGCATATGCTAATGGTGATGATCATGACAATGAAATTTTAGAGGAAGTACATGAATTTTTTGCTAATTTGGCGATTATATTTGTAGCCGGACATATTGGATATTTAATATTATTTAAATTCCCATTGGCAAAATTTATGCTGTTCATGCCATGGAAAAAATTTCTCAAATAAAACAACTTACTATATCCTTCGACTTTTTAATAATGTGAATGACCTCTTTTGCACCAATAACCGACAAAACCTTATTTGGCTAACATTAAATTTAGAGTTGATATATGAAATATATATTAGGAGCATTAATAATTAGCTTTGGCATTCTGTTTGTTGTAGTTGTTTTGTTAATATCGTTAAGTCTGCCCTTGACAGAAACCGTTATGAAATATTTGGGTTTAGCGTGGGGCTTACTTGCAATAGCTGCATATCCATTAGCAAAAAAGGTGATTCGTGATGAATGACTGCTATTGCGCTGGAATATGACTTGTATTGATATGAAATCTAAATGCAAAGTTTTACTCTTAACTCTCTTCTTAAGTTTTGTAGTCAATGCAGATGCCCCTTACATCGATCCTACTGAGGACCATAAGCACTTTGGCTCACCTAATAATGTCCTTTTCTGGACGCCTGAAGAACAAGTTGCAGGATTCCGTAACTCCGATAAGCTATTTTGGACTAGAAAAATCAATGCAGGAGATACAGTACGTTCACTACCTTATGCAAAGATCGATCTGAGCAATGTTGAAGTAAAAATCGACGGTGCTTCTATGACCGTCAATGAGTATTTCTCAAGGCAGAGTGTTGCCGGCCTGCTAGTTATCAAGGACGGCAAAATTCTTTATGAGCGATATGGCTTAGGCAACACTGAAAACAGCAAGTGGATTTCTTTTTCTGTTGCCAAGTCCGTGGTTTCAATGTTAATTGGTGCAGCTATTCAGGATGGCTATATCAATAGTGTTCACGAGAAAGTGACAAGTTACCTGCCGCGCTTGAAAGGTTCACCATACAGCCAGTCATCGATAGCTAATCTTTTGCAGATGACTTCAGGCGTACAATGGAATGAAGACTATGCTGACCCGCAATCTGATGTCGCCATAGCCTCTTGGAAAGACGATGATCTATACAAGTTCTTACGACGCAAAGCGCGCAATGCCAATCCGGGTGAAAGATTTAACTACAATACAGCAGAGACAAATCTTGCTGGGATACTACTTCGTTCTGCTATTGGCAATAATCTAGCAAACTATCTTTCGGAAAAGATTTGGCAACCCTTTGGAATGGAGTCTGATGGTTCGTGGAATCTTACTGAAAATGGTGGTGGTGAATTTGGTGGCTGCTGTATCAACGCGACGTTGCGAGATTATGGCCGCATCGGTTTGTTTGCATTATCCGACGGCCGTCTTGCAGATGGAACAAATGTGTTGCCACCAGGATGGATGAAAAAATCGACCGCCCCATCGAGAGGTTACAGAGGTTATGGCTATTTCTGGTGGTTGATGGAAAAAGGTGCTTTCAGAGCTACTGGTATCTTTGGTCAAGGCATTTACATTAACCGCAAGGAAAATGTTGTGATCGCACATCATAGTGCACGGCCCATCGCCTACGATCAAATTGATTCAGCATGGGAGCAGGCACTATACAGAGCGATAACAAACACAATCAGGGATTAAATGTCTGTAATTGAACCGTAAGCGGACATAATACCTAGTGTAGATCACTTATGACTGATGCCGATAATTACTCCCAGTATTTTGACAACAGAATTATGCTTAAAGATTGGCTGCAAGAAGAATAGTTAATTCGTGAATATCTCTTCCTAGCAGAGGTTATCACCAGCGGTACTTTTATATAGCTTATGAATTCTCGCTCTAGCTATTTATTACCCTTTTATCTACAAGGAGATAAGAGGACTATCCTTTTATTAGTATATAAGTAATAACTAATATAATTAATAATTTCTGTAGAAATTTTAAACAATTATTATTTAACCTTACTATATTAAAGGAAACTTAAAATGCTTAAGCAAACAACTCTTACGCTTATCAGCCTTGTATTGCTGATCACAAGTACTATCTCATTCGCTGATGATACTGCACCAGCCGAAACTTATGCCCATAGCCATGCCCAGGCGACTGTGCCTAATTTTTTCGATCCTAATGCATGGTTCGGAAGTTTTGGTGCTGCTCCTGCATATCCTTCAAGCAAGTTATCATTTAACGCGGCGCACCCGAGTTCTTGGATGAAGTTTATTGATCCAAAAACCCACAATATGATGCATATGCAATTTGCTAACCCAGCAACTTATATGCAATTCATGCAACCGCAGTTTTGGATGGAATTCATGAAGCCACAAAATATGATGGCATGGATGGACATGAATCAATACGCTGTCATGATGAATCCACAAACTATGACTTACTGGATGAACCCGACTTCCTACCAGCATGCGTTCGATCCAAAGATGTATGCTGCGACAATGAATCCAGCTAACTACATGGCTTATATGAATCCGTCAATGTATATGGGTTGGGCTGGCATGCAGTACCCTAGCAAGCAAGTCGCGGCCACTGAATAGAGAAGTAAAATTCTAGATGTTGTAAAAAAAGCCGCGGCAAATGTCGTGGCTTTTTTTTAAATCTATAACATTTATTTGTATAGGTGCTTTTTCAGGTTATATATTCTGGCTAATTGGTTTTTGGAAAACTAACAAGTGAGAATTTATACGCTATATACCACCTATGGTGATAATCTCAGTTAATAAAATAAATTCACACCAATCACCAAAGTGTGACGCGTAATGAAATCCCCCTGAATACGAATATGGTTATGGCGATAGCCCGCTTTGACCTTTGTATTATCAATCGGAAAAAAAGAAAGTCCGATCGTGGCCCAGTTAGCTTCAATCCAATCATTGCGTGTGCTGTAAAATATTTCGTTTTCTACGAAGGGCTGCATTTCTAAAAGCGTGAGCTTAAAAGGTGCGGTTGCTGTAAATTCTTGGCGAAGGCGAACATCATTTTCACGCCAATCGGGTTGACGAAACTCGATTCGCGAACGGCTGGTTAATCGCCAGCCATCATACATGTTGCCATAATAAGCTTCGACCATAGGTCGCCTTTCCGTGCGCCAACTCTCTCCAATCCGAAAGCGAGCAATCCGGTATCCGGCGCGAACGCTCCATTCCTTATTAAGATTATACCCAAGGCTGGCACCCGTATAACCAAGGAAAAGCTGTTCATTATCGCGGCGTGTTGCCAGATTGGAGCGAGAAAGCATAAACCATTCTTCGTTTATTGCCTTTTTCAGAAGTAGATTATAGCTCGAACCCCAATCATCTTCAGCTTGCACATCAGACACAAAAAGAATAATAAGAAGCAAAGTTAAAAAAAGTTGAACTGGAAATTTCATATTATTACTCAATAAAGTAATAGGGGACGGACCACGACTTTGATTAATTCATAGAAATATAAGTAGTGAATAGCAGTCTATTCCCCTATTACTTTCTATAGTCACCTTTCGACTCAAAAGCGGGTATACAATAAATTGGAATGCGTGTTTAATTTATTGATATTTTGCTGCAGAGATAAATTCACCAAAAGACTCACACCAAATTATGACTGTATTAAATTTGCTAGGATCTACAGAATCGGAAACAGCAACAATAAAATTTTCAAACGTTCTTACTGCATCTACTTTAATCATGGTTGACTTAAGCTGCTTAAATTCTGACTCTGTTTCAACAAACTTTGGTGATAAATATAAATTATAATCTGGACCTGGGGCAATTGACCCTTCGAGCACAATAAATTTCCTGCCTACAAGTATTTTTCCATCTCCCCAGTGTAAAAAATCACTACCTTTTAAGTCCCTCTTGAACTGTCCAGTGAATTCCGCTTGCGCCGAAGCAGTAATCATTTCATCTTCAGTCGGAGCATTTGGAGCGGTAATAATGGGTAAGGTATAAATACCTACCACAAATCCAAACATAGCAAATAAGAAATGTGTAACTATTAGGATACTAATCTTTTTCATAAAATTCCTGATTATGAAATATTTCTTAAGGTCCGCTTTGGACCGAAAGCAGTCTTTAATAACAAATCAATATTTGTGCTTCACTCGATACAAAATTGAATACAGCACTGGTACAAATAGCAGTGTTATGACGGTAGCAAAGGCCAGACCAAAGATCACAGCAATAGCTAGGGTCTCAAACATCGGGTCATGAGAAATCCATAATGGCAGCATGCCGCCGATGGTGGTTGCAGTGGTAACTAATATTGGTCGCATGCGTTGTTTGGCGGCATCGATGATTGCAAAATGCATTTCTTTGCCTTCTTCTTCAATCTCCAATTGAATACGGTCTATGAGCACAATGGCATTATTAATAATTATACCTGCCAGTGATATCACCCCAAGGATTGTCATAAATCCAAAGATCGAATTTGCAACAATTAATCCTACTGTCACGCCTATCATGCCTAATGGTATGGTGGTAAGTATGATGGTTGTTTTTCGCAAACTGTTAAATTGACCAACCAGCAACAAGAGAATCAACATTCCTGCTAATGGAAGTTTGGCAGCAATGGCAGCATTAGCATCACCAGAAGTTTCTGATTCACCGCCCTCCTCATAAGTAAATCCACGTGGCCAGCTATTTGATTCCTCTAATAAATATGGTGACAGGGTTTTATTAATTTCTGTCGCGGTAATACCCGGCACCAACTGTACACCAATTGTGATTGTTCTAACTCTGTCTCTACGATAAACAATGGGTGGTTGCCATTCTATAGTAACGTCTGCTACTTGCTTTAATGGTACAGAACTGCCACTTGTTTTAGAGTAAATAGTCATGCCGTCCAGCTTAGCTATATCTTCTCTATCTGCAGATACTGAGCGCATTGTGATAGGAATTAATTCATCTTGCTCTCTGAACTCAGTCAGCTCGATACCTGACAAACCAGCTTGCAATGACACTGCGACGTCTTCACTCGTGACACCTGCTCTTCTTGCACGACTCTGATCGACTGTGACCAATAGTTTTTTAGTTTGTAATCCCCAATCATCAACAACGTCTGCTACACCAGGAGTGTCGATCAACTTGTTTTTAATGGTGCTTGTGATCGAATACAGTTTTCCAATATCACTGCCCATCACACGCACTTCAATGGGGTAATCAATTGGTGAACCATTTTCAAGTTTTTTCATTTTTACTTCGAGATCAGGATATTTTACTCGCAAGTAATTTTGCGTCTGTTCGATCACATCAGGGATATCTAAATAACTATTAGTATTAATTATGAGTTGAGCTAAACGCGCATCACGCGGATCTGGATTTACTGTTAATACATAACGAGGTGCGCCTAATCCAATAAATGACACCCAACTATGAATACCGGCTTCACCAGACTTTGGTGTAACGACATGGTTATCCCGAAAGTACTGTTCTATATCAGCGACGACAGTCGCAGTTTCTTCGATGTCTGTGCCACGCGGCATGTTAAATTGCGCATTAATAATGGAATCAGTTTTTGGCGGCATAAACACTTTAGGCACTAAACCTAGTCCTTTTATAGCCACAACAAATAACACTACAACCAAAGCCAAGAAAATAATACGGTTGTTTAATGACAGCCGTAATAAAGAATCATAACGCCTGTCCAATACACTTTCTTTAGCTTCATTGCTGCCACCGTCTTTTTTAACTCTTAAAAACAAAGTCGTCATTAAGGGCAAGAAAGTCATAGCCAGCACCCAGGAAATCATTAACGCAATGGTAACTACTTTGAAAATGTCTGCAGTATATTCGCCAACAGTAGACTCAGCTAAAAAGATTGGCAAAAAGGCTGCAGCAGTCGTTAGAGAGGAAATTAATAGCGGTAACTTTAATTCATTGCATACAGCGATTGCAGCACTTACAACATTTTCACCCTTCTCCAAACGGACCAACACACCTTCCGCAACCACAATGGCATTATCCACTAATAACCCCAATGCAATTATCAATGCAGCCAAAGAAACCTGATTAATAGTGATATTAAATAATCCCATCGCCACAAAAGTAAGCACTACAACGACTGGCACCATAGTGGCCACTAATAAACCTGTGCGCAAACCTAAAAACACTAATAAGACAGCAATAATAATAGCGACGGCCTGGCCTAAATTACTCATAAACTTAGCAACGTCTCTATTCACGTAATCTGGCTGGTAAAATAATTTTTGCAGTGCAATGCCGTGAGGATATTGCGCCTCAATATATGGGATTTCATCATCCAGGCGCGCGCCAAGATCTACAATGTTGCCGCCTTCTGTCATTGAAATAGAAATAATAATTGCCGGTTTGCCATTTACGCGTGCACGTTGAGTGGCGGGATCTTCATAATCCCTATATACAGTTGCGATATCTTCCAGATAAACAATACCGCCATCATTAGGTAACTGTATGACAGTTTTCTTCAAGTCTTCGACGCTTTCAAAGTTACCGGAAGGTTCCAGTGTTACTCGTTCTGGGCCAACACGAATGCTTCCACCTGATGAAATTATATTGAGCGAGGCTAGATCAGCATTGAGTTGCTGTGGCGACAAACCTAACTCGGTTAAACGTGCATTATTGTATTCAACAAACACGACTTCATTTTGAATGCCTTGAAGTTGCACTTTCGCGACATCATCAACTTTTAATAATTCGTCTTTAATTTCATCGGCAATGTCTTTCAGTTCGCGGTAACTAAAACCATCTCCCATTAAGCCATAAATAATTCCATAAACATCACCAAAGTCATCATTCACATGAGGACCATCAATACCTTGCGGCAGCGTGCTTTCAATATCTTCCACTTTACGACGAAGATCATCAAAGATCGGCCGCATGTTTTTATAGCTTTCTTTGTAGTTTGGCGTAATAACAGAAATGCCAGTACGCGATTGACTTGTTATAAAATCAATCTCCGGCATCTCCTGAACAGCTTTTTCAATCTTATCAGTGATTAAATTCTCTACTCGTTCTGGACTGGCACCAGGAAAGTAAGTAGTGATTTGGGCTGCACGAATGATAAAACCGGGATCTTGCGCTTTAGGTAATGCAAAGTAGGTGGAAATGCCAAATAGAATTAGTATCACAACTAAAATAATCGTGACCCGATTATTGCTAATCGCGAATTGGGTAATATTCATAATAAGTTACTCGTCTAACTATTCTACTTTAACTGTCATACCATCACGTATGACTGTAATACCGGCAGTAACGACATTATCTCCATTACTCAACCCGCTAGTAACTCGTACGCCTTGTTGAACAATCTCTTTAACTTCGACATAGGTCTTTTTGACAATTGCTTGTTTGTCATTATCACCAGGCGTTAAAATAAATGTGAAGTCGCCTTGCTCATCATGAGCGACGGCTGTTACAGGAAGAATAAAATAGTTCTCTTCATCACCATTGCTTTGAGTAAATTCTACTTCGGCAGCTAACCCGGCACGCAAACCTTCGTGTTCACCATCCAATGTTATTGTCACTGGAAACGCAGATGCTTGATCACTGCTACCACTACTGATTTCAGTCACACGGCCCGTATAACCAACGCTATCAACTGCTGTCAACGCTACATTTACCTTTTGATCTTCTTTTACTTGATCAATGTATGATTCTGGCACGTCCACAATCACTTCAACTTTCTTGCCACAGTTAACACTCACTACGACTTGACCAGAAGACACGTTTTCATTTTCTTTCACCGGTTTGGATGACACGATACATTCTTGCGGTGAATACAGATTTGCATAACTTAATTGCAAGCGTGCCGCTTCGACTTGTTGAGTATTCGCCTTGACTTGCGCTTTTGCAGATTCGGATGAAGCACGCGTGGTATCTAACTGGCTTTTTGATGCATTACGTTTTTCATATAGGCCGATAGTACGATTATATTCAGATTCCGCGCTGCGCAATGACGCTTTCGCAGAAGCCAACTCTGCTTTGGCTTGCTCATATAAGACTGAGTAATCATTGTTATCTAAACGCGCAACCAGCTGGCCTTTCTTTAAGTTATCACCAACACTCACAGGAATTTTATCAACGCGTCCTGATACACGAAAACTTAAATTTGCTTCGAGTTCAGCTTTAGTGACACCACTGAAAGTTTTGACTAACTTATCCGAACTATACGTAATGGCTTGATGCTTAACAGAACGAAGAGGTATTTCGATTACTTCTTCTTGCTTGTCGCAGCCTGATAAAATTACTGCAGCACATAATGGTAAGATAAATTTTTTCATTGCATGGTTGCTCGCACTCGTTGCTGCCATAGTTTTATACCGTCTTGTTGTAACAATAAGTCAAAATTGCTTTCCGCTCTAAGCACATCCACCAAATTAATTAAAAATGCGTATCTTGCATCTGCCGCTTGTAACTGTGCAGCGAGCGCAGCATCTTGCGCATCAATTAAATCGGTAATTGATACTGCTCCTTCTGAATAAGAATCCGTCACTAACTCCAAGTTTTCGCTAGCCGCTGCCGCGGCATCCATTGCCAGACGAATAGATGAATGTGACGCGGCGGCATTATACAAAGCGGTACGCATGCGTGTTTCAACTCGTTCTTTCTCAGCTTCCTGCTGCAAATATAATTGGCGATGAGTATTTCGAGACTTTGACAATTGCGACTTTAATTGACCGCTAGTGAAAATAGGTAACGTTGCTTGAACGCCGATACTCCATTGATCATCATGAATACCCGTACCATTTAAATCAGAGCCTGCACCACTTCGACTGACGTTTTCTGTTAGTGAACTGGTGAGCGACACATCTGGCACATAGTAAGCCCGCTTATCCGCAGTCACCTGTCTATTTTGCGCTTTGATTAAATAATCGAAGCGTTTTACTTCTGGAGCATTTTCTTTGGCGATTTCAGACTGAAAGACAATAAACTTTTCCCAAGCTAATGGATTGTCATATAAATCACGATTTTCGCTGCGGTTTAGTTCAGATAGAACTTGTTGTATAGATTCATCCGATGTAGCTATCGGCTCAGATATAGGCAAATGCAGCACGCGGTAAAGCTCTGATTCAGAAATTAACCGGTCCGCTTCCGCCGCTAATAAACTTTGCCGGTCTCGGGCAATCTGACTTTTCCAACGCAGCACATCTGCTCTAGATGATTCACCAATCTGCACTCTAGATTTAGCTAATTCTAAATTGTCGCGAGTTAATTCCACGTTTGATTTCTGCACTTGCTCTAACGCAATGGTCCTCAATACATTAAGATATGCAGTTGCTGAAGATTGCAAGGTATCAAGCATAGTAATTTTTGTTTCTAAATTTGTACTACTACTTAAGTATTTGGAAATGGTGAAATTTGCCCATTGATCATCTGAATAAATTGTTTGTGATGCCTGTACACCAACATCTCCGGAATTTTCAGCAAAGCTTTGAGGGTTGGCCCGATCTTTATCAATTGTTTCGTATGAAGTATTTGCATTTAATTGAGGCAATAAACTTGAACGTGCAATATCAATATCATTATTTGAAATATCAATATTGACCTGACTTGCTTGCAAATCTACATTTGCCTCTAGTGATCTTGCCATCGCTTCTGACAAGGCCAGAACCTTGGCATTAGTTACAACATCATCGTATAAAAGCTCAGCATCTTCTAACTCTACCCACCGCGGTGAAACACCAATGGCACGCGCTGTTCTCATATTAATAGAGAGACGATCACTTTCATAAAAATCTACATTTAACTCTGATGCAGGCGTACCCAATAAAATACGGTACACATTGGTAGCAATGCGCCTTGCAAATATCACTTCATCATCTGCGCGACCTGCGACTGTGGCCATTAAACCTAGCTCTAATTCGCGTTGGCCAAGAAAAGAATAGGTAGGTAGTTTTTTCTCTATCAAATAATCAGCCAGTTCTCTGATATTGTCATCATTCACTCGCAGCAATGGCGCTACCATTACGGCATCTACACTTTCAGGTATTTGTGCAGCCATTTCACGAATGTTTTCCTTACCTTTAATTAACGTAATGTTAAATCCAAAATCTTTCGCTGCTCGATCTACTGTGCGAGTCAGGCCCGGAATTGCTTTAACCGGCAATTCATCAACCATTATTCCTAAATGATCAAACTGTACCAGGCTATGAAATCGCGTGAGATCGTCAGATACTGATTCCATAAACCTCATATAGACATAGTTGTTTTTACCGCTGGTATTATTGTCGTAAGGCATTTGTTGCAATGCCACATCAATCACGATGGGCGAGACAACTGGCCTTTTTAAGTTTTCGGTATGCGCTGCAAGATGAGAACCGACAATCCCCATGGTTAAAATAATATCGACCTGTTCGTTATTTAATAATGTATCTAGTTGTGACTGAATTCCTTCTACTGTCCAGTCACCATCAACAGCAAGTGATGCGGGAAATGAAATATTAAATTCGTCGCCAACGATAGTTCTGATTTCTTGCTTGACGGTGGGGAGTAGAACGAACTCTCTGGCTTGCGGGCCGTCCGAAAGCGTGGCGATAATAACATCACGCGCTATAGCTTGTACTGCAAAAATATTCACAAGCAAAATTAAACCCAGACACAGCAACCGAACTGAAAACAATGCAAAACCCTTATAATTATTTATGATTCTTATAAATCAATGTTACCATCTTTTATTCATTTATTGACATTGTACAGGAGCCATACCGATGATACGCAGTATCATGTTATTTACTTTTATTGTCTTTTTTATTACAAGCATCCAGGCAGATGAACTAGAATCTTCCAGAATTGAGCTTGAAGCGAAAAAGAAAGTTCAAATCTCAAAATCACTAGAGTTAACTTCTGAGCAAAGCGGCCCATTTTGGGATGTTTATGCCGCGTATGAACGTGATCTTGCCAAAATTACAAAAGAATCATTTGACTTGATTCGAAAATTCAGCGATCAACATCAAAAGAACACTATAACCGAGCAAAGCGCTTCAAATATGCTATCAGCTTTCTTCAGACTAGAAGGTCAAAAACTTCAAATGAAACAGCAATATTTAAGTGGCTTTAAAGAAGTTTTGCCTACGAAAAAAGTATTCCGTTTTTATCAGATTGATAACAAGATTGATTCGCTAATTCGTTGCGATATCGCCAAGAAGTTACCTCTGATTGAGCCTGACATGGAGTTTTAAATTACTAATTTAGGTGAGATAGCAAAAGCTGCTATCTCACCAATTGATTTCATTAGTGCTCTTCTTCTGGCTCACCCTGCCATAGCATTTCGTAACCCACTTCATAGGTCTCATTGGCATAATCTGCCAGCGCTTCAAATTTTTCCTTAAAAGTAGCATCAGCATGTGATTTTTCATGCTGCTCGAATGATTTCCAGTAGGTCACAATGGCGATGTGATCTTGCGTTTGCTGTTTTGACGCAAACGAACCTTCATCAGAGATAAAGCCACCAAACCTATACACCTGACCACCAATGAATCCGCCTTCGTCATCACCATAGGTGTTTTTCACTACATTACACATTTCACCTAAAGCTAGTTCGACATCTTCGACTTTTACGCCATCTTTTAATTTGACAACGTTGTATAGCATTACACACCCAAACGGGATGGAAAGCGCGTTAAACATAACAACTCCTTAGTGCAGTTAAAATTTCTGGCTCAAGTATATAAGAACTGTACAAATAATCGGTATCTCATTTGCGCTATAAAACGAAAGCCCCAAAGTGATATTGGGACTTTCAGAGCAATTCACATATTACAAATTAGATACATTTGTCATGATCGGGGTGTTTCTCGCAGAAATGATGGTGGGCTTTTTCTTTTGCTGTCAGACACTCTTCAGATTCCGGATCATCTTTGCAGGTTTGATGTAATCTGGCACGGACGCATTTCTTAGACCCTGGATGCTCATCACAGTACGCCTTAATCCGCTCTTTATATTCGTGGCATTTTTCTGAACCTGGATTTTGCTTGCATTCCTTCATTGCATGAAGTTTACGACAACGCTTTTTATTTGGGTGTGCCTGACAATAGTCTCGAGCCTTCTCTCTATATTCTAGACATTCGGATGATTCATGATTACCTTTGCAAGCGGCCCGCATATCTTTCCAAGCAAATCCTGCTTGTCCCTCATCCGCACTCACCATACCTGAAGATAAGACAAACAATAATCCCAACATACTCAAGACGTATCTCATAAATTTTCCTTTTAAAAATTTTGTCATCAGAATCAATAACGCCTCGAAAGCCGATTGGTTGACAAGATTGCAATATTTTCATCAGATTGATAGTGATACCATTACATACGGACATATAATTAATTATGGATAGCGCCATTTGAATTCATCTTCTGCACAACCTGACTTCAGACTCACGCGAGAGCAACAAACGACTCGCATAGAACTACTTGGTGACTGGCTGATAGAGCACTCTGTATCAAATACCCAGCAAACTATCGATAGCTTAAACACTCAATTTATTGAGTTAGACGCATCATCACTCGGCAAATGGGACAGCAGGTTAATTACCTTTTTAGTAAAATTACGCAAACATACCGATAACAATAACCTGGCATTAAATTTAGTCGAATTACCAGAAGGTGCTCAGCGACTTCTAAACTTGGCATTTGCTGTTGAAGCACCTGAGGGCGCTAAAAAGCTAAATAATAGAGAAAATTTCTTTTCTCGAATTGGAAAGAAATTTCTTTCTACACTTGCTAGCATAAAATCGATCATTTCATTTGTCGGAGAAATAACTTTATCTATTGGTCGATTTCTTCGTGGAAAGGCTAATTATCAGCGCTCAGATTTATGGGTGACTATTCAGGAAACTGGAGCAGAAGCATTTCCCATTGTTAGTTTAATAGCATTTTTAGTCGGCGCAATTCTAGCATTTGTAGGTGTTGTGCAACTTAATAAATTCGGCGCAGGTATTTATGTTGCTGATTTAGTCGCTGTAGGTGTGGTAAGAGAAATGGGCGCAATCATGACAGGCGTAATCATGGCAGGACGCACAGGTGCAGCGTTTGCAGCGCAGCTTGGCACGATGAAAGTTAACGAAGAAATTGATGCACTCACCACAATGGGAATAGACCCTATCGACTTTCTCGTGCTGCCCAAGATCATTGCTTTAATATTAATGCTACCTCTATTAAGTATCTACGCTAATTTACTTGGAGTAATGGGAGGTGCTGCAGTTTCACTCGCGGTACTTGATGTCAGTATTTATCAATATATGGTACAAACAATTTATTCTGTTAATTTAGTAGATTTTATTGGCGGCCTATTCAAGGCTATTATATATGGTGTATTAATTGCTATTGCTGGTTGTCGTTGCGGTATAGAGTGTGGCAAGAGTGCTGCAGCGGTTGGACTTGCCACGACTTCTGCGGTGGTGAGTGGTATTGTGGCTATTGTCGTGGCTAATGCCATTTTAAATGTTATCTATACTTTGCTTGATATCTAAAATGACTGATACACATATTTCTGTAGATAACCTCACTATGGCCTATGGCGATTATGTCATTCAACGAAATTTAAATTTTGCCATCAATCGTAACGATGTCTTTGTCATTATGGGTGGCAGTGGTTGCGGCAAAAGCACTCTACTTAAAATTATGCTGGGGCTGAAGTCCCCTGCAACCGGTACTGTTAATTACCAAGGCGACAGCTTTTGGGACGCAACTGACCATCAGCGAGATCAACTAAGGCGTGAGTTTGGCGTACTATTTCAAAGTGGTGCTTTATGGAGCTCAATGACATTAAAAGAAAATGTTGCCTTGGCACTCAAGCAATATACAAATCTATCTTACAATGAGATATCAGAGCTCAGCTCTTTAAAACTTGCTTTAGTAGGCCTTGCTGGATTTGAAGATTATTATCCAAATGAAATTAGTGGTGGAATGAAGAAACGTGCAGGACTTGCTCGTGCAATCGCCATGGACCCTGAATATTTATTTTTTGATGAACCTTCCGCGGGCTTAGACCCTCTTAGCTCGCGTCTACTTGATGATCTAATTTTAGAATTACGTGATAGTCTAGGTGCAACAGTCATCATTGTGACCCACGAATTAGCAAGTATATTTGCTATTGCTAACAACTCAGTATTCTTAGATCCAGAAACAAAAACTATGCTGGCTAATGATGACCCAAAATTTTTACGAGATCATTGCGACAATTTCAAAGTTAGAAACTTCTTACAACGTGGTGAAGCAAAACAATGAGTAAACAGGCTAATCCAACTATCATAGGTGCTTTCGTTGCAGGCGCCATTGCACTCATTGTTGGCAGTCTAATACTACTAGGAAGCGGTGCCTTATTTAGTGACAAGCAAACTTTTGTAACCTACTTTGATGGCTCTATACAAGGTTTAAGAGTGGGCGCTAATGTCAACTTTCGAGGAGTTCGAATTGGTCAAGTTCGCGATGTGCATGTACGATTTGATAATTCCATGAATGAGTTTGATTTGCCGGTCTATATCGAGTTGGAACCAGGCGCGATTCAATCTTCACAAGAGATACAGTTCACTAGCGATGATTCACAGAAAATGATGGGCACTTTAGTTGAACAAGGCCTTAGGGCAAAATTGCAAATGGAGAGCTTTGTTACTGGACAGTTATTAGTTGAGTTAGATTTTTATCCAGATAGCCCAATAGAGCTTCGTGGCGACAATAATAAAATTCTGGAAATTCCTACTATTCCTTCAGACATACAACTCGCCCTTGAACAGACACAAGATATTATGGCAAAACTAAGAAGTCTGCCTGTTGAAGATCTTGTCGTTAACCTTATATCTGCTGTCGATGGTATAGAGGAGTTCGTGCGCTCACCTGAAATGGGCAACACTCTAAAAGGGTTAAATCAATTAGTGAATTCGCCTGCCACTCAAAATATTACCCATGAATTACAAGCATCGATTAAGCATCTCAATTCAATCGCCGAAGAGATTAAAGTGATTATTCAGGAAACTAGCAAGCGAGTGAATCCAGTTATCGCTGACAGCGAATCCACATTAACAGAAATTCAAATGGCTGCTATTCAAATGCAAAAAACGTTCGAGGAAATTCAAACTAGTCTAGATGATGACAGTGTTCGATATGAACTTACATCTACTTTAGATGAATTACGAAACGCCGCTCGTTCGTTTCGCATCTACTTAGAATATCTAGAGCAACACCCCGAAGCATTTCTCAAAGGAAAACAGGAAATACAGTAAATCAAATGAGAATTATGAATATTCAAAATAAAACAATCTCAACTACCACTATTCTGAATACAATTATATTATGTATATTCGTCTCAAGCTGCTCAATTGGAGGCACCACACGATCTTCACAATTCTATGTTTTAGATGCAATTGCAACAGCAGACTCGCACGAAGCAAAAAACTTACATCTAGGCGTCGGTCCAATATTAGTTCCTGGATATATTAACCGTCCTCAAATCGTAACCAAATCAGAATCTGCAGAATTAATTTATGCAGAATTTGAGCGGTGGGCAGAGCCAATGGATGAAATGTTTACCCGCACACTAACGCAGAATATTACTATTAATTCCGGCTCAAATAGCATCATCAGCCACCCATGGTCTTCCAATGCCAATTTGAATAAGGAATTGACAGCAAAGATAATAAAATTTGAAAATAATAGTAAAGGTCATGCCTTGCTGATTGTGCAGTGGCAATTACTCAATAAAGATGATAAGAAACAAGCTTCTTCTGTTTACTCAGAATTTAGCGCATCTGCAAGAAGTACGAGCACACCAGATCGAGTATCCGCCTTAAATGACACCGTCAAACAATTTGCAGATGAAATACTCAGACTTATCTCAAATCAATAAAATTTCCGCCTGCGGCTGATACAGATCAATGTTAACCACAGTGATATTAATTATGCTCTCAAGCATAAATTACTTAAATCACATGAGGTTAGCTCTTTATGGAAGAAACACTGTTTGAAAAAATTGGCGGTAAAAATGCAGTAGAACTTGCTTCTATTAAGCTTTATTACCATATCTCGGAGGACGAAAGAATTAATAAATTCTTTGATAATGTTGATTTCAGAAAGCAATCTACCAAAATGACAGCTTTTTTGACTTACATATTTGGTGGTCCATCTCTCTATACTGGCCGAAATATGCGTAAATCACATAAAGATGTCGTGGCTAAAGGCTTAAGTGATGAGCATGTTGATGCCATGCTTGAAAATGTGCACACCACACTTAATGAAATGGGTATCGAGGCTGACTTACAAAAGCAGGTGTTAGCTAAACTTGAAAAACATCGTGATGATGTTTTGTGTCGTTAATTCAAATATCTGATAAAAATTAAACATCAATAAGCCGCCATATTAATAATGCGGCGGCTTTTCGTCGTGATCTGAACCCCCTCCCTGCGACCCACTCATTTCGCGCATTCTATCTTTAAGCGCTTGGCAGCAAAGCTCTAAGTCATCGATTTGCTTCTGCATAGCAATCACCACCGCACCCAATTCCTGAATACTATCTTCTTGATAGGCTATTTTTGATTGCAGCTCCATAAGAATATCTTCACTCATATAATCTCTCTTTTTATTTCAGGACTAACTCGACCAACGGATGCTATTTACACGCAAATTTCATTCTAATGGGCTTTATGATTTAGTACTATGTAGCCTATTTCAATCAACGGGGATCTAGCATGGATTGGTCAATTATTATCTTCCTAGTCATTATTGTAGCGATTGTTCTATTTGTCATTGGTATTTATAACAAACTGGTCAGCCTTAAAAATCGCTTTGAGAATGCCTTTGCTCAAATCGAAGTTCAACTTAAACGCCGTTATGATCTGATCCCAAACCTAGTCGAGACAGCCAAAGGCTATATTCAGCATGAGCGTGAAACACTTGAATCGGTTGTACAAGCTAGAAATGCTGCTAGTGCCATGCTCGACGCCGCAAAGTCTAATCCTGGCAGCGCCTCTGCCATGGCTGACTTAGCCGGCGCGGAATCTGCTTTAGCTTCTTCAATGGGGAAATTTAATTTAGTGGTTGAAGCATACCCAGATTTAAAAGCGAATCAAAACATGATGCAATTATCTGAAGAGTTAACTTCCACAGAAAATAAAGTGGCCTTCTCACGACAAGCATTTAATGATTCTGTTACTGCTTATAATGAGTATAGACAAAGTTTCCCACCTATATTTTTTGCTAGTGCATTTGGTCATCCAAATGATGCGGAATTACTTGTTATGGAAGATAGCGCTGAAATTCAGGCTGCGCCTAAAGTTTCTTTTTAAATAACCGCCATATCAAGGAAAATACTGCCTGCACTTTGCTTGTTATTAAGTTCAACCAATGAATTTTTTTGAACAGCAAGACCGTGCACGTAAAAACACATGGCTGCTGATTGCATTATTTTCAGCATCTGTTCTGTGCATCATTGGGCTTACTGTTGCGTTGATTGCTGCTTCATTTTGGGGGTTTGGGCAGTCCACCTCAGTTAATTCTGCCTCTTATCTACAACAGTTCGATTCTACAACTCTACTAAAAACTGCCGCTGCGGTGATTGCCGTCATCGTATGCGTCATTCTCTTTAAACGCATGCAAATGTCTCGAGGTGGTCCCAGCGTGGCAGAAATGCTTGGCGGTAGACCTATTGATAAAGACACTGCTGATGCTAACGAGCAAAAATTACTTAATGTTGTGGAAGAAATGGCGCTGGCAGCCGGACTACCCGTTCCCCCAGTATATGTTTTAGAAGAAACTACTATTAATGCATTTGCAGCAGGCTTTAATGAAAGCGACGCTGTGATAGGTGTTACCCGTGGTACTTTGGAACGTTTAAACAGAGATCAACTGCAAGGCATTGTCGGTCATGAATTTAGTCATGTTCTACATGGCGACATGCGTCTAAATTTAAATCTAATTACTATCCTTGCGGGCATAGTCTTTATAAGCAAAGCGGGTCGATTAGCATTGCATAGCACTTCTCGCTCTCGATCAAATAATCGCGGTGGCCTACCTGTATTGGGTATTGGTGTTGGGTTACTTATTATAGGCTCGATTGGTACGTTATTTGGTTCTCTTATTAAGTCTGCTGTAAGTCGACAGCGTGAATATTTAGCTGATGCCTCCGCGGTGCAATACACACGAAATCCAGATGGCATTGCTGGAGCATTAAAAGTAATAGGCTCTGGGGTCGGCTCCAGCATGAGTTCACCCAATGCTAATGAATGCAGTCATATGTTTTTTGGCGATGCAATTTTTTTACGTGCATTTTCATTAATGTCTACTCACCCACCATTAGAAAAACGAATTCTTCGCATTGACCCTCGTTGGGATGGAAGTTATTTGCCAGGCAAGGCGATTGAAAAGACACCTGCTTCTTCTACGGCTGAATCAAAAAATAAAATAGATGGTCTAGAAAAACTATTGAATACTACTGGTTTCCTTGATCCTGTCATGGTCGCTATCGCTGCATTACTCGTAGATGCATTACCCAAGCCTGTTAATGATGCGACGCATAATCCCGGTAGCGCTTACGCACTAATGTTGGCGTTACGATTAGACAAAGACGAAAAAATCAGACAAAAACAGTTAGCTTATATACAAGACCACCCTCTATTAGTAACCGATATTAATCGCTATGCTCCAGATGTTGCCAAGCTACAACAAAAAGATATTTTACCTCTGATTGAAATGTCTATTCCTGCATTAAAACGTTTATCTGACATTCAATACTCACAGTTCAAACAACATCTCACACAATTTATTTTTGCCGATAAGCAATCACATTTACAAGAATGGCTGCACTTTCGCCTACTGAGTCATTACCTCGATACACACTTTAATGGCAATAAAAAACGATTCGTGCGCAACTATCATTCATTCTCTCAAATTAAAAATGAAATAATTTGTGCAATGTCATTATTAGCTAGTGAATCACACACCAATAGTGATCAAAAGATTGCTGCATTTTCTAAAGGCATGAAAAAATTAGAGATGACAGATGCTCAATACATAATTGATGAAGAACTAGAGTTTCACGACGTAAATAAAGCAATAGAAAAAATTGATTATCTTGTGCCGTTACTCAAAGATGAATTCTTAACTGCTTGCGCAGAATGTATTGAATACGACAATACAGTAACGCCTACTGAGTGGGGTTTACTACGCGTGATCGCAGCATGTATTGGCTGCCCTATGCCTATTGTTAATCGTCCAGATTAACTCATCGCTGGTATGTCTCTATTGCTTCAAAAAACTGTTCTTCAGAAATCTCGCCTCTGTCATAATAAAGACGAAATAGTTGTTTGGCACGCAGATCATCATTAACAATCTGTTTTAAAAACAAACGTAGTAGATGTGTTTTTTCAGGACTTAAGTCTGTAGTTGCTGTAGCCATATCTCAATTCCATTTGAGCTGATTGATAGTTAACCGTAACGTAAGGCTATTCAACAGTTAATAGCCGGACAGGCTCAAGGGAATCGAATTACCGACCAAAAAACGCGTATAATTGCTAACAAATAGACCGAAAATTTGCCTCAATGAAAAAGCTGCTTTTCATTTTACTCGTTGTTGCCCTAATTCTGTTCTCAATGGACCGCTTAGCTGCACATTTACATCAACCTAAACAAGGCTCGACTGATGTAATCATTTATTCCACAGAATGGTGTCCATACTGCAAAGTGCTTCGAAACACACTCAATCAATATAAAATTCCCTATATTGAATATGATACTGAACAATCTATTCGTGGATTTACCGGCTATTGGGCGTTGCGCGGACGCGGCGTCCCTTTATCAGTGATTGGCGAGGCGGTAATTCATGGCTATGATGGCCAAGTGATAACAGATGCTTTAGTTGATGCTGGATATGATATACCTCTTGAGTGGCCTTCGAATCAATAATAACAGCGTTTGCATTCACCTCCCCAAACAAAATATTATTTCATACAAATAGCAAATCATTAGGAGCAGCACTTTGACACAAACCCCTGTTTTTCTTTGCATCGGCAAAGGTGAGACCGAACAAAAACTTCGCCTCGATCGCGCTAATCGTCACGGACTTATTGCTGGTGCAACAGGTACAGGTAAAACTGTCACTCTACAGATATTAGCTGAAGGTTTTTCTCAAGCTGGCGTACCAGTATTTGCCGCTGATGTGAAAGGTGATTTGAGTGGAATTAGCCAAGCTGGCAAAGACAATCCTAAAATGATTGAGCGTGCAGCTGAAACAGGGCCTGAGAATTATACTTTTCAAGGATACCCAACAGTATTTTGGGATTTATTCGGCAAGAAAGGCCATCCAATTCGCACCACTGTGTCAGAGATGGGTCCTTTATTACTTTCTCAGTTACTAGAACTGAACGATACTCAAGAAGGTGTATTAAATATTGCTTTCACCATTGCTGATGATGAAGGCATGTTATTGCTGGATTTAAAAGACCTTCGCGCCATGTTAAATTTTGTAGGGCAACACTCTTCTAGCATTAGCACCAAATATGGCAATGTAAGCAAGTCTTCAGTCGGCGCTATACAACGTCGCTTACTAGTGCTTGAAAATGAGGGTGCAAAAAAGTTTTTTGGTGAGCCAGCACTAGAATTAAGTGATTTCATGCGCTGCGACGATACGGGCAAAGGTAATATAAACATATTATCTGCACAAACATTAATGCAAAACCCGAAATTATATTCAACTTTTTTGCTATGGCTACTTTCAGAATTATTCGAAGAACTCCCTGAAGTCGGTGACCCAGATAAACCAAAATTAGTTTTCTTTTTTGACGAAGCACATTTACTTTTCCAAGATGCCCCCAAATCACTCATCAAGAAAGTAGAGCAAGTTGTGCGTTTAATACGCTCTAAAGGAGTGGGGGTTTATTTTGTTACTCAGAATCCTATAGATATTCCTGATTCCATTCTTGGTCAATTAGGTAATCGTGTTCAGCATGCTTTACGTGCATTTACACCTAAAGATCAGAAAGCGGTTAAAGCTGCTGCACAGACTTTTCGCTCTAACCCTAAGCTAGATGTCAAAGAGGTGATTACACAACTAGGTGTTGGTAAAGCTTTAGTCTCAGTGCTAGATGAAAAAGGCGCACCAACGATTGTTGAAAAAACAAAAATACGCCCGCCAGAATCTCGCATGGGCCCAGCTATCGCTTCGGAAAGAAAACAAGTTATTAGTGAAAGCCCTGTATTAGATAAATATGATGTAAGGATAGATAGAAAAAGTGCTTTTGAACTATTATCAGCTAGAGCTGAACAGAACGTTGCTAAAGAGAAAGCCTTAGAAAAAGAAAGAAAATATAAGAAACCTGCTACAAAAAAACGTCGGTCAAGTAGCAGTCGATCTACCACGAATACTGTCATTCGCAGCGTGACTAAAATCGTAACTTCAAGAGTCGGTCAACAACTAGTCCGCGGCATACTCGGTTCTTTTTTCAAAGGCAGATAAATTAAGGATTTGAATAATGGAAGACACATTAAAAAAATTTATTGCTTCTAACCCTGGTGCACTTGATTTAAGTTCACTACGCTACCCTCGCCCTAATGATGATAGTACACAACAAATAATTGAGAATGCACAAGAAAATTCTTACCAATCCGCTCGCGCATTATTACAACGCTTATCACAAACTGTGACTGACTGGCGAAAAGAATTAGATGACGATGTTCAACCCGCCATCCTAGCTATTTTAAATGGTGGGCTTCAAGTTGAAATTGAACGCATGGCTCAGGAAAGCTTCCATGGTATTCGCATTGAAGGATTACTAAATGGTAACCCTTGTATGCTGCTATCACACCAATCAAGTGTGCAATTATTATGTTTCGTACAAAAAATTGAAAAGGAAAAGCCGCGACGAAAGATAGGCTTTATTATTGATGGAGTAGAAACAGAAGCATAGAAAGCGTCTAAACTTAGATATTGAAGATTTTCTTAAGAAAAATTTGTAATTTCTCCCAAGAATCAACATCTGCATCCTGATCATAACTTAGTGGCATACTAAACTTTTCAGCAAACATGTCTGCATCTGGGTTAGTAAAACTATGATCTACTGCCTCATAAACAATGACTTCATGCGAGACATTCGCCGCTAACATTTCACTGCGAAAATCTTCTAACTGCTGCTCAGGAATAAACGCATCATTAGCGCCATGGAACACTATTACTTGCGCTACCACAGTATCTTTTTTAGCTGGTGTAGATGTCGCTAAGGAACCATGAAAACTAGCCACGCCTTTTAGGTCTACTCCCATACGCGCCATATTTATCACCACCGCGCCACCAAAACAGTAACCGATAGCAGCAATTTTTGTTGAATCAACATTATTCAGTTGTTGTACATAGTGTAAAGCTGATAAAAATCTATCTTTGAATGCTTTTTCATCCCCCATTGCTTCTTGCATGAATTTTTTAGCGTCATCAGGGTGATTGGCTACTTTGCCATCACCGTACATATCTAATGCAAATGCCACATATCCAAGTTCTGCCAACATATCAGCACGGCGACGCGCGTAATCATTATGCCCCCACCATTCATGTACAACCAATACTGCAGGCTTTTTTTGCTCGCCATCGTCTTGATAAGCGAGATAACCCTTTAAAGGGTCCCCATTTGACTGATAACTCACCTGCTTACTTACCACTTCAGCATTAAGCATGTGGGCAAAGAAAATCAGAGAGGTCAATAAAATAAAGCGTAATGTCATCATGCGGATAATTTTATCAGTTAGGCTTAGAATTTGGTTTATTTACTTTAACAGAAAAAATATAAGTAGATGTACTTAGTTAATATAAGGAAAATAATTACACTTCATCGAGAAAATGTGCACTATTATCACGAGAAATTTTAGAGAAATTTTAATTGAATTGTAAAAATACCATTTAACAATAACTTACTCATTCAAAATTACTTATTTATATAATTATTATATATTAAAAATAGTTTGACTATTCAATTATATTTAATACAATACGCTTCATGACTGAATTCATACTCTACTGGCTTCTGCCAATTGTTGCATTTATTGCATTTTCACTTTGGGCTAACGAAAAGTTATTTAAGTAAATGTTTATATATTAATTATAGATTTACCTTTCTTGAAAAGCATTCTGAAAACCTCGATAAACTGGCTTCAACAGATAGTCTAAGACTGTTTTTTCACCAGTGCGAATATCAGCTGTAACTGTCATTCCTGGTATCAATTTATATTTTCCTGGTTTCGGTCCAAGATACTTCTTTGCTAATATGATTTGAGCTTTGTAATAAGGCTGATTTTCCTCGTCTAGGTAAGTTGACGGGCTTATACGATCAACTTCACCTTCAATCACTCCAAACCTTTGAGGATCATAACTACCCACTTTGATCACAGCTTCCTGACCGACATGCACATGACCTATATCTTGAGTCGACACTCTCGACTCAACGATCAGCTCTTTATCCACCGGGACTACTTCCAACAAGATTTGGCTAGGCTCAATCACTGCTCTAATAGAATTCACAGCCAAATTAGTCACATACCCAGATACTGGTGCTCTGATATGTAGACGATCCACCCGATCTCCAAATTTGATCAATTGTTCTTTTAACTCAGCTATCTCTGCAGCTACACTGCCTGTTTCTAATTTAATTTGTTCAATAAACTTATTCTCGATCTCAGATAGACTATCTTGCGCTTCATTAATGGCTTCTTTAGCAACAGCCACATTTGCATTACTCTGTATATAATCAGTTCTAATTTCTGCCAGCTCAGCTTGACGATCAAGTAAATCTGTTTTTGCCACTACTCCCTTCTTCACTAATGCAGATCTAATTTTAACTTGCTCTTGCACTACCTCTAACTGTTGCTTCAACGCTTTAGTTCGAGCAGTATCACGCTTTAATTCTTGATTTCTTTGATTGATCTTAGTTTGCAATGTCTGCAGCTTCGCTTGCTGGCTTCTTACTTGAGCTTGATATGTTTCATATTCAATCGCTGCTAACTCAGGGTACTGGTCCGCATATTGATCGAACTCAGGTTCTACATTTGACAACAATGCTCGCAAACGAATTTGTTTTAATATCATTGATGAGCTACGACTTTTCAATTGATCGTAATCAGATTCTATTGCAATGGGTGATACTTCTAACAATATCTCTCCTTTTGAAACCAACTCTCCTTCTCTAACCAATATATCTTCTACAATCCCGCCTTCAAAATGCTGAACAATATGATTATTACCATGAGGTACAATCTTGCCTTCAGAAATTGCGACTTCATTTACAGGCGTGATATATGTCCAAATAACAAAGGCCACTACCAACACCACTGTTGCCGCAATTCCGACACTAACCACATAAGGAGCATCAGATTCTTCTAACTGTATGGATTGAGCAATATAGCGGGCTCTCGCTCTAGGCAATTCAGCTTTAGACTGACTTTTACTTTCATCATAATTATTTGTCATTATTCTTTGCTCCATATAATGCTTTCATTACTTCTTGAGGAGTTCCTATTCCCTTAATCACCCCTTCGGATATCACAACAACTCTGTCTGCCAACTGCACATGACTAGGTCTATGAGTCACCATCACAATAGTTTGCTTTCCTTTTCTTTCTGATAATTGTTTTATTAAACGCCGATCACTGACCATATCCAATGACTCGGCAGGCTCATCCATTAACAAAATTGGCGCATGACGAATATAAGCTCTTGCCAAACAAATTCCATGCACCAAACTCGCAGATAATTTTGCTGAACTGTTCTCACCAACCACTGTGTTAAAACCATCTGGCAAGGCTTCAATTGTATCTAACACATCAGCCTCTCTTGCAGCTTGAACAATTTCTTCATTAGTTGCTAATGGATTTGTTAATCTTAGATTTTGAGCAATGGTGCCTTTAAATAAAGATGGCTTTTGCGGCACATAGGCAATCAATCTTCGCAAATCTATCGCATTGAATTGACGAACATCAGTGCCATCAATAGCTAATACACCACTTTGCGCACGATACATTCCTGCGATCAATTTTAATATCGTTGACTTACCCGATCCGTTATCGCCAACGATTGCAACAAACTCATTTGCAGCAATATCTATACTTGCTCCTAACAAAGCTGCATCTGATTTTGGTCCATACCTGAAACTTACACGATCAAAACGTATGTTCCCTTCTATTTCCGGCATCATTAACTCAGTTTTACTATCTACTGTTTCCGTATTAAGTTTCATTAACTGATTTAACTGCTTGACACTTTGCACAACCTGATCAATTTGCAGCATTGATAAGCATATACCCTGTAATGGAGAAAGCACTCGCCATAGCAAGGCCATAACAGCAATTAGAATGCCAATTGTGATTTCACCATTCATAACTTTAAGCGTACCTATGGTTAACACAGCGATACCCGCCAGAGTCATCAATGACTGACTTACACTATTTATAACAGAATGCTTCATGGCAGTTTTATAAGATGCAGACATTGCCTGACCTGACACTTCTCGAAAATTTTCTTTCCATGTTGCTTCTGCTCCTAAAGCTTTTAATTCTCGCATACCCAGAAACGTATCCATTAACATTCTTTGCCTGGCTGTCCTGGCTTGTCCTGCATACTTCAGATCTTTACTGAGGCCAGGATAGAAAATCATAGAAATGATCGCATATAGCACCACCATCACTACAGGAACAATGGCAATTTCACCTGCTAGTAACGCTAATATCGCAATAAAAAATATCACAAATGGTAGCTCTAAAAACAAGCTAGCCGCAGATCCCGAAAACAGATCTCTTACCGACTCAAATTGCTTCAATCTAGATAACTGTGAAGACACAGTTGCTCGCTCTGTTAACTGAGGTGGCAGGTAAAGTAATTTTTTAAGCGTTTCTACACCAATAATATAATCCAGCCTTCCAGCAACCATACCTATGGTTTTTGAACGTAAAATTCTAAGCACAAGCTCAATACATAGAGCCACAGACAATCCACCAATTAAATATGGCAAACTTGAAGTTGATCGCGCCCCTATAACATTGTCGTACACGACCATAATAAAGAGTGGTACTGCAAGCGCAATGATATTTAATACAAACGTCATCGCCAACAAATGCTTGATTAATTTCTTGAAGTGACTAACCGTATCACCAAACCAACTTTCAGGATTTTGATTACTCAATGGCAACGCATGAGTAGGATGCATGTCTGTGAAATAACAAACCTCTCCTGCATACTCGCCAATTTCCTTCTCAACTGATTCCTTTAGATTTGCATCAAACACCAAATAGTGGTCGTCATTCTTTTCTTGAACCACCCAAATTTCATTTTGATCACTGATAAACAACGCCGGCAGCAAATCCTCATTGACGTTATCAAGCGTGGTGTGCTCCTGATCACTCTCATAACCCAGAGTAACTAATAAATTCCTAAGATCAGTCAGATCCAGATGATCCACATAATGCGGTAGCGCCTCGATTAATTCTCGTTGATAACTTCTCCAACCCAATGCACTTAACAAAGGAATAATGCACGCCGCATAAGGAGAAATATAATCGAGATCTTCTACTCTTCCTTCTCGAATAGCGTTACAAAGTTGCTCTGATAGTGGCAGATCCTGTTCAGATAAATATGTTGTGGAATCACTCATCTAATATTCCTTATGCAGATAATGATTGCTCATTTGCTTGAGGTTTTTGCTGCCCCTGGCCAGATAGCCATGGCAGCATTATTAAATCGCCATCTTCGATCATATAATTTCTATTACAGAGTTGAAGAATAGATGGGCGGTGAGAAACAATAATCATGGTGTACTTCTCTTTAAGTTCAGTAAGTAATTTAATTAACATTTGATCATGCCGTGAATCTAAAGATGAATCTGCATCATCAAATAAAATAATTTTTGGCTCACCGAATGACATACAGCCAACCAGCGATCTTACTAATATAATTTGCTGCCTTACTCCAACTGGTAGTGAATCGTAATTTGTTCCACTTACTTTTGTATCCAGCCCTTCAGGCAATCGCATTATGACTTCAGTCAACCCAATCTTATTAGCAACGTCTAACGCTCGATCAACTGCAGCACCTTCTCTAAACATTGTCATGTTATCGAGAATAGTTCCTTCAAAAATTACACCGTGTTGAGGCATATACCCTATTTGTGCTCGCATTGAAGAGCGGTCATGAGTACGTATATCTCTACCATCAATTTTTATTACACCTTCGCTTGGAGACATAAAACCCATTAGCAGCTCAATCAACGTGCTTTTACCTGAACCATTTGATCCTGTTATCCCAACAGTTTCTCCTTGCTCAATTTTAAGTGACACACCTTTAATAAGCTCTTGATCACTTTGATCATGTTTGAAATGAACATTATCAAACTCAATGTCACCATTGATTTGCATTTTGTCTGATTGATCATCTATAGCTTCAAGTGGAATATCTTTTAATTCCTGAATTTTTTCTTTCGCGATACTGATACCTTGCAGTTGCGTCCATAATCCCATTGCCTTTAACGCTGGCTGCATGACTCTTCCTGATAGCATAGTTCCTGCTGCAAGAGCTCCCACAGTCAGCTCACCACCAACAACATAGATACTTCCTATCCCAACAAAGCACATCATCACAACTTGTGAGAATGTAGCCCCCACACTTTGAATAACACTATTGATATTACTCAAATCATAAATTGACTGAGCAGAGTGACCTTGTAGTCGCTCGAGGCGTCTCATCATCGGAGCTTCTAAAGCCATAGATTTAACAATATGCATTCCTTGCAATACTTCGATAAGAAAATTTTGTTTTCTTTCTGATGCATCAGATTTTTCATTGAGCGTTGCTTTTAATTGCTTACCCATTACATAGGAAACAACCGCAAATATTGCCATTACAGTTAATGGCACCAAAACCAGCTCTTGTGAAAACACCCAAATTAATGTGAGGAATACAAATACAAATGGCAAATCCACTAGCATAAGAATAGTTTGACCAGAATAAAATTCCCGGATTTGTTTTACTGCATCGACTTTATTTAAATATCGACCTACTGTCTTTCCTTCGAACTTCACCAAGTCTGCATGCAGTACATGGTCAAGCAATTCCATACTTGTTGCATGTTCGTATTGCGCACCCTTCCACGCCAAGATTGTTGAGCGCGCAATTCTCAAAAACACTTCGATAACTGTTGCAAATATAAGCGCACTAATCATTAGTGCAAAAGTATCCAATGCCTTATTTGGAAGGATTCGATCGTACACCTGAAGAATTACCAGAGGCAGCGCGAGCGCGGTAATATTTAATACTATGGAAGCAAACAGAACATCAGGACGACGCCAATGACTGGGGGCATCTAGGTTTTTATTATTTTTTGAATACATTCGTTATTTACCATTAACCTGTATAGATCTATTCTTAGAATAGATATATCAACGCATAGGCGACTCTAACAAGAATCACCCGTTCGCTTGAGTTAACGGCAATAACTGAAAGTTATTTAGTAACTTAGCCTCTTATCTGACAATAAACCGACAGACTAGTCAGTTATAAATTTTGATTTTTATTTTGTATGGATTTTGAAAAATTAATTTTATATTTTTCTTTTTGTCGCTTGATTGCTACCGTTCAATTGCGTTTACCATTCGATGCATTCAATATTATCAAAGGCAACTTGACTACCATCATCAAATTGAATAATTCCCGATACATCAATACCCACTTCAAGAGCAATTGTTTCTACATCGTAATTTAGATTTCTATCGCTGGTATTTTCTTTCCATGGATTTAATGAATTTTCTGTATCACCAAGATCTAACACACGTACCCAATCTTTATCTGAAGAATCACCAATAGCAGCATGAAATTCAGATGCTAAATTAACTCGGTCTTCAGCGGTACTGCCATCATAGGTTGTGGGATTCATCGTAGATTCAGACAATTGCCTACTTTGTACATCATCAATAGGATTGCCGAGTGTTGGTATTATGGATTTCTCCTGAAAGTTTTTTGTTGATTGTTGCAATAACTCTTTTTCCAATTCATCAATACTGACAATTTCAATTTGATGCTTTTCTGAAATAGTAGAATTTTCATGATCGAGTTCGTGTTGTCCATGCTCGCTATCATAGTTATTAACCAACTCACTTATGACAACATTATCGACATATTCTGAGTTCTGCGAATCCTCCTTAAATTCAGGATCATCTATTTTATTATTTCCAGCCACTTTGGTCGACTCCTAGTCAATCAGTTTTTAATAGATATACGCTCCCATTAACTGTATCGGCCTGACAGGCAGCGACATTAGAAATAAAGTTAGATATATGAACGGTAATTCCAATAAGGTTGACATGCGTCACATTTTACAATGACGCACAAACTCAAAATTTTTGAATACAAAGATTAGATAAGCTTGTTACTCGATATTTACAGCTACCATTCAATATTTTCAATGTTATCGAATGATATCTGGCTTCCATCATCAAACTGAATGACTCCAGAAACATCAGAACCCAGTTCCAGCAACTCTGCATTAATATCGTAATCAACAGCTTCACCATCGACTTCAATTGTCCATGGATTAGAAGGATCGGCAGCATTTGCGGCAATATCACTCAGATCAATGGAATCTGTCCAACTTGCCCCAGCCCCGCCATCAATCGAGTCTGAACCGTCTCCTTGCTCAAAGGTGAAGATGTCATTTCCATCACCGCCTAGCAAAGTATCATCACCAGCCCCGCCATCTAGCATGTCATCACCGGCGCCACCTTGAAGCTGATCATCTCCCGCATCTCCGAACAGCTGATCATCACCGGCATCACCTTGTAATTGATCATTACCTTCACCGCCTGCAATATAATCAGCGCCGTCCCCACCTGAAATAACATCAGCACCATCTTTGCCAGAAATAATATTATTGCTTGCATCACCATTAAGAGTATCTGCTCCCGCAGATCCCATAACAACGGTATCTAGCGTATCGAATGTAACATCTATAGTGTGTGACGTAGAGTTTGTATCACCTCCATCTGATTCTACAGATGTTGCAGTAACAGTTAAGGAAACAGTTCCACTTGTTGTTGCAGATGGCACAAGTTGCACATCATTTACTTCTGTCGCGTCTACAGACCACACACCCCCACCAAGATTAGTTCCCATATTTAGAGCAGCGTCTGCTGGTACACCAGAAATTTCTATAGTGAGAGATTCGGAACCATCCGAATCAGCAAGCGCAATATTTAAATTTAAGTCAACAGGCGTCGTATCTACTATGTCGCCATTTATTTCTAAATTGTCCACCAAGAAACTTGAATCGACTGCCTGATCATTAGTGTTCATCATTGCAAACCCAAGATCTAGTACACCACTTTCTGTTGCTGTAAATGTGAATGTATTCCAACCCGTAGACCCAGGACCATTTAAATCAGAAGACTGCGCTAATACCTGTGGAGTGCCATTAATATTAACAATCGCAAAATCATTAAACCCATTGTTTGTATCGTTGACTGTTTCTGCATTGACAAAATTCCAATCAAACGTAACAACATCACCTTCTTCAACAGCAATCGCTGTTTGCATTGACGATCCATCTCTTGCATTACCTGTTGATAATCCATCAAGCGAACCTGCAGCTAATCCTAACTCAGCTTCAATTTGTCCATCTGTTGCACCATTTGCTAACATTTGCGCAACTGAAGATCCTTCGGTTGGCGCCTGTCCTCCAAAATTATTTGGATTATTTACAGTCCCCAATGTATCAACATTTCCCAAACCACCTTCGAATCCAATACTAGGATTTTGAAGATGGGTAATATCATCCGGACCTATAATTACTGGAGCATCTGCAACTGCATCAACTGTGACATCAATTGCATTATTGTAATTCAAGGTTGTGCCATGTTCTTCAACACTAGTTTGTATACCTAAAGAAAAATCAGCATTACTATTCTCAGGCGGAGTTATTGTCAACCCAGATATATCAGACTGATCTAATGTCCAACTTCCATCTCCATTATCAGTTCCGGCTGATAACACTGCACCACCTGGAACACCACTAATCGTCACTGTAACTGTTGCACCTGGCTCAACATCAGCCAATTGAATATTCAGTGCAATAGCCGTATCTTCATCACCCGTTACATCGCCCGCGACTACCGTGGCACCTTCATTAACATCATTGACACTAATATCAAAAGTTTCAGAAGAAGTAGACCCATCTTCAGATGTCGCTGTTACTTCAATCTGCATGGTCTGTGCATTTTCAAAGTCTATTTGACTCGGATCGTTGACTGTCACTTCACCGGTGTCCGCATCAATATTGAAGGCATTATTTGGATTGCTGCTTAAACTGTAGGTGACATCACTGTTCGTGCCATCGGCATCCGAAGCAAACGCGGTCACACCGACGGTTGCACCGACCGCTGCACTTTCAGACACTTCATTCGTTGCCGTATCACTATCTGTCACTGCAGAGACATCAAACTCATCCGCATCGTTGATTGCGATGGTAAATATTTCACTCGAAGTCGATCCATCTTCACTCGTTGCCGTCACTTCAATTTGCATCGACGCACTGTTCTCAAAATCCAACTGACTTGGATCGTTGACCGTCACTTCACCGGTATCGGCATCAATCGCAAACGCATTGTTAGGATTTGAACTTAAACTGTACGTGACATCACTGTTGGTACCGTCTTGGTCTTCCGCAAATGCGGTCACACCGACACTCGCACCGACTGCTGCACTTTCTGAAACTTCGTTCGTCGCAGTATCACTGTCAGTGACTGCGCTGACATCAAATTCATCCGCATCATTGATCGCAATGTTGAATGTCTCACTTGACGTCGACCCGTCTTCTGATGTGGCAGTGACTTCGATTTGCATCGATGCACTGTTTTCAAAATCCAACTGACTTGGATCATTGACCGTCACTTCACCGGTGTCGGCATCAATAGAGAACGCATTGTTAGGATTACTTGATAATGAATAGGTCACATCACTGTTCGTGCCATCGGCATCCGAAGCAAACGCAGTGACTCCAACAGTTGCACCGACTGCTGCACTTTCTGACACTTCATTCGTCGCAGTATCACTGTCGGTGACAGCAGATACATCGAACTCATCCGCATCATTAATGGCGATGTTAAAGGTTTCTGAAGACGCGGATCCGTCTTCACTTGTGGCGGTCACTTCGATTTGCATCGACGCACTGTTCTCAAAATCTAATTGGCTCGGATCATTCACTGTGACTTCACCCGTGTCCGCATCAATAGAGAATGCATTGTTAGGATTTGAACTTAAACTGTACGTGACATCACTGTTGGTACCGTCTTGGTCTTCCGCAAAGGCGGTCACACCGACGGTTGCACCGACTGCTGCACTTTCTGACACTTCGTTCGTTGCCGTATCACTATCTGTCACTGCAGAGACATCAAACTCATCCGCATCGTTGATTGCGATGGTAAATATTTCACTCGAAGTCGATCCATCTTCACTCGTTGCCGTCACTTCAATTTGCATCGACGCACTGTTCTCAAAATCCAACTGACTTGGATCGTTGACCGTCACTTCACCGGTGTCGGCATCAATAGAGAATGCATTGTTAGGATTGCTACTTAAACTGTACGTGACATCACTGTTGGTACCGTCTTGGTCTTCCGCAAATGCGGTCACACCGACACTCGCACCGACTGCTGCACTTTCTGAAACTTCGTTCGTCGCAGTATCACTGTCAGTGACTGCGCTGACATCAAATTCATCCGCATCATTGATCGCAATGTTGAATGTCTCACTTGACGTCGACCCGTCTTCTGATGTGGCAGTGACTTCGATTTGCATCGATGCACTGTTTTCAAAATCCAATTGACTCGGATCATTCACTGTGACTTCACCGGTATCCGCATCAATTGAGAATGCATTGTTAGGATTGCTACTTAAACTGTAAGTGATATCACTGTTGGTGCCATCAGCATCACTCGCAAACGCGGTGACACCCACACTTGCACCCACACTGGCGGATTCGCTGACTTCATTCGTCGCCGTATCAGTATCTGTCACCGCAGAGACATCAAACTCATCGGCGTCATTGATTGCGATGTTGAAGGTTTCTAAAGATGTACTGCCATCTTCGGATGTCGCCGTGACTTCGATTTGCATCGACGCACTGTTCTCAAAGTCGAGCTGACTCGGATCGTTGACCGTCACTTCACCGGTATCGGCATCAATCGCAAACGCATTGTTAGGATTTGAACTTAAACTGTACGTGACATCACTGTTGGTACCGTCTTGGTCTTCCGCAAATGCGGTCACACCGACACTCGCACCGACTGCTGCACTTTCTGAAACTTCGTTCGTCGCAGTATCACTGTCAGTGACTGCGCTGACATCAAACTCGTCCGCATCATTGATTGCGATGTTGAAGGTTTCTAAAGATGTACTGCCATCTTCTGATGTGGCCGTAACTTCGATTTGCATCGACGCACTGTTCTCAAAATCCAACTGACTTGGATCGTTGACCGTGACTTCACCAGTATCTTCGTCAATACTGAACGCATTACCCGGGTTCGAACTTAAACTGTACGTGACATCACTGTTAGTACCGTCTTGGTCTTCTGCAAACGCCGTGACTCCGACGGTGGCACCGACCGCTGCAGACTCACTCACTTCATTCGTTGCCGTATCTGTATCCGTCACCGCAGAGACATCGAACTCGTCGGCATCGTTGATTGAAATATTAAACTGACCTACTGAAGTACTACCATCATCCGATGTAGCAGTGACTTCGATCTGCATACTTTGCGCATTCTCAAAGTTCAGCTGACTCGGATCGTTGACCGTCACTTCACCCGTGTCTTCGTCAATCGCGAAGGCATTGTTTGGATTACTTGATAATGTGTACGTGACATCACTGTTCGTACCATCTAAATCTTCCGCAAACGCAGTGACACCCACACTTGCACCAGCTACCGCTGACTCACTCACCTCATTGGTGGCTGTGTCAGAATCAGTCACTGCTGACACATCGAACTCGTCCGCATCGTTAATCGCAATGTTAAAGGTTTCTGATGATGTACTTCCGTCATCACTCGTCGCTGTCACTTCAATCTGCATGCTTTGTGCATTCTCAAAGTTCAGCTGACTTGGATCATTCACCGTCACTTCACCGGTGTCTGCATCAATACTGAATGCATTGCCCGGGTTCGAACTTAAACTGTAGGTGACATCACTGTTCGTACCATCTAAATCTTCAGCAAACGCCGTCACACCCACTGTGGCACCTGTCGTTGCACTTTCCGAGACTTCATTATCTGTTCCATCACTATCAGTGACAGCGGACACATCGAACTCGTCCGCATCGTTGATGGCAATGTTAAAGGTTTCACTTGATGTCGAGCCATCTTCTGATGTCGCTGTCACTTCGATCTGCATGCTTTGTGCATTCTCAAAGTTCAGCTGACTTGGATCATTCACCGTCACTTCACCGGTGTCTGCATCAATACTGAATGCATTGTTTGGATTACTTGATAATGTGTACGTGACATCACTGTTCGTACCATCTAAATCTTCCGCAAACGCCGTCACACCCACACTTGCACCAGCTACCGCTGACTCACTCACCTCATTGGTGGCTGTGTCAGAATCAGTCACTGCTGACACATCGAACTCGTCCGCATCGTTGATGGCAATGTTGAACGTCTCTGAAGACGTGGATCCGTCATCACTCGTCGCTGTCACTTCGATCTGCATGCTTTGTGCATTCTCAAAGTTCAGCTGACTTGGATCATTCACCGTCACTTCACCGGTGTCTGCATCAATACTGAATGCATTGTTTGGATTACTTGATAATGTGTACGTGACATCACTGTTCGTACCATCTAAATCTTCCGCAAACGCAGTGACACCCACTGTGGCACCTGTCGTTGCACTTTCCGAGACTTCATTATCTGTTCCATCACTATCAGTGACAGCGGACACATCGAACTCATTCGCATCGTTGATGGCAATGTTGAACGTCTCTGAAGACGTGGATCCGTCATCACTCGTCGCTGTCACTTCGATCTGCATGCTTTGTGCATTCTCAAAGTTCAGCTGACTTGGATCATAAACAGTGACCACACCAGTATCTGCATTAATACTGAAAGCATTGTCAGGATTACTACTTAAACTGTAGGTGACAGAATCAGACCCATCATCATCACTGGCAAATGCGGTCACACCTACAACCACACCAATTGAAGCTGCCTCACTCACCTCATTCGCAGCATTGTCATTATCCGTGATAACACTAATATTAAATTCACTATTATCATCATTTATAGAAACAGCGTACGTTTCACTACTGCTAGAGCCATCAGTTGACGTGGCTGTTACTTCAATATCCATTGTTGTCGAAGTTTCATAGTCTATGCCATCTGGATTTGCAACCGTCACTTCTCCTGTAATTTCATTGATTGCAAATGCATTATTAGGATTATTAGTCAAACTATAAGTAACTGTATCACTTGAGTCTGCATCTGTTGCAAACGCTGTGACCCCAACTGAATCACCTATACTTGCTGATTCACTTACAGAATCTATAGCACTATTAATATCATTTACTGCACTGACATCAAACTCGTCCGCATCGTTGATGGCAATGTTAAAGGTTTCTGATGAGGTACTTCCGTCATCACTCGTCGCTGTCACTTCGATCTGCATGGTCTGCGCATTCTCAAAGTCTAATGCACTTGGATCATTCACCGTCACTTCGCCGGTGTCTTCATCGATCGTGAAGGCATTGCCTGGATTAGTTGATAATGTGTAAGTGACATCATTGGTGGTGCCATCCAGATCTTCCGCAAACGCCGTCACGCCGACACTCGCACCAGCTACCGCAGACTCACTGACTTCATTCGTTGCTGCATCACTGTCGGTGACTGCGGATACATCAAATTCATTCGCATCGTTGATGGCAATGTTAAAGGTTTCACTTGATGTCGAGCCATCTTCTGATGTCGCTGTCACTTCGATCTGCATGCTTTGTGCATTCTCAAAGTTCAGCTGACTCGGATCGTTGACCGTCACTTCACCCGTGTCTGCATCAATACTGAATGCATTGCCCGGGTTCGAACTTAAACTGTAGGTGACATCACTGTTCGTACCATCTAAATCTTCAGCAAACGCAGTGACACCCACACTTGCACCAGCTACCGCTGACTCACTCACCTCATTGGTGGCTGTGTCAGAATCAGTCACTGCTGACACATCGAACTCGTCCGCATCGTTGATGGCAATGTTAAAGGTTTCACTTGATGTCGAGCCATCTTCTGATGTCGCTGTCACTTCGATCTGCATGCTTTGTGCATTCTCAAAGTTCAGCTGACTTGGATCATTCACCGTCACTTCACCGGTGTTTTCATCAATTGCAAAAGCATTATTCGGATTTGAACTTAAACTATAGGTGATGGTATCCCCCGTATCTGCATCACTTGCAAATGCAGTTATTCCTACAGTATCACCAACACTTGCTGACTCAGCGATCTCATTAGTTGAAGCATCTGAATCAGTCACTGCACTGACAGAAAATTCATTTGAGTCATCTAATACAGTAACAACTAAGTCTTGTGTTATTGATAATCCACCTGAATCAGTAGATGTAACTGTCACTGTTATTGTGCCAGCATCTTCATAATTCAAGCTTTGCCCGTCTTTAAGTTTCAACAATGGATTTCCATTGCCATCATCTCCAATTTCAAAGCGAGCATCACTAACAGTATACGTATGACTGTCGACAACATCAGGATCACTAGTATGAAGCATCCCTACTATAGCTCCATCGTCGTTTTCATTAATGACAATCGAACTTAAAACAGAATCAACATCTGAATCAGCAAATACTTTCAACCCAGGATCATGAATTGCTCCTTGAAAGTCTCCGCCAATTCTTCCTTGACTGGAATTTCCAGCAATATTCCCTACACCAAAAGCATTTCCTCCATCCCAATCTGTATCTGTCCAACCCGACTGACTTGCAACTGTGCTATTGGCAATCGTCATTTCTTCTATATGCAAGGTATCAGACATCAACAATACTAAACTGTCATCATCTTTACTGACTCCCAATGCAAAATTGTAGGCAGTGTTTTCTTCAATCGGTGCTGACAGTTCTAAATCATTGCCACTGCCTGCAAAAACTTTAATCATTCCTTCGTCGATTACTACATTTAAGCCCGTACCACTGCCACCTGTCTCAAATAAAGTTTGCGCACTAGAAATATCATCTGAAGTTGTAAATGACATAACAAATACATTGTTTCCAGTTTCAAGACCAAGAGCACTAACACTTGTTCCAACATGTCCATCTGCAGCAATTGCATCTGCACCTGCTGGACATAAACCAATCTCAATAGGTGCATCATTGATATCATTTACGAGAATATTGAAGTCTTCAGTTGTTGATAAACCGCCTGAATCTGTTGAAGTAACCGTTACAGACAACATAGACTCAGACTCATAATCCAGAGTTACCCCATCTTTTAACTTAAGCTGTCTATTCCCACTGCCATCTTCAACAACTTCAAAGCGTGCATCATCAACTGTATAACTATGGCTATCACCTGCATCTACATCTGCTGTTGATAAATTACCAACGATTGCCCCATCAGTGTTTTCATCAACAATCGCATCAATTGTAGTAAGTACATCTGTTAATTCAGAATTTGCATATACATTTAAACCAGAATCATTTATAGATCCTTGAAAATCTCCGCCAACATTTCCCTGACTCGATCCACCACCGACTTGACCTACTCCTATGTGATTACCGCCATCCCAATCAGTATCTGTCCAATTTGTTTGACTATCTGCCAAACTATTTTCAACTGTCATTTCCGCAAGTGGCAAGGAATCCGATAACAACATTGTCAAACTGTCATCTGACTTATTTACCTCTAGTGCAAAGTTATAAGACGTGTTCCCATTAATTGGCACGCTTAGCTCTAAATCGTTTCCACCACCCGCAAATACTTTTAGCATCCCTTGGTCTATCACCACATTTAAACCAGTGCCACTTCCACCCGTCTCAAATAATGTTTGAGAACTACTTACATCAACTGCAGTGTCAAAAGACAAAGTAAATACATTGCTACCGGTCTCCAACCCCCGATCTTGAATGCTATTTGCACTCACAAAGCCATCACCTGCGGTAAAATCAGCAGCAGGCAAATCAGATGAACCAGGTACATTTTGCGGATCCAGTGTAATGTCTGTTGGCGCTTCATTAATATCGTTAACATTAATATCGAATACTTGTGACACAGTTAATCCGCCAGAATCTGTAGATGTTATTGTGACAGCAATAGATTCTTCAGCCTCGTGATTAAGCTGCTCGCCATCTTTCAACTTAAGCTGCATATTGCCGCTACCGTCATCAATAATTTCAAAGCGTGCATCATCAACAGAATAGGTATGCGAATCTCCCGCATCTACATCACTTGTTGACATATTACCAATGACTGCTCCATCAGAATTCTCATTGACAGCTGAATTAGAAACAGACATTTCGACTGGGCCATCATTTGAGCCCGTGACAGTGATTACCATTTCCGCTGTATCAGTGGCACCACTCTCATCTTGAACTTGATAAGTAAATGTAACGTCTTGCGAGTCACCCTCTGCAAGCGTTTGAAAGTCTTCACCTGGAATAAAACTATATGAGCCATCTGGATTGATTGTTACTGATCCAGATGATGGCTGGGCAACTACACTGAAAGTAAGTGCATCATTATCATCATCTTGAGCAATTAACTGCCCGTTATAAACATTATCTTCGTCAGTAGTAGCACTTGAATTAAAGGCTTCTGGTGCAGTGTTAGAGTTATCAGGCGAAAATAAGTTTTCTTCTTCGATTTGATCATCAATATCTATAGGTTGAAATGCACTGTTACTCGCACTTCCATTTGTATTCTGATTATCTAAATTTTGAACGCTCGCAGTTTCACTTTCTGCAACATCAACTTTATTTGCGTCTTGAGATTGACCTTGTTGAATATTTGTCTGACGAGAAATTGATTCATCATTATTACTTTCTGGTTCCGCTGAATATATTGCAGATTCTTCAACAATAATATTGTTTTGCGAATCCTCAACCAGCGCTTCTTTAGAGAGATCTTCAAATTCTTGCGCCTGCTTTTCTATAGGCACCTGCTGATCAACACCCTCATCATCAGGAAATTCATTCACTTCCATTTGGATGTTTTGTTTGAAATGTTCTTCTCGAACCTCAGGGCCTGACAATGATTCATTGGTTTTTGCCTTACCCAGAGCATCTTCATCACCCTCTACAGGTATTACCGAATCAGAAATATTCCCTTTATCATCAGCCATTTGTCGCTCCTCGACATTACAGATTTAATGAGCACACGCTCCCATTAGCTGTATCGACAGGCTAAACAAATACTTTAGGTGCAGCTGGACAGGTATAAGCGGTTTAATTTAGATTATGTGAAGGAATTCACACTGCAGATGTATAACAAATAGATTAAAGCTGTGAGTCCGTTTCAATAAATATACTAAGGACATTCTTAAATTTAATTTTTATTTCGCGATCAAGCTAAGAGACAAGGCGCTCTATTTCTTCTGTTCGCATAGGATCAGAAAACTATACGCTTAAGTTTACCAGTATATAATCTGGCGCCATATGCATTGTGAGCACTTTATTCAGCTTTTGTACACCACGCGTCTGGTGCGATACTCCTCGAATTCCATGTACAACTTGTTGCATTACAACAAAAAAATCCAGGACCTTTACTTTCTTATGATGAATCCACCATAATTTACAAATAGTTTAAAATTAGTTACACAGCTTTATATATTGATGCGCCTTCATCTTTAAATTGCTCAGATTTTTCTTTCATTCCCGACTCTATCGCAACTTTAATATTTCCTATACCTTTGTTTTTTGCATATTCACGAACATCTTGCGTTATTTTCATAGAACAAAACTGAGGCCCACACATTGAACAGAAATGAGCAACCTTAGAAGAATCTTTTGGTAAAGTTTTATCATGGAACTCACGTGCACGTTCTGGATCTAGACTTAAATTAAATTGATCCTCCCAACGAAATTCAAAACGCGCTTTAGATAATGCATTATCTCTTAACTGTGCACCTGGGTGACCCTTAGCAAGATCAGCAGCATGTGCTGCTATCTTATAAGTGATAATTCCATCTCGAACATCTTCACGATCGGGTAGTCCCAAATGTTCTTTTGGAGTGACATAACAAAGCATCGCAGTTCCATACCAACCGATTTGCGCTGCACCAATAGCAGATGTTATGTGGTCATACGCTGGTGCAATATCTGTCGTTAATGGACCTAGAGTATAGAAAGGTGCCTCATAGCAATCTTGTAACTCCTTTTCCATATTTTCTTTAATCATTTGCATAGGTACATGACCGGGCCCTTCTATCATGACTTGCACATCATGCTCCCAGGCAATTTTCGTTAATTCACCTAGTGTCTCTAATTCTGAAAATTGCGCTTTATCATTTGCGTCTGCAATACACCCTGGTCGCAATCCATCACCAAGTGAAAAAGCAACATCGTAGGATTTCATGATTTCGCATATATCTTCGAAATGCGTATATAAAAAACTTTCTTCATGGTGAGCTAAACACCACTTAGCCATAATTGAACCACCGCGCGAAACAATTCCAGTTAACCTGTCAGCTGTAAGCGGCACATATGCCAAACGCACACCCGCATGAATTGTAAAATAATCCACGCCCTGTTCTGCTTGTTCAATAAGCGTATCTTTAAACAGCTCCCAAGTAAGCTCTTCAGCTTTTCCATTTACCTTTTCTAACGCTTGGTAAATTGGAACTGTACCCACGGGTACTGGGCTATTCCGCAATATCCATTCACGTGTTTCATGGATATGTTTACCTGTACTTAAATCCATGATGGTGTCACCACCCCAACGTACTGACCATGCCATTTTTTCTACTTCCTCAACAACAGAAGAAGTAACAGCCGAGTTGCCAATATTAGTGTTCACTTTAACCAAAAAGTTACGTCCAATAATCATTGGCTCAGATTCTGGATGATTTATATTATTTGGTATAATAGCCCGGCCTCGTGCCACTTCTTCTCGCACAAATTCAGGTGTGATTTCTTCCGGTAAATTAGCGCCAAATGATTCGCCGGCGTGTTGCTTTAATAATTTCTTATAGCGAGGGTCAGTACGTAATTCTTGTAAGCGCAGTGATTCTCTAATTGCGATGTACTCCATTTCTGGAGTAATAATTCCATTTTTCGCATAATGCATTTGAGTAACATTTTTGCCTGCTAACGCTTTTCTTGGTGCGTGCTTAACTTGGAATCGAATGTGATCTGTACTCGAGTCAGTTAAACGTTGACGCCCAAACTCTGATGATAATTCTGCAAGTTCGCAGGTATCTTGTCGCATTTCTATCCACGGCGCACGAACACGTTCAATACCATTTGACAAATCCACATCTGCAGCAGGGTCTGTTAATGGACCTGATGTGTCATAAACAGGGATAGCTGGATTTTCTTCAGCACCAAAACTGGTGCCAGTGTCATCGCACTCAACCTCGCGCATTCCCACACGAATGCTGTCGTTGGAGCCATTAACAAAGATTTTTTTAGACCGAGGGAATGGCCGTGTAACTTCTTCGCCAAGTTTTTTTGTTTGCGAGATTAGATCTAATTCGGTTACGCTCATATGCCACCATAGTTGGAATAAGTCATTGCTGCATTAATTTTGAATATAACCTGTATTCAACACATTGCAATACTTAAATAACCCGTGCAAATACTATTCAGATAATGCTTTTTGTATGAAATTACCTAGCAAACCGCTTGCTATTATTAATGTTAGCACCGTAGAGTGTTAGTTATTTACTCGACCACATAATTATTATGGATATCGAACAAGCAAGATTTAATATGATTGAACAACAAATCCGGCCTTGGGATGTGTTGGATACACGTGTTCTTAACCTTATTCAGTCTGTCCCACGTGAACTATTTGTCAGCGATTCTCAACAGGGCTTGGCATTTGCTGACATGGAAATTCCTATTGGGCACGATCAAGTCATGATGTCCCCAAAGGTAGAAGCACGCATGCTGCAATCACTTGAGATATCTACAGATGACAGTATCTTGGAAATAGGCACAGGAAGCGGCTTTATCACCTCATGTTTAGCGAAGTTAGGTAATCATGTTACTACATGCGAATATTTTGAGGACTTATCAGAGCATGCAAAAACTCGTTTGCAGCAGCAAGATAATATTGACTTTCTGATTGGCGATATATTTAACCTTACTGACACCTTAAAACAGTACGATGTCATTGCAGTCACCGGGTCAACTCCAGAAATTGTTAATGCTTTTACAAAATTGCTTAACATTAATGGCCGTCTATTCTCAATCATCGGTCAAGCTCCAGCGATGACTGCTAAACTTATTACTTGTGTTGGTGAAAATAGCTATCGTGAAGAAGGTTTATTTGAAACTCATCTTCCTGCACTTATATCCACATCAACCGAAAAGGTATTCTCGTTTTGAATTTTAGAGAAATATCTGCCACAGAACTAAACTTGTATTTACAAAATAGTACCGCTGCTCCTCTATTACTGGATGTTCGCGAGCCCTGGGAATTTGAAAAATGCAGCCTAGAAAACTCGCAATTGATCCCTATGCGCCAGATTCCTAGCATATTAAGCCAGTTAGACCCTGATCAAGAAACCATCGTAATATGCCATCATGGCATTCGTAGCAGGTCTGTTGCTGCTTACTTATCCAGCAATGCTTTTACAAATGTTATTAACTTAACGGGCGGTATAGATGCCTGGGCAAAATACGTTGACCAATCCATGCCGACTTATTAACTTACTGCTATCTAATACTTTTTAATTATTTGCCGATATAGTTGAATCGATAAATTTAGTGTAAATAATCACGCATATGAATATACGCTTAGCCACCTTAACTACTCTATTTTTGTACCTGATCTGCTACCAGTCACATTTATTTGCGAATGGGCTAATTGATATATACACAATCGCCAAAGCTCAAGACACTGAATTTAGAGAGGCTGAAGCAAATTATTTAGCCACATCTCAAGCGTCTCCGATTGCTCGAGCTGCATTATTACCTCAACTCAATTTTTCGGCAGAAACCTCAGACAACACTCTAGAGACAGAGGGACAGACCTTTGGTGTTTCTGGTGGTGACGTAGATTACAATTCGCATGGGTACAGCCTTCGTTTGACTCAATCACTATATAATCGCGATTTTTATGTACAGTTGAAACAAGCCAACAATAATGTAGCTAGAGCACAAGCCCAGTTTGATGCCTCCAAACAGGATTTAGTACTACGAGTCACAGAGCTATATTTCAATGTTCTTGCTGCACGCGATGATTTGGAATTTGCCACAGCAGAAAAAAATGCAATTAACAGGCAACTAGAACAAGCAGAAAATAGATTTGAGGTTGGCTTAATACCAATTACCGATGTTAAAGAAGCACAATCTTCTTTTGATAGCTCAGTCGCACGTGAAATAGATGCTGAAATCGCTTTAGAATTAGCCATAGATGCACTTGCTGTTATCACCGGAGATCGAATTACTGATCTCAAGACATTATCTCAGCGCATGCAATTAGTGCGCCCTGAACCTGACAGTGTGACAGAGTGGATCAACAAAGCGCTTAATCAGAATCTGGCTCTGTTGATAAATGAATACGACACTAAAATCGCAAAACAAGAGATCCAACGTAATAAAGCTCAACATTTACCTACAGTAGATATTGTTGCTGCCTATAACGATTCTGACTCTGGCGGATTAACTGGCTCAAGAAAAACCGAAGACTCTAGAATAGGTTTGGAATTAAATTTCCCTATATTCCAAGGTGGGCGCACTCATTACCAAACTAAAGAAAGCCAGTATCTTTATAAAGCTTCCCTACAGGCTCATGAAAGAATTAAACGCGAAACAACACGCGATACACGCGATGCATACCACAATGTAGTTGCCGGCATCAGCAGAGTTAACGCTTTCAACAGAGCGGTAGAATCTGCCGAGGTAGCTGCTGAAGCAACTGAAGCAGGCTTTGAAGTCGGCACAAGAACATCGGTTGATGTATTACTTACTTTACGATCGGTGTTTCAAGCTCAACGTGATTATTCAAGATCGCGTTATGACTATCTATTGGATACATTACGATTAAAAAATGCTGCCGGCGCACTAAGCGGAGACGATCTACTACAAATTGACAACTGGTTAGAGTAGTCTTGGCCGAATGGCCAAATCTATCCCACAATCTACTCTCAGTTACCGCTTACTCACCTGGGGTTTATTTCCTACTGCTTTAATCTATACGGGCATAACAGCATTCAAATACCGCAACTGTCATTACTTGACCGAACGCTTAGGTTTATATCAAAATCCTAAAAACAAGAATCAAGTTATTTGGTGTCACTGTGCATCTGTTGGAGAAATTAATACAGCTCTACCTTTACTAAGTAAGCTAATAGAAAATGGCGAACACTTACTTGTTACCACTAACACTGTTACCGGCAAACAAGCATTAAATAAAGCTCAGTTAAAGAATACTCAACATGCTTTTTTACCGCTAGACTACCACTCACTTACACGCCGCCTAATTAGAAATTTTTCACCAAAGTTTTTGTTAATCTTTGAAACTGAACTATGGCCAAATATATTGACCACTGTTAAAAGGCATAATATTCCTAGTGCTATCATCAATGGCCGCATCAGTAACAAGACACTTCACGCGCCTTCTTTAGTATTAAAAAATTATAAGAAAGTGTTGCAAAACATATCCAAAATAATTGCTAGCAGTGAAGAAAGCGCATCTCGCTTTATCGCGTTAGGTGCAGAGCCCAACAAAATTATCACTTTAGACAATTTAAAATTTGCCAATATTAATTCGTCTTCAAATGTAGCCAGCCACTGCCCAATTAATTACCCTTTTCTATTGTGCGCATCAACACACGAAAATGAAGAACAATTCATCATTGATCAATGGAAAACATTTGACTCAAAAAATTTAGGCCTGGTAATTGCGGTTCGACATCCACATCGCAGCAAAAATGTATGTCAATTATTAGATGAAAATAAATTGTCATACTGCCTACATTCAAAAAATTCTGCCAATATTTCTAAGGATAGAATTTATATTATTGATACTCTTGGACAGCTAATGCCATTCATGAGCAAGGCTGAATTTGTATTTATGGGAGGATCACTTGTCCCTGTGGGTGGTCATAATATCATTGAACCAGCATTATTTGGACGTTGCATTCTCATAGGACCATATCATGAAGCTTTTAAAGACATCGTCAACGATTTAATAACCCATGATGGCATTCTCATAATTGATGATGCAGAACAGCTTTTTAATACTATTGAAATGTTAGTCAATAATCCCATACAGAAAAAACAAATTGGACTTAATGCAAAAAATTATCTAGACAACAAAAAAAATGTATTGAAAACTTATCAAGATGAAATATTGAAATTGTTTAAAGATCAAGTTTGATATCCGCGTATTAATGAGTCGAAATTACGTTGCTCAAAATTAATATCTTTATTTACTAACTTCTGCTTGTCCAAAGAACGCTTCAATCTTGCAAGCCCAGCATTCGCCCATGACTGAGAAAAAGTCCGTTGCTTACAGCGGTCAAAATCAATTAAGTAAACACTGCCAGCCTTATCAAGCAAGATATTATTCGCATTTAAATCAACATGCTGAATTCCTTGCTGATGAAATTTAGCAATTACCTCACCCACACGAACCCACATATCTTGTTCCAATGCATTTTCAGATATCGTTTGCATAAGTGTTTTAGAATCAGTAATCTCGCTCATTAAAATATCTGCATTATATAAAATTCCATTCACTTTACATCTCGCCGCAATTGGTTCAGGCACAGGCAACCCTAGTTGTTGCATATATTGCAGTAGTCTTATCTCTTTAAATGGTCGACTATGCACGAAACCATGAAATATAAACTGATCTTTGCTAAGACGGGCTGGCAAACCACCGCGATAGTAATGCCTCAATACCAAACTAAGGTCACCAACTGTCAGATGCGAAATTTCTTGTCGTCCACTTTTCCAATTTCCAGACATGACAGATTCAGATGAATGAGCGCAGTCAAACCAATCCCCTTTAAAATCTGCCTGTATATGCTCTGACACCCAAATTTTTGTGTTATGTTCGCTTATCTCGTGTAATTGCATTGTAATTGCTTTAAAAATCAGTTTATAAAATGAGTTCAAACACCCACAGTAAAAATATCAGTTCAATTTGCATTTTGCGTTTATCTGCCATTGGTGATGTGACTCATATGCTGCCTATCATACACAGCATTCAAAAATTTCTCCCAGCCGCCAAAATTACCTGGGTCATAGGCACAACTGAATATAAGTTAGTTGGCGATTTACCTGGTGTAAATTTTATTCAGTTTAATAAGAGCATAGGCATCAAAGCTTACCCAGAAGTATTGAAAAATCTTCGTGGGCAAAAATTCGACGTGTTGCTTGCATGCCAAGTATCGCTGAGAGCAAATATTCTATGCGCACTGATTTCCGCTAATCGAAAAATCGGTTATGACAACGCACGCGCTAAAGACTTTCATAGTTTTGTAGTCAACGAGCAAATTAATCCAGCACAAGTTCATGTTTTAGATTCATTTTTTCAATTCATTGAACATATAGGTATTGCACATAAAAAACTTGACTGGTCATTGCCCATTTCTAATGAAGATTATGAATTTGCCAAACACCATATTCCCGATGATAAGCCGGTACTAGCAATTAGCCCATGCTCAAGCCACGCACTCAGAAATTGGAATGTGGAGTCTTACGTAAAGGTAGCAAATCATGCAATTTCTAATCACAATATGCATATTGCTTTATTGGGTGGCAATAGCGAGCTAGAAAAACTGTTTGGAGATAGCATATCATCACAACTTAACACGCAAGTTATTAACCTAATAGGTAAAGATACTTTGAAGCAGCTACTCGCAATTTTACAGCGATGCACTGCTTTGCTAACACCAGATTCTGGTCCTGCACATATGGCTACATGCGTGAATACTCCAGTACTAGCATTGCACGCAGCAAGCAATAGCCTACGCAGTGGACCTTATTTAAGCTTGCCCTGGTGTATAGACAAATATTCGGAAGCAGCCAAATTATATTTCAACAAATCTACAGAACAGCTCAAATGGGGAACTAAAATCGAAAAAGCTGGCGTCATGAACCTAATCAAGCCAGAAGACGTTATAATCAAACTAGACAAACTCTTAAGAACATAGGTAACTATTTTGCAATTATATGCTCCTCTCTCTGTTGGTGAATTAATCGATAAAATCACTATTCTGAAAATTAAACAGAAAAAAGCGACTGATACACAAAAGCTAATCAATATAAATCGTGAACTCGACGAACTAGAATCAACTTGGAAGAAAGAAAAAGCCGCTGAGCTTGATATTAGTGATTTGTTTCAACAGTTAACAGAGGTTAATGAAGCTTTATGGAATATAGAAGATGATATACGCGCCAAAGAAGCGGTCAATAAATTTGATCAAGAATTTATTGACTTAGCACGTTCCGTTTACAAACAAAACGATCGTCGTGCAGCACTTAAAAAAGAAATTAATATACGTAGCGGCTCAACTCTTATAGAAGAAAAGCTCTATCAAGAATACTAAACCGCTTGTTTTAAACGCGTATAGAAAGAAGCGATATACATAAATAAAAACATAGCCAATAGACACTCTTTGGTTTCTCCTGCACGTATATCTAAAATGTTTGGCACTGTTGTATCAAATAATTTATAGGCTTTTTCATGCAAACTAACTAATACCGCTAATAAGCAAGTAGGTATATTAACGTAGCTCGGCCAAAGCCAGCCAAAAAACTCATTGGTAGAAAATACTTTATCACGCATAAAAAAATAAATAGGGATTAATACTCCACCAATCACTGCAGCAATAGTTAATAACATTCTTGGAACCTGATCTAATAGTGCACTAGTATTATGCAGATTGGTCTCACCTTGGTCATTAACATCCATCCAACTTTCTGGAGTTACCCAACCGAACCAATGCTGACCCCAACTTACTTCTTCACCTGCATAATATATACATCCCAGCACCAATAACATTAACCAATACTTAAATACGGGAAAGCCAAATGATTTCATTCTTAGAATCGTTATTATTCCCAGAACAATAGCGGCAAACAATATAACAAAAGTGTAATTTTCTATTATTCCTTGTTCTCCAAATACAAATCCATCAGTTTCTAGATCAATTAAACGCATAACATAAGGAAATAATGCCACCACAATAGGCAACCATAACCATAACCACTTAGGCAAATCTTCTGGATAACAATTTTGCATAGTTTTACTTATTATTTTTTATTCTGGGCTTGCTTACTAAGATAATCCCATTGCTTAAGACTGCGATAATCTCGATGATTCTTGCTACGTAGACCCAACTTAAACCCCAATGCCATAAATGGATTAGGAGGACACATGTGTTGCGGCATTAAATTAAAATCATATAGCTTTGGCATCCATTCGCCTGCCGCATTTTTCTTCAGGCGGATATTACCAGGTGGAATATCTAAATCATACAACCCGATTTTTGCAGCTTGTTCTACAATATTATATCCAGTCTCTAGAACTTCTGCCGGCAATCCTTTGGCTTTTTCTATCAGTTCTTCCAACCCGATACCATCCACGTACTCCTGAACAAACACTAGATCGTAACCTTGCTGGGGGCCAAATAAAGCAAAAGGTTGAGCAACATATTTAGTTAACTCATTAGCCTCATACGCAGCTTTATTTCGCATCAGTTCAAATTCACCTATATTAACTTTGTATTGAGACTGGTACTTATCGATATATTCTTGTTTATACACTTTCGCTACCACTTCTCTGTCATAATATTTAGCCAGATACACATCTGAGCGACGCCCAGAACCAAGCGCTTGTATGATCTCTATCTCGTTCGGCAGTGTCAGTTTGAGCATGTTAGAATTGTTAAATTAAGCACTAGAAATGGCGCGCAAGTATAAACAATTATTACCTATCTACGATATTTATTCCTAATGCCCTATAAAATTGGAATAGTTGGCGCGGCAAGACGACAGCAAGGAACCGGCCCATATATAGCGCGTACGTTCGCTAATCTTGGCCACGAGATATGCGCTATTGTTGGTACCAGTGAAAATTCAAGCACTGAAGCAGTGGCATACTTATCCAGTCAATATGGAATTAATGCTCTAGGATACACCAGTGCCAGCAAAATGATTGAGCAGCACAGTCTCGACATTCTTGTCATTGCTTCGCCTCCTGCGACCCATCTTTCCTACCTAGAATTAGGCGCAGAGAAAAAGTTACATATTTTTTGTGAAAAACCATTTTGGTGGCCAGAGAATGAAAAACTAGACCTACCAAACTATCAGAAAAAACTTGAAAAAGTTATTGAGCTATCCAAGGCAAATCAAAGACTGATACATTTAAATACTCAATGGCCTTATACATTGAAGGATTTTGTACGTCTGCACCCATATGCCATTATTCACAATGAAATCAAGCAGTTTGCTATGCACTTAAGCCCTCAGAGTAAAGGGGTTAAAATGCTGGTGGACGCAGCTTCTCACGGCTTAAGTATGCTGTATCAGCTTGTCGGTGCTGGCAATCTGAATGATATTAAGGTTGAACATTCGCCTAATAGTGTTTCAATCAATTTTGATTACGATCATCAGCGCGGCCGTACAAAAACAAAATTAAAATTTAATCAGTCTAATGAAACTCCTAAGCCAGCAAGCTATCAAATAAACGGCCATGAAGTTAAACGGACAGTTTCGTTACCCGAGTATCAAATTCAGTTACAATCCGATCAGCAAACAATATCGATAACTGACCCTTTAGATGCATCAATCAGAGATTTTCTGGCAAGTATAGACGCAGAATTGCTATCAGACGAAGATGCCCTGATGCTAGGAGCGCGTCATTTATATCAATTGATCGAGAATTATTAAGAGTAAATTATGGAAAAGATTCACAATACAAACGGTGATGTATTAATGGAAGTCTCACCTTTAATCGACTTTCGCTACAAAAACTCTGTCCAATCAGCCCTGCAAATTGTAGACACACCTTTGCATACAAAAAACAAAAACGGTCAACACAAAGAGAAACAAGTAGAACTTTCTCCCATCCATGATTTTTCTGCCAAATTACGCCAACCCTCAATTATTAATACACTTAAAGAATATGTGAATTGGCAAGTAAAATGGAGAGACGCTTACGCTGAAGGCAAATCTATTGAAGAAATTCTAGAGCAGGCACCTAATCATGCACCATTATCAGTTAATTTAGATGTTACTACAGCATGTAATTATCGCTGCGACCATTGCGTAGACATGGATATTCTGAATACTGGTATACGTTATGAACATGAGCGGCTTAAAAATTCTCTTACTACACTAATTGACAGAGGCTTACGCTCAGTAATTATTATTGGGGGCGGCGAACCGACTGTATACCCTGGTTTTGCTGATATTGTTAAACATTTAAAAGCACGAGACATTCAAATTGGCGTAGTCACCAACGGCAGTCGCATGGATAGAATTGCTGATGTTGCGGATGTGCTCACTAAAGGCGACTGGGTTCGATTATCGCTTGATTCTGGTGATAACGACACATTCCGTGCAATGCATAAACCTGTCAGCAAAAAAGTCACACTAGATTGGATATGCTCGCATATTCCAGATATAAAGAAAATTAATCCTGACTTTCAGATTGGTTACAGTTTTATCGTGGTATGGAGAGATTGCGAGGCAAATGATACAGAAATTATCGATAATACCAATGAAATAATTGAAGCTGCTAAACGTGCTAAACAATATGAGTTCGATTATATTTCTTACAAGCCATTCTTAACTCGAGCAGAAGAGAATAATGCCGAAGTAGTCAATTTAACTCAAGAGGAGCAATCTATTGATAGCATCATTAAAAAGATTCGCACATCAATTGATGAAACCAAACAACTAGAGAATGAAACATTTTCCGTAATTGAAAGCACAAATTTGCGTGTGCTAGAAAACGGCAGCTATAAAGACTTTATCGACCAGCCTGGTACTTGTCACATGCAATACTTCAGGCAAGTTCTAAGCCCATTAGGTGTTTTTAACTGCCCTGTCTATAGACATGTACCTCAAGCATTAGTTGGTGGGAAACATGAATATGAAAATAAAGATTTATTCGAAGAAACTCAAAAGAATACATTAAGATTAATTGAAGCCTTCGATGCGAGTCGTGAGTGTCGCAATGTTACTTGCCTCTATAATCATGCTAATTGGCTGATTGAAGATCTAATAAAACATCCTGAAAAACTTGAGACTCTAGAAGTTTCTAATGAGCGTCACGATTATTTTCTATAGTCAATTTCCTAATAAAGATTGACTATATTATTCAACTGATTACTTTGATTAGATATAGATTCTGACATTGCTGTGGATTTGTCGACCATTGCCATGTTTTCCTGTGTAGCCGTATCCATTTCAATAATAAGCTATATTACATGATCAAAATCCTTGAGCTAAATTTAGAGACGCTTGATAACGGCATCTAGCACATCTACAGGCATGATATCCTTCAAACAGCGATAGTGATCATATTGACAAGAACGCTGCCAACAAGGACTACATTCAAGCTTAACGTAGAATACTTTCGCCTCAGCATGAAGTGGAGGAGTATAAACAGGAGTCGTAGCTCCATACATTGCAATCACGGGAGTGTCGACAGCAGCAGCAATATGCATTAATCCTGAGTCATTACTGACGGCTACTCTGCATATCGCAAGTATATCAATTACGTCTAGCAAGCTTGTTTTGCCACAAAGATTGAAAACAGATTCGCCAGACAACTGCTCGATCTGCTTACCGACCCCAACATCTTTTGCTGAACCTAGCAGGCATACATTAACACCTTGCTTCTTTAACAATTTCACCAGCGACGAGAAATGTTCTACTGGCCATTGTTTAGATGGCCCATATTCCGCGCCTACCATACAAGCAATTAATGGAGCATCATTTGATATCGCATTTTTTTCTAAGACTTTAGCCTGATTATCCTCATCGGTATTTAATTCAGGGAAGTATTGTTTCTTAACTAGCTTCACATCTGATTCAATACCAATATAACGCAAATAGTTACATACATTAGGTATGCTTTTATCCTTATTAGATTCAAATGTATTAGTAATTAGACCATACCTAAATTCGCCAACATCACCTATCCTTTTTGGAATTCTTGCAAACCAAGGGACTAGTGCTGATTTATACGAGCGCGGCAATACAATTGCCTGAGAGAAGACTTCACTTCGCAATTGTCTACCCAAACGACGTCGCTTAGCTAGACCAAATTCACCGTGCTCAACATCGAGGCTATGGACCACTGAAATTTGCGGCATGCGCTGCAATAATGGTCGCGACCATTCTGGTGCTACCACATGGATTTGTGCTGAGGTAGAATTACTCAGCAATGCCTTGTATAACGCCTGCGCCATCACCATATCACCCACCCAGGCGGGGCCAACAACTAAAGTCTTATTAATATTCCACTCCAAATTAAATAGCTGTGTATATTCCTAACAATATTCGCCAATCCTCTAAAAAGTACACTCTAGGTGAGTACATTATTCACCCTACTCACACAAATAACCAATCACTAGAGCAATGGATTAAAGAATTACAGTTTGAGCAATACGAATCAACAACTCACCGCATGCAACTGCATAGTCGGAAACGCAACAACCTTTATAGCTTTCATCTTACTTGTGTAGATAAAGAGGTAATTTTGAAGGTTTCTCAAATATCCAAACACTATCGATGGTATCGAAAACTCAACCTCTTGCTTATCGGTTTAATCAAAAATTATAGCTTAAACGCATACTATGGAGGAATTGCTTTAGAAAAAATTAACGTGGACAGTCTTAAAGTACTAGGTCACTGGACCTGTAAACGTCAAACACAAAGTGAAAAATCATATTTACTTTACGAAAAGGTTAACTCCACTATGTCAGTATATGATTTATGCGAACAGGTAAGCCAAACCAATAAAAACTCTGAAGCTATTATTGTCAGCATTGCACAGTCATTAGCGGCAGTGGTTCGCAATCTTCACAGAAATAATATTCGCCATGGTGATCCACATTCAGGAAATTTTTTATTGCGCTCTTCTATAAAGAACTTCAGTCAATTAAAACCAGATGATGTTAAGCAAATGAAATTTACGCTAATAGATTTAGATAAAATGCATTTCGTACGCAACGAAAAACCATGGAGGAAGAAATTATTAGATATTCGCTGTATTCGAAGGTTTCGAATACATAACATCAATAGCACAGAGAGCTTGAATTACTACCTGGATAGACCCGCTAGTATTATAGAAAAATATACTCTGGTTTTCTGGATGAAGGGTGGATTCAATATTTATAAATGGATCAAACCAACCAAGAAACGCAATTAGGTTGCTAAAATTAATTGGAATTTATAAGCGAGTTTATTATATTCTGATTTACTTCTCAGAATAACCAAAATTATTCAACCAAGACTTATCTGATTTCCTACGTCCCGCAGTACGCGCGCCACTTGGCTCAGGATTTTTCATGCGTACAGATTCCAATGTACACATATTATCCTTAAGAAAATAAGTGCTTATAGGCTCACTTATTTTTTTTGCTTGCTCGTAGTCTTCCGCAAGCAAATTGAATGTGACAACAAATTCTTTCATCTCGTTTACAATGTAAAATCTCCCCAAGGATCAATATTCTACAAGCTTCAATAAAACAGTAATCGTACCTCTTTCACAATTTACCAGATGAATTGCAATTAAATTGATGTACGTAGTAATTTACTAATAAGGATATTCGGACCAGACTCGAGTAAGACCTAGACTAGAAAATTCAGTCTTTATTAATTATTGAGGAAATAATATTACTAGTAGAATACCCTTCCACAAAAGGAATAATTTTTACTTCTCCACCACGATCGCATACATACTTTGAGCCCACAATTTCATCAGCTTGATAATCCCCACCCTTTACTAATACATCAGGGTTCAAGTGTTGAATTAATGCTTCCGGTGTTTCTTCTTCAAACGAAACCACCCAATCCACTGAGGAGAAATATGAAAGCATTTCAGCTCGATCTTGAAGATGATTAATAGGACGCTCATCTCCTTTAAGTCGACGCACAGAGTTATCAGAATTCAAAGCTACTACCACCATATCACCAAAGGTAGAAGCTTCTCTCAAAAGATGTGCATGACCTTTATGTAAAACATCAAAACAGCCATTGGTAAACACAACTACTTGATTTTTAGCATGTGCATCTTCTATTCGTTTAGCCAAAAATTCTGCACTCACCAACTTACTGTTAGGGCACTCATAGCTCAGCATGCCGTGAGTTAATTCTTCAGCTGAAACAGTTGCAGCACCAAATTTACCCACCACGATACTTGCAGCTATATTTGCAACACGCGCTGCTTGGTTATAGTCAGCATCCGCCGCCAAGCTCATAGCAAATGCAGAAATGACTGTGTCACCCGCACCTGTTACATCATAGACTTCGCGCATTTGCGCAGGAAAATTTGTCACTGCGCCGTCTTGCATAACCAAAGTCATGCCTTTTTCGCTGCGTGTAATCAATAATGCTTCAAAATTATACTCAACACATAATTTTTGCGCCTTCTGGCAAATATCTTGTTCAGAATCGCACTCACCTACAACCGCACAAAACTCAGAATAGTTCGGTGTAATCACAGAAGCATTTTTATATTTAGAAAAATCCGAACCCTTTGGATCAACAATAACTTTTTTATTATTATTTACCGCTATGCGAATAATCTCCTGCGCATCGGATAAAACACCTTTGCCGTAATCAGAGAGGATGACTATGGAACAATTTTCGATGTTAGCTAAAAATGCTTCATCTACTTCTGCACCACAGCTATGCGCCTTGTCATCAAAATCTAAACGGATCAACTGTTGATTTCGACTGACAATTCTTATTTTAGAAGTTGTACGAATGGATGCACTATAAATAAAATCAGTATGAATATTTTGTTTTTGCAAAATAGTTTGCAGCACCTCACCTTCCTGATCATTGCCTACTGCTCCCAGCAAAGTGACTTGCGATCCTAAAGCACTAATATTTTGCGCCACATTTGCAGCGCCGCCAGCTCGATCATGAGTATCAGTAATGCTAGCAACTGGCACCGGCGCTTCTGGTGAAATTCGATTTGCATCTGCATGCCAGTATCTATCTAGCATCACATCGCCCACTACTAATACATGAACATCCATTTTTATTTAAAAAAGATACCCATGACTAACAAGCAGGCGTTAACCAGTTTATGTATTCGTCCACTTCACCGTGGACAATTTTAAAGTATTTAGACTGCAGCTGTTCAGTAATAGGTCCTCGCGTTCCCGAACCAATAGGACGATTATCGAGCTCGCGAATAGGCGTCACTTCTGCTGCAGTCCCAGTAAAGAATGCTTCATCTGCAATATAAACTTCATCTCGTGAAATTAGTTTTTCAACTACTGGAATATCCATCTTCGATGCCAAACCAATAATTGTTTTGCGTGTAATACCATCTAATGCCGAACTCAGTTCAGGAGTGTATAAAATCCCATCACGCACAATAAATACATTCTCTCCACTGCCTTCTGCAACAAAACCTTGCGGATCTAATAATAGCGCCTCATCATATCCATCTTGAGTTGCTTCTTGCAGAGCCAACATAGAATTTACATAGTGCCCATTAACCTTGGCTTTACACATTGTGGCGTTAACATGATGACGAGTAAATGAAGAGGTCTTAACACGAATACCATTTTCTAAACATTCTTTCCCCATGTATGCGCCCCACTCCCATGCAGCAACTATGCAGTGCACTTTTAAATTATCTGCTCGCAGACCCATGCCTTCCGATCCATAAAAACACATTGGCCGTATATAACCATATTCCATATCATTAGCTTTAACCACTTCCACTTGCGCTTGGTTTAATTGCTCATGACTAAATGGCACTTTCATACCAATAATTTTTGCAGAATTTAACAATCGCTCAGTATGATCTTGTAAACGAAAAATTGCTGTGCCTTGCTTGGCATCGTATGCACGCACACCCTCAAACACTCCTGCACCATAATGCAGTGTGTGAGTAAGCACATGAGTACTAGCCTCTCGCCAGTCAATCATTTCTCCATCTCGCCAAATAATTCCGTTTCGATCCGACATCGACATAACCCGACTCCTATTCCTTTTATTTTTCGCCTAAAATTTTATTCCAACAATCTCTTACTATCTTTCTCTCATTAGCGTACTCATCTTGCGCTGCTTCAGGCTTCCCAGATTGCAATGCTATTCGGTGCATTATGTTTCGAAACCGGCAATATATATCAGACAACTCTGTTGCCATAGAGCTTGATATAAACCCACCGCCAGCCAGGCGTTCGAGTAAACGCACATTATCTGAGTAGCCACATAAAGAATTATCCTTATATGCATGCGCGAGAACCGCGTATTGGACCATAAATTCGATATCCGTGATACCTCCTTCGTCGTTTTTAAGATGAAATACGCCGGATGACTTACTTGCTTTGGTTTTGAGCATTTTTTCGCGCATATCTGCTACTGCTAAGGCGAGCTTTTTGTTATCCCTTTGCTGACAAAGAATATGTTTACGCATGTTTGCAAATTGTTCTCGCACCCCCAAAGATCCTGACACACAACGCGCACGTACTAATGCTTGCAGCTCCCACATCCAAGCACGGGATTTATAATAATCCTCGACAAATGCAAAAGAAGGGACAATCGACCCTGACTCACCATCTGGCCTCAACCTTGTATCAACATCGTATAACCTTCCAGATACCGTCTGAAGAGTTAGCATTTGAGTAAGGCGTTGAGCAAATTTGGATACTTTAACAACATACGGAACCCTCGCCTGTTCTAAATAGGTAGACTGTTGCTCATTTTGGGCAATATATACAAGATCCAAATCAGACCCATAGCTCAACTCGAGCCCACCTAATTTTCCAAATGCAATCACTGCTAAATTATCTTTCATGCTTGAATCATATGATCTCTCTAAATATTTAACACAGCCATCTACCAAACTCTCCGCTGTCCAACTTAACTGGTCACTAACTTTCATTACAGAAATCTTATTTAGCACATCTGCACAAGCTACTCGCAATTCACGTGCATGTTTAAATAGGCGCACTCGTTCCAGAATGACATCATAATCAAGTTGATCGTATGCCAAGATTTCACTTGCAAACTGCTGCTTGATTTCATTCTGAGTTAATAAATATTCTTCTTCTGAATTGACTACCAACTCATCTAACAATAATGGATAAGATGTTAAGTGACTTGCAATCCATGGGCTCGCCGATGCGACTGCAATTAGCTGCTTCAATACTTGCTGATTCTCATACAGCAACACTAGATAAGCGGAACGACGTAAAATATTTTGGAGCAAAAGCGCTAAACGATTAATTGCTAAAGCTGGCGAATCAACTTGATTTAATTCACGCAAAAAGCATGGCATAAACAAATTTAGTCGACGACGTCCTTCTTTATCTTGGTTCCTATATGCTGAGCTGTTCATTAACGCGTGAATTTTTTCAGCAACAGCAGAAAATTCTTTATACCCAGATACATTCAATGCTTGCGCATCATCACATTCGTCTAACTGACTTAATTTCTTCCAAATATCAACATAGTCATCTTCTTGATGATCATCACTGCGAATTTGCGCAAATACCTTATTCACTGCGTCTGTATGTATTTTTAATGCTTGCTGAAAATCATTTACAGTTAAAAAACTCATAGATTCAGACAACAATTGCAATTGCTTTTGATTCTCTGGAATCACATGAATTTGTTCATCATTAAACATTTGCAGACGATTCTCTACACGCCGTAAAAATCGATACGCCACTACTAGCTCATTTACATCTTGCGTACTCAAATAACCTGTTGCTTCTATCTCATGTAAAACTTCAATAATTCTTCGCGATTGAAGTCGTGGATTTTGCCCTCCGTGAACCAATTGAAAAAACTGCACAATAAATTCAATTTCTCGAATACCACCAATCCCTAGTTTGATATTATTTAGATTGCCTTTTTTAGCCATCTGCTGAGAGATCAGATCTTTCATTTCACGCAGAGTATTTATCACCCCAAAATCTATATATTTACGATAAACAAAAGAAGCTACTATTTTGTCGAATTTTTGTTTATCTCTTTGTTCGCCATAAATAACACGCGCTTTAACAAAAGCATAACGTTCCCATTCACGCCCATGAGTTTGTAAATAATCTTCTACATGATTGAAATTCACCACCAATGGCCCTGACTCACCAAAAGGTCGCAGACGACAGTCAACACGATAGACAAACCCATCAGACGTAACGTCTGACAATATACGAATCACTCCTTGAGCAAACTGAGTGAAAAATTCCTGATTGGAGATTGATTGCTCTCCATCACTCTGACCTGAATCTGAATAACAAAACATGACATCAATATCAGAGGAAAAATTCAATTCCTCGCCACCAAGTTTCCCCATAGCAATGACTACAAAATTAACTTGCTGATTTTGTTCTGTTCGAGGCACACCATATTTTTCGATTAATGAGTTTCTCATCCAATCTGCTGTCACCTTCACACAGGCATCTGCAAGCACACTTAACTCCTGCAAAATATCTAATATCTCTGCCCTTAATACCAAGTCCTTCCAACAGATTTGCAATAACAATTTATGACGAATTTCACGAAGACATTGTTTCAATGATTCTTCTTCATTCGCTTCAACTACAGCCTGATAAACTTGGTCAACTACGATGGATCGCTTCAGAGGCGCAGAACTAACTTCTACCAGCTCACTAAGCCAGTGCGGATATTTCTGGCATAAACGTTCACTATATTTACTTCGCTCCCAAAGTGTCTTAACAAGCTCCTGGCTCTCTACAGTTTTAGCCGAAAGCGATTGCTTAGAAATAAATTCTTGCCACCTCTCTTGAGTTTGCGCAGAAATGATAATTGAGTCTCTCATCTATATATATGCATACCTATGTCGCATAGAACTAATCTTAAATGGCATAAGTCGAATAAAATCCAATACACAAATGAGAATACATCTCATTTGTGTTACTATCAGTAGCAACACGCACCATTTAAAGATATTCCAGGCGGATTAATCACCATGAAACTTCATATTAAATCAATACTTTACATTACACTTTGCTGTGTAATCACACAACATGCCGCTGCTAAAGAAGAAGAGCTGAATGTATATTCCGCACGTAAAGAGGCTTATATAAAACCTTTACTTGATCAATTTGCTGAGCAGCACAATATTCAAGTTAACTTAGTCACTAGTAAAGCAGATGCGTTAATCCAACGTCTCAACAATGAAGGTAAAAATTCTCCTGCAGACGTATTCATCACAACAGATGCCGGGCGATTGCATCGCGCTAAAGACGCTGATCTTTTGCAAGCGATTACCAATGAATCTGTTATTCAATTGTCACCAGAACAATACCGTGATCCATCAGGCTATTGGCTGGGACTATCCGTACGTGCTCGTGTAATTGTGTATAGCAATGAACGAGTGCAAGCATCAGAACTTTCAACTTACGAAAATTTAACTGACCCAAAGTGGGAAAATAGAATATGTGTTAGATCATCGAACAACATATACAATCAGTCATTAGTCGCATCGTTCATTGCTCACCACGGGATCAAAGCCACACAACAATGGGCTAATGATTTTGTTGCTAACTTTGCGCGAAAACCTCAAGGCGGAGATCGAGATCAAATAAAAGCGGTCGCGGCAGGTCAATGTGATATTGCTGTAGTAAATTCGTATTATTTAGGAAACATGATTAACGGTAGCGATGAAGAAAAAGCTGCTGCCTCTAAAGTAAAATTATTCTGGCCCAATCAAAATGATCGTGGCACACATGTCAACATCAGTGGCATTGGTATCACAAAGCATGCAGATAATATTGAATTGGCTAATCAGCTAATTACATTTTTATTCACCAAAGAATCACAAGCCTGGTATGGTGACGTTAACCTAGAGTTTCCTGTCATTAACAACATAAAGTTAAACCAAACTTTAGAAAACTGGGGGCCATTTAAAGCCGATACATTAAATCTGGGAAAACTCGGAGAACTTAATTCCATTGCTGTTCAAATAATGGATATAGCTAAATGGCGATAAGCAAAATAGTTATATCTAACCTGAAATAAACTACCAATCTCATGGCTAGCAGCATGTTATTTCCGCGCATCACTTTACCTCTGCGAAGGAATTTTTCTGTTGGGTGGTTTTTCACTATAACAATTATCACTTTAGTTGTTATTTCTCCACTGATTGTTGTTTTACAGTTCAATCTTCACCCGCATACTGACACTTGGCAACATCTCACTGATTATGTCTTAACTGAATATATTACCAATTCATTATTGTTAGCCTTAGGTGTTGCAATCGGCACATTCATAATTGGTGTACCTGCAGCATGGTTATGCGCACTTTATTCTTTCCCCGGTAAGCGCATTTTAGAAGTTCTACTTTTATTACCTCTTGCGATACCTGCATATATAGCTGCTTACACATACACAGGAATATTGGATTTCAGCGGGCCCGTACAATCTTATATTCGCGAAACATTTGATTGGGGTTATGGAGAATATTGGTTTCCTGAAATTCGTTCATTGGGTGGTGCAATCGCCATGTTTTCTTTTGCACTCTACCCTTATGTATTTTTATTAACTCGTTCAACGCTCATCACCCAATCATCAAGTATTATTGATGCTGCTCGCTCCTTAGGTGCTAACAATATTGAAAGATTATTTAGCATCATTATTCCTTTAGCGCGCCCTGCCATTGCTGCTGGAGTCACACTAGCATTAATGGAGACATTGGCAGACTATGGAACAGTGCAATATTTTGGTGTTGATACATTCACTACAGGAATTTTTCGCACCTGGTTTGGTTTCGGCGAAGCTGTTACCGCAGCACAATTATCAAGCATCTTAATGGTTACTGTATTTGCACTATTCTTACTTGAACAACGTCAACGCAAAAGAATTCGTTATCACAATCCAAGTAACGCCACCCATAAAGGCCGAGAAATTCCATTACACGGAAGCCATGCTATTTTCGCAATTATTGCCTGCATACTTCCATCTCTATTTGGATTTATAATTCCTGTTTTACAACTAAGTGATTGGGCAATTGACACAGCAAGCACAATGGTTGATCAACAGTTTTGGTCATTAGCATTTAATAGCTTCTTCTTGGCAGCATGTGCTGCGCTTGCCACCCTCGTGATCGCAACCATCTTGGCTTATGGAAAACGAACCAGCAAAAACTTTTTACTAAACAGCTTAATTAACCTTAGTGCTATGGGTTACGCGGTTCCAGGTACCATCATTGCTGTTGGAACACTGATTATATTCAGCACCATGGATAGCTGGTTAATTGAATTTCTTGATCATCAATTTGATATTAAGGCAGAACTTATTTTTACTGGCACTATTTTCGCACTTGTATTTGCTCACACTGTTCGCTTTTTATCTTTAGGATTACAAACAGTCGGAGCTAGCTTATCTAAAATCAATCATTCAATTGATGAAGCTTCTCAGCTACTAGGCAGCAATCTTTACACAACATTACGCAGCATTCACTTACCACTAATACGTAGCGGGTTACTTACAGCTGCACTACTCGTGTTTGTTGAAGTTATGAAAGAATTACCTGCTACTTTGATTATGCGACCATTTAACTTCAACACACTAGCAGTACGCACATATGAACTTGCATCTGACGAGCGTTTAGCCGATGCTTCGACGGCTGCATTAGCCATAGTGCTAACAGGCATCATCCCAGTGATTCTTTTAAATATCTCCATAAAAGCCAATGCTAGATAAACCATTACTTGATGTGAGAAATGTCTCTGCTTCACATATGCAGCTAGATATTCTTGAACATGCCAACCTACAAGTTATGGCACACGATATCGTTTGCTTACTTGGCCCTAGTGGCTGTGGGAAAACGACTCTACTTAGATCCATCGCAGGGCTACATAATATAGACCATGGCAGCATTGAAGTTGAGAACCAAATAATCAGTACAGCGCAAAGTTCAATGGCGCCTGAGACACGCAACATTGGCATGATGTTTCAAGATCTTGCTCTATTCCCTCATCTTAGTATTTTCGACAATATTGCTTACGGAATTCGCAAGTTGCAAAAAACTTATATCAATCAACAAGTAAAATATGTATTAGATTTAGTTGAGATTGGCGAGAAGCATCATTACAAATACCCACATGAGTTATCAGGCGGGCAACAACAACGCGTTGCATTAGCAAGAGCACTTGCGCCTAAACCCGCAATTTTGTTACTCGATGAACCATTTTCTAGTTTGGACCCAGACTTAAGAGAACAACTTGCAACACAAGTCCGAGACATTTTAAAGCATGAAAAAATGACAGCAGTGCTAGTCACTCATGACCAGCATGAAGCCTTTGCGGTTGCAGACTGGGTAGGAGTAATGGAACACGGAAAAATTGTTCAATTCGATACACCTTATAATATTTATCATGAACCTGTTTCTCGATTTGTTGCTGACTTTGTAGGACTTGGTAATTTAATCCCCGCCACAATTTTAGGCGACAGTCGCATTGAAACTGTTTTTGGTGTACTAAATGGCTCTATCGACGCAAAATTTAAGAAAGGCGAAGTTGTAGATTTACTAGTTCGCCCAGATGATATTCCTCATGATGACACTAGTAGCGTTACCGCTATTGTTGAGGGGAAACGCTTCTTAGGCGCAGAGTTTCTTTACACTTTACGACTGCCCAACGGACATAGCGTACTGTGTTACGCCCCTAGTCACCATGACCACGAAATTGGAAAACCTCTTGGAATCGGGCTAGATCTAGAACATCTGGTACTATTTCCTCGATAATCTGCAGTATTTTCATAAAAACTTGACGTAAGTCACTAAAAGTACAAGAATTATCGAAATTCTATTTGGTGATTTTATATGAGCCCTTTAACACACAAATGCCGGCATCGATTGGCAATAACATTTATAACTGCAAGTATACTGTTTTGTCATGCTCAAGCCGGCATGATTGGTACCGAAACAATCAATTCAACGCATCTCGCAGAAGCAAACAAGCAATACGTTCATACAGCTCTACTTCGTGATGACGTTAAACAAGCCTTACTTGCTCACGGCGTAAACCCCCAACACGTGCAACAACGCATTGATCAATTGACAGATCAAGAAATTCAACAACTAGCCAATCAATTTGACCAACTACCTGCTGCTAGTGGTGTCGGTCTTGTTCTGTTTGCCACAGGTCCCATTGTGTTCATGCTTGAGCTCATGGGCTTTACTGATTTAACTACTACATTTTAGACGTGTTAATTCTTCGGCAACTACAAATAATTTTTTTAGTTTTTTGCCTTCTGCATTTATTATCAAGTTGTACAGTGATTGCTGTCGCTGACCGTATTATCCCTAAACAACCTCAAGACCTTCCCACAGATATTCGTCTTGATGTCCCTTTTATAGAGCAAACCGATAATTTATGTGGGCCATCGTCACTGGCTATGGTAGCCAATTATTATGGCCAAAACATAACTGCCAACGATGTTGCTAGTTTAATGTACATACCAAATAAAAAAGGTAGCCTACAAATAGAAATGCAAGCTGCTGCACGCAGTCTTGGTTTAGTTGCTTATAGTATGCATATGGATTTGGCTTCTTTGCGCGCTGAGATTAACGCCGAACGTCCTGTGATCGTTTTACAAAATTTAGCTTTCAGCGTCTACCCTATTTGGCACTACTCAGTTGTAACAGGGAGAGACCCCAACAATGATTATTTGTTGCTACATAGTGGGCGGCACAAGTATTACCGAAGCTCATGGACAACATTTGAAAATACTTGGCGACGCGGGAAATATTGGGCATTAATTGCAGCACCTATAGGTGATATCCCTAGTAGCGTTACTGAAATTGAAGCCGTAAAAGCTGCACTTGATTTAGAAAAGGTAGGTCAATTACGCGGAGCACAATTAACTTATGCAGCCATTATTGAACGCTGGCCAGAAAATTTCACCGCCCAAGTTGGTTTAGCAAATACTCACATGCAATTACAAGAGCCTTTGGCAGCCAGCGAGGCATATAAACAAGCACTACAACTCAATACCCAATCTGCAGAAGCATTAAATAACTTCGCTTATAGCGCTTTTGATCTGGGTTGTGAAATTACCGCTTTAGAAGCAGCAAACTGTGCTATTAGACTCGATCAAGCTAATCACAAAGAACTATCTGATACCTTAAATGAATTAAAAAACAAATCCGCGATTCCAAGTAATCATGCGAATTGTCCACAGATTCGCTGCAACGATCTCTCCATTGCAGCAAACAATCGTTAATGCCAACTTAGTCAAGCACAAAACGTTTAATTTCGTTATCATTGCACCCCGAAAACATGCGCTCTCGCAATGTTTCAATTTTACACATACATAAGGACGTGAATTATTGATTTAGGGATTAGCACTAAAGCGCTTACTTACAATCTCTAGATTTTTATTCCTAAGGAGAGAATCAAATGTCATCTTCATTCAATCGCTGGCGCCCACATCCTTGGCATGGAATAGATGTTGGCCCACAAGCACCCAAAGTTGTTCATGCCTATATTGAAAGTACTCCTTTCAATCACATTAAGTATGAAGTTGACAAACAAACTGGTTACTTAAGAGTTGATCGACCTCATCGAACTTCTTCGCTACCTCCAACACTTTACGGATTCATCCCTCAAACATACTGCGGCAATCGTGTTGGCACACTCATGGATGGGGCAACTCAAGGCGACGATGACCCGTTAGATATTTGTGTTGTTAGTGATAGGCCGATTGACCGTGCAGAGTTAATTCTAAATGCGCGTGTTGTCGGCGGACTACCTATGCTCGATGGTGGGGAAGCAGATGATAAAATTATCGCAGTACTAGAGAAAGACCACGTATGGTCAAACGTCAATGATATTTCTGAACTCCCTCAATCTATCGTCGAGCGCTTAATACATTACTTCAGCACCTACAAATCTCTTCCCAGCGAAGATCCAAAAGTACATGTGGGTGTGGCTTATGGCCGCGAACATGCAGAAAAGGTTATTCAATTATCAATAGATGATTATCAAGATAAATTTTCGACACTTGCTACCAGTTAACTTAACCATATCTCCTAAAACTTTTTTTGGCTTGTTATTGCATCGTAAAACATCAGACTGTTTTACGATGCCCAAAAGGCTTCCATGCAGGCGCAATCACATTTGGCATCTCAGAACGATTTAACAAATTAGCTGGCGCCAGCGTGAACTCTCCATAACGCTGATTAATTTTATCCATCGCCAAATTAATCTGTTCACGCCTAATATCTCTTTCGCCAAAAAGAGAAAGCTGATGCCCCTGGTCTTTTGGATCCAATGCTGTTATTTGCACTTGGAAGCACCCTTGTTTATCCCAAGAATTGCGCAAAAAAATATTGACTAGTTTTTTTATTTGCTGACTATCGCTGGTTGGCATTGCAGTCTGCATTTTTTTTGCTAGCCATCCTTGATCAGTCAAAACACCAATAAAATAATAACGTGCTTCAAATTCATGCTTACGTAATCTTGCTGCCACCTTTTCAGCCATATGATGAAAATACATTCTTATTGTTGTTAAATTCTTTGTATTTGGCGGCATCACTTTTCCATGACCAATTGATTTAGGTGCTGCCACACTTTGTCGAATAGGATCAGGATCTAATCCCTGCGCCATATACCAAATACGTCGACCTAGATTTCCAAAGCGCCCTGCCAACTCACCGATGGGAAGATATTTCATCTCCCCACAGACATACACACCACGATCATTTAAAAAGCCCCCAATCCCTTTAGCAATTCCACTCAACTCCGTCACAGGCACATCACTTAGATATTCTCTAGACTGCCAGGGAGGCACTGCAAACAGACCATTTGGCTTATCTTTCTTTGCAGCGTGCTTTGCTGTGGTTTTATCGCCACTAACACCAACACTGCAGGTAATACCACTGCTATCATAGACAACTTGTTTAGCTAACTTACCAGCTTCAGTTGGGCTACTATAAATTTTTTGACAGCGTGTCACATCGAGAAAAGCCTCATCAACAGAAAACACTTCTACATCGGGTGTGACCATTTGCAAAGCGGACATTATATTAGTCGATACTTCTGCATACCGATAAGGCCTGGCTGGCACCTGAATAACACTAGGACAGAGTTCTTGCGCCTGTTTAATTCGCATTCCTGTTCTGACGCCATATTTTCTTGCTTCGTAAGAGCTAGTGATGAAACAAGTCCCCATTACTCCATTAGTAATTCCTATGGGTTTACCGAGCAACTCTGGGTGATCGGATTGTTCAATGCTGGCAAAGAAAGCATCCATATCAATAAATACAATGGCACGCTCCCAATGCACATTAGTCATACATCCTCACTTGGCCAACCAACACACCTTGTATCGTCACTTGATGTGCAGGATATTCTTTTGCTTGCATTGCTTTATTTGCCGGCACCAATCGAACAATATCTTTTTTAGGAAATTGAATGCGCTTAAGCGTGGCATTTTCATTATCAATTAGTGCCACTACAATTTGATTACTACGCGCCGTGCTTGCATGCTCAATCACAACTAGATCACCATTGCGTATTCCCTCTTCAATCATAGAATGACCTTTCACTTGCAACACATAACGATTATGCCCACCTAACAAATGTGCAAAATTAACTAACTTTTTATCCTCAATAGCCTCAATTGGCTTACCCGCAGCGATACGTCCTAAAACTGGCAACTCATCAACATCGGGGTGATCTAATAACTCGATCCCGCGCGTTTTAGGATTACGCACGATATACCCCTTATCTTCTAAGGCAGACACATAACGGTGCACCACCCCTTTAGACTGAATACCCAAACCTTGTGCAATCTCAGTCAGCAATGGAGCTTTACGCTCTTTTGTGTAATAGCTTGTTATAAAGCTAAAAGTATCTTGTTCTCGTTCGGTTAGCATAAATGTTCTCACTAAGTTCTCTCACTATGAGAACATAACGAGAACATTCATGTCAATCTTGATTTCGCTTTAATTCATAAAGAAATTAATTAACCCGCCGATAACAGGTGTAGTGAAAATCGAATTTGCTTGAGGCATTAACATGGTCAGCCAACACCCTTCTCCAAATAAAATCAAAAAACTGAGTAATAAGCTCTATGAAAAAGAGTTGTTAAGATTACAAATTGAACTCATCAAGCTACAAGAATGGGTCAAATATAGCGGAGCAAAAGTTGCTGTTTTGTTTGAAGGACGTGATGCAGCAGGGAAAGGCGGTGTTATCAAGCGCATCACTCAACATCTAAACCCGCGTGTATGCCACATTATCGCACTCGGCACGCCCACCGAACGTGAAAAAGGTCAGTGGTACTTCCAACGCTATGCAGCACAACTTCCTTCCGCAGGTGAAATCATGCTTTTCGATAGAAGTTGGTATAACCGCGCCGGAGTCGAACGCGTGATGGGCTTTTGTGATGACCATGAGTATCACACTTTTCTGAAAGACACACCAATCTTTGAACAGATGCTGATTGATTCAGGAATTATCTTAAGAAAATATTGGTTTTCAGTCAGTGACGAGCAACAAGAAAAACGCTTTCAAGAGCGCCTCAACAATCCGACAAAACATTGGAAACTTAGCCCGATGGATTTAGAAGCACGCGACAAATGGGCTGAATACTCGATGGCAAAAGATGCCATGTTTACTCATACTGATACACCTATATCGCCTTGGTATGTTATACAAGCAGACAACAAGAAGCGTGCTCGATTAAATTGCATCAGCCATTTACTAAACTCAATTCCTTATGAAGATCTAACCCCTAAAAAGATAATATTACCACCACGAAAAATTAAGTCAGGATACAAGCGCCCGCCCATGGAAAAACAAAATATTGTGAATTTGGGTTATTAGTAATCAATCCAGATCTGATTTAGATTAAGCTTATTCCACCGTTTCATAAATATTAAAAAAATTATAATGTGAATTTGAATGTTCATGGTAAACCGTTTGGCCATCACTTAAAGACAAATACCACACGAGTAGATTAGATGTGTCTTTACAGACTACTTTCAGGGTGTCGAACTCTCCCATGCCAGTTTTAACTCTTTGGGCAGACTCAACTTTGCAATTCCTTCTCAAGTTGAAATAACCCAGATCTGCGGTAATGAAAAATTCTTTACCTACAAATAACGGCCAAATCGCACCTCCAAAAGTTAATTTAGCCGTGCCATCTTCATATGGTTGACACCTCACCCACTTTACTGGAATTGCAAATTGAACCAGGTAAGTCGAAATACATCCGTTATTACCAATCCAAGTTAAGCCTTTTGAGCTGATTGAAGTCATTGTTTTGCTATATGGCATTCCATTTAGTAGCGCATTATATTGATAGCCCACATCCAAAACTTGTGGTGCATCTATAGTGACAGCATCGGTAATATCTCTGATTTTTATTAATTCGGCATGTGTAGCTTCAATTAAAGAAGCAAATACAACAAAGAGTAATAAAAATTTTATGAGCCTTGCGCTGCGCATAATGTAATGTATCGGGAAAAAAGATTTAATAAAAAATTCGGGTGAGAATTGTACAATAACTACATCTATCATGTGTCAAATATAATAGTACTTCATTAATTTTATTGTGTTCAGAAATATTAATAAACTCTATCTATTATTTGAGGTATAAAATTTGATAATCTGTACATAATATTAATTCATCCATCTATCAAGCTTAAGTGTACAATAAACATATTATCCAACTATGTTGGGGAAACACTGTATGTCTGATTATAAAAATTTACTCAACTTTGTCATTGTCATATTGTTATTGATTTCAGAATCAACTCTGGCTGAAAAAGTAGTACTACATACGGTGATAGATAAGCAAAGAAATATGGCTATGCATCAAATACCTTTGCCTGCCAGCTGGAAGATAGTCACACCCAACACCATCGAAGACCCAAGTATTATTGGTCCCAATGGAATTAAAATCTATTATCGAAATGGCGGCTCATACGTTTTCAGCAATGACCCTTACATGCAACAAATTTATTCACAGTCCGGTCAACAAATGCGCCCACCCGTTAGCGCTCAACAAATCGTGGAACAAGATTTAGCACCTCAGTTAAATAAACATGGTTTACAGTTAGAGAAAGTCTATCCACTCCCTGAGATTGCACAACGCAGCCAGACCTACAGCAACAAACTTTACAAAAGCATGCCTACACAACAGTACTTTGACGCTGCAGGCTCAGAATGGTCTGATGGCAAAGGAAATACAATTCTGGTTATCGTTGACCAAATAGCTAACGACGGACAAGGCAGTGTTTTTTGGTATTACTCACTGAAAGTACTTGAGGCGCCTGACAAACATTTTGAAGAAGCAAAGGTTACTTTTATTTATGGCATTGTAAACACTCAAGACAACCCACAACAAATTCAAGCATACAACTTAAGCGAACAACAAAAATCAAACCAAAGCTGGAATCAACACAATGCACGCATGAAACAAAATCAGCAAAACTTTGAACGCCAGCAAGCCATCCATAAAAGCACATCAGATGCAATCAACCGTTCAATCAACAGCACTTATCAAAATCAAAATGCCTCCAGCGACCGCCTGCAAGACAAACAAATAAACGTTATCCGTGACGAAAGCACGGTGACAAATCCACACGACGGTGAACAATATCAGGTTGAAGCAGGTGCTGATCACTATTGGATGAATAGCGATGGAGAATACATCCCTAGCAACGACCCAAATTACAATCCAAACCTAGACCCAAACAATAATAGAGAGTGGCAATATGTAGAGCCGGAGTATTAGTGAAATATCCTGGGGAATTTCAATATTTCTTCTTTAAAACAAATAATCGCAATCCTCAGCAATATCAATTTAAGCAGACTATTTAATCTTGCTTGTAATGCAAAACTATAATTATCAAAATCTTTCCAAACACTCGTTCTAATAACTAGCATCCGGTATAGTACGCGCAAACAATTTTTACGATCCTTAACTAGACATGACTAAAAAACTCAGACCTCATTCTTCAATTGTTGTTGACGGCACCGAACGTGCTCCAAGCCGTGCAATGTTACGCGCAGTCGGTTTCAAGGATGATGACTTTAAAAAACCCCAAATAGGCATCGCATCCACTTGGAGTATGGTGACGCCATGCAATATGCATATCAATACGCTTGCAGACAAAGCCGCGGCAGGTGCAGATGCGGCAGGTGGCAAAGGCGTCATTTTTAACACTATTACTATTTCCGATGGCATCTCGATGGGTTCTGAAGGTATGAAATACTCTCTTGTGTCAAGAGAAGTGATTGCAGACTCAATTGAAACAGTGACGGGTTGTGAAGGATTTGACGGTGTAGTCGCAATAGGTGGTTGCGATAAAAATATGCCGGGCTGTTTAATTGCGTTAGCAAGACTTAATCGACCTGCCGTTTTTGTTTATGGTGGCACGATTATGCCGGGCAATTACAAAGGCACTAAGATAGATGTCGTCTCTGTATTTGAAGCTGTTGGGCAACATGCTAAACGGCAACTTAATAACAAAGAATTAAAAGAGGTCGAGTCGACTGCGATTCCGGGGCCAGGTTCATGCGGGGGAATGTACACTGCTAATACGATGGCATCAGCTATCGAAGCATTGGGCATGAGCTTGCCTGGTAGTTCTGCACAAGCCGCAATTTCAAAATCAAAAGAAACTGATTGTCGTAATGCCGGTAAAGCCGTTTTAGACCTGCTAAAAAAGAATATTCTCCCAAGCGACATTATGACTCGCCAAGCATTTTTAAATTCAATTGCTGTAATTACTGCACTTGGCGGCTCAACCAATGCTGTTTTGCACTTACTTGCTATGGCACATTCAACTAACGTGAAACTATCCATTGATGACTTCACGCGCATTGGTAAGAAAGTGCCCGTACTTGCAGACTTGCGACCAAGTGGCAAATATATGATGTCTGAATTAATTGCCATTGGCGGCATTCAGCCATTGATGAAAATGCTGCTTGAAGCAGGGTTGATTAATGGTGATTGCATGACTGTCACAGGTAAAACTCTTAAACAAAATCTGAAAGACGTCAAATCTTATCCTAAGCGCCAGAAAATAATACGCCCGCTGGATAATCCTATTAAGAAAGATAGCCATCTAGTAATCCTTTACGGAAACTTAGCACCTGAAGGTGCAGTGGCTAAAATTTCTGGCAAAGAAGGTCTATCTTTTACTGGGAAAGCAAAAGTGTTTGCGTCTGAAGAAGCAGCACTGAAGAAAATTCTCGATGGCGGCATCAAAGCAGGCGACGTGATCGTAATTCGTTATGAAGGCCCTATCGGTGGTCCAGGAATGCGTGAAATGCTATCGCCAACCTCCGCCATTATGGGCAAAGGATTAGGCAAAGATGTTGCACTAATTACTGATGGCAGATTTTCTGGTGGCAGCCATGGATTCGTTGTTGGGCACATTACTCCTGAAGCGGCAGTTGGTGGACCATTGGCGCTAGTGAAGAATGGAGACCAAATTACAATTGATGCTAAAAAACGCGAAATGACGCTACATGTGGCGAAAAGTGAACTTACTAAACGCAAACGCGCTTGGAAAGCACCTAAGTCCAAGTACAACCGTGGTGTATTGGCAAAATATGCAAAACAAGTCAGTTCCGCGTCAAATGGGGCTGTTACAGATTAATTTTTGCACACAATGTCGTCTGTGTATTTTGTATAACTAAGAAAAAATGTGGTCTGCCCCTATTCCCATAATTATTATCATACCTCCTATAAGTAATACTTAGGCATAGATCTCACTATTTGCAGATAATATTCGTTGGAACTATGCACGGAATAGTTTAGGATTTAGCCCCTTTTTATCGCCCAGTTATTCACATTTTATAAGGAGCAGTTGAATGGCACTGACACCAGAAGAATTAGAAGCAATCATGGAACGCAAAAATAAGATGCGTCGTGAAGCTTATGACCGTCGTAATGCGCAAGAGAACAAAGATGAAGTCAGCGCTAAAGCTGTCGCGAATTTTATGGCTCTTCCTGAGTACCAAAAAGCACACACTATTATGTGGTACATCGATTGCCGTTCAGAGTGCCGCACTAAGCCAGAATTATTAGCTGAAGTCGCTAAAGGCGAAAAGAAAATCATCGTTCCTTACTGCACAGAAGACGAAAATGGCGACAACAAACTTGGCTTGTGGTGGATGGAAAGCTTAGAAGAAATGGTTGTTGGTAAGTGGGACATCCTTGAGCCGCCAAAAGAAATGTGGGGAAATCCTGCTAAAGAAGTTCAGGCAGAAGATTTAGATCTAGTCATGGTTCCAGGCGTTGGTTTTGATCGCAACGGTGGCCGCATGGGTAATGGTCAAGGTTACTATGATCGACTCTTAGAAAAAGTACGTCCAGAGTCTCCACTAATTGCTCTAGGTTACGAGTCACAACTATTTGATAATGTGCTTGTTGCACCACACGATGTTTATATGGACAAAGTTGTTACTGAAGACGCTGTATACGAAGGCAAAGGAAGAGACTAATGACTGCCATTATCGATGATACTTACGCAGAAGCATTTAAAAGCTTATACGTAGAGTTCTTAATCACTGCAAAAGATCGCAAGTGGGTAGATCACGCAGTTAACGCGGCAACTGGAAACGGTTCAAGTTCTATTCTTTGTGATTGCGAGGCAGGCATGGATCGCTATGTAGGGCCAGGCGGAGACGAAAGTTTCGTCACTCCTGACGGTCGGCCAGGCGCGATTGTACAGTTACACGTACCTCGATTTCGCAAGGATCGTGTAGAAGCTTTGGGTAAATCAGCCTTAGTGCGCATCAGCCAAAACGTTATGACTTGTCCAACAGCCTCTTGCTTTAACTTGATTGATTCTGAAGAGTATTACCACATGGGCCGTAAAGTAGCTTATTTTGGTAATGGATATCAAAAACGCATTGAGCGCTATGGTCGTAAAATGTGGTGGATCCCAATTTTAGGTGGCGAGTTTGTACTTGATCGTCGACTTGGTCGTGCTGACGGCTTGATGGGTGGCAACCTTTGGTTCTTTGGTAAAGATACTGACTCGGCATTAGAAGCTGCCGAAAAAGGTTGCGAAGCAATTCTTCCGGTCGACGGCGTAATAACAACCTTCCCTGGTGGTATTGCAGGCAGTGGATCTAAAGCAGGTAGTGATTATGACTTCACCATTGCTAGTACATACGAGAAATTCTGCCCGTTATTACAAGATCACCCTGATGTTGAAGCTGGCTTACCTGAAGGTGTTAACTCCGTGATGGAAATCATCATGAATGGACGCGATATGGATTGCATTATCGAAGCAACACAAGCGGCGATCAATGCATCTAAAGAAACTGATGGTCTAATGATGATCTCAGCCGGCAACTACAATGGCCGACTAGGCAAAAGCTTTATATATTTAGATCCTAGCAAACAACCTAAAGACTAGCGTTTAGTTTTTGTTGCATGCAAGGCCAGTTGGGTTAAACTCAACTGGCCTTTTTTATTGGGCCTGTCTTTATTAAATCAATAATCTGAATTCGGCACTTGAGACTTAACCATTGATCATCGACGGCAAAAAAGTTGCGGTAGAAATACGCAATAAAATTAAATCCCAACTAGAACACTTTCCTGATACTCAAATTACTCTAGCTACTGTTATTGTAGGGAGTAACCCTGCAAGCCAGCTATATGTAGGCATGAAGCATCGTGAAGCAAACGCTGCAGGTATTCATTCTAAGCGTATAGAGCTTGACGAAAATATTTCTCAAAAAGATTTAGAACACCAAATCTCTCTGCTTGCAGACGATGATAAAGTTCATGGGATTCTAGTTCAGCTACCACTACCGAAACATTTAAATAAAGAGAGAATGCTCAGCAGAATCCCGTCATACAAAGATGTTGATGGTTTAACTGAGATTAATATGGGTCGACTACTACAGGGTCACAAACAATTAGTTCCATGCACACCCTTAGGAGTAATACGATTAATCGAAGCTTACAATATAGAGACTAGCGGTCGTAATGCAGTGGTTGTGGGTCGTTCTTCTCTAGTCGGCTTGCCTCAAATGTTGTTGTTATCCGAAAAAGGTGCTGACGCCACAGTAACTCTCGCCCATTCACGCACAAAAGATCTCGCCGAGGTATGCAAAAAGGCTGATATTTTAGTTGCTGCGGTTGGCGTACCGGCCATTATCAAAGCAGAATTCGTCAAACCCGGAGCAATGGTGTTTGATGTTGGCGTCTCTAGAGTTGATGACAGAATCCAAGGTGATGTAGATTTTGATGCAGTTAGCAAAATAGCTGGTGGCATAACACCTATGCCCGGTGGCACTGGCCCAATGACAGTTGCTTGTTTATTACAAAACACTATTCTTGCTGCAACACTTCAAGATGTGTTGCCTAGGTCTCATTAAACGCTAAATAACCGCTATATCCAGCTAAACTGCGCTTGAGGACATGTGTCTGCTTGTGGCATCATGGCGAACTTTTCGGGATCTGTTGAAAAACCACCCACATTGTCAAATTTTAAGAATCTCCTTGCAGTTAAAAGGCTATCTCAAGACATGTACATAGCAAATCAAGGGTGTTCAAAAACTAGATTTATCAACTCAATTTAAAGGTAACACTATGCCTGGCCAAAAACTTAGCTTCCCAGGGCGCAATTATTTATTTGCTCCTGGCCCAACACATATTCCTAATGAAGTAATGAATGCAATGGTGGTTCCTCAAGAAGACCATCGTGCTCCAGACTTTCCACAATTAGTTAAGCCTCTATTAGAAGACCTAAAGAAAATCTTCAGAACTAGAAAAGGCCAGTGTTTCATCTTCCCAGCTACTGGAACAGCCGGTTGGGAAATCGCATTAACAAATACATTATCTCCAGGCGATAAAATTCTAACTTCACGATTCGGTCAATTTAGTCACTTATGGTTTGACTTAGCAACACGTATTGGTCTTGACGTTGAGGTAATTGATGTTCCTTGGGGTGAAGGCGTTCCTGTCATGGAAATCAAAAAGCGTCTAAGAGCGGATAAAGAGCGCAAAATCAAAGCCGTTGTTGCATGTCACAACGAAACTGCGACAGGTGTCACTAGTAATATTGCTGCACTTGGTAAAGCAATGAAAAAAGACCTTAAGCACCCAGCGCTATTAATGGTTGATGGTGTAAGTTCTGTAGCAAGTATTGATTTCCGCATGGACGAGTGGGGAGTAGATGTTGCAGTCAGCGGTTCTCAAAAAGGCTTCATGCTTCCTGCAGGCATGGCGCTACTAGCATTCAGCCCTAAAGCACTTACGAAGCATAAATCTTCAAAGTGCGCGAAGTGCTTCTTAGACATTAAGGATCATCTTGCAACAAATAAAGACGGCTATTTCCCTTACACACCTTCAGTACCAATGTTACGTGGACTACGCGCATCTCTTGATTTGTTATTAGGCGAAGGCTTAGACAATGTCTATGCACGTCACTTCCGATTAGCTGAAGGTGTTCGTAAAGCAGTTAAAGCATGGGGTCTACAAACATGTGCGGCTTCTCCTAAATTGAATTCTGATACTGTCACCGCAATTTTGACTCCTCCAAGTGTTAACGCTGCAGAAGTTATCCATATCGCATACCATCGATATAACATCTCATTAGGTGCTGGCTTAACTCAAGTTGCGGGTAAAGTATTCCGCATCGGCCACCTTGGTGACAACAGCGATGTCCGCATGATGGCAGCATTAGGTGGCGTTGAAATGGCTATGCGTGACGCAGGTATTCGAATCAAACCCGGAAGTGGTACAGGTGCAGCTTGTGAATATTATCGCAAGACAGCAATAGCTATTCCTGCATTCAAAGCACCAACTGCTCCAAAAACTAAAGCTAAGCGTAAAGCTAAAAGAAAAACTGCTAAGCGTTGAGCTAATAAATAATTCAAAAGGATAGTAAATATGAGTTTTACACAACCTACACCCGCCAGACAAAGAGTACAGCGATGTGAACTCGCGGTCCCTGCTTCCAACGTTAAAATGATTGAAAAGTCAGTGGACTGTGATGCGGACTTTGTATTTTTAGATTTAGAGGACGCCGTTGCTCCTGGTGACAAAGTACAAGCACGCAAAAATGCCATCGAAGCTGTCAATGGCCTCGACTGGGCTGGCAAAGGAAAAACAATTGCCGTCCGTATTAATGGTCTTGATACACATTATATGTATCGTGACGTGATTGATCTGGTAGAACAGGCGGGTAGCAAACTAGATACTATTTTTATTCCTAAAGCAGGCGTCCCATCTGATGTTTATATGGTAGATGCGCTACTGTCTCAAATTGAAGAAGCAAAAGGATTTAAAAACAAAATAGCTATAGAAGCCATTATTGAAACGACGCTAGGAATGGCAAATGTTGAAGCCATAGCACAATCTAGCTCACGTTTAGAAGCCTTACATTTTGGTGTTGCGGACTACTCAGCAAGTTGCCGGGCACGTACTGTTAATATAGGTGGCTTAAACCCAGATTATCCTGGCGATCAATGGCATTCAGCAATTTCACGCATGGTAGTAGCTTGTCGCGCATATGGCTTACGTCCTATTGACGGCCCTTTTGGCGATATCAAAGATCCTGAAGCATACACGCTAGCATGTCGTCGCGGAGCTGCTCTCGGCATTGAAGGCAAATGGGCAATCCACCCATCACAAATACCATTGGCAAATGAAGTATTTTCACCACCTGCTGAAGAAGTTGATAGAGCACATCGCATTCTCGAGGAACTTGATAAAGCCGCTAAAGCTGGACAAGGTGCCGCAACATTAGATGGTAAGATGATCGATGCTGCATCAGCAAAGATGGCAGAAAATGTAGTTAATGCAGCTAAGGCTATCGCTGCTAAGCAATAAGCTTCTAACAATTTTCCCTGGTTGTGGCGCTAGGACGCGTCAGTACAAATAACGATCAAATATCGTTATTTGTACATACAACCATTGGGATTATCTCTTTTCATTCCTTCTCAATGCATGGATTTTTAAAGCCAATATTTCGCCTTATTTAAGCTTCTTCTAGCTGTATCTCTATAGGCACCTTGCACAATCCTATAAGGAACCACTAAAATAGGGCTATATAAAAATAATAACCATAGTTTTATTACGTCTTTTTTACGTTCCTAACGTACGTACTTAAAAAAACACAGGTGCAGTAATTAATTACTCGCACGCAGTTCTAACACTGCGCGCGTACTCTTTTTTTAATTTAAAACAGGGAGGATGCTGTGGATATCCACGAGTATCAAGCAAAAGAGCTATTAACCAAGTTCGGAGTAAATATTGCTCCTGGTGGTTTAGCATATAGTCCAGAACAAGCAGTTTATCGTGCCAAAGAAATCGGTGGAAATAAATGGGTGGTTAAAGCCCAGATTCATTCAGGTGCACGCGGTAAAGCTGGTGGCGTTAAAGTCTGTACTACTGAAGAAGAAGTATTAGCCGCTGCTACAGAAATGCTAGGCAAGACACTAGTAACGCATCAGACTGGTCCACAAGGAAAAGTTGTCTATCGCTTATATGTTGAAGAAGGCGCTGACATTGAACGTGAAATTTATGTTGCGTTAGTACTAGATCGCGTTAAACAACGCGTTGCTATGGTTGTTTCTTCTGAAGGAGGAATGGATATCGAGGAAGTTGCAGCAAACAATCCTGAAGCAATTATTCGTACTGAAATTGAACCTCAAGTAGGTCTGACTGATTTCCAAGCACGTGAAATAGCTTTCAAACTAGATCTACCTCCTGCACTTGTTACTCAAGCAGTAAAAACATTTAAAGGGGCTTACCGTTCTTTCACAGAACTCGACGCCACTATGGTAGAAATTAATCCTTTAGTAGTCACCAAAGGTGGCCACATACGTGCACTTGACGCAAAAATGGGATTTGATAGCAACGCATTATTTCGTCGTCCACAAATAGCCGAGCTACGTGACAAATCTCAAGAAGATCCGCGTGAAACAGCAGCATCAGATTACGGCCTAAGTTATGTTGGCCTAGATGGTGACATCGGTTGCATGATTAATGGTGCAGGCCTTGCTATGGCATCTCTAGATATGATCAAACACAAAGGTGGTAATCCAGCTAACTTCCTCGATATTGGTGGTGGCGCTTCCCCAGAACGTGTTGCTAAAGCTTTTGAATTAGTACTTGCTGACGAAGGCGTTAAGGCATTCCTAGTTAATATCTTCGCAGGTATTAACCGCTGCGATTGGATCGCAGAAGGAATTGTTCAAGCATTTAAACAGGTTGAAGTAAAAGTTCCATTAGTCGTACGTCTTTCAGGTACTAACGTAGAGCAAGGACAAAAAATAATTGACGAAAGCGGTTTACCAATTATCTCTGCTCATACACTCGCTGAAGCAGCTGAAAAAGCAGTAGAAGCTCGTAACAAAGCCGTTGGCGCATAGGGAGATTACAAATGACTGTTTTATTAGATGAAAAAACCAAAGTCATCGTCCAGGGTTTTACTGGAAAAATTGGTACATTTCACGCAGAAGAAATGATGAACTATGGCACTAACCTCGTCGGTGGTGTAACTCCAGGAAAAGGTGGCCAGGAACATTTAGGCAAACCTGTATTCAATACTGTAAAAGAAGCGGTTAAAGAAGCGGGTGCACAAGCCAGTATCATTTTCGTTCCTGCCGCATTTGCAGCAGATTCAATTATGGAAGCAGCTGATGCAGGCATTAAATACTGTGTAGCCATTTCAGATGGAATACCCGCACAAGACATGATGATGGTTAAACGTTACATGTATCGATATAAGAAAGAAGATCGTATGGTTCTTACTGGTCCAAACTGCGCAGGTACTATCAGCCCAGGAAAAGCCATGCTAGGAATTATGCCTGATCATATTTACATGCAAGGCAACGTTGGTGTTGTTGGCAGATCTGGCACATTAGGCTATGAAGCTGCGTCTCAAATGAAAGAACGCGGTATCGGAATTACTACAAGTGTTGGTATTGGTGGCGATCCAATTAACGGAAGTTCTCACCGCGACATCCTAGAGCACTTTGAAAAAGATCCAGATACAAAAGCCGTAATGATGATTGGTGAAATTGGTGGCCCTCAAGAAGCTGAAGCCGCAGAATATTTCAAGAACCATATGACAAAACCATTGGTTGCCTACATTGCTGGTCTAACCGCTCCTAAAGGACGCCGCATGGGTCACGCAGGTGCAATTGTTTCTGGTGTTGGTGAAAGCGCCGCGGAGAAAGTTGCTCTACTACAAGAAGCTGGTGTTGTTGTTGCACCGACACCTTCGGATTTGGGTAGCACCATGGAACAAGTGTTAAAAGATTTATAGTCTAAAAGAGTCTTAAGGAGAATCTTAATGAGCAAACCTAAGGTTATTGTTACCCGCAAGTGGCCAGAGCCAGTTGAGGCGAAGTTAAAAGAGTTATATGACGTTCAGCTTAATGAAAGCGACGTTGCTATGACGCCTGATGAATTGAAAGCAGCATTAAATAACTGTGATGCATTCTGCCCAACAGTGACTGATCCAATTAATGCAGATGTACTTGGTACCGCTGATATTTCTGCAAAAATAATCGGTAGTTATGGTGTTGGCTTTAACCATATCGATTTAGATGCTGCAAAAGCACGCGGCTTAACCGTCACTAATACACCAGAAGTTCTAACTGATTGTACTGCTGATATTGCAATGGGCTTGTTGCTTGCGTCGGCACGCAGAATCACTGAAGGAGAGCGTCACTTACGTGCCGGTGAGTGGACTGGCTGGCGCCCAACCCACATGATGGCAACTAAAGTAACTGGTAAAACATTAGGCTGTATTGGCTTTGGCCGTATTGCACAAGCAATGGCTCAGCGCGCGCACTTTGGCTTTGATATGAAAATTATCTTTAGCGACCCATACCCACCACCACAAGATGTGATTGATAAATTCGGCGCCACTCTAATGAGCGTAGAAGAAGTTCTACAACAAGCCGACTTTGTATCCCTCCATTGTCCTGGTGGCAAAGATACTTACCACTTATTAAATGATGAAAGAATCGGAATGATGCAAAAACATGCAGTTCTAGTGAACTCAGCTCGTGGTGATGTAATTGACAACCAAGCACTGATAGCTGCACTGAAAAATGGCACTATAGCAGGCGCAGGTCTTGATGTATTTGAAGGTGAGCCTGAATTAGACCCTGGTTTCTTAGATTGTGAGAACGCAGTTTTGCTTCCGCACCTTGGTAGTGCATCCGTAGAAACAAGAATCGCTATGGGCGAACGTGTTTTAGAAAATTTAAAAGCATTCTTCGCTGGAGAAACTCCACGAGACAAGTTGGTATAGACCACAACTTAAAGCCGTTATGAACATACATTGCTTCACATTATGTTAAGCGGTATTGTTTTATAACTTATATAAAAGGAGGCTGCATGCCTCCTTTTGCACGTATGAGAGATAAACCATTTTATGTCTACCAAAAAAAAACCAATGTCGATTAAATCATTTTTATCCAATTGGACTCAGTATGTATCTGTTTCCAGCAGCGCTTCGATCTCAGAACGCGTGTCAAAGTATGGAGACGAGGTATCGGAACTTTTATTCAGTAGCTTATTGAACGTCATTCGAAAACGTAGCCCTGAAATTGAAGACATTATTCTTGGTAAGCAAGAATTACGTCACTCTAACGAAACATTACTCACCTATTCACTTCAAGCTTACGGCATTTGGTTTCAGCTACTCTCTATTTTAGATCAACATGTCAACGAAAAGCGTCTACGTTTAATTGAAACAGAAATTGGTCACGATCAAGTTCCGGGAACATTTGCTCAAGTTATTGCACAAGCAGCAAGTGAAGGCGTTAGCGCCGATCAACTTCAAAATGTTTTTGAGCATTCATCTATATTCCCAACAATTACTGCTCACCCTACTGAAGCAAAACGCGTTACAGTATTAGAGATTCATCATCGAATCTACATGTTGCTCAAGCAGCTTGAGAAAGACCGTTGCACTCCACGTGAACGAGAAATGCTTAAAGAAAAAGTTGGTGATGAAATTGATTTACTATGGTTGACTGGTGAAATTCGCTTAGAAAAACCATCTGTTCAGCAAGAAGTCTCATGGGGAATGCATTTTTTCAAGGAGTCACTATACGAAGGAGTCACTGAGTTATATTCAGAACTAGAGCGCGTATTAAGCAGCTACTATCCAGACCATCAATTCAATATCCCTGCATTTTTTCAGTTTGGCTCATGGATTGGCGGTGACCGTGACGGCAACCCTTTTGTTACTACAGAGGTCACTGAACATGCTGTTAAACACTCTGCAAAAGCGACGCTGCAACATTACCTTGCGCAATTAAAAAACCTTGGGTCTTATTTAAGTATCGCTAATCATTCTGTTGAATTACCCGAACCCTTTTATGAACAGCTAAATTCAATTTTGGAAAAAAGTGGTGAAGCTGAAAGTATAAAATCACGAAATCCTGGCGAAGTATTCAGACAGATTATTTATTGTATTGTTAAACGCCTAACAGCTAATCTTTATCAGCTTTCAACAGACAGCAAGCAGAGTATTGCTTATACTTCAGCTAGCGAAATCTCTGCGGACTTACGCGTTATAGAAGATGGCTTAATTGCTGCTAAGTGTGAATCACTTTGCATGAACTATATTCGTCCATTCCGCCATGGCATTGAAGCCTTTGGATTCCACACCACCAGCTTAGACCTTCGCCAAAATTCCACTGTGACTACACAAGCTTTACAAGATATCTGGAAAGTACAGAATGGTCTGGATAATGAACCCCCCGCTAAAGACGCAAAAGAATGGCGTGATTGGTTATTAGAGAAAATACAAGAACCAATAGATAGGCTTCCTCAATTCACTTCTCTTTCGGAAATGAGCGAAGCCACTTTAGATTTAATGCGTTTAATACACAGCTTACAAGAAAAAATTGATCGTGATGCTTTCGGCGTATTCATATTGAGTATGACGCAATCTAGTGAAGATATTATTGGCGTTTATCTACTTGCTAAATATGCCGGTTTATTCACTGATAAAAAGCATGTCAAATCATGTCGTATATTAATAGTGCCATTATTAGAGACGATTGATGATTTACGTAATGGCCCGGCTATCTTAGAGGAACTATTAGATATTCCTTTCGTAAGAAATACCATCGAAGAGTTCGGTGGTCATCAAGAAATTATGGTGGGATATTCCGACTCTAATAAAGATGGTGGATGTGTGTGTTCGACCTGGGAAGTTAGTAAAGCTCAAACTATGATTTATCAAACAGGCCAGAAACACGGCATTGATATCTCATTTTTTCATGGTCGAGGAGGATCTGTATCCCGTGGTGGCGCACCAGCTGGTCGAGCTATCGCTGCACAGCCAGCAGGTACTATCAATGGTCGTATGCGAGTTACCGAACAAGGCGAAGTGGTATCGAGCAAATTTGCTAATCGTGAAGTTGCTGAACAGCAAATGGAATTACTTGCAGCAAGTGTGCTATCTCATACGCTATTTTCTGAACAAGACCATGACTTACAAAAGCGTTCCGAATATGACGAAATTATGGAAGCATTATCGTCATCGTCACAAATTGCTTATCGTGGCTTAGTAGAGTGTCCGGGGTTGGTTGATTTTTATCAGTACGCAAGCCCAGTAGAAGAGCTGACTCTAATGAAAATTGGCTCCCGTCCAGCGCGTCGTTTTGGTGCCAGCAGTTTAGATGATTTACGTGCAATACCATGGGTATTCGCATGGACGCAGAACCGCTTAATGGTCACCGGCTGGTATGGTTATGGTAGCGCAGTTCAACAATTGCTAGATGATAATGGCGATCAAGGTCTTGAAATCTTACATGAGATGTTTGATCAGTGCCCGATCTTTAGATTAATCACAGACAATGTAGAAAAGATGCTATTCCTTACCGACTTCGACGTTGCTAATGAATACGCATCACTGGTAGAAGATATAGATAGCCGTGATCAAATTATGGGGTTAATAATAAAAGAGCGTGAATTAGCTGAGCAGATGATTCTAAAAATCACTCAAGAAACTGAGTTATGCAAACGCTTCCCCAACTTCCATGACACAATGTCAGCACGTATAGATGGCATTAAACAAATTGGTTTAGAGCAGGTTAAGCTAGTAAAACAGTTTAGAGATCCTGAATCTACGAAAGTTACAGCACAAGACAATTTGGTACCGCTTTTGTTATCTATTAACTGTGTAGCGGCAGGACTGGGTTGGACTGGTTAGACAATGAAGAAGTTACTTTATCATTTTGATACAGATGTCATACCTAGCGTATTTGACTCGGTCGTAGCTTATGACGGCGGCGCAGATCATGTCACTCAACTTGCTGGCATCACCCCAGAAAATTGTTACTCTTTAGTTGAAGGTGCTATTTATACGCGGGCACCCAAAAACAAAAAGAATACAGCGCTATTTGTTGGTGGAAGCGACCTAGCTGCAGGCCAAGAGTTGTTTGCTGCTGTGCAAAAAATATTTTTTCAGAAATTTCGTGTTTCCATAATGCTAGACAGTAATGGTTGCAATACCACTGCTGCTGCGGGCGTTGCTCTTATCACCAATTCAACAGCCGTTAAAGGCAAAACTGCCGTAGTATTAGCAGGAACAGGACCTGTCGGACAACGTGCTGCTGCTATGCTGGCAATGAAAGGTGCTAACGTAAGACTCACTTCACGTAAACTTGATCGATCACAGCAGTCATGTGAATTGATGAAACAACAATTTGATGTGGACCTAGAACCAATGGTGGCGTCTGACGATAATACTATTACCGCAGCACTTAATAATGCGCATATCGTATTTGGCGCAGGTAAAACAGGTATTCAGTTACTGTGTGCAGAGCACTGGCAAGATCATCCAACCATAGAAGTACTTGCAGATGTAAACACCGCTCCACCACTAGGGTTAGAGGGCATCGATATGATGGATAAAAACGAAGAGCGTTTTGGTAAACGCATTTTTGGCGGTATTGGTGTTGGCGCATTAAAACTACAATTGCATCGCGCTTGTATCGCACGCTTATTTGAGAGCAATGATTTGGTTCTTGATGCTAAAGAAGTTTATCAAACTGCGGAATCACTTCTCTAAATAAATCATATAGTTATGCAATCTACCTTTGGATTAAAACGCATCTGCAATGCTGTTATTTTCTCCTGCAAAGGTATCGCTTCTACTTGGAAAAGTGAGGCCGCTTTTAGAGAAGAGATTCTCTTGGGTATAATCATGTTTCCAGGCGCATTTTTTCTAGGCGAAACACTCTCACAAACAGCACTTTTAATTATCCCTTTATTTTTAGTATTAATAGTAGAGTTACTTAATACTGGCATTGAACATGTCGTCGATCGGGTTGGACTTGAACATCATGAATTATCAGGTTTAGCAAAAGATGCCGGTTCTGCAGCCGTATTCTTATGTAATATGCTTATTATTTGTGTATGGAGTCTAGTCGCTTTAGACAGGTTTGTTTTCTAATGACTACTAAATCTTAATGGCAAAAGCGCCCACCACTCATGACATGCTGGATAATCTAATTTCCAGTCCATCTATTAGTAGTAATCATCCTCACTTAGACAGTAGCAATTTACCTGTTATTAACTTACTAGCAGAATGGCTAGATGAGTTCGGTTTTGATATCAAAATCCAACCCCTTCCTGAGCAAAATAATAAAGCAAACCTAATTGCACGATTAGGAAATGGTGACGATGGCTTGGCATTGTCGGGGCACACCGACACCGTACCATGTGATGAGAATCTATGGGATTTTGACCCATTTAAAGTCACCCAAGTTGATAGTCGTTATTATGGATTAGGCACAAGTGACATGAAAAGTTTTTTCGCACTGATAATAACTGCGCTAAAAGACATAAACCTTAACAAGTTAAATAAACCTATAACTATTCTCGCCACTGCAGATGAGGAAAGTTCTATGGCAGGCGCTAAAGCTTTACTCAGCGGCCAAGGTAAATTAGGCAGATACTGCATAATTGGTGAACCCACCACCCTAAAGCCAGTGCATCAGCATAAAGGCATTTTCATGGAAAGCATACGCTTACTGGGCCGCTCAGGGCATTCAAGTGACCCTAGACTTGGCAATAATGCCTTGGAAGGTATGCATGAAATCATCCAGACAATGCTCAGCTATAGAGATGCACTAGGTAAGCAGTTTGTTAACCAGGATTTTGCAGTACCGCAACCAACACTTAACTTAGGCCATATCCATGGCGGAGATAACCCTAATCGAATTTGTGGACAGTGTGAGTTGCATTATGATCTACGCACCCTTCCAGACATGGAAATAAATAACATCCGCAATAATCTACACGATATGGTATTAGAAATTAGTCAAAGACGCGGACTTAAATGTGAATTTACCAGTTTATTTGAAGGCACCCCAGCACTATCAACACCAGCAACCAGCAGTATAGTTAAGCTTACCGAGCAACTCACTAATACAAAAAGTAATTCTGTAGTTTTTGCTACAGAAGGACCATATTTTTCTCAAATGGGAATGGAAACAATTATACTTGGCCCTGGAAGCATTGATGTTGCCCATCAACCTAATGAGTACATTGAAAATGAGCAGCTAGATTCTGCAATCGACCTTTACAAAAAAATAATCAATAAAGTTTGCATTAACTAATAATATTTATCTTTCAGATTTATCTTTTTACTGGGCGCTTCTGTAATTTTCTCTGCAAAGTTCTTCGATGCATATTCAACGCCCTCGCCGCTGCAGAAATATTCCCATCATGTTCTAATAATACTTTTTGCAAATGCTCCCACTCCAACCTTCTTACTGATAATGTCGTTTCCTCAATTGTCGTATTATCTTCACTTGGCGTCTGCAAGAGCTTATCTATAATCTCTTGCACTGATGCAGGCTTGGTTAAATAATTGATAGCGCCCAATTTCATAGCTTCGACAGTCGTAGCAATACTAGCATAGGCTGTTAACATGACTATTTTTATATTAGGATTTTTCTCCAGCAAATACTTAATTGCATTAAGCCCTGAATCCTCACCTATTCTCAAATCAACTACGCCATAATCAATTCTCTCCAAGCTATCAAGCTTCTGCAGTTCCTCCACGCTATGTGCTGAAATTATTGTGTACTCACGTTTAGTAAATGCACGACTAAGCGCGTTGCAAAAAGCTATGTCATCATCAACTATAATTACATTAGGATTCATGCTTATTTCAATGGCTGTATTGGTAATGTAATGATTGTTTCTACTCCACCAGAAGGCCTGTTAGTTAACTTAATTGCACCCCCCAGCCTTTGAATAATTTCATGTGCAAGAAATGCACCTAGACCAATACCATCTGGTTTTGTTGAATAAGGTTTGGTACCTATCTCTGCTAATACTTTTGGGTCAATACCCTCACCTTGATCAATAATTTTCAGGCGCGCTTCATTATGCTGCCATTTAGCATCAACATAGATTACTTCTGGTGATGCATCGGCGGCATTATCCAATAAATTAATTAATGCTTTTGATAATGTCTTTCCCGCAATCACTCCCGCCTTATCTCCGGAAGTGATATTTGTATTTAATTTCACAGCAGGTCTTGTTTGATGCCAATCATCTAATAGGCTAATCAAAAATTCCTCAAAATCACTAATCTTGTGCTCTTCAATATTCAGCCCCCCTGCAGATTTCGACATTTCTGCAAGTGCTTGCTTACAACGAATTACTTGTTCCAGCAGGATATCTATTTCTTCCTGGCTAATATTATTCTCTTCTAGATCAGCGATAATTATTTGAATCGTGCCTAAAGGTGTTCCCATTTCATGAGCAGTACTAGCAGCAAGCGCACCCAAAGAAACTAGCTTCTCATCTTTAATTGCGCGTTCTCGAGCGAATCTTAAAAGTTGGTTTTTTTGTTGCAAAGCAGCACGCATTTTTACAACAAAAAATGCAATTACGCACGCGCTCAATACAAAACTTACCCACATACCAAACACATGCAGCATAAATGATTGATCATTGTGGTGTGCATGTTGATTAGGATACAGCCACATTAGGTAGGAATACGCCGACATGCTGACCGCAGCCAATATCCACACCCACATTTGTGGCAATAAAACAGCGCTAATCGCTACCGGCAATAAATACATCGAAACGAACGGGTTAGTTGCCCCACCTGAAAAATAAAATAAAAATGTTAATGCGATTACATCAATTAGTAGCTGAATAAATATTTCCAAATAACCAGGTTCAGAAACTTTAATTGACCGGATCCAGGTATACGTATTAACCAATACCAGGCTTGAGATCACCGTGGCGATTCCCCATCCGTTCAAAGGAAATGCAAATACCATTTTAGCAAGCAATGACGTCGCTATTTGGCCCAGTATTGAAAAAGTACGAAACCAGAATAGTAATCTGAGAGTATTGGGATCTTCCTTTCCCCACCAAGTTATCTTCATTATCGACACAAGTTAATTACCAGGCAATTATTCTTTTTAGAGCTAGATTGTAGTCCATATTAAGTCATTATTTTGCTTGCCTATCAATTACATATGCGACATTTTGTCACATCCGTAGAGACAGTGAATTTGCTACTCTGCCGAGCAACTAAATTTTACTATAAGAATAAGGATGTCATGCCTCATTTCAAACGCTCATTCCCTATGTTTTTGGTCATACTTAGCCAATTATTAGCTTCAATTATTAATGCAGAAGAATTACAGCCCATTTCTGTTACTGATACTGCTATCCAAAGCCCAACTTCTAATAAATCAAAATCATCTGAAACTGATGTAACCAATTTAATGGAAGAAATACCTGGTGGTGGTATCCATAGCAATGGCGCCATTAGCGGGCAAACTTATTATCGCGGCATTTTCGGTCCTAGAATGAATGTGCTAATTGATAATGTCCGCATTGAGAGCGGTGGTCCTAACTGGATGGATCCTCCTTTACATTATGCACCCAACACTCTAGTTGAATCATTTGAAGTTGAGCGCGGCATAGACTCAGTCAGCAATGGCTCAACGCTTGGGACAACTGTTAGAGTCAAACAAAAATCAAGCAAATTTACTCAGTCAGATAAATTCTCACTTGATGGTGACGCTATAATATCAGGACATACTGTAGATTCAGGCTACAACGCAGGCGGCATTATTGGAATCTCAAACAGCCAACATCGTTTACATGTGACGGGTAGTAGAGATGATGGAAATGATTTTCGCTCAGGTGGTGGTGAAGTTGATGGCACTGAATATGAACGCGATAGCATTGGCGCTGGTTATGGCTTTAGAATGGGGGCACATGAATTTTCATTCGATGCTCGCTATGTAAGCTCTAAAGATACTGGCACCCCTTCTCTGCCATTAGATCCAAATTTCTTCCATACTGAAATTTATAATGCTGGATACATCGGTGAAATTAATAATTTTGTTGTGGAATTCGATATATTTCATACAGATATAGAACATCAAATGAAAAATTTTGATTTACGTCCAGCACCGGATTTTTCAAATATCGCACTACCGCCCTTTGCTGGCACAGACAGAAGACAAGTAGATGTTGGCTCAGATGATACCGGCGCCTCATTAACCTTAAGCAAGGATATTAATAATGGCACTCTCTCTTTCGGTATTGATGGCCACAATGCAGACCATAATTCTGTAATAACTGACCCAGACTTTGCGATGTTTGAAGTTGTTAATTTCAATAATGCTGAAGCTGATCACCTAGGAATATTCACCGAATGGGAAGGAAGCATTAGCTCATTTGAGATTGAGTTAGGAGCTCGCTACCAACGTGTTAAGAATGATGCCGATGAAATTAGTATTATGCCTGCAGTACTTCCGCCGGCAGTAGCATTACAAGATCGCTTCAATGCATCTGACCGATCTAAAACAGATCATAATTTAGATTTAGTTGCCAAACTTTCTTACCCCTTGAATGATGAGCTCACTCTAATTACAGGCTTTGCACGAAAATCACGTGCACCTAGTTATATCGAGCGTTACCAATGGATACCATTGAACGTCAATGCAGGTTTAGGTGATGGTAATAATTATATTGGTAATGTTGACCTTAATTCTGAATGGGCAAACCAATTTGAACTCGGCTTGGACTGGAATGATGATAGAGCTTACATAAATCCAAGGCTTCACTATCAACGCATTAATAATTACATCCAAGGGGTTGCAGTCGAATCAAATACTTTTAATATGCCTATAATTGGTGTCAGCGGAAATGCTAACGGTGATCAAACACCATTACAGTTTGCTAATGTAGAAGCTGAAATTTATGGCTTTGATACAGACTGGGGATATCAAATCAATCCATTATGGGCCTTATCTGGCCAAGCAAGTTACGTACGCGGTAAACGACGTGATGTGAATGACGATCTATTTCATATTGCGCCACCACGTGCAAGTGCAGCACTGACCCGCAGTTTTGGTAATGGGTCAGCAACTATTGAAGGGGTGCTAGTTGCACGGCAAACTAAAATTTCAGATGAGCTAACAAATGATCCAGCAAACTCAAACAATAACAATGACTCAACACCAGGCTACGGATTAATTAATCTTTACGGAGATTACACACCAACCAGTATGTCTAATGTGTCTATTCAAGCAGGCGTAGAAAACCTCCTAGACAAAGAATACACAGACCACTTAAATGGCTTTAATCGTGTGGCTAATAATGGTGTAGATCTGGGAGAACGTTTACCTGGGCCAGGCATTAACGCTTTTGTGGCTGTCGGGATTTCTTTCTAAGCAGTCAATAAAAACCAAATGTAAGGATAAATTTTATTCGAGTTTTATTCTTACATTTGAATAATTAATTTGAACGGCGCGCCAATTCACTATCTAGCGCAGCAATTACTTTCTTTATATCAGCACCTGATTTCGCCAAGTCCATCTCAGCACGCGCCTGCTTAACACCAGCATACGAATCGTCAAGTGTCTTTTTGTAACTACCGATTGGAGTATCCTCATTAATCATATCCACTTTTAGGCGTTCATAGAAATCTGGATATTTCTGGAATGCGTAAAGCATAGACATATAGACCGCAGCGAATCTGAAATCATAAGATGGATAGTCTTGAAGATTATGTACAACTTTACGATTTTCCATCATATCGACAGCGAACGTTTCCTGATAGCCCAATAATATTTCTTTAAACTCGCCATCAATTTGATAGTCCGCAATCATCTCATCGATAACATCTGAAATTGAAAGACGAACTAAATCGTGAGCCATCAATTTTTCAAATAACAGTTGTTCGGCTTTTTGTTCCTCATTAGCATTAGCGGCAGTTTTTTCTAAGTCGCGCTGACGTTCAGCACGCATGCTTGTTATCTCTTCTGTCGAGAGGCTATCTAAATTGTCTGGCACACTATATACCACAGTATCTTGTATAGGCATTCCACCATCTGCCATGACCGCTACGCTAAACACTCCCACAATCACTAATATTAGTAGTGGCGAAATAAGTCCACTTTTAGTGTAATTAGCCATTCTCTGTTTATGATTAGATAACATAAATTTCGTCTTCCATTTTCACGCCCAAAAATTGAGCTTTTATTGATATATTTAGTAGTTGATCATACTACCACAGCTAATAAAGCATAATAATACAGGCCGCATTTTTACCAATTAATCAGTATAATTCCTGACAAATTATCAGCTTTTTATTCAGAATTTAGCCATGGAAACATTTGACATAGAAACATTTCGAAGTGCCGCCCCTTATATTTACGCACACCAGGGAAACGTCTTCGTAATCACTATCCCAAGTAGCGTGATTGAAAATGATCAGTTTTCAGCCCTTATCCAAGATCTAGCATTAATGCAGACACTAGGAATAAAACTAGTCCTAGTTTATGGCACTGGTCTATTACCAAGAAATAGATCCAAAAAGCCAATAATAGACACTAAAAAATTACTTAAGGTTCAACATAAAATTGGTGAACTACAGTCACGTATAGAGTCATTATTCTCAACTGGTTTAATCAATACTCCAATGGCAGGTATGAAACTAACCACCGTGTCAGGTAACTTCGTCCACGCCAAACCTACTGGTGTGGTAAATGGCATTGATCTTCAATTTCACGGAGAAGTGCGCCGCATCGATACCCAAGCTATTCAACATCAGCTTGAGCACAACAATATTGTCTTATTATCATCATTAGGATACTCACCTAGTGGTGAATGTTTTTATTTAGATGAATATGATGTCGCTACAACTGTAGCCGCAAGTATTCCTTCAGAAAAACTTATTTTCTTAATAAATGAAAAAACTCTACAGAATAGTCGCAAGCAACGCATTAAATTCCTCACACTTAATTCAGCACAGGACTTACTTGCACGTCGTAAAACGCTAAGTAAAACTCTGAGGCAGCATATTGAACTTGCCATCAATGCATGCCTGAATCGAGTACAACGAGTTCATTTACTCAGCACCGATGTGCCTGGAGCCTTACTACAAGAACTTTATAGTCACGATGGTGCAGGCACATTAATAACTGCTGAGCATTACAACGATATTCGACAGGCTTCAATTGAAGATGTTGGTGGTATTATTTCTTTAATCAACCCATTAGAAGAACAACAAATTCTTGTACACCGCACACGCGAGCAGATTGAGCTAGAAATTCATAATTATGATGTAATTGAACGTGATGGATTTGTTATTGCATGTGGTGCACTTCACCCTTTAAAGCAAAAAAACATTGGTGAAATTGCCTGTATAGCTGTTCACCCTGATTTTCAAAAAGAAGGCCATGGAAATCGAATACTAAAACATCTAGAACAAAAGGCATGGTCGTTAAACCTGAATTCTGTTTTTGTATTAACAACCAAGGCATTACATTGGTTTCGTGAAAATGGTTATCGTAAATCAACTACCCAAGAACTGCCTATCAACAAACAGAAAACTTATAATTACCAAAGAAATTCACGCGTTTATATTAAATCTAATAAATGAACTAATATTCATGTTTATATAAAATACAGCTGTTACATCTATATAGCGATTGCACTGCATCTTTATACTCGCTATTTTACCTTGTAAGAATTTATCACAATGCTAGGTCTAATAGAAAATAACTGTTAGGAGATATAAAAATGAAAAATATCGGATTAATAATAATCGGATTATCTAGTGTCTTTGCCACACAAGCTTTTTCTTTTGGTGGTGGCTTAAGTTATAAGGAAGCGTTATTTTGGAGCGGAGATAAAAATCGTAGCGGATACCTGGATATAAAAGAGGCAAGCAGTATCCACAATCTTGGCAATGAAAAAGTTTTTGCGAAATATGACAAAAACGATGATGGAGCAATTACTACATTTGAATTCAACGACTATATCAACCAAAGGAGTCGCACAGAGTAGTAATTAATATTACTCGCGGTATTATTATAACTCTTTTGATCGTATAACAATCTGTTTATCGATTTGCATATCTTCAAAGGTGTAGGGTATTCCTCCTACACCTAATCCTGATTGTCGAATACCCGCAAACGGCATCCAATCAACACGGAATGCAGTATGGTCATTTATCATTACAGTGGCTGCATCTAACCGGCGGCTACAGTTAAGCGCAAAATCAAGGTTTTTAGTTAATACAGAGGCTTGAAATGCATAAGGCAAACTGTTCGATTGTGCAATTGCTTGTTCAACGTCATCATATCCATACACGCATACCGCTGGACCAAAAATCTCTTGAGTACTTATCTGGGAGTTAACTTCCGGTTCTAGCAATACAGTGCATTCATAACTCGTGGTAGACAAGGTATTGCCACCACACACTTTGGTTGCACCACCTTCTATTGCTGTGTCTACCCAGGACTTAACACGATCAACTTCATGCGGTCTAATTAACGGACCTACCTCAGTAGTTTCCAATGTAGGGTCTCCAATCTTCATCTCATTTGCAAAGCTTGCTAAACGTTCAGATACCTCATTTGCCAATGAATGTGGAGCAAACACTCTTTGCACAGATACACATACCTGTCCCGCATGATAAAAACCACCTTTAGCAATAAGTGGTAGTGTGTCATCAAGATCTGCAGTTGAATCAATAATCACAGGAGCAACACCTCCGTGCTCTAGTGCACAACGTGCTCCGGGAGCTAATTTAGAACGCAACATCCAACCCACTCTGCCACTACCGATGAATGAGAAAAAGCCTACACGCTCATCTGTAACGAGCTTTTCTGCAACTGTATGGTCATTCACAGCACATGCTTGACAATATTCTTCAGGCAATCCAGCATCTCGTAAAATTTGTACGAAGCGAAAGCATGATAAAGGTGTATCTTCCGCGGGCTTTACAATTACAGGACAACCCGCAGCAATCGCTGGCCCGACTTGGTGCACAATCAAATTAAGTGGATGATTGAAAGCACTCACCGCAACAACGACACCGATTGGTTCTTTACGAGTAAACGCTAAACGATTTTGCGATGATGGATTCAACCCCATTGGAATTTCACGTCCGCTTTCATTGCGTAAAACTTCAATGCAATTTTTTACACCGTCAATCGCGCGTGCAACTTCAACACGTGAATCGATTAATGGCTTACCACCTTCTCTAGCAGCTTCAAGCGCTAAATACTCAGCTTGCTGCTGCATGAGTTCTGCAGCCTTCTCCAAAACATCAATTCTTTTTGGGATCGGAAGCCAACGGTCTCGGTCACTAAAAATCTTATCAGCTGTACTTAATGCTTTATCAACATCATCTGCAGATGCAACAGGCACTTCTGCGATAGGCGTTAAGTCCCATGGTGCGACGACTTCGATTTTATCTCCAGTACCAACCGCACCTGGAATCATTACTTTAAACTCTTCATTCATAATAATTCTACTTTACTCTGGCGCCACCCCAGTAACTAAGCGACTTAGCTCTTCCGAAAGTTTCATGTTTTCAGAGTAATCAACAGGACAATCAATTATCACCACTGTATCATCCGAAATCGCTTGCTTAAGTGTAGGTACAAGTTCTTCTGCACTATTTACACGATAACCTTTTGCACCAAAACTTTCTGCATATTTCACAAAATCCGGGTTAGTGAATTCGATATTACTGGGTCTCCCCATTTTACGCATTTGATGCCATTTAATTAGGCCGTATTCACTATCATTCCAAATTAATATAATAATAGGGATTTTATATCTAAGGGCTGTTTCAATTTCTTGAGAATTCATCATGAACCCAGCATCACCTGTGACGGTTAATGCTGTTGCATTTGGATTTACCATTTTAGCCGCCATCGCGCCTGGCACACCGATTCCCATGGATGCAAATCCATTTGAAATAATACAAGTATTTGGTTTTTCTGCTTGATACATACGCGCCATCCACATTTTATGTGCGCCTACATCAGAAACCACAACATCCTCAGGATTCAATACTGCTCGTAAATCACAAATTATTTTCTGTGGCTTAATCGGAAAGCCCGTATCATTTGCATATTCATTCAACTCGCCAACAATTGTTTCACGTAATTCTGCATTAAAACCTCCCACATGAGGTTTTGCATTTTCAGCTATACCTTCTAAACCATCTTTAATATCTCCGATAACTCCTACTTCAAGAATATAGTGTTCATCAACTTCAGCAGGACTCATATCTATATGAATAATTTTCTTATCTTTATACTTATGCCAAATATGCGGATGAAATTCGACCATATCAAATCCTATACATATAATGACGTCAGATTTTTCAAATCCACAAGCCACATAATCTTTAGCTTGCAAACCGACAGTTCCCAAAGATAAATCATGAGAAGAAGGCATCGTCCCTTTTGCCATAAAAGTCGTAGCTACGGCAATATTTAATTGTTCAGCAAATTTCACTAGCTGATCAGAAGCACCACTTCGGATAACACCATTACCCGCCATAATAATTGGGTTTTTAGATTGACTGATTACATCAGCCGCTTGCTTTATTTTTTCTATAGGAGGAACAGGATGTAGTGGTGCCTGCACTTTCAAAGGCTGTTTTTCTACCGCCATTTGAGATCCGGCAATATTCTCAGGGAAATCAATAAAACTACCTCCAGGTTTTTCCATCTGTGCATCTTTAAATGCTTTTCTAACAATTTCAGGAATAATTTGTGATGCACGAATTTGAGTGCTGTACTTTGAAATTGGCTCAAATAGATTTACTAAATCTAATACCTGGTGACTCTCTTTATGCATGCGTGTTGTTGCGCCTTGTCCTGCAATGGCAACGATTGGAGCGCGGTCCATATCAGCATCGGCAAAGCCTGTAATCAGATTAGTAGCTCCAGGACCAAGTGTGGCTAAACAGACACCAGCTTTTCCTGTCAGTCTGCCGTATACATCTGCCATGAATGCTGCTCCCTGCTCATGCCGAGTTGTAATAAATTTGATTTTACTGTCTAGCAAAGCATCCATGACATCCAGATTTTCCTCTCCGGGGATCCCAAAAATATACTCAACTCCTTCATTTTCCAGACATTTAATAAATAGTTCTGAAGCTTTCATATGTTTCTCCAACAAATAGGAATTTACAGCAACTTAAACTTGAAAGTGACTTATAATTGACTAGTAATACATATCGGCATGTTTCTAATTAATTTAGTCAAATAGTCTCATAATTCACTCAAAGATAAACCTTTTTCTAATACAAGACATTATTGTGTTATTTACCACTCCAACATGAACCATACGACCGACCAACGCACTCAACTATTACAAGATTGGCTTAATTCTCTTTTCGATATTGTCGAGGACTCTTTTTCAGTGGTGTCTGGTGACGCAAGCTTCCGACGATACTTTAGATTTATTGCTAAAAATGAAATGGGCCAAAAAAAGATCTCCTTAATTGCTGTAGATGCACCACCCGAGCTGGAAGATAGCCAGCGCTTTATCGATATTGCTCTGTTACTAGCAGATAATAATTTACCTGCACCAAAAATTTACATTTCTTCCAATGATGGTTTTTATGTGCAACAAGATTTTGGCGACCAGTTACTAAATAGTGCATTAAACGAAAATTCTGCCGATTTCCTATACAGCATTGCAATGAATTATATAGTTGACCTACAACAAATTGATGGTTCCAACCTCCCCTGTTATAACAGCCAACTACTTCTAACGGAAATGAGGCTATTCTCAGACTGGTTCCTAGCCAAGCATTTAAGCTACACACTAACGGATAAAGACAAAAATATTCTTGATTCTACCTATCAACTCTTAGAATCTAATGCATTAGAACAACCACAAGTATTTGTACATCGTGATTATCATTCACGAAACTTAATGGTATTAGATGATGACCATCTAGGCATTATTGATTTTCAAGACGCTGTACTTGGTCCAATCACTTATGACTTAGTCTCTTTACTTAGAGATTGTTACATTGAATGGCCACAGCATAAAATTGATTCCTGGGTACGACAATTCGTGAATATATTACCTGGACAATATGACATTGCGCAGTTTTACCGCTGGTTTGACTTAATGGGAATGCAGAGACACCTAAAGGCAATAGGCATTTTCTCTCGACTTAACTACAGAGATGGGAAGACTTCATATATGAATGACATTCCTCGTACTATTAATTATGTATTAACTGTCAGTGACAAGTATGACGAATTAAAACCATTTCACACATTTGTTAGAAAACTATTATGAAAGCCATGATACTTGCTGCTGGCCGTGGTAATCGTTTACGCCCACTCACTGACAATATACCCAAGGCATTGTTACGAGTTGGAAAATGCACTCTAATAGAACACCACATTCATAAGCTTGCCTTAGCTGGCTTTGAATCTATTATTATTAATACCGCCTACCGCGGTAAACAAATACGCAATTATCTTGGTGATGGCTCATCCTATAAAATTCCCATTAGTTATTCTGACGAAGGTGAACAAGCTTTAGAAACTGGTGGGGGTATTTCATATGCACTGCCATTACTTGGAGATGAACCGATTTTAGTCATCAGTGCTGACATATATTGTCGAATCCCCTTTGATGCAACTTTTAAACTGCGCAATTCAGATATGCATCTATTAATGGTGAACAACCCAGAACATAACCCTAATGGTGATTTTTATGGTGAAGAATTAAACATCAAGGGACAAAGTAAGAAAAGTTTCACGTACAGCGGTATAGCTTACATAGATCCAAAATTATTCATTCATGAAAAAAGAATATTTCCATTAATTGATACTATCCGTCACTGCATAAACCATAATGCGATTAGTGCGGATATCTTTAATGGCGCGTGGTTTGATATAGGAACAGGCAGTCGTTTGCATACTGCAAATAAGTTTGCTCTGTGCAATTAATTTGCATTAATTACCTCCAGCGGCTTGCTGATCAGCATGATATGAAGAACGTACCATAGGCCCACTAGCGACATTTGAAAAACCCATCTTCAATGCATCATCTCGCAACTGATTAAATTCGGCTGGTGTAACATAACGAATCACTGGCAAGTGATGTTTAGATGGTTGCAAATACTGACCTAAAGTTAACATGTCGCAATCATGTGACCGCAAATCACGCATTACCTCTCGCACCTCATCTAACTCCTCACCCAAACCCAACATCATTCCCGACTTTGTAGGGATGCAAGGATTCGCTTGTTTAAATTCTTGGATTAATTTTAGTGACCATTGATAATCAGATCCTGGACGCGCTTGCTTATAAAGGCGTGGAACAGTTTCCAAATTATGATTAAACACATCTGGCAACGAAGGTTGCAATGCTGACAACGCTTTTTCCATACGTCCGCGAAAGTCTGGCACTAATACTTCGATCTTAATACTAGGATTAACAATGCGTACTTGTTTAATACATTGCTGAAAATGGCTGGCCCCACCATCTTTTAAGTCATCACGATCAACCGAAGTAATCACAACGTATTTTAAATTCATCAGCTGAATAGTCTCAGCCAGCTTAACTGGCTCATGATCATCTGGTGGCAAGGGACGCCCGTGAGCAACATCGCAGAATGGACAACGACGCGTGCACAAATCGCCCAGTATCATAAAAGTTGCTGTCCCATGACCATAGCATTCGTTAAGATTAGGGCATGATGCTTCCTCACATACAGTATACAAGCCATTATCTTTAATTGTTTTCTTTAATGCCGTAACACTTTCAGAATTTGTTACTTTTATTCGAATCCATTCTGGCTTGCGTAATATTGTTTCACTGGGCACGATTTTTATCGGTATGCGTGAAACTTTATCTTCACCGCGCTGTTTGTTCGTTGGGCTCATTTTATTTATAGAATTGCTGAATGATTAATTTTGATAAACTCAACGCTACCTGATCACAGCTTTGATGTATAGCAAATTCAGATAACTGAGTGACTTGCATTCCTTTTAATCCACATGGATTTATATAGCTAAAAGGCGTTTGATCCATATCTACATTTATCGCCAAACCATGAAATGAACAACCGTGACGAACACGCAGGCCAAGTGAAGCCAACTTATCACCTCCAACATAAACGCCTGGTGCAGAATTAATTCGCTCACCTACTACATCAAAAGTTGACAAATATTGTATGACAATCTGTTCCAAGCCATACACTAACGTTTTAACCCCTAATTGAAGTCGCTTCAAATCAATTAAGCAATACACTATTAATTGTCCCGGACCATGATAAGTAATATCTCCCCCCCTATCAGAATGTATTACAGCAATATCAAAATCGGTCAATATGTTAGTCTTATTTCCATTACGACCCAGAGTAAATACAGGCCAATGCTGAACAAACCAAATTTCATCTTGTGTGTTTTCAATACGACCATCGGTAAATTCGCGCATGCGAGTATGAATATCTATATAATCACACATTCCAAGATGTCTAATTATCGGTTGCTTCATTGTTAATACAGCGCTCATTGATATCTATTCATGCTCTATTCTATGAGCCATAAAATCTGCAACTATTTTAACTAACGCTAGAATTACTAGCCCCGCCTGAGTTACGCCGAATGTTTGCAATACCACGCCACCAATCACAATAAACACGTGAAGAACAATAATTCTTTTATAAGGCAAGAACATTACTTCTGAAACAGACAACTGTTTCAGCTCTCCTTTAATCAAATAATTATTTAGAAAAGAAAATGCATGGCTAGCCACTAAAGCTATCAGTGCCCACTGAAGACCATTATGAAAAATCATTTGTAGCGCATCTGGAATAGACTCTGAACTACCGCCAAATAAATCAACTATAAATGTCCCATGACCAAAGCAAAACATGCCGTAATGAAAAGAAAAAAACAGCGTCATAAAGATTCTATTTAGAAAATTTTCAGGGCCTGAACAAGTAAGCATTTTAAATGCATTAAAAACTCCTATTACAATATTTTCTAGCCAATACAACAAAATCAAAGGGAATAATTGCCAGTCAAAAAATAGCACACCGACAATTGGTACTAAATTGCCTAATATAAGCGTAAGCGACGAAGGGCTTAGCTTGACGAGATTAATCACAATTATGAGTGGTTAAATTTAAAGTGGCCAAAAATTAATACCTAACATGAAAAATCGCGCTGCCAACAAAGCACATATCACGCCTACAAATATATGTAATGCAGTGAACCCCACATCAATTACCTCTCTAACACACATATAAGCACCAATCGAACATACAAAAAATGCAAATTCACAAATAATCAGCAACGTTAATAGAGGCAGATTGGTCGATTGATTGTCGCCGACATCACCACCAACGATAACAACCAACATACAAATTATTCCTAGTGTTAACGCAATATAAGGAAAGATTTTTTTATTCATTATGATTTTTTAATCTGATAAATAATATTGTACTGTTGATACCACGCGAACTTTCTTTATATGTGGATTATTTTTATCACGCGCATATATACTAAATTGGCCTTGTGATGCTTTTTTAATTTTACCTAACTTGCTCTGAGAATCACTAGCAAATTTCTCAGCTACTTCACGCGCTTTTCGCGTAGCTTCTTCAATCATCTCAGGTTTAACTTCATTTAGACGCGTGAAAATATATTCTGTTTGATATGCATATCCACCGCCTGAAAAAACTATCCCTTGTTTGCCTAACTCAGACAGTCTACCCATAACTCCTCTTACTGCATCGATATGTTTAGAGTATACAGTCACTGTTTGAATGGCAGAATAACGATACTGAGGCGCAGGGCCACCACCATATTGCTGAGCGGTTTTATCAGTTATCGCCGGCGATGAAAATGATATCTCATCAGGGCGGACATTATTAACTTCCAAGAATGATTTAATTTTGAATGTATAATCGTCAATTGTTCTATATAAGCGCTCTAAATCATTATCTGCCAATGTGAATTCAATTGGCCATATAACTATATCGGCTTTGAATTCTCGTTCGGACAAACCTTTAACTGTAACGCTACGATCATACTGTTTAAAATCTATCGCCGCCGTCGACAAGAAATAGCCCAACAAAGCTAGGCCCAAAAATATAAAAAATCCTAATATAAATGCACTGGAATTATTATTGACTCGCATGATTGTCTCCAAGACTCACTGCACGAAACTATTACCATATTATAAAGAAATGTCGCCGCTAAGTATTCTGCTTTCGCCACTATCGAGAGTACCTAAATACCATTCACCTATACGATGCCTGATTAGTCGCAGAGTTGGATGCCCCACTGCGGCTGTCATGCGGCGCACTTGTCGATTTTTACCTTCATGGATGATTATTTCTAGCCATTGTGTAGGTACAGTTTTACGAAATCTTACTGGCGGAGTTCTTTGCCATAGATTTTTAGGCTCATCGATAACAAATATTTCAGCTGGCTTAGTAATGCCATCCTTAAGCGCTACGCCTTTGCGTAATATTTTGATAGCTTCCTCTCCTACCTCTCCTTCCACCTGCACCCAATAATGCTTGGCAAGTTTCTTTCTTGGATGAGAAATTTTATCTTGCAAACTGCCATCACTTGTTAATAACAATAAACCTTCACTATCTTTGTCTAATCTTCCAGCCGCATATACATGCTTAATTGAAATATAATTTGCCAATGTTTCTCGGTTACCCTCATCAGTAAACTGGCTGAGCACACCATACGGTTTATTAAATAATATTAGCTGCCCCATACATTCCTTCTTAATCATACTGCTCTAAAATTTGATGCCCCATATATACAAGTAGAAATACTGCTAAAAAAAGCATAAGAAATGACAACATTAAATTAGATTTCCTTACGTTGTAAGGGACTATCTCTGAAGACTCAATTGCTTTCTTATATGTAAAAAATCTCAGTGTTGCACCAATAATCACGGATATACCCACCAAGAACAACGCTAATCCGACTAGCTCTGCCGAAATTGAAGACTTGAAATGATGCTCATCACCGATGACTTTACCTATATAAGAGATAAATAAATCAAATTTCTCGATAAGAAAACCAAATGCCATAATTGCAATCGCTGTGCGTATCCACGCTAGATAAGTTCTCTCGTTGGCCGCATGGTCTGTATATCTATTTATCATATTTAAAAATCCATCTATATAATTAAATTATCTGTTGCGGTTTTTCATTAGCGATGTGGCTAAAAAAATACCAATCCTATACCTGCTAGCAATATTAAAATTGATCCCAACGGCATGAATAGACTCTCGTGTAGTACTCCCTGCTCATCTACATATTGATAGAAATAATTTTCTAAAAATATACATGTTAGACCCATTACTAAAATTAATGTACTTAATACTAAAATTCTCATACTAATTAATCAGCAATTTTCTTCGATACATCATTATCACGCAGATAATAGAGCACGACACAACGATTGAAGCAGGAAATAAAACTGTCGCTATAGAGTAACTCTCTAATGCTGCAATCACGAGTGAATCACGTATGGCAAATATCATAAAAAATAGTAATGATTCAGAATATGGCAAGGAATACGCTTTTCTAATTGTTGGACCAAACCCAAGCACATCAACTGTGGTTAGTATTACCACCGTCAATAATGGATCAGATATGAAATACCATATAGGCAAAGACAATAAAGCTGAGTTGAAAAACAGCCAATCCAGCCTTGTGATAGTAATATCCGCACGTTTCCAATAAGCCAAACCCGCAATAATCACCGTGACGCAACCAGATACACCTGTTGCCCAGGCGCCCACTCCGGCGCCTTCACTAACTTGAGCAAAAAATACAACTAATGTAGTAATACTCCATATTGCCCAAGAAAATACATGTGGTTTTACCTGACACTTTAATATTGCTCTTATATAAGGAACAAATGCGACAAAGGTAAGTACAATCGCGATTGCACTTAAAACCTCCTTATAAAATGTCATTTAATAGAAAAATGATCTTTACAATTAGCCGGGTGCAAAAAAATAAACTCATCACTACCATTTACCCTATAGGCCATCTGTATTGTTGATATCAGCTTAGTGCTCAACATATCAAATACTTTCTCATAGCCTTGCTCGGGCTGATCGGTCTGAATAAAAAGATTAATATTACTTGCCCCAAAATCATGACCATCAATAATATAGCCCTCTCCCATTTCAAACGTTAACTTTGTTTCCAATCCAATGATTGCGTCGAAATCAAAATTTTCAGTTATCGGAAATTGAATCACTAACTGATATTTCACATTATTCTTCTATATTTACTTAACAATAGTTGATCTTAGCCAAAATCTACTTGATGATAAAACAATCTTATCTACATCTAATCTGCAAACTAACATGAAACACCTGGAATGGAAATGTAAGCGCTTTGACCAGCTCAGCAATAATCAGCTTTACGAACTACTCAAGCTTCGTGTAGATATTTTTGTGGTGGAACAAACTTGCGTCTACACTGAATTAGATGAAAAAGATCGCTTACCAGATACTTATCATTTAATGGCTTATGATAATAACCAATTAGTTGCATATGCACGTTTATTATCGGCCGACACTAGTTACTCAGACTGCAGTATTGGACGTTTCTTGGTCGAGTCAACTTGGCGTCATCAAGGCATAGGCTCATTGCTCATGCAAAAATGCCTCGAACAAATAACTATCCTATGGCCTGAAAATGACATTCGCATAAGCGCTCAAGTATATTTAAAAGAGTTTTATGAAAGCTTTGAATTTTATCAAGTCTCTGAACCTTATCTGGAAGATGGAATTCCACATTTAGAAATGCTCAAAAACGCACCGCATGATTAACTGAATCATAATAATGAATTCGATACCCTTAGGCGATTTACCTCTAGAAACATTTCTTTCACAGTATTGGCAGAAAAAGCCGTTGCTGATTCGTAATGCACTACCTAATTTTGAATCTCCGGTAAGTGCAGAAATTCTCGCTGGTTTAGCTTGTGAAGATGGCGTGGAATCACGCTTGATTATTAAAAATAACGAATCCTGGCAGCTACAACACGGGCCATTCACTGATGAGATTTTTTCTACCCTACCAGAATCAGGCTGGACATTGCTGGTACAAGCTGTAGATCATTATATTCCGCAAGCGGCAGAGCTATTAGAGAAATTCAACTTCATACCTCGCTGGCGTATCGACGATTTAATGATGAGTTATGCGAGTAATGGCGGAGGTGTCGGAGCTCATTATGATAACTATGATGTTTTTCTAATCCAAACCGGCGGGCAACGCCAATGGCAAATAGGCGGTATCTATAATGAAAGCTCAGCTACCAATAATGAATTACCAGTAAAAATTCTCACCGACTTTCAGCCAACTGTCTCATGGACATTAAACCCAGGTGATATTTTATATCTGCCACCCGGCATAGGTCACAATGGAATTGCACTTGGTGATGGATGTATTACTTGTTCTGTTGGCTTTCGTGCACCCTCACATAGCGAAATATTACGCGAATATACGGATTATATTGGTGATCAATTGACAGAGTCTTCACGTTATCAAGATCCTGATCTTGCTTCGCAAAGCAATAGTGGGGAAATAAGCGATCAAACTCTAGAAAAAATTGAGCAGATACTTTCGCAATATCTTCAAAACCCAGAAATGATTAGTGATTGGTTTGGTCGCTATATTACAACACCAAAATACCAACAATTGAACGATTTGGAAATTCACCAGTCAGAGCATTCGTATTCACAAGCAGATCTAAAGAACTATTTTGCTTCGAATCACTATCTGGTTAGGAATGAAAGCTCACGTTTTGCATTTAACTTAAAAGAAAAACATAATCATCTCTACGTCGATGGAGTACATATTGTGACACATGCAAATTCTAATCAGCTGGTAGAATTACTCTGCAGCAATATGAAAATTTACGCTGAAGATTTTATCCACACACATGACAACCTCAGTTTATTATTGAACTTGCTCAAGCGTAACTCACTATACTTAATGGAATGAACGATTCAACTGACTTACATCATATAATTATCGTCGGCGGTGGTGCAGGCGGACTAGAATTAGCCACCAGCCTGGGCAAAAAATTTGCTGCCAAGGGTAAAGCCAAAGTAACTTTAGTAGACTGCGAGCTAACCCACGTATGGAAACCTCTTTTACACGAGGTAGCCGCTGGCACACTCAATTCTTATGAGGATGAAGTCAGTTATCCTGCACTCGCCTACAAAAACCATTTCATTTTCAGGATCGGCCGAATGGACACTCTTGATCGTGAGAACAAAGAAATATCATTAGCGCCGACATCCGATAAAGATGGAGTCGAATATATTCCTAGGAGGACATATAAATATGACACTCTAATTTTTGCTGTTGGTAGCCAAACCAATGACTTCAGCATTAAAGGCGTAAAAGAGAATTGCATGTTCCTCGACACTCGCGCTGAGGCTGATTCATTCCATCATAGCCTGCTGCGCAATGCTTATACCGCGCATGCTCAGGTCAGCCCTTTACGTGAAGGCCAGCTAAAAGTTGCTATAGCGGGTGCCGGCGCTACAGGCGTGGAATTATCAGCAGAATTGCATGATGCATTCAACCAGCTCATCAAGTTTGGTATCGATGAATTACACCGAGATAAAATCAAAATCACCATTATTGAAGCTGCAGACAGAATATTACCAGCATTACCTCCTGAATTATCTGAAAAAACGCTTAAAGCACTCGAAAAGATACATATAGAAGTATTAACGAGTCATCGCATTGTTGAAGCGACGAGTGAAGGCTTCATTACCGATAAAGGAGGATTAATTCCTTCTGAAATTAAAGTATGGTCAGCAGGTATTAAAGCACCAGATTTTTTAACCAATATTGACGGATTGGAATCAACTGGTAACAACAGACTCGTCGTCAAGCAAACCTTAGAAACAACGCATGATGATAATATCTTCGCGATGGGTGATTGCGCAGCTTGCCCCATGCCAGGCACTGACGTGACAGTCCCTCCCCGCGCACAGGCAGCACACCAACAAGCATCCATGTTAGTGAAAACTATCAAGAACAGATTAAAGAACAAACCACTACCTAATTACCACTATGTTGATTACGGTTCCTTAATCAATCTAAGTAGTTACGCTACGGTTGGAAATATGATGGGAAATTTGATGGGTAAAGCGGCTGGAAGTTTTATGATTGAAGGCATATTAGCACGACTTGTATATTTATCTTTATACAAAATGCACCAGCTCGCAATTATGGGTTTAATTCGCGTTGGATTGATTACCCTTGCAAACATGCTTACACAGAGAACACGACCCAGAATGAAATTTCACTAATATGCTGGTATCAAGCAGCAAACTATGTCATGAAACTCTATTACGTTCATGACCCAATGTGTAGCTGGTGTTGGGCATTCAGGCCAGTATTACTAGCACTCAAAGATAAACTCCCTAAGGATATTGAATTTATTCGTTTGCTCGGCGGCTTAGCGCCTGACAGAGACATCCCCATGTCAGAAGAAACCAAGCGATACGTAATAGACAATTGGCGACGCATACAACAGCAACTGCCTGAGACTCAATTCAACTATGATTTCTGGGAAAAATGCAAACCAAGACGTAGCACTTACCCCGCTTGTCGCGCAGTGCTCGCAGCAAGAAAGCAAGGCGCACAACATGATGAAGCGATGACCTATGCTATTCAGCAAGCATATTATCTTCAAGCAAAAAACCCTTCCGATAATGAAACACTAATCGCATTAGCAAAACAATTAGGTCTAAATGTTAGCGAATTTAGTCAAGACTTAAACAGTATCAATATTAACGAATTACTTTTACATGAAATTCACACCGCAAGGGAGTTGAAATTGAATTCTTTTCCTAGTTTTCTACTTATGGGCGAGACACAGGCAATGCACATTAAACCTGATTATTCTCATGCAGAAATGATATTAGATAAAATACAACACGCGAATTTATGAGTTGTACTTGATACTTAAGCACTCATCTCTTTCAAGAATTTTATCGCCAAATCCTGCGCACTATTGCGATGCCGGTCAGAAAGATTCCCCCACTGCGCACAATACTCACACAGGCGACCCGCATTTGTACCGTCTAATGGCTCACCTAATTTTTCTCTAAGATAAAAAATATCCGAAGATAACTCTATTAACTCTGCAGTGACTTTATCGGCGTGTTTTCTGAGACTAACATGAGAGACAAAGCGTTTAGCGCAAAATAAAAACTCATTCTGACCTTTAGCTGCTTCCTGCAAATGTGGGATCAATCTTTCATCCAGCTCTTCTTCAAGTGAATCTAGTTGAGCATATAATTTTGAACGCGCGACCATGGCTAAATAGTATCTGTTATTAAATAACTATATTTTTACAATGCCATAATAACTTCAGGACAATTAGTGACTGCAGCACAGACCTTATCCAGTTGCTCCCTGTTGCGTGCGATGATGATAATCGTGTAGCTAACATATTTTTCATTTTTGCTAGTCGTGGTTTTGGTGGATGCCCAGTCCTCTCTGGGAACAAATTTTTCTACGACATTATCTACTGCAGCGATAAAATGCAGATTATTTTTACCGAACATCTTCAAAGGGAAGTCGCAGGGATATACTAACCCTTGAGGCTCTTCTTCAACTCCATTGCCATTTATATTACCATTGTGTTCAGACATTACTTCCGTGCTTGGTATATATTAAAGACTTTTTGCCATACTTCGCCTGGTTTGCCATTACCAACTGATTTTCTGTCTACGGCGGTGACAGGCGCACATTCTTTTGTTGAGCTAGTGATCCATACTTCGTCCGCATTTGCTAATTGTTCTTGAGTGGGAGCTTTTTCTTGCAACGGAATATTATTTTCTTTTAACACTTCTATAACTACATCACGTGTGACACCTGGAAGGATTAAATTGTTTTTTGGCGCGGTCATCACTTGGCCTTCTTTAACTACGAACACATTAGTTGCTGAGCCTTCTAGCACATAACCATCACGAATTAATATTGCCTCATCTGCATTGTTGTCAACGGCGTGTTGCTTTTCCATAACATTGGATAACAAGCTGGTAACTTTTATATCACAACGGTTCCAGCGAATGTCTTCGGTTGTGACAGCAGTGAGACCTTTTTCATATATATCATTATTTACTGCTGGCCATTGATTCGTCATACCAAAAACTGTTGGTGCAGTGTTAGCTGGAAACGCATGGTCACGCTTAGCGACACCGCGTGTGACTTGCAGATAGACAGATAATTGCTCTAGGCCAGACTGCTCTATGAGCTTATTTATAATTTGTTTCCATTCATCAGTGCTATGTGGATCTACAATTCCCACTTGATCCATACTGCGCGCAAGCCTTAATAGATGCGCTTCCAAGTAAAAAGGGTTTGACTTATACACAGGAATGAGCTCATAAATTGCATCACCAAATATGAACCCTCGATCTAGAACTGAAATTTTACAGTCTTTTAGAGGCATATAGTCACCATTTAGATACGCCATGCTCATTTAAGCAAATCTCATATTAAAGTCGTTGACTATCAATTGATTTTATTCAAAGTAACTCATGATGTAGTCACTAATTCTTTGCATAATACTACCTTCCTGTATAGATTCTAGCGCGACTAATTCTACCTCAGTGAATTTTGCATCATCCAGATTTATAACTACCTTGCCCACAGACTGATGCATCTCAATCGGCGCTTCAAGTGTTGAGGCGACCTGCATAAATGGCTTCAAGTCATTATAGCGACCGCGGGGTATAGTAATAGTAATATCTTCTTTAATACCTAAGCTTACCTCTTTTTTTGCGCCATACCATGCGCGCTTTTTAAGAAGTACTTGCCCAGCACTATATAATTTATGTGACTCAAAAAATCGGAACCCATAATTCAATAATGCTTGCGAATGGGTTGCTCTAGCATCTGATGAGGGCGCTCCCAGTACGACAGATACTAAACGCATATCATCTCTTTTTGCAGAAGAGGCTAAACAGTACTTGGCTGCATCTGTATGGCCAGTTTTCAAACCGTCAACCGTGGGATCTCGCCAAAGTAACTTATTGCGGTTGTGTTGAGTAATTCCATTGAAAGTAAATTCTTTTTGCGAATAGCGCTTGTATTGATCAGGAAAGTCTCGAATGATGGCGCTACTGAGCATAGCAATATCACGCGCAGTCATGAAATGTTGTTCATGAGTAAGGCCAGTTACATTGGTAAAATGCGAACTCAACAATCCTAAACGTGCCGCCTCAATATTCATCATGCCAACAAATGCATCTTCGCTGCCAGCAATATGTTCCGCCAATGCAATGCTTGCATCATTGCCTGACTGAACAATTAACCCCTGTAGCAAATCATCTACGATTACCCGTTTACCAACTTCTACAAACATGCGAGAACCAATTGCGCGCCAGGCTTTTTCGCTAATTAATACTTCCTCTGTCAACTGAATTGAACCTTCAGATAACACCTTATATACAACATAAGCTGTCATTAGCTTAGTTATACTGGCTGGATCATTTCTTTCGTCTGCATTATTCTCAGCAATCACGGTACCGGTATAGTGATCCAATAAAATATAGCCCTTGGCATTAATCATAGGCGCCTTAGGAATAGGCACAGGTTCTGCATTAACATTTACAGTTACAACAAAAAGCATTAACAAGATGCAAATTAAACGATTAACTAATTTATTCATGAATATTAATTTATGAGGTTAATGGCAAGCGCTATAGCTTATCCTGAAATATTAACTTGTATTCTTTATGTCCCAACTGAGTAATTTTCTTCACCGTTCTATCTGCTTGTTCAACAGTATCAAGCGGCCCTATCCAAACTTTATAGATAGGTAAATCTTCTAAGATTTGTTCTTTTACACTGACAGTTCCAAGCTGATGAGCCGCAAATTGATTGCGAAACTTATAAGCGTTTTCTTTACTACGAAATGCTCCTATCTGAACAAAAATACCAACTTTCTTTTCAACTTCTTCTGCACTAGGTGAAGGTTCAACAATCTCTACACTGCTAGCAGTGTTGCTGACAGGCTCTGCCACATCGACAACATCTTTAGGTAGCACTGGTTTTTGTCCTGGCTTATTAGCCTGCACACTTGCACTTCGACGAGGATCAATAGCACGTACTTCTACTAGGCCAGTGCCGGTCGTAACAATACCTAACTTGGTTGCCGCAGCATATGATAAGTCGATGATTCTATTATCATGGAACGGCCCTCGGTCGTTAATACGCACAATAATAGATCGTCCATTTTTTTTATTAGTAACACGAGCATAGGTAGGTAAAGGCAGTGTTTTATGCGCTGCTGTCATGGCATACATATCATAAGTCTCGCCACTAGAAGTGCGTCGACCATGAAACTTAGTGCCATACCAAGAAGCAATACCTTGCTCAACATAACCCTTTGCTGTAGACAAAGTGTAATAGCGCTGGCCAAACACAACATACGATTTTGGATTGCCGTATTTACTTTTAGGCTCAACTTTTGGAATTACTTTCTCAGACCGGTCTACGCGAGTCGACGATTTTTTGGGTGCCGAATCTTTTTTAGATAAAGGTGAGCTACACGCAGCCACCATTACTATACAAACCAGCCAAACAAATACTAATTTAAAACAACTTTCTAGTTTGCGCTTTGCGCCGTCAAAATCCATTGTTGCTTAATTTCCTGACTGAGTTGGTATACCGCCATGGCATACATATGGCTGTGGTTATAACGAGTAATCACATAAAAATTATGTTGGCCTATCCAATACTCCTTAGTGTTTTTATTTACATCTAACACAAATAGAGACACTTTCTCATCGCCACCAATAGGCATATCTGCGATAAAGCCTTGTTTATTCAATTGCGCATAGGTAAATCCTGGCTTAAGCGTATTGGAGTCATCTATCGTTTTAACATTGCCAGTAAATTGTGCTCGACTGGCTACGGCTTGATTCTTTCGCCAGCCATGGACCTTAAAGTAATTAGCGACACTGCCAATAATGTCTTCATTACTATTCCACAAGTCACGCTTCCCATCTTCATTTTGATCTACCGAGTAACGTCGGTAGCTACTTGATATAAACTGCCCTACACCCATGGCACCAGCATATGAGCCTTTTAATACTGAAGGATCAAAGCCTTCTTCACGACATAATAATAAATAGTGTTCTAACTCACTTAAGAAAAACTGAGCGCGCTTAGGATAGCCAAAACCCAGCGTTACCAAACTATCTAATACTTGATGCTTGCCAGTGATACGCCCGTAATAGGTTTCCACGCCAATAATAGCGACAATAATTTCAGGTGGCACGCCATACATTTGCTCGGCTTGTTGCAAAATTTCATGGTTTTCTTGCCAAAATTTGATTCCCGCATCAGCACGCGCTTGCTTAAGGAAAATAGGCCGGTATTCAAACCATTTCTTCTTACGTTCTGCAGGAGTAGAAATTGCTTCTAGTACACTTTTTTGTTCCTTAACACCTTTGATCAACAGTTTGAGCTGAGTCCGCTCAAAGCCATGTTCATCAATCATGTACTGAATAAAGTTTTGTACGTCTTCGCGGCCATAATACGATTTTGCAAGCCCAATAGAAGCTTGTAACGCAAGTAATAGCGTCAAAATAATGAAATATAATTTTCTCAATGGCCCAATAATTTTCTGTGAGAATGGATTGACATTAATATTCCAAACATAGTCAGTAACGTTACCATAGAGGTGCCGCCGTAGCTAATTAAAGGTAGCGGAACACCCACTACTGGCAACAACCCCGAAACCATTCCAATATTAACAAACACGTAGGAAAAAAATGACAAACTTATTGCACCGCCCAGTAAGCGCGCAAAACAAGTTTGTGCTCGCGCAGAAATAATCAGCCCACGCACAACGATAAATAAGTAGACCATGATTAACAACGAAGTTCCAAAAAATCCGAATTCTTCGCTAAGCACTGAAAAAATAAAATCCGTGGAGCGTTCAGGAATAAAATCAAGCTGGGATTGAGTACCATTTAGCCATCCTCTGCCGTAAACACCACCAGAACCAATCGCTATCTTGGATTGAATAATATGGTAACCAGCACCGAGTGGATCTCTCTCCGGATCTAGCAAAGTGAGAATGCGCCCGCGTTGATAATCTCGCAAATAGAACCAAAATGCTGGGGCGGCGGCTAACACCAAACCCACAAACAAGGCAATGACTCGATAACGTATACCTGCCAGGAAAATCACAAACAATCCCGCACCTGCTACTAATATAGAAGTCCCCAAGTCTGGCTGCTTAATAATAAGTCCTGCGGGCACCAGTAAAATCACAAACCCTATAAAAATATCTTTTATGCTTGGCGGCAATGCTTGCTTTGCGTAGTACCAAGCCATCATCATTGGCAACCAAATTTTCATTAGTTCTGATGGTTGGAATCGCACAAAACCTAAATCTAACCAACGCTGCGCACCTTTACCAGTATCGCCTGAGATCAGAACTACAACCAATAGGCCTATACCTACTATATATAACCATAATGACCAACTTCTTAATTGATCAGCAGGGATTTGTGCAAATAACAGCAACCCAGCAAAGCCAATCCCGAGTCGTACTAACTGACGTTGAATAGCGTCAATGTCACCTCCGCTAGCACTGTACAAAACCACTAAACCGCTCATACACAAGATAAGCAATGCCATAAATAATGCTGTATCAATTTTTAGAAAGTGATAAATCACTCTCAAAGGGTGTTCATATAAACTCGCTTTAGCGACTGACAATTTGCTTACCTTCTAGTTTTTCCCCATCTAGCAAATACGCATCTAGAATTTTACGCGCTACCGGTGCTGCTGTGCCGCTTCCACTGCCACCATTTTCTACTACGACAGCTAAAGCAATAATAGGGTTATCTACGGGCGCATAAGCTACAAACAAAGCATGATCCTGCAGATGCTTTGGTGTGGTATCAACATCATATTCTTCGTCTTGGGCTATACTAAATACTTGCGCAGTACCTGTTTTACCTGCAATTTTATATGGCGCATCCAGGCCTATGCGACGCGCAGTACCATTGGGTGCATGCACTACACTGATCATAGCTTTTTCAATCGCTTGCCAATAACTCTCATTATCAACTTTTACATTAGACATTGGCACGGGTTGCCTTTGATCAAACTTAAATGTTCCTGCAGCACGCGTTGCGCGTACAAAGCGTGGCTGATACATACTGCCATGGTTTGCAATATATGCCGTCATGACTGCAAGCTGCAGAGGCGTTGTTAACATGTAACCTTGACCAATGCTTGTAATCACTGTCTCACCAGGATACCAAGGCTGACCGCGTGCAGAACGTTTCCAACTAGAAGACGGCATTAAACCCTTAACTTCACCGACAGTATCCAAATTAGTCACACTACCTAGATTAAACTGAGTTAAAAATTCGTGCATGCGATCAATCCCTAGCTGATCACCCAGCTCATAAAAGTACACATCACATGATTGTGCTATCGCACTATTCATATTAACTAAGCCATGACCGCCTTTTTTCCAATCACGATATTTGCGCGCTTTTCCAGGCAGTTGAAAAAATGGACCAGCATACATTGTCTTTTCTGGCCAGGTTAGACCGTATTGCAATCCAGCCAGTGCTACTATAGGTTTAACCGTAGAGCCTGGTGGGTACTGCCCGACGAGTGCGCGATTAAACAAAGGTCGGTGCTTATCGTCACGTAAAGCAGAGTACGCAATTTGCCCAATGCCATTGACGAATAAATTGGGGTCATAATTAGGTTTACTTACAAATGCCAGGACATCACCATTGTTTGGATCAATTGCCACTATCGCGCCATTTTCTTCACCTAAAGCATCCTGAGCAACCTCTTGTAGGGGCGCAATAAGTGATAATTGAATATCCATTCCTGGCGTTGATGGTTGCGTTTTCAGTACACGTAATGACCGACCTTGAGCATTTATCTCTACATGTTGGAAACCGACTTCTCCATGTAAATCTTTTTCATAGCGTTTCTCAATGCCTAATTTACCTACATGGCTTGTGCCTTGGTATTTTTGTTTATCTAATCTACTAAGTTCTTTCTCATTAATGCGACCAACATAACCCAAGGCATGAGCAAAGCTATTTTTTTGTGGGTAATAACGTGTCGAGTGAGCAGCAATTTCTACTCCTCCATAACGATGTTGATTAACCGCAAACTTTGCCACTTCTTCATCGGAGAGGTTAAACTTCAATGGTGTTTGCTGAAATGATTGCTGGCGTTTCACAGTCTTTTTGAAACGCTCCAATTCGTGCTCTTTTATGTCAATGAATACAGATAAACTTTCAATCAGTGCAGACATGTCTTTGACCTGGGAAGGCGTCACGACAAGCTGATAATTTGGAGTGTTATCAGCAAGAATTTCTCCATTGCGATCCACTATCAGCCCACGTGTAGGTGCGACCGGCAGTACCCTCACTCGATTATCCTCGGACAAGGTTTGGTAATGAGAGTAATTAGTGATCTGTAAATCGTACAAGCGAACTAATAATAGAATAAATGTTCCAGCAACTAATATTGCAGACAAGATTGCTCTCTCTCGATAAATCAGAGTCTCTAATCTAAGATTTTTAAGGGTAACTCGACGCGCCATATCAAGAAGTGTCAATCATACATATTCAGATTAGCTGTTTTGTACTATTTGGTTATATACTGTTCGGGCAAACCGTACAAACGTTAGTGAAAAAAATAATAAATTGTTAGATCTATTACAACCCTAAGTGTACATGATCTAGCTCTATCAATCGGGAGTAAAACTAACCATGTCTCTAAGTCAATTACCGGTAGCCCTAGGATTATTTGGGCTTATTTCTGCATTTGTAATTTATCGTATTGTTTTAAGCTCTTCGCCTGGTGAGGGCAAAGTAAGAGAAATTGCTGATGAGATTCATGTAGGTGCAATGACCTTCATGCGTCGTGAATATTCAATTCTATTTATTTTTGCCTCCATAGTCACCCTGGCGATATATTTCTCAGACTTAGGTGCCTCGACTGCAGGCGCATTTGTTTTAGGTGCAATATGCTCTGCCGGCGCAGGTTATATTGGTATGCATGCAGCCACCAGAGCCAACGTTAGAACTACTGTTGCAGCCAACAAAAAAGGACTAGATGCGGCACTTGATATAGCATTTCTTGGCGGCTCCATAATGGGTCTGACAGTTGCCGCAATGGGCTTACTAGGGCTTGGTACTTTGTACTTATTGTATGGTTCTGACCCAGGAACGGCACATGTAATTCACGGCTTTGGAATGGGCGCCTCTACTGTGGCTTTATTCTCTCGTGTTGGTGGTGGTATTTACACTAAAAGTGCTGATGTGGGTGCGGATTTAGTCGGTAAAGTTGAAGCTGGTATTCCTGAAGATGATCCACGTAACCCTGGTGTGATTGCAGATAACGTTGGTGACAATGTTGGTGATGTCGCAGGCATGGGATCTGATATTTTTGAGTCTTACTGCGGGTCTATTATTGCCACTATTGCGATAGCAGCAACATTAGGCACAACTGTACTAAATAATTTAGGCGCACAAAATGCTTTGATGTTTTTACCTCTAGGATTAGCATCTATTGGGTTACTCTGTTCGTTAATAGGTATTTTCTTAGTCAAGATACAAACTAACATGGCGCCTGCAAACGCACTAAGGCTAGGCACATTTTCAGCAGCTGTCTTATTTATTATTGCCGCCTATTTTTGTATTGATTACTTGAGCATTTCTACTGGTGTATGGATTGCCGTTCTTAGCGGCGCCATTGGTGGAATTATTATTGGCTTAGTTACCGAGTACTACACGGGTGGAGCGCCAGTACGCAAAATTGCGGCAGGTGGCGAAACCGGACCCGCGACTGTCATGATTGCTGGTTTAGCCACCGGCATGCATTCAGTGTTAATACCTGTTCTTACAATTGCCGCAATTATATTTTTCGCCAATGAATGGGCAAGCCTTTACGGAGTAGGCATTGCAGCAGTTGGCATGTTGGCAACTGTCGGCATTACCATGGCCATTGATGCCTACGGGCCGGTTGCTGATAATGCAGGTGGTATTGCAGAAATGGCCAACCTGGGTGAAGACACTCGCAACATTACTGACAATCTAGATGAAGTTGGAAATACTACTGCCGCGATCGGTAAGGGTTTTGCGATTGGTGCAGCTGCACTTGCTGCATTGGCCATTATTACTGCATTCATAAGCGAAATTAATAGTCATGGGACAAGCATTAGCCTTGATCTCCGTGAACCACGTGTATTAATTGGGCTGTTTATTGGTGGAGTATTCCCATTCATTGTTGCGTCTCTCACTATGACCGCTGTTGGTGATGCTGCTTTTTCAATGATTAAAGAAATCCGTCGCCAGTTCAAAGAGATTCCTGGTTTGTTAGAAGGAACTGCAAAACCTGACACAGTTCGCTGTGTTGATATAGCCACTACAGCTGCTTTAAAGAAAATGGTATTACCAGGTTGCTTAGCGGTTATTGCTCCTGTTGTAGTTGGTTTTGGATTAGGCCCACAAGCATTAGGAGGGATGTTAGGCGGCGCGCTGCTTTGTTGTGTATTGTTAGCTCTTATGATGGCAAACGCCGGTGGCGCCTGGGACAACGCGAAAAAATATGTTGAAAAAGGTAACTTAGGCGGTAAAGGTTCTGATGTTCATAAAGCCGTAGTCGTTGGTGACACAGTGGGCGATCCATTCAAAGATACTTCCGGACCATCAATGAACATTCTAATCAATGTAATGGCTATTGTTAGCTTGGTGATTGCACCGTTGCTATAAAAATGGACCAAACTTGCGCTGAAATAAAATCAGCGCAAGTTTTTACTAAAACTGTTACTTGTTATTAATTTTCTCTTGTCGTTTCCTACGTAAAATATCTTCTTGCATTTCGTTCAACTTTTTACATTTAGTTACCTGCGGCTTTAAAGAAGCAGTAAACTTTTCAACATCCTCACTTTGTTCTAGCAAATCTCGATATGCATCTAAATAAGTATGGTAAAGCTCATCTATCAAACCTTCTTCATATTTTCCAGCTCTCGCAAACTCAAGCGCAATAATTCTCGAATCTAGAGAAGCATGATGGGATTCATGCTGATAAAATTTTTCTTCTGTCTCACTTAGAATATTAGCAACAACATTTTGCACTGCTTCACACTTGGTATATTTATTTATATGCTCATAGTAATCAAATCCTTCAGCAAAAATATTTTGACAGAAACATATGCCCACAAATACTACTGCTTGAGTGCTTACCGATTTGATTATAGCCACTTTATTAATTTATATATTTGTAAAATATTACAACAACAAAGAGAGCAAAACTGCTCAATAACTTATTCAATTAAAATCCTCAATTCCATGCAACCGACAGATAGTAGAAGTACATGAGGTTTTGTAACGAAAACATGAGTCTAGCGGAAATGATTTTTTAAATAAATTAAAATTTCATAATAATCTTTTATTTAAACTAAATTCTCAATGTTTAATCAAAATCCTTTGAATTGACGCATATGTGGGAATGACAAGTTACGAGCACTATGTGCGCATGCGCACAGCGATCATTGTAAATCTATCCTAAACGATCAATGATCTTTCTAACCACTCACTACCCCATTGGACACCCACAATCATGTTAACAAAAAATCAAATCTTAGTATTATTTATAGTACTAAATGCCTTAAATTTCTCTCATGCTGCTAGCATTCAGTTTGGCGACTTGTTAATAAGTGAAGTGATGGCTAACCCGTCTTCAGTCAGTGACGTCAATGGAGAATGGTTTGAAATTTTCAATGCATCCGCGAACACCATAGACTTGAATGGAATAACAATTAGCGATGATGGTAGTAATGCACATCAGATCAACAATGCGTCTGGTTTATTAATATTGCCAGGTGCTTACTTAGTACTAGGCAGAAATGGTGACATAGTAAATAATGGTGGCTATACAGCACAATATGTTTATAATAATTTCAGCTTAAATAACACGCTTGATCAGATAGTTTTATCAAACAACGGCAATGAAATTACCAGACTTGATTATACTGGCTTACCATTTGGCTCTGCTGGCATTAGTGCAGAATTAATTAACCAATTGCTTGCGCCCAAAGAATCAGATTATCAGTTAACTCAGAGCACCCAGTATGGCTTAGGCGATTTTGGTACTCCAGGCAGTCGTGGTTCGCTTCCATTAATAAACACCTCTAGCGTCCCTGTTCCAAGTGCAATTTGGTTGTTTGCTTCGGCTGTATTTATATTGACAAATAAATTTAAGCTAACACACCAACAATTGCAGCCAATTAGAAAATATAGTTTGTGCTGATTTCTGCCATGGATTATCTAGCACTTGATTGAGTTCACTTTCGGGAAATTCAGCGAGCAATTCTTCAGAAGCGCCTTCTTTTTCCACTAACTGTTTATATTTTTCTATCTCATCTAACGAAGACTGATTAAAATAATTTTTTGGAACAGGAGGATAATCTTTCCTTTGTTGTGACAAATAGCGAATAATTTCTCTCTTGTACTCTTTCAGCAAACTGATGTCATCATACTCAGGATGACCTTGGAAATAGATAATACTCATATCTTTCTCACAAGCCAGTTGCACTCCCACCTGCGGGCTATCAATAAGAATATCTACATTATGCCGAGCAAAATCATGTTGCGAGATATTATTGAAGCGGGAGTGACACATCATGATATTGGTATCTATATTTTCAACCAACGCATTTTGTGGCAATAACACCTGATGTGGAAATACTCCCCAGCATTTATCACCCATATGTTTTCTATCAACATCATAAAATACCTTAACTGCTGCATGAGTTGCCAAACAAGAACAAACTGTAGAGCGAACATTTATACGCGCCCAACACAATACTTTCTCTAACTCTGGCCAGAACTCTTCATTTTGTAGTAATGGCTGCGATACGTTAGCCCCAGTAATAATTAGTGCATCTATATTCATTCGCTTTAATGAAACAAAATCAATGTAGTATTCATCAATGTATGACTTTGCTTGGTCTGAACGTGGAACACCTGCAATACTGAATGGATAGAAATAACAATTCACATTTGAATTAGCAGTTAGCAGCCTTAAAAACTGGCGTTCAGTTGCTGCTAATGCCGTATCAGGCATCATATTTAAAAAACCAATTTTTATAGTTGGCAATGCGTCATCAGCCTGATTTGGTAGACACACATCCAAACCCTCCGAACGCATACGTTCGATACTAGGTAAATTATTATGTTGTACTAACGCCAAAGTGGAAATTATCTATAACTTAAGAACGATCGATTGCTTGGCCAATCAGATCCATAAAGTCTTGTTCATCTCGAACATTTTGAATGTCATGTAAATTGACTGTGTAGCCATAATTATTAGCGATAGACTCATAAAGCGGCTTTCTATGTTCCAACAATTTAGGGAATACCCAACTGCCAAATTCATCAGGATTTATATCATCAATCGATGAAAGATTTTTTTCCTCTAAAAATTCAGATAAATGTTTATCCAAAAATTCTTCTTGAAAGTAAAGTGGTTTAGGATGACTAACAGCGCGCTCGCACAACATTTTCTCATGCTCTCCGTCTGCACGGATATAAAGTATCAATGTATGCTCAGATAATATTTCATATACACTTGGCTCATTCAATTCACACAGACTCCCACCTGCATCATTTAAAAAATTGGGATAGCCATAAATATTACTTGCTTTACCTATGAATTCTGGCACATCAAGCATCGCATAAATTTCTGCTTGTCGATGTAAAAATTGACGTCTCTTAAATTCAGCTAATTCGAGCCCGCCTTGATTAGTATCGCCCACCTTCCCCAGAAATGTAGAAACAGGATCAAGGTTGTTTACAGTGATATTGCTACATATATAAATTGAATCAGTTCGCAATAAATCTGCCAAGAAGCCAACATTCATTGCCTTTGCTTTTATGTTATCTAGAATCGGTTCTTCCAGATACTTTGTGCCTATTCGATAATCGCCTGAGTAATGAAACCATTTAGACCGATCTAGTTTATTAGCCAGTGTTGTTTTACCCACACCAGACATGCCCAACAAAGTAATGGCCTTATTTTCTAGTGATTTGAATTTTTCAGAAGAAAGTTTCATTTTGACAGCTATTAATAATAACCGCTTTATATTAGCAGCTTAGATAGGAAATAAAAGGACAAGTTAAGAAGCCCTAATAGGCTTTTTAAAAACACGCTCATATGTGGCTGTTCTTATATCATCTAGTACCATATAAAAACACGGCACAACGACTAAAATCAGAACAGTCGCAAAGATCAAGCCAAAGCCTAGACTTACTGCCATAGGAGATAAGAATGCAGTTTGTCCACTAGCAAAAAATATTAGTGGAGAGATCCCCAAGAATGTTGTGATTGTAGTAAGCATAATAGGACGAATCCTAACTCTCCCCGCGTCCATAACAGCCTCAAAACATTCGAGTCCTTGTTTGCGTCTCTTTTTGGCGAAGTTGACCAGTATTAGAGAGTCATTCACTACTATTCCTGTTAGCGCTAGAAAGCCTATCATGGATAAAAATTGTAGATTATAGTCGAAGATCATATGCCCAATAATGACGCCTACTATCGCAAATGGTATCGATAACATAATTACGAATGGATCGAGCAAAGATTTAAATAAAGCAGCCAATATGAAAAATATCACTGCCAATGAAATGATTAAGACATTAAACATATCGTTAAATGAATCATTCGCCTCTTTCTTTTCGCCTAAAAATAATAATTGGTTCTCTGAATTTTCTTTCATTAGCTCAGCAAATTCTAAGGCGATTAAATCATTTACTTCTAATGGCGTTGTTGTTTCCAAATTCACTTCAGCGGTAACTATCGCTAGACGCTGAGCATCTCTACGTAATATTGTTCCTAAGCCCCGTTCTAGATTTATATCTGCCACCTCACCAAGATAAACTGTACGCCCACCGCTCAAGGTTATTGGCAAATTACTAAGGCCTCCACTATTTTTGCGTAAACTGTCCGGATAAATCACACGGACCGGATATCGATCTTCCTTCCAGTTTACATGTGTGACTTCAAGTCCAACGAAACCCGTACGTACTGCATTAGAAAGTTCTGCTTGCGTGAGTCCCAAGTTTCTTCCACGTTCATTTAATGTGTATTGATACTCTAACTTTCCTGGCTCTAAGTCTTGCCTAACATCTTTCACTCCAGGCACTCGTTTTAAAAAATTAGTAATCCGCCCTGACTGTGTAATTAATTTATCAATATCTTTTCCCACAATGCCCACTTCGATATCCGAACCTGATGGGCCTCCTTGAGGTCGCAATATCGAGAATCTTTGTACTCCAGCGACTGATTGCAATTCTGATCGAATTGCCTCAATAATTTCTTCCGTATTACGTATGCGTGTTCCTTCAGTTTTAAATTTTAAATTCACCAGAGGTGAAATATATTTCTCAATAATTGTTTTAGGTGCTGTTTTTTCTAAGTCTATGAACACTTGCACATAATGACTGCCCATTTTTAGGCGATTAAAATCAATCAGAATAACGCCTACATTAGTTAGCATTGTATTAAGCTCATCTTTTTCAATTGCTATATTTATTTTCTGCTCAATAACTTGTGCCAACTCAGTTGAATCTTCGACACTATAAGTATTTGGCGCTTCAATGTTAATTAAGAATTGCCCAATTTCGACATTACCAAACTGGTTATATGGCAAGCGTGTTTGAGCATATGTAAGTATGATAGACAACACGGCGATTGTTATAACAGATACAATATAACGATTTTTTAATGCCCACTTCAGTAATGATAAGTATTTTTTTAATGCGTTGCTCCAAAATGGATTTGCCTTAGACTTCTTCTTATCTATCCTTAGAAACTCAGCTGAATGTGCAGGCAAGATAACAAATGCTTCTATTAATGATCCAACTAATGCCGCGCTTACCACCACAGGAATAACTTCTATAAACTTGCCCAGCGTACCGCTTACACCAAACATTGGAATAAATGCAGCAATGGTCGTGCATGTAGACGCCACCACCGGCCAAAAAACCTCCTTACCCCCAATTAATGCTGCTTGAGCACGATCAATACCATTCTCCATATGCCTGTAAATATTTTCAGTAACAATAATTGCATCGTCGACAATCATCCCCAATGCAATCAAGAATGCAAACAAGGAAATCATATTGATTGTATAACCAAGATAATGAATCAAAATGATTGCAACTAGAAAAGATACCGGAATGCCAAGCGCAGTTATAAATGCCACGCGAAAATTCAAAAATACATATAGTGATATCAAGAGCAACACCAAGCCAACAACGCCAGACGACATTACAGTCTCTAATCTATTTTTTACATAAATTGATAAGTCACTAAATAATCCTGCCTTCATTCCTGCAGGTAAGTTTTCCTTTAGCTTTTCTGTATATTGTTTAACAGAATCTGCCACATCAATTGTTGATGCACGCGCCGTTTTAGTAACTGTTAAATTGACCGAAGGCTCACCATTAAAACGCCCAATTGTCTGCGCTTCTTCGAGGCGAAGATCAACTACAGCTATCTCAGATAATGTTAACTGCCCACCTCCCGAATTACTGCGCAGCACGACTTTTCCTACTGCTTCAACATTAGGCGCAACACCCATACCACGCAATAGAATGTCTCCTTCAGCTGCTTGCAAAGAACCACCTGGTAAATCTTGCAAATTTTCAGTAAGTGCGGTCTGAACCTCATTAAGCGTTACATTTCGCGCAGCCATCTCGCGCGGATCAACAATAACCCATAATTCCCACTCCTGATCTCCAGCAATACCGACACTTGCGACACCCGAGAGTCCAAGCAAATCTCTTCTAACACTCTCTGCTGTTTCATATAAAGTTCCCAGCTCAGTAGAACCATATAGCGTGACACTTATGACAGGGAAGCGAGTTTTTAATCGGCTAATTTCTGGTGTTTCAGCTTGCACAGGAAAATCATCAATTGCATCCACCACTGAGCGTACTTCGCGCAGAAAATCATCTACATCAGCATCTGTTTTAAGTTTTATTTCTATTTTAGAAAGCCCCTCTGAACTTTCTGATGTCACCACATCAACATCGGGCAGCGTTTCTATTTCTTCTTCAATTAATATTGTGATTTGTTTTTCAATTTCTTCAGGAGGAGCACCTTCATATTCAGTTACAATTCTTACTAAATCTAAATTTACAATAGGAAACATTTCCTGTGGCATACTGCGCCAAGACAAAACTCCGGCAATTACAATTACCAGCAGTAGCAAATTAACAATTAACGAGTTACGAATAGAAAACTGAACAATACCCATAATATAGTTCTTTATTCAGTAATGACTTGCTGACTATCTATTAAGGACAATACATCACGTGCAACTATTTTTTGACCTACTGACAAACCACTCAAAACAACTACTTCATTTTGTATGCGCCGCCCTAATTCTACCGGTAGTTTTTTAACTGAATTTCCATCAACAGTATAAACATAAGCTTTGCCATGGTGATTTAGCACAGAGGATACAGGGATAAGTTTAGATTTTACTTGCGCAGACAATGGCAAAGAAACAACAGCCAACAAACCAGCTTGAGCATTGTCTTTAGGTACTCTCACACGTACTTGATGTGTGTTGGTATTTACATCAGGGTCCAATTGCAAGGCAACGATATAACCTTGACTATCAGACTGATTTACTGATACATCAACCTGCTGTTTTAATGCAAGACCCGCGAGCACTTCACCACGCACATCTAATTGCACATCAAATTCACTGGTGTCCACTAACGTCAATGCAACCTGATTAGCATTCACATAATCGCCTTCATCAACAAACACATCATTAATAATGCCATTAAAAGGTGCAAGCAAAGTTGTACGTTCGAGATTTCGCTTAGCGATATCACGTTGTGCTCTTTTCATCCGTACACGTGCAGAGTTTGTTGCGACCGAATAATCTAAACGTGCTACTTCAGCCTGCAGATCAAACACTCGTTGGCGCGAGCTGTCTAATTGCGACTGAGCAATAAGATTTCTTCCAACTAAACTCTGTAAGCGTTGTTCCTCCTGTTGTTGTAATTGAAGATTTTTTTGGGCGAATTTTAGTAAGGCCTTATCTCGTCCTACACTTTTTTCTTCAATCACCAATTCTGCTTGAACTTGCTGAAGTTGATCTCGGTAATCTGCACTTTCTAGATTCATTAATATAGTACTAGCACTTACTTTTTCACCAGGCTCAACTCTCCTAGCTACCACTTTACCCTCAACTTCATAACGAATTTGGGCTGTTTTTATGGGTTGTAGACGCCCTGTCACTTGCTCAAATGGCTGAACGTCTCGCTGCTTAACTTCTGTGAGGGATACTTTTATAGGTGCCAATTGCTCAAGTTTTGCCTGCGGCTGCGGTTTAGTCCACAACAATAACCATATTATTATTATGGTTAAAACCACAATTGCAGCAATCATTCCAAACTGAGGCAAAACAGCACCTTTCTGCCGTTTATGCTTTATAATCGTATCCATATGACGTAGCTATGTTCCTTGAGTGTGTTTATCACTGTTTGGACGTTTCCAAGTCGGTTTGACATTAATTAACAGCAATAAGTTTAAGTCAATCTGTATGAGTCATTTTTCTATAACTAATAACTATAAGAAACTACTCAGATCTCATGCACCTGCGCGCACTAATATTCATTTGTCTATGCGTTTATTGTGGAAATCTATTTGCGGAAGACTCCCAATGGCGCCAATGCGGTAGACAACCCAGCCAGCATAAAACTACGGCTAATCCATCCAGTCCTGACTTTGTATCTGATGAAAGCCGTCGTGTACACCTGTTTCGGATTGACCAAGATGTGCATGCAGACCGCGTACAGTACTCTGAAAAAGAAAAGAAAGCAGTAGCAACCGGTAACGTCTTATTGCGCGACCCAGACTTGGATATCACATCAGAAAGAGTGGATTACTGGACTGAAGATGAAACAGCAAAAGCAGAAAACGTGCGTTATTGGTACCATCCTTCCCATGGCAGTGGCACTGCAGACAAAGCCGAGCGCGTTTCCCAAGATGTAATTAAATTGGAAAATGCTACGTACTCTAGTTGTGACTTTGAAGATCGTGATTGGGAATTAAAAGCAGGAAAAGCAACTCTCGATAGGCAAAAAGGAGTAGGTACTGCAAAAAATGTTACAGCTAAATTCAAAGGCGTCCCATTTTTCTATACTCCTTGGATGAGCTTTCCTTTAAACAATGAAAGAAAAACGGGTTTTCTCGCACCCGTATTTGGGCGTAGCAGTAATTCAGGAATCGATATTGAAACACCGTTTTATTGGAACATAGCGCCCCACCGGGATGCTTTATTCACACCTCGCTATTTATCTAAGAGAGGTGTGCAACTAAGTGGCAATGGCCGATACTTGAATGATAATAATTATGGTGAATTAAACGTACAGTTTTTAGATGATAGAGATTTTGACGATGAACGTTATTTAGTATCTTTCGAACACCAACATTTTTTTAACAATCACTTTCGTGCCGATTTACTTTATAACAATGCTTCTGATGACGATTACTTTGAAGACCTAGGTGATTCTATTGGTGTTACCAGTACACAACGCTTAGAACGCCGAGGAGATCTCTGGTATTCTGCTAACCACTTTGGTGGCAACTGGAATGGCTTAGTTCGATTACAGCAGTACCAAATTGTAGACGATGAAAGCCTACCAATTGATGACCCATACAAGCGACTACCTCAAATTTTGTTAACTAATTCATTCGGTGATCTCCCTGCGGGAATTGAATTTAGCTCTTCAAATGAGTGGGTTGCATTTGATCACGATGACCGCGTTGATGGTAATCGTCTACACTTATCAACCGAAATATCCCGGCCATGGACAACTCCAGGGTTTTTCTTCAAACCGTCAATGCGTTTAATGCATACGTCTTACGACTTATCCAGCTCAGATGGCAACAACGACCCAACTCGTACGTTACCAAGTTTCTCACTAGATGGTGGTTTGATTTTCGAACGCGATATTACTAATAGTCATAGACGTCAAACTTTAGAGCCCCGCTTATATTATTTATACACCCCCGAACGAAATCAGTCTGATATTCCATTATTTGATACAGGTGAATATGAATTCAGTTTTGCCCAATTATTTCGTAATGATCGATTTACTGGTAGAGATAGAGTCGCTGATGCTAACCAACTTACTGCTGCGATAACCTCTCGCTACTTAAACCAAAACACCGGCGAAGAACTTTTACGAGCAAGCCTTGGACAAATATTCTTTTTTGAAGACCGCGAAGTTACCCTCAATAACACTGAAGATGACGATGATTCTTATTCAAATTTAGCCGGTGAACTAAAGATCGACTTTCACGATCGATGGGAAGCTATTGCCGCTGCTTTATGGGATCCACAAGAAGAAGAATTTAATAGAACTAATACACGTATTCAGTATCGAAGCGCTAATAACTTTATTTTTAATATTGGCCACCGCTTCCGCCGCGATGATTTTTCACAGTCCGATATTTCGTTTATTTATCCCATCAGTGAACAATGGAGAGCTGTGGGACGATGGAATTATGATTTTAAGGATAATCGTGACTTAGATTTACTTGGCGGCCTTGAGTATGACACTTGTTGTTGGAAACTTAGCTTTGCAGCACGCAGGTTCACCAATGATAGCGAAGGTGATTACAATAACAGCATCGAAATTCAATTAACATTGAAAGGCTTAACCTCTTTAGGCTCACCTCTCACTGAACAATTACAACGAAATATCAGAGGCTATGAAGATCGCAACACATTCAAGTACTAAAAAGCTACTGCAAATATTTATTATTTGTTTTTATGCATGCCTAATCCTAGGCACTGCCCACGCAAGTGTTCTATTAGACCGCATTGTTGCCGTTGTCGAGAACGACGTTATTACTGCAAGCGAACTTAGAGAACGGATAAATGTTATAAGAGCTCAAGCTGGGGATAAGAGTATTAACTTGCCAGATGAAAATACCTTAACCCAACAAGTATTACAGCGTATGATCATTGAGCGCTTACAAGTTGACTGGGGACGGCAACGCGGCATTAATATTGATGATATTTCATTAGATCAAGCCATGCGTAATCTTGCCCAACGCAACCAACTTAACCTTGATGAATTCCGTAATGCGTTACTTCAACAAGGAATTGATTACATAGCCTTTCGCGACCAAGTACGTACTGAAATGACAATTGGCCAAGTTGTTAGGCGTGCGGTTGAATCAAATATTAAAATATCAGCAAGCGAAATCGATTTATTACTGGAAAGTCAAGAAGACTCATTAGACACGAATGCTGAATATAGAATTGCACATATCTTAATTCAGCTACCTCAAGATCCAACGCCAAGCGATATAGAAACAGCAAAATCTAAAATTGAAAATATACATAAACAAGCAACGGAAGGAGAAAGTTTCACCCAATTAGCAATTGCACACTCTCAAGCTCAAGATGCATTAGAAGGAGGTGACTTGGGTTGGCGAAATAAAAATCAACTTCCTGATGTTTTTTCTCGACAACTTAACAATATGAAGCCAGGTGGCATCAGCGAAACATTACGCAGCAGCAGCGGATTTCATATTTTTAGAATTCTAGATATGCGCGGTAACGATAAAATAATGGTTGAACAGGTGCTTGCTCGGCACATTTTAATTCGCACTAATGCTGTTCGTTCTGATGAACAAGTAAAACAAGATTTAAACTCTCTTCGCTCACGTATAACTAATGGTGAAGATTTCTCTGAACTAGCACGTGCTCACTCAGAAGATCCTGGAAGCGCAGCTAATGGTGGAGAGTTAGGCTGGACGGCTCCAAGCGTATTTGCACCGGCTTTTAGAGAAGTAGTAGAAAAAATTCCACCCAACGAATTGAGCAATCCATTTAAAAGTAGATTTGGCTGGCACATTCTACAAGTCATAGATAAACGCGAACATGACAACTCTGATGAAGCGCGTCGCAATCAAGCACGAGAATTCATACGCCAACGCAAATTAAGCGAAGAAACTGAGTTATGGCTAAGACAACTACGCGATGAAAGTTACGTAGAAAATAGACTTAACCCAGATTCTGAATAAGCAGCTTAGACAAATAACAAGATGAGTATTAAACCTCTCGCAATTACCGCCGGGGAGCCCGCCGGTATTGGATTTGATATAATTCTTCAATCAATATCAAATTTATCCGACTGTATAGTGATTGCAGATAAGCATGAACTTTCAAATCGAGCTCAACTTTTAAATATCGATATTGAAGTATGTAATCATGTAGCAAAATCTGCCAATCAAATTTGGGTTAAACATACTCCTGTTGCTGAAAAAGTTAATTGTGGCCAGCTCAATCCTAATAATTCTAGATATGTATTGAACTGTTTAGAGGAGGCACTTAGAGGAATAAATTCTAAAGAATATTCTGCGATGGTAACAGCGCCTTTACACAAGGGTATTATCAATGATGCTGGTATTCCATTCACAGGGCATACTGAATATCTTGCTGAACGCACCCACTCTGATGTGGTTATGTTATTAGTAGCTGATAAGGTCCGAGTAGCGTTAGCAACCACACACTTACCCTTATCAAAAGTGCCTCAGGCAATAACACCTGCACTACTAACTAAAATAATTACCATTCTAGATCAAGACTTAAAGAACAAGTTTGGCATAAGCAGTCCACGTATTGGAGTATGCGGACTTAACCCCCATGCTGGTGAACAAGGTCACTTAGGCACAGAAGAAATTGAAATTATAGCGCCCGCACTGAATGACATAGAGCAGTCTGGCATTAATGTCACTGGACCATTTCCTGCAGATACTATCTTTACTCCAAAACAGCTACAATTAGTTGATGTTGTATTAGCCATGTACCATGATCAGGGGCTTCCTACTCTGAAGCACATAGGATTTGGAAACGCAGTGAATACCACATTGGGTCTACCGATAATTCGCACCTCAGTAGATCACGGAACTGCGCTTGACCTTGCAGGATCTGGTAAAAGTGATGCAGGCAGTTTGTTAGCAGCAATTGAATTAGCACGCTTGCAAATTTGTAACAAGATTTAGAGAACAGGCAAAATAAGATGGTTAAAAAAATATACTCAATCAAGTCAATCTTCATAAGTATTATCCTTATCACTTTGATTTCTTGCGTGGACAACCAATCAAACAACTTGAAAGATTTTGAACAACATGCTGCTTTGAAAATTCAAGCTTTAGCGACAAACTTAAAAAATGAACTTGGTGCTTCCATGCAAGAAGGAGGCCCCATAGCAGCAATTAATACATGCAAAATCAAAGCACCTGAAATCACAAATCAACTTAACGATACAGATGATATAAAAATCAAACGCACTAGCTTACGCTTACGTAACCTCGACAATTCTCCAGATGACTGGGAGCAAAAAATTCTTTTGTCATTTGAAGAAAAGCTAAAATCAGGAGCATCAATCGAAGAATTGGCTTACAGTGAAGAAATTTCTAGCAACAATACATCAACATTAAGAATGATGCGCGCTATTCCAATGCAGCCTGTTTGCCTTAGTTGTCATGGTGACAAGAAAACAATGGACAAAGGTCTTATCAGCAGTTTAGATATTAATTATCCGAATGATCTTGCAACAGGATTTTCTATTGGCGAAATTCGTGGTGCGTTTTCTGTTTCAAAAACCATTAATAATTAAGGGCTAGTTATGAGCGCATTACCTCAAGCTTTCTTAGACGCATGGGAACAACGTGAACCTCGCATGATTTTTACAACTGTCAGCCCTATGGGCGAACCTAATTCAGTGTGGGTATTATGTGTCAACAAGCTAGACGATCATCGTATTTTGATTGCTAATAATTTTTTCAACAAAACGCTTGAAAATATCATGGCAGGAAGCACAGGGTCTTTACTTATGATTGCTCCAGAGAGAGAAGCTTATCAAATTAAAGGATCGATTGAATATCACACTGACGGGCCCATATATACAGATATGAAAGCTTGGCTGGATCCAAAGTTTGCTGGTGTTGGGGCTGTCATTTTAAACATTGAATCTATTTATTACGGTGCCGAAAAAATTGTCTAATAATATGAAAGTAATATTAATTTTTAGCCTTTGTCTTGCATCTTGGCTGAGCACAGTTTTTGCTAATGATGCCGACGCTCCAGTGACAAGATCTGTGGATTTAGTCTCCAGTAACGACTTCACGATATTAAATGGAGAAGTTTCTACACTGACAATTCGCCCCTTGAAAGAAAAATTGCGCTCCATAGAAAACTTAAGAGATACACAAGCAGTAGGCATTAGCTATCTGGGCAATCTAACCTTATCAGAGAGCGCTACTCCCTTAAGTGCATTACGCGAGTTATCTGTTCAAATTTCTAGCGGTCTAGATATCGACTTGGCACTTATTACTGATTCAAATACCTCACAATCATTACAACCTCATGAGATGCTATTGCTATATCATCCTCAGTTAGTTATCACTTTGGCATTAACAAAAGTTGAAAGTAGTAATGAATATACTTTAATCGGCACATACGCTATTCCTGTTGATAATACTCAGCCAATCATTGCCGTAGAGGAGGAATAGTGCTTCTTAGTGCACAATTTAGTTTGACTATTAAACAACCAATATATGCACCGTGCACGTAAACGGTTTGGTCAGAATTTTTTGGTTGACCCAACCATTATTCAATCTCTAGTTTCTGCTATCGCTCCCAAAAGTGACGACAATATATTAGAAATTGGCCCAGGCTTAGGTGCTCTCACAACACCACTGCTGTCTAAACTAAACCACCTTGAAGTAGTTGAATTAGACCGCGACTTAATTCAGCAACTGCAAAAGCTAAACTCTGCTGATAAAACTATTATTGTTCATCAGCATGATGCATTAAAGTTTGATTTCTCTCGCTCTGAAAGTCCTCGCCGGATTGTTGGAAATCTTCCATATAATATTTCTACACCTCTGATTTTTCATCTATTAGATAATTTACCTTCTATTGTAGATATGCATTTCATGCTGCAAAAAGAAGTTGTCGATAGAATTTGCGCACCAAGTGGTAGTCGGGACTTTGGCAGACTATCTGCTATGGTTCAGTCAAAATGTTCAGCACAAGCCCTTATTGATGTACCTGCACAAAGTTTTTCACCTGCTCCAAAAGTTATGTCAGCATTTATTCGTTTAACTCCACACAGGAAAGCAATTGTTGCGGCAGAACTTGAGTCTAATTACAAAGCAATAGTGCAGCAGTGTTTTTCTCAACCACGTAAAACCTTGGTTAATAACCTCAAAAAAACCTTCACTGCTGATGAAATTATCTCTGCTGGCATTGATCCTACAATGAGACCTCAACAACTAACAATTAATAACTTGCTAACACTTGCTGAAATTGATCAAAAGCATTCTTGAAACTAGAATAGTTTTGCAACAAACATCAAAGATATTTTTCTTCGACTGCGGCATAATACTGGAATGGAAGACCAAGCCCCCTATAACATTATAGTTAGTGTTGATACCACCTACTTAGAATCCCAATCCGATACATCTGATGATCGATATGTGTTTGCGTATACGGTAACAATTCAAAATAATGGCGATGTACCCGCTAAGTTACTGACGCGACATTGGGTAATCACAGACTCAAATGGCAAAACACAAGAAGTACGCGGAGATGGCGTAGTCGGTGAACAGCCACATTTAAAACCTGGAGAAGGTTTTCAATATACTAGCGGAACTATGCTAGAAACCCCGGTAGGCACTATGTATGGTAGCTATCAAATGCAAGCAGACGATGGCACTGAGTTTGATGCTGAAATAGAGTTATTCACCCTATCGGCACCCCGCGTGCTACATTAATGTTTTAAATTATAAAGCGCGTGTTTCCCGCCTATGGCAGTCTATGCAATTGGTGACATTCAAGGTTGTTTCAGTGAGCTAGAACAACTTCTAAATAAAATTAATTTTGATATAAACGCTGATAAATTATGGTTTGTTGGTGATTTAGTTAATCGCGGCCCACAGTCTTTAGAAACCATTCAGTTTGTTCGTTCAATAGACGATTCTGTACAATGCGTATTAGGCAATCATGATATTCATTTAATCGCTTGTTATGTAGGCGTACAAACCTGCAAACCAAAAAGTTCACTTAATCAGATTTTACAACACTCTCAAGCGCGTGAAATTATTGATTGGTTACGCTTTCAACCATTATTGCATTACGATCCAGCTCTAAAATGGCTTATGGTTCACGCAGGGTTGATACCACAATGGGATCTAGCGCTTGCTCAAAAGTGCGCCAATGAAATTGAAACTCAACTAAGGAGTAATAACTATATAGAATTTCTTTCAGAAGTTTACGGCAACACTCCTAATCAATGGAATAATGAATTGACTCAGAAAGATCGTTGGCGAGTTACATTGAATGCTCTTACCCGCCTACGCCTGTGCGATCAACATGGCAGAATGGACTTTGATTATAAAGGCCCTCTGGGAGAACAAAATAGTAATTTGCATGCATGGTTTGACATCCCAAGAAAATCTGAAGACCTTAATATAATTTTTGGTCATTGGTCTGCATTAGGCTTGAAGCATACTAATAACCTATTGGGTTTAGATACTGGCTGCTTATGGGGAAGTCAGCTAACTGCTGCACAGATTGATACATCTCCTGTAAGATTGCACCAAATTGACTGTGAAGCTAAAAAGAAAATTACTAGCGGCGAATAAATACCTTAAATATCATATTATGAGGATTTTTTTCATCTGCTTGGTATCGTTGTTCTTTTACTAGGCTCCATTGTGCTAAATCCATCTTTGGGAAATATCTGTCGCCCTCAACTTTTATATCAACATAGGTAATATATAACTCTTCTGCAAGATTCATGCATTGTTGATATATATCTGCTCCACCAATAATAAAAAGCTTTTCTTTATTTTTGACTAGCTCTAGTCCAGCTTTCAGACTGGTAACAACATCACAGCCCTTATATGTTAATGACACATCACGGCTGACTACAATATTCTGTCTCCCTGGTAACGGCTTTACTTTTAATGACTGATAAGTTTTTCTACCCATAAGCACTGGTGATCCCAGCGTTGTTCGCTTGAAATATTGCAAGTCAGCAGGACAGTACCATGGAATTGTATTACCAGCACCGATGACATTATCCTCTGCCACCGCAACAATAATCGCAATCTTCGTCATACCGCCACTGGTGCTGAAATATGAGGATGCGACTGATAATTTTTCAGTACGAAATCTTCAAATTTAAAATCAAAAATTGTATTTACTTTTCTGTTTATTTCGAGCGTTGGCAATTTGTAAGGTTCTCGTTGTAATTGCAATTTGGCCTGTTGAATATGATTTTTATAGACATGCACATCACCAAAGGTATGAATAAACTCGCCTACTTCTAAATCAATTACATGGGCAATCATAATTAATAACAGCGCATAAGAAGCTATATTAAATGGAACACCTAAGAATACATCTGCACTGCGCTGATATAGCTGACATGAAAGTTTCCCTTGAGAGACATAAAACTGGAACATTGTATGGCACGGTGGCAATGCCATTTTATCAATTTCTCCAACATTCCATGCACTGATTATATGGCGACGCGAATAAGGATTCTTTTTTAGTTGTTCAACCAAGTTACTCAACTGATCAATTGATTCACCATTTGACATTGGCCATGCTCGCCACTGGGCTCCATATACAGGCCCAAGCTCACCTTGCTCATCTGCCCATTCGTTCCAGATACTAACTCCAACTTCTTGCAATGATTTAACATTAGTTTCACCTCGCAAAAACCACAACAATTCATGAATAATAGATTTAGTATGTAGCTTTTTTGTGGTGAGCAAAGGAAATCCTTCACTCAAATCAAACCGCATTTGATAACCAAACGTAGATATTGTTCCAGTACCCGTCCTATCTTGTTGCTCAATGCCATTAGTCAGCACGTGATTAAGCAACGTTAAATATTGATTCATGATTTTTTCTCAAAGACTTTTTTATTTGCTAGCCATAACAATAACAACCCAGTAAAAATCATAGGCAAGCTGAGAAGTTGTCCCATGGTTAACCAATTAAACGCAATAAAACCTAGATGTTCATCTGGCTCTCGTGCAAATTCAACAATGAATCGAAATATGCCATACAGAATCAAGAACCAACCCGACACGGAACCTGTGACTCTAGGTTTTGCTGAATAAATCCACAAAATAATAAACATTGCCACACCTTCTAGAGCTGCTTGATATAACTGAGAAGGATGACGCGCCAAATTATCTACTTGTGGAAAAATCATGCCCCATGGAACATCCGTAGTCTTTCCCCATAACTCACCATTGATAAAATTACCGATTCTGCCAAACCCTAGTCCTAATGGTACAAGCGGGGCAATAAAGTCCCCTAAACGAAAAAACCCCCAACCTCTTTTTTGTTGATATAGCCATATCGTAATCAGCACACCAATCAGCCCGCCATGAAAACTCATACCACCTTCCCAGATTTTAAAGAGATAGATTGGATTTGCTAGAAAATGATCAAAGTTATAAAAAATAACTGAGCCTACTCGTCCTCCTACAATAACTCCTATTACAGCATAAAATAAAAAGTCACTGACTTGATCAGGCCTGATAAAACTATCTGGCTTGCATGCACGTTTTGTTCCCAGATACCAAAACGCCGCAAAACCACACAGATACATCAAGCCATACCAGCGTACAGCAAGTGGTCCTAATTGGAAGATAATGGGGTCAAATTGAGGATGGACAAACATAGCGTAAATATTAACATGCTGGAATTAATAAGTTTTATTCGTATACATCTTTGGCACTAGATACATAAAATTATTATATAGCTATAGTTATAATAAAATTCTTGAGCGTAAGTTATGTCTAAAAATCACCTAATTAACGAAACTAGTCCTTACTTGCTACAGCATGCTGACAACCCTGTAGAGTGGTTTCCGTGGGGTCCTCAAGCATTACAAAAAGCCAAGCAGGAAAATAAACCTATTTTGTTGTCGATTGGATATTCTGCATGTCATTGGTGTCACGTGATGGCACATGAGTCATTTGAAGATGTGCCAACCGCAGCATTGATGAATGAACTATTTATTAATATAAAAGTTGATCGCGAAGAGCGGCCTGATATAGATAAAATTTACCAAACTGCACAGTTCCTACTCACACAACGTACCGGTGGCTGGCCATTAACCATGTTTCTAACCCCAGACGATCACATCCCATTTTTTGGCGGCACTTATTTCCCTGAACAAGCACGTCATGGTTTACCTTCATTTAAAGATTTATTACAGCATATTTCTAAGGCCTATCTAGACAAGCCTGATGAAATAGCTAAGCAGAATCAATCTCTACAGGAAGTACTGAAAAACATATACCAATCCACCCATGCGCCGGTTTCTTTAGACAATAGTATTTTAAAAACTGCTAAGGACCAATTACTGAACACATTTGATAATCAACATGGAGGATTTGGTAAAGCTCCCAAGTTCCCACACCCGACCAACATAGAATTACTTTTACGTTATTGGCATATAAGTAAGATTTTTGGCCAAGAAGATACTCAAGCATTACATCCAGCCGTATACACATTAGAGAAAATGGCCGCAGGAGGATTATTTGATCATGTCAGTGGGGGATTTTGCCGTTATTCGGTTGATGATTATTGGATGATTCCTCATTTTGAAAAAATGCTTTATGACAATGCACCATTAATTAATTTATACAGTCAAGCTTATCAGGCGACTAACGAGAGTCGATTTAAAACTGCCGCAGAAGAATCTGCACAATGGGTAATGCGTGATATGCAATCTCCCCAAGGAGGCTATTACTCTTCTATAGACGCTGACTCTGAAGGTGTTGAGGGTAAATATTATGTTTGGGAGCAACACCAATTAGAATCGTTGCTAAGCGAACAAGAATTTAACTTGGTCAAACATCGCTTTGCTATTGATCGCGGCCCTAACTTTGAAGACAAGTATCATTTACATGAATTTGCAAATATAGAGGAGTGTGCACAAACCCTATCTATTGATGAAGAACAATGTAAAAAAATATGGCAACAAGCTCGTAAGAAGTTATACGCACACAGAGTAACAAGAATCGCACCAGGAACGGATGATAAAATCCTTACTAGCTGGAATGCATTAATGATTAAAAGCATGTTGACTGCAAGCCGTATATTTAAAAACGAACAATATTTCACCTCTGCGCAAAGAGCGTTACAGTTCATATATTCTGACATGTATAAGCAAGGCCGATTATTTGCAACATATAAAGACACCAAAGCACACCTGAATGCTTACTTAGATGACTACGCCTTCTTGCTTGATGCCATTATTGAGTATTTACAGACAGATTGGGACAGCAACTATTTGCAATTTGCGATTGAGCTTGCTGATGTACTATTTACTCAATTTGAAGACACAGAATCTGGCGGTTTTTACTTCACTGCCAATGATCATGAATCGCTTATACAAAGACCTAAAGTCACTTCTGATGAGGCCACACCATCCGGTAACGGTATCGCTGCTCATGCACTACTAAGGCTAGGCTATTTACTCTCAGAACCAAAATATTTAATTGCAGTAGAACGCACTCTTGAGTATGCAAGCCAACAAATCACTAGCACACCAATGGCGCATGCTTCTCTATTACGTTGCAGCGAAGAAATTAGTAATCCACCAGAAACTATAATAATTCGTGGGGAAAGTGACGACATTAATCAATGGCAGGAAACTTGCCAGCAGGCCTTCAACCCTCAAAGAATGACTTTTGCTATTCCAAATGATGCTGAAAATTTACCTGAAGCACTTAAAAATAAATTTGCTCAAAGTGGAGAAACGGTGGCCTACGTATGCCAAGGGACAAGTTGCCAAGCGCCGATCAATCAAATTGCACAATTAATCAACGCATTAGACAAACATTATTCGACTAATAAAAATTAACCCAGGGCTTTCAATGCTGCGTCATAATCTGGCTCATCAGCAATCTCGTTAACTAACTCGGTATAAACCACATCATTGTCAGCATCTAATACGACCACTGCTCTGGCAGTTATCCCAGCCAAAGGGCCATCTTGAATTAGAACGCCGTAATCTTCTGCAAAATTTTGATTGCGCATCATTGATAAAGTCACGACATTTTCAACTTTCTCACTGGTACAAAATCTTGACATTGCAAATGGAAGATCTGCAGCAATAATTAATACCACTATATCATTTCTATCTGCTGCAAAATCCGAAAACTTTTTGGTTGAAGTTGCACATACTGGAGTATCTAAACTTGGGACAATATTAAGTAGTTTTTTCTTGCCCACAAATTCATCTAAATTGACATTATTAAGATCTTTATCAACCAACTGGAAGTCAGGTGCTTTTACACCAATTGCCGGCAGATCTCCATTAGTATGTATTTCATTCCCTTGTAGTGTAATTGTCGCCATTTACTCCCCCAAAATTATTTTGATAAGATTTGTATTTAATCGGCACTATTTTGACTGATGACTATTATACTCGTCCATCGTCATTTTACCCTCAATAACATGATTCTGATCTACTTTAATTTTTACAATCCAGCCTTTTTCGTAAGGTGATTCATTAATCAATTCTGGCTCATCGCCTAATTGCTCATTCACTTCTATAATCTTACCTTCAACTGGACAAATAACATCCGATGCAGACTTAACTGATTCAACTACCAAGCATGCTTTACCTGCTTGTGTATTTATACCGGCTTCTGGTAATTCCACAAACACGATATCCCCCAACTGATCTTGAGCAAAATCAGTAATCCCGAGAGTAAATTCGCACTCATTTTGTGCCTGTAGCCATACATGGTTTTGTGTATAGATTCTTTCAGATATATCAGAACTCATATTTTGATCAGCTAGTTTTATCCTCTAAATAACCAGCAATGATATAATAAATAGCACCTATAACTAAACTAAAAACTATGCGTATTTTTAATATATTTGGCTTGTGTATCGCGTGCACACTAACACTTCTCTCCTGCAGCCAGCAGTCAGAAAGTCCTTTACAAATAGATACTGCTTGGATACGTGAAGCGCCTCCTGGCGCCACCGCTATGGCGGGATACATGCAAATTATTAATAATTCTGCAAACAATGTAATTTTACACAGCGCAAACAGCCCTGCTTTTAAAGCAATCGAATTCCATCGTAGTATTGAAGAAAATGGAGTTTACAAAATGGTCCCACACCTACATTTACACATAGCAGCCAACAGTACATTTGAATTAAAGCCTGGCGACTATCATTTAATGATGTTTAATCCTACCAGCGCATTAAAAGAAGGCGATACTATAGAGGTAAACTTAGTCTTTAGTAACGAGCATATAGTCAGTACTTCTGTTCCAGTAAAAAAAGCTCAGTATTGATTAGCAGATTTTATCTTCTCAATCACTCTGTAAACGTTTATGAACGATGACCAAGGGATTTTCACTACTGCCATTCAACTAATATTCACACTCGAGCCTGAATTAGTCGAAATTGTACTGCTATCCTTAAAAGTTAGTGTCACAGCAGTAATATTAGCCACTTTAATATCCATCCCTCTGGGTACTTTGCTTGGCGCTTATCATTTCAAAGGACGCGATATTATCACTGGCATAGTTAACGCGTTGATGGGACTTCCGCCAGTTGTGGTTGGCTTAGCTCTATATCTATTACTATCAAGAACAGGCCCACTTGGTGATCTAGAACTTCTATTCACCTCAAGTGCAATGGTTATTGCACAATGTATATTAATCACGCCAATAATTAGCTCCTTAACCCAACAAACGATAGAAGATTTATTTAAGCAGCATGAGCTCCAATTCAAAGCATTAGGCGCTCCCACATTTATAACACTCAGACCTTTACTTCGTGATGCTAGAACTAGTTTATTCACAGCCGTGCTCGCGGGGTTTGGTCGCGCATCAGCAGAGGTTGGAGCAGTATTGATCGTTGGTGGAAACATTAATCATGTTACTCGCGTCATGACTACCACGATTGCACTTGAAACGAGTAAAGGTAATTTAGAATTAGCGATGGCATTGGGAATTATTCTGTTAGCAATTTCATTCACCATCACCAGTTTAATGATTGTGGTGCGTAAAACACAATCTGTTTAATCGTTGAATATCATGCAATCCAACAACGAATCTCTGCCCTTGCGCCTTAATAATGTTAGCTACTGCGTGGATGAAATAACATTAATCAAAAATGTTTCTCTAGAGATAACCTCTCCTGGCACGACAGTAATTCTAGGCCATAACGGTTCAGGAAAGAGTCTATTATTAAAGCTAATGCATGGAGTAATCAACCCTAGCTCGGGACAGATAACCTGGAATAACAATCACCCCAATACCAATCAATTCTGGCGCACATTTTTACTACAGCGTCCCACTTTCTTTAAACAATCTGTGCTTTCCAATGTTGAGTTTGTATTGCGCATTGCGAACACACCTAAAAGTGAATACAAAACACGATGCCAGCAAGCGTTAGAAATATGCGGCCTGAGCAAGCTAGCTGATCGAAATACACATTCCTTGTCAGGCGGAGAATTACAAAAGCTTTCTTTAGCAAGAGCCTGGGTACTTGAGCCCAGTGTCGTATTACTTGATGAACCAACCGTGGCGCTAGACCCACCATCCGTGCTTGGATTTGAGAATATTATTCAACAGTTCAAACAATCAAATACTAAAGTAATCATGACGACTCATGATTTATCTCAAGCAAAGAGACTAGCGGATGAAATTGTATTTATTGACTCAGGAAAAGTTGTTGAGAAATCGTCGGCTGAAAAATTCTTCTCTGGGCCAGAGTCTAGTCAAGCGCAAAATTTTATTTGTGGAGAACTAGTTTAGTTTTCACGCTTGATTGGCAATAATAACTTTTAATTATTCGGTGCGTGCTGTGACTTCCAACAAGTGATAACCAAATTGAGTTTTTACTGGTCCTTGAACCTCATTAAGTGGGGCACTGAAAACAACTTCATCAAATTCTTTAACCATCATTCCAGGACCAAACTCGCCCAAATCGCCACCTGATGAACCTGATGGACATTTCGAATGTTGCTTAGCAACATCGCCAAAATCTGTGCCTTTAGAAATTTGATCTTTTAATTCGTTACACTGCTGCTCAGTGTCTACTAAAATATGCCTTGCTGATGCTTTTGCCATAATAATTTCCTAATTTAGTTAAATACCTTACTCTTCTGTAGGCGCTTCTTCACTTGTTTCTGTTTCGGTAGGCGCTTCTTCAACTGGCGCTGCTTTCTGCTCGGGAATTGTAACTAAGCCAGCATCTGCCAAGATTTTAGCTTTATCATCACCGTTAATATATTTCTTGTCTGAACCAATTACGGCATAACGGCCTGATTTCTTCTGGAAAATTTTGTTGTCACCAACTGACTTTATTTCTTTCATTTATTGTCCTATACGTTTGCTATGTTAATAATTTATGGGTGCAGATTCTAACTGATTCTGCTTAGACGATTCTAGTTAGCATTGATATCTATATACTTAGACAGGCACGCCTAATGCCTGACGCATAAAGATAAGCTTTAGTGGTAAAGCTTTATTTGTCACATTGACTCCAATCGAGCGTATTTGTTTTACTAGTGGCCGCTCTTCTCTAAACAAAGTATCAATCATCTCTAAAGAGCGTTGCATAACTAGATTTTCGCTTTTACGCGCTCGCTCATATTGACGTAATACTCGCTCACTTCCCAATGGCCGATCTGACATCTGTAGCAACTCGCTGAGGTGGGCAAGGTCTGCCAGTCCTAAATTTAGCCCTAAACCAGCCAATGGATGTACAGCATGTGCTGCATCACCAACTAGCACAACTCGATGGTCAATATACTGCGTGGCTTGTGCTCCTAGCAATGGAAAACTCTTACGCTCAGATATTGAAGTAATATCTCCCAATTTATTTTCAAATGCCTCGCTAACTTGCCGGTTAAATTCATCATTACTTAACGCCATAAGCTGATGACATTTTTGCTCCGGGATGCTCCATACAATCGAACAGGTATTGTCCTCCAATGGCAACAATGCCAGTGGTCCATCAACAGTGAAGCATTGCCAGGCAGTTTGTTGATTATCTAATTCGGTCTTGACCGTACACACCAAACCTAACTGCTCATAATGCGTACGCACATTGCTAGCACCAATACATTCACGCACTTTAGAACGTTGACCGTCCGCACCTATAACTAATTTCGCGGTTAATCGCTCACCATTATCTAATTCAACCAACATTGATGACTCAGAAATAGCCGACAACTCAAATAATGAATTGTTAGTAAAATTAGTGATATTAGAATTACTATTGACTGCATCATTTAAAGCAGTCAGCAATACTTGATTTTCAACAATCGAACCTAAAGATGAGTGACTTGTATCGCTGGCATTAAAATCAATCTGAGCACCACCATTCTGTTCCCACACATGCATTGATCTGTACGGAAACGCTCGCATATGTTGTACATCCTGCCAAACATCAATCTGCTTTAACAACTCAATACTAGCCAAGTTTATCGCGCTGACACGCAACCCATAAGCATCATCTTTCTGCCAAGGTGTATGTTCAGTATTATCAATTAATGCAACTCGTTCAAATTGCTGAACGAGCTTACATGCAGTTGCAATACCAACTATGCCTGCGCCGACAACTACCACATCAAAATCTGTTAGCGCACTAACCATGGTCTTCCATATGAGTGTCACCCAGAAAATATCTCAGCCCTAAATTACGCCTAAGCACACCACGTTGTACTGCCGGTAAACTGCTAATTATACGCACACCAATACTACGAAGTACTTTCGCCGGCCAAATTTGCGGTGCAAATAATCGTGTCAAACCATCAGTCAACTTAATTACATGATCACGATCCGGCATACGTTTCTGCTCATATTCATTCAGCATAACTGGGAAGTGTTCAGGCTTAAAGCCAATCTCAGTCAACATATGTACCAAAGTATGCACATCTCTCAAACCAAGATTAAACCCTTGAGCAGCTACTGGGTGCACTGTCTGTGCAGCATTTCCAATTAACACCGCGTGCGGCCTAGTTAACTCATTACTTGTCGTTAATGATAAGGGATAAGCACTTCGTTTCCCCACTTCTAAAAATTTTCCTAACCGATAACCAAATGCTTTTTGCAAACTTTGCAAAAATTCTTCATCGTTCATCTGCAAATATTCATCTACATTTGCTTTAGCTTGTGTCCAAATTAAAGCACAATAACCATCCTGAATTGGCAGAACCGCCAATGGGCCATGCTGAGTAAAGCGTTCATAGGCAATATTGTGATGTTGATTCTGCGTTCTTACATTTGTGATTATTGCAGATTGCTCGTAGTCTTTATGCTCAGCAGCAATATTTAATAAAGAGCGCACCATAGAGTTACCGCCGTCCGCACCCACTAATAGCGAAGTTGCAATACTTAATTGCTCACTATCAAAATTAACTGTTAAATCGTAACCAGCTGAATTTTCTTGCGCACTCACAAGAGAAGCAGGTGACAGTACCGTTACATTTTTTAACTGTGCTACTCGATCACTAAGTGTTTTTATTAAATGATGATTTGGCATCATATAGCCAATTGGTGAAATACCATGTTGATTTGCGTCGATTCGTGCACCACCAAAGTTTCCCTGTTCAGAAATATCTAATCTTTCAATTGCTGTCGCAGCGCTAGCCATTTCCCGCCATATACCTGCTTGAATGAACATTTGTTCTGAGCTTCGCGTCATACCTGTGGTACGCAAATCTAATACATTGGCATGCAAGGGCGCAGCTTGATTTTGCTCTAGCAGTAAAACGGAACACGGATTATTAGCCAGCGCAACCGCTAACGACATTCCGACCAAACCACCACCAACAATGACAATATCGTATGAAGTATGTGAACCAGTCATTTATATCTTTATTGGGCAGAAGACATGAAATTTTCAATCGCATCAGCTTCTTTAATCAAGGCTTGAGTTAACACCTCGTTACCATTGCGAGTTACGCGCACATCATCTTCTATTCGTATTCCAGTATCCCAGTATCGTTTTGGTACACCACGAGATTTAGCAGGGATATAGATGCCTGGTTCAACGGTTAACACCATGCCGGGCTCGAACAATCTCCATTGCTCCTCAATTTTATAATCACCAACATCATGTACATCTAAACCCAGCCAGTGACCAGTTCTATGCATATAGAAACGACGATACTCACCATCCTTAATTAGCTGTGCAGGACGGCCTTTTAATAATCCTAATTTCACCATACCTTTTGTTAGCACTCTTACTGCTGCTTCATGAGGATCATTCCAATGGTTGCCTGGCTGCACAGCCTCAATTGCAGCCAATTGCGCAGCAAGTACTAAATCATATAACTCTCGTTGTGGTTCACTAAATTCACCATTAACTGGAAATGTTCTAGTGATGTCACTGGCATAACCATGGTATTCGGCACCTGCATCTATTAATAATAAATCACCATCATTGAGTAAGTCTTTGTTATCTGTGTAATGTAAAATGCAACCATTCTCTCCGCCACCTACAATCGAAGGATATGCTGTATCACAACCTGCTTTTTTAAATTCATATAGTAATTCTGCCTCAACCTGATATTCATACAAGCCTGGTTGGCAAAATTGCATTGCCCGTCGATGTCCAGACACAGCTGCTTTAGCAGCTTTTTTCATATGGCCTATTTCAACACCTGATTTAAATAGGCGTAATTCATGTAATAAGTGCTCTAGTGCAATAAATTCGTGTGGTGTATGGGCTCCACCACGACCTTTCTCACGAATTCTATTGACCCAGCCAATCACGCGGTGATCAAAATCAGCATTAACACCCATGGTATAAAATACGCGCTCTCGTTGTTCTAAAATCCCTGGAAGAATTTCATCAATATCGCCAATTGGGAAAGCATCATCAGCTCCATATATATCTATAGCACCTTGTTGCCCAGCGCGACGTCCGTTCCATGTTTCCATTTTCATATCGCGTTCACGACAGAAAAGAATGAACTGCGCTTGTGGACGACCCGGGACTAATACAGCGACGGCTTCAGGCTCTATAAATCCAGTCAAATACATGAAATCACTATCTTGACGATAGTCAAATTCAACATCGCGATTACGAATCTTGACAGTAGAAGCAGGCACAATGGCAATTGCATCGTTACCTATCATGCGCATTAGATTTCTTCTGCGCTTGGCAAATTCTTTATACACTTACTGCAACTCCGTGGTCATTTTTATTGGCTGCAATTCTTCAGCCACAAGCAAAGCTGACATACGCACATATTCCAACAGTTCATTGTAAGATACCTCTTCATCTTCTTCTCCTGTGTCTGCTCCATGTAATTGTGAAATACGAGTTAGATCAAGCAAAATTTCAGAAGTGTCGTCTGGTAAGGTTGCTTGAGCTTGCAATCCGGCATTGGCTAATCCGAATAAGAAGCCATCGCACCATGAAGCCAGTGCAGTAACTCTAGTGGTTAAATCAATCGAATCACTATCAGGTAACAGCAATTCTAGCTGCAGCACAGGATCAGTCATCTGCGCACGTACCACTTCACATATATCAGCTAGCAAGTCATTCAATTCTTCGCTAGTAACAACATGGCTTAAGTCAGGCGCTAATGTACTAATACATGTGTCCAATGGATAAGAAATATCGAGCGCCACGGCACCACACAGGAATCCATGTAATTCTGATGCACGATCGCCAAAATCGAGCGATTGAAGTGCATTATTTAGCAGTTGATAAGCAGGTAATTGCATTTTCCGCAGTCTAACACCAATAAATGTAAATATTTATATCCTTAGGTGGGGAAATAACTCAGCTGTTTCAAGGAATTAGGCATAAATTTCAATTTGCCTTATTGACCGCTGACCCTGTAAAATCTACTATCTATCTACGCTAAATAATAATAAAAATACAATGAAGATTTCAGAAGAAGAATTCAAGAGACTCGAAATTAGAGTTAACGAGCTGATCGAAACCTGTGAACGACTAAAAGAAGAAAATCGTTTATTAAAAGCACAACAGCAATCGTATAGTAGTGAACGTGCAAAGTTACTCGATAAGCAAGAAGAAGCGCGTAGCCGCGTGGAATCTATGATTAATCGCTTAAAAGCATTAGAAACAAGCTAAATATAGTTAATGAGCTCAAATCCAATCACTGTACAGATTTTAGATAAAGAATATCGAATCGCATGCCCCGCGGGGGAAGAAGATGCGCTTCGGGAATCTGCTACTTTTTTGAACAAACGCATTATAGAAGTGCGTGAAAGTGGGAAAGTTATCGGACCTGATAGGATTACGGTTATGGCTGCATTAAATCTTGCTCATGAATTTCTATCTGAGCGTTCTGAACATGAACAAGTAACTTCCAACATTAATACTAGAGTACGCACTCTACATGAGCGGATAGATAACGCCATTCGTTCTTCTAATCAGTTGGAATTATAAGAAAACCCATCGTAAACTAACTGATAGCGCCTCTGCGATATGCGTGAGCTTGTCGTTAATTCCCTTGAGCCTATTTATACCCCCGGGATTGCTTGTTAAAAGGTCGTGTGCATACCTGCATTTGCGGGAAGCCTTAAATCTCTTACGGTGAACCCACTTGAACCGATTGGTTCAAGGTCAACGGCTACCACGGTACTCATGGAGCGCGCTTTTCCAACTCTTCTATTGATTCAACTCTCCTATAAATGATTATCCTTGTGCTAGGATAAATCTTTCTTAATTTAAACCAAAAAAAAGAGATTTTCTATGCAGTATTGGTTAATGAAATCCGAACCTAGTGAGTACGGAATTGATAATTTAAAAAAGGATAAAACTGAACACTGGGATGGAGTACGCAATTATCAGGCACGTAACATGATGCGAGATCAAATGAAAAAAGGTGATCTTGCTTTTATGTATCATTCTAATTGTGACGAAATTGGGATTGTAGGGATTATGACAATTCATCGCGAAGGCTATCCGGACCATACTGCTTTTGACAAAAAAGATAAGCACTACGACCCCAAAAGTGACCCAGAAAATCCTCGCTGGATCATGGTCGATGTAAAATACAAGCGTAAGTTGAAACGTACTATCAGCTTGCAAGAACTAAAAAATCATAAATCTTTACAAGATATGCAACTATTACGCAAAGGTAATCGACTCTCAATTATGCCCGTAACTAAAAAAGAGTGGGATTTTATTCTTTCTCTAGAATAAAAAAGATTTTTTACGCAAATACTTTAATTTTTATAAAAAATTTACAAAATCTTTGCGTTTAACACCGCAAACATACCTTTAATTGTTGTTATGTTAAAAAATAATGCAGTTTCCGTTGTTATTTTGAATAAAATTTTATGTTTTTCACTAAAAATGTTTTATAAAACAAAATATGTTTTTGTTTTTTGTTTAACAAAAAACAATGAGTGCTGACGAAAAGTTTAAAAAACAATATAAAAAAACTAGTAATTTTTAGTCTATTGTTTATACTCACGTCGTCAAAAAACGTTAACGTTAAAGTTTTGGAGGAAAAAGATGGCCGTCAAACGCAAAACTGCGAAACGCAAAACTGCTAAGCGCAAGGCACCTGCTAAACGCAAAGCTGTAAGAAAGACCGCTAAGCGTAAAACTGCTAAGCGTAAAACTGCTAAGCGTAAAACTGCTAAGCGTAAAACTGCTAAGCGTAAAACTGCTAAGCGTAAGACCGCTAAGCGTAAGACCGCTAAGCGTAAAACTGCTAAGCGTAAAACTGCTAAGCGTAAAACTGCTAAGCGTAAAACTGCTAAGCGTAAGACCGCTAAACGTAAAACAGCTAAGCGTAAAACTGCTAAGCGTAAGACAGTTAAGAAAAAGACTGCCAAGCGTAAGACAGCTAAGCGTAAAACTGCTAAGAAAAGACGTTAGGTTAAGTAGCTATGAATTAAAAGGGTCCTTTTTAGGACCCTTTTTTTGTGCTTTATTTCAAGAATAGACGATATATTGGATTATCTGTCTCATCATAGAAAGAATATCCAAGATCCACTAAGAATTGTTTAAAAGCCGTTACTTCGGATGATGGGACTTGTGCACCCACCAATACTCTCCCATAAGCCGCCCCATGATTTCGATAATGGAATAATGTGATATTCCATTGCGCACCCATAAAAGATAAAAATTTAAGTAGTGCTCCTGGTCTTTCAGGAAACTCAAAACGATAAATCAACTCGTTCCTAAGCTGAGGAGAGCGCCCACCCACCATGTGACGAACATGCAGTTTTGCCATTTCATTATCAGACAAATCATTAACTGAATAACCATGACCAGAGAGCATACTTATCAGTTTAGGCTTTTCATCTAACGCATCCTGAAATTTAATTCCCACAAATATATGCGCTTCATCATTATTAGCATAACGATAATTAAACTCGCTAATACTGTGACTACCTATCATTTTACAAAATTTCAGAAAACTGCCCTTCTTCTCAGGAATAGTGACCGCAAACAACCCTTCCCTACCTTCACCAAGCTCGGTACGCTCAGTAACATGACGCAAGCGATCAAAATTAATATTAGCGCCGCTATTGATAGCAATTAAGTTTAAATTTTTGCAGTTCTCTCGCTGAGTATATTTCTTGACTCCTGCTACTGCCAAGGCTCCTGCAGCCTCTGATACCACGCGCGTGTCATCAAAAATATCTTTAATTGCTGCACATATTTCATCAATTGACACAAGAATTACTTCATCAACATTCTCTTTAGCTAACTCAAAAGTATTCACACCAATCTGTTTAACCGCAACGCCATCAGCAAATATTCCTACTTGCGGCAAAACTACTCGCTTACCAGCTTGCATAGCGGAATACAGTGTAGAGGCATCTTCCGGCTCAACACCGATAACCTTAGTATTGGGTGAATGTTGTTTTATCCAAGCAGCAACACCGGCAATTAATCCACCTCCTCCAACCGGGATAAATACAGCATCAACCTCATCTTGGAATTGTTCTAGTAATTCTTTACCTATGGTTCCTTGCCCGGCAATCACCTCAATATCATCGTAGGGATGAATAAACACTCTCTTGGTTTGATCCGCTACCTTATACGCATAGCTACAAGCTTCATCATAATTATCGCCTGATAATATAACCTCAGCACCCATAGATTTAACAGAATCCACTTTAATTGCTGGTGTGGTTACTGGCATGATAATTTTCGCGTTAATATTTAATCGTTGCGAAGCAAGTGCAACGCCTTGAGCATGATTACCAGCCGAAGCCGCAATAATTCCAGCCGCTTTTTGGGTATCATCAAGATGACTAATTTTATTATAAGCACCGCGCAGCTTAAATGAGAAAATGCTTTGCTGATCTTCTCGTTTCAGCCAAATATTATTATCCAGCCTTTTCGATAGTGACTTTGCAAAATTCAATGCGGAGATTTCAGCCACATCATAGACAGATGCATTAGAGATCATCTCATTGACCTGAGTTACACTATATTCGGTGATATGATTAGACACCTTTGAATTTTTCACAATTTAATTAAACCTTTACAGTGCAGTATTAATAGTTACCCTTTCAACGAGCATACTTTATGGATATTAATGACAAAAAGAAATTAGCCGCTGAAGCCGCGATTGATTATATACAAATTGGCGACGTAATCGGTGTTGGTACCGGCTCAACTGCAAATTACTTTATCGATGCTTTAGCCAACATTAAAGGAAAAATTGATGGTGCTGTCGCTAGTTCTGAAGCCAGCACCGAACGTCTGAAGTCTCATGGTATCCGTGTCTTAGAGCTAAACGCTACTGGACAACTACCTATCTACGTTGATGGCGCAGATGAAGCAACACATCAACGTTCGTTAATTAAGGGCGGCGGTGGTGCCCATACTCGAGAGAAAATTGTTGCCAATGCTAGTACAAAGTTCGTCTGTATTGCTGATGACACAAAATTAGTCGATACCCTAGGTAAATTTCCGCTGCCTGTGGAAATTATTCCCATGGCGCGTAGTTCAGCCTCTCGAGAATTAGTCAAACTAGGTGGTACTCCTGAACTGCGTGAAGGTTTCACAACAGATAATGGAAATATCATTATTGATGTACACAATTTAGAAATCTTAGAGCCCATCAAAATGGAATTGAATATCAGCGCTATGGCAGGTGTAGTCACCGTTGGTATATTTGCTATTCGCCCCGCTGATATTATATTACTCGGCACAAATAATGGATTAAAAACTATTTAACACTATGGACACTTCATTTAGACAGCGACTACTTGCCAATGAGACATTAATTGGCACGCTGATAGCAACTCCCAGCAACGAAATTGTTGAGTTACTTGCCTCTTTAGAGTTTGATTGGCTTTTTATTGATGCTGAGCATGGGGCATTTGGGCCTGAAACAGTAATTTCATTACTACAAGCAGCAAATGATTGCCCTTGCTTAGTAAGAATTCCAGGACCCGATGAAGCTTGGATCAAAAAAGTTCTAGATGCAGGTGCTGCTGGAATTATTGTGCCGCAAATAAATTCACTAGAAGAAGCCCAAGACGTAGTGAATTACTCAAAGTATCCACCAATAGGCAAAAGAGGCGTTGGTTTGGGTCGTGCACATGGATACGGAAAAGACTTCTCTAGTTATCTAGAATATGCAAATCAGCAAACCGTTATTGTTTTACAGGCTGAAACCGAAGCTGTATTAAATTGTATACAAGATATATCTGCACTCGATGCTGTTGACGCGATCTTAATTGGCCCTTACGACCTTTCTGCTAGTTTAGGGTATATGGGTGATATATCTCATCCTGTAGTACAGAGCGCAATTGGGAGCGTTAAAGAAGCATGTTCTAGTCATAATACCCAATTAGGTATTTTTGGCGTGTGTGCAGACAATGTCATGCCTTATAAAGCCATGGGATTCACACTACTTACCGTAGGTGTAGACACACTGTTTGTGCAATCGGCTGCCACCGCCGAACTTCATGCGCTACGCAATGCTTAGGTACCAAATCTCAAATTTCAGTCTTAAGTGACTGGTACTGCTAAAACTACTTATTAACTTTTGAGTATTTAGTTCCTGCTAAAGATACATCGATCATTAGGCCTTTGTTGCCAAACACAAACGCAACGATTGGATCAGAAATATTGGTGGAATCAATCGAACCACCCGCACCAGCATCAGCGATTGCTATTGAACCATCAACACCAACTTCCCAGCCGGAACTATTTCGAAATTTACGCAATGCCTCATCATCCAAAAACACAATAATGATTGACTTTGTTTGTGCACCAAATTGGAATCCAAATGAAGCGCCTGTCGTTCGATAATAATTGATATTTTTATTTTTAATTCGTAAGGCACCTTCGCCAAATTCACCACCCACGAAAAAGCCTGCTTTGACAATATTTGGAAATACCAGAACACCTTTAGCATTTGCTAAAAACTCACGCCCTTCTTTTACACGCTCATTAAAAATTTCGATGGCAGCATCTACTCTAATATCAATTTCTTCTGCACTAGCAGCGTAAGAAGATGGAATCAGTATTGCACTAAGTAAAATATATATCAGAGTGCTAGCAATAATTTTTTTCATATCATGAATACCTTAATTATTTTATTTAAAGGTGATATCTATTCAAAAAGCCATAGCGATATTGTAATAACAAAATTAAAAACTAGGTATAAAAAAATGGGCTGCAATAGCAGCCCATTTTCAAACCTTATATTCTCAGAAAGATTAACGTTTTGAGAACTGCTCTTTCTTACGTGCTTTGCGCAGGCCAACTTTCTTACGCTCAACTTCTCGCGCGTCACGAGTGAGAAACCCGCCCTGCCTCAAAGAAGGACGTAATTCTTGATCGTATTTTAGCAATGCTCTTGCAATACCAAGCTGTATAGCACCCGCTTGGCCGTTCATTCCACCACCTTTGACTACTATATTTAAGTCAAATTTGCTGTCTAACTCTGTCGCCTGTAGTGGTTGACGGATAATTCTACGTGAAGTTTCACGACCAAAGTATTGCTCATCTGGTCGGGAATTAATCATGATTTCACCCTTACCAGGCTTTAGATAAACGCGTGCTGATGAGCTTTTCCTGCGGCCAGTGCCGTAGTATTGTGTAGTTGTTGCCATTATTATTTTTAACCTAGATTTCTAGCGGCTCGGGCTGTTGAGATTGATGAATATGATCTGGTCCAGCAAATACTTTTAATTTCTTGAACATCGCTCTACCTAATGGATTCTTAGGTAACATCCCCTTTACTGCAGTCTCAATCACACGTTCAGGGTGATTGTTTAACAGATCACTGAAATTTGTCTTTTTCATATTCCCAATATGCCCAGTATGATGGTAATACATCTTATCTTGGGCTTTATTGCCTGAAACCCGAACCTTATCTGCATTGACCACCACAATATAATCACCAGTATCGATATGAGGTGTATATTCTGGCTTATGTTTACCGCGCAATCTGCGCGCAATCTCAGTAGATAGACGACCTAGCGTCTTATCTGAGGCATCAATTAGGAACCACTGGCGGCTCACTTCTGCGGGTTTTGCACTAAACGTTTTCATTTTAAATTCAGGAATATATCAAAGGCGCGCAATAGTACTAGAGACAGCTGATCCAGACAAGCATCCTGCGACCATCTCTAATGTTGTATGCAAAAAAAACGCGGCCTAAGCAATTAGACCGCGTTAAACATACTACCAGGGGTAGATGGAGGAGTAAAAACAAATATACAATAATATTTGAATATGCGTATTTTCTAATATACTTAGCCAATTGTCAACTATATAGCACCACTTAAATTCTATATCTTCAATCTCTCAACTATTTCCCCATTTACTAGATGGTTATCTACAATCTCTTTTAGGTCATCAGTTGACTCATACCGATACCAGACATCATCAGGATAAACGACTGCCACCGGCCCTTCGTCACAACGATCTAAACACCCTGCGGTATTAATTCTCAGCTTACCTTGCCCAGTCAACCCAAGTTGTTTTGCATATGCCTTCACATCTTTGCGTATTTCTAGCGCACCATACTGCTGACAGCAAACACCATCTTCACGGAGATTTGTACAAATAAACAAATGACGTTTGTAATAGCTCATTAGAAGTTTCCAGAAATTTTTGTTTAAAGACTGTTACATGTAATACCGCTATTATAATTATTTAATCATACGCACCTAGAAGATTCTTTAACCATACATATGCCCCCTCCTATAAACCTGACAAAAATTGCTGACCAATGCGTGATGTGTGGCATGTGTTTACCTCACTGCCCAACTTATCAAGTCAGCCAACACGAAGCTGAATCACCCCGTGGACGTATTTCTTTGGTAAAGGCTTTTTCTGAAGGTGAGCTTTGCGCTAGTTCTGCTCTAGCAACGCACTTACAAAGCTGCACAGGATGCATGAAGTGCCAAGATATATGCCCTGCGAATGTGCCGTATCAAGACATCATTGATAATGGTAGACAACTTTATAAGGAAGAGTTGAGTTTTGCTTATAGATTTATACAGAAGTCTTCGATTGCTTTACTCACTCACCAGTGGGGACACAAATTACTTACTTCACTTAGCGTCATCGCAAAACATATTCATGCCATCAATAAGTTTTCCATCCTGTTGAGATTGATCACTAAATCTGACAGTACCAAAAATTCGAAAGCCGCTAAAAAATTCTTGACCATACTGCCTGGTTGTACGGGCTCTTTATTTGATCAACAAACGCTAGTCAGCATCATAAAACTATTAAATCAGCTAGATATACAGACTCACATTCCTGATAAAATTATGTGTTGTGGTGCTCTAGCTCAGCATAGTGGGAATCTACAACAAGCAGACAAACAGATACGTGTTATTAACCACTATATATCTACCAATAATATAAATGAGTTCATCTCTTTTGCTAGCGGTTGCGGGCGTCAATACAATCAAGTTATTACCAATAAACAGCTTGCACATAAAGATATTATTAGCTGGTTGGCTGACTCACATCAGTTCGGTACGGCAGACTTTGAATCGTGTCCTAAACGTGTGCTTGTACACAGACCTTGCACACAAGAAAACATTGAGCAAGAAAATGTCATTAAACTATTAGCGCTGATTCCTGATATAGAATTATTAGAATTTAATGACGGAATATCCTGTTGTGGCGCGGGTGGCATGCAGTTAATAACGCCTGAAGATAGCAACCGTGCATTACTTGACTCAAAAATTAACACTATCAGTACCATGCGTCCTAATGTCATTGTCTCATCAAATATTGGCTGCTCTTTGAGTTTGAAAATTGGTATACAGACAACAGGCTTGGACATTGAGGTTATCCATCCGGTAACATTATTAGCGCAGCAACTTAAGCAAAAATAATTACACATGAATATGCAAAATTTTTCTGATCGTCTAATAGCTGAGTTTGACCGTGGTTTGCGCACATTAACCAAATCATCCAGATCAGCTCAACGCGCAAACCCAGCTGAAACAATAGAAGAAAACGATCTATCAGAGAACGATGCGCAACTAAGCGGACGCTTAATGCGTGTAAATCATGCTGGCGAAATTGCTGCACAGGGCCTATATCATGGTCAGGCATTAACGGCAAAAGACAATATCACATTAACCCAAATGAAAGTGTCTGCCAAAGAAGAAGAAGACCATCTTGCTTGGTGCGAACAGCGTTTAAACGACTTACAAACTCCACGTAGTTTGATTAGTCCTTTGTGGTATATAGGCTCATATACGATAGGCGCAACAGCGGGATTATTTGGTGACCGCTGGAGTTTAGGCTTTGTTGCTGAAACTGAAGATCAGGTTGAAAAGCATCTAGATAATCACTTACAAAAACTGCCTAGCCAAGATAAGAAAAGCCGCGCAATCATTGAAAAAATGAAAGCTGATGAACAACAACACGGACAAGCAGCCAGAGATCTAGGTGGCCACCCTTTACCAGCACCGGTGCAAAAAACCATGCAGTTAGTTTCTAAAGTGATGACAACGGGTGCCTACTGGATTTAAGTATTAATTAGGACTGGTTTAAATTCATACCGTAGAATATCTCAGTCATTTCATTTCTGAGTTTAGTTTCAATTCTTTCCTGCTCATCATTTGAAATATTATCAAGCCCTTCATCAAACAAATAATTCTCCAGCTCGAACTGCCTTAACATCATCTTAGTGTGAAAAATATTTTCCGGGTACACATTGACATCAATCATTTGATATTGCTGACGAGTTTTATGCGACATATATTCTTGAATAGAATTTATTGCATGATCCTTATAAAATTTTTGACCATTCACATCTCGCGTAAAACCTCGAATACGATAATCCATAACCACTATATCTTCTTCGAAGCTATCAATAAGATAGTTCAAGGCCTTCAATGGAGAAATTTTTCCACAGGTTGAAATATCTAAATCCGCTCGAAAGGTACTTATCCCCCCATCTGGATGCGACTCGGGGTATGTGTGAGCAGTTAAGTGGCTCTTATCTAAATGCGCCACCACACTGGGAGCTTCTATAGATGAATTATCCTCATTTGTATCTTGTGTTGAATGAGCATTCTCTTCTGATATAAGCATGGTGACACTTGCACCACTTGGTTCATAATCTTGGGTCGCGACATTTAATATGGTCGCTCCAATAATATTGGCTACTTCTGTAAGCACATCTGTTAGTTTTTGAGCATTGTACGTCTCATCAATGTACTCAATGTATTCATCGCGCTGCTTTGCTGTTTTGGCATAGCAAATGTCATAGAAGTTAAAACTTAAAGTCTTAGTGAGGTTATTGAATCCATACAAAGTCAAATTTGAATCATTACCATCCATCTCAACTGTCACTTTTATTACTTACTGCCTCAACTCTGGATTGATATGTCTTGAATTTCATAGTCATAACTAATCTCAACACTCTGCTTTAACATCATAGACACTGAACAATACTTCTCTGATGTCAACTCTACGGCACGTTTAACTTGCTTATCTTGAAGACCAGCACCTTTAACAATATAGTGGACATGAATTTCAGTAAAAACAGCCGGAATTTCATCGCCTCGCTGGGCGGTAATTTCCACGATACAATCGTCGATAGCCACTCGAGATTTTTGCAGAATGCTAACAATATCAAAGGATGTACAACCACCAAGACCGAGCAAAATCATTTCCATAGGCCTAGGGCCCAGGTTACGACCGCCGTGCTCGGGAGAACCGTCCATGACCACAGAATGGCCGCTCGCAGCCTCTCCAACGAAGCTCATATGGTCTAACCATTTTATTCGTACATTCATTTGCTACCTTTCATTCTTCCTTAAATCGACACAGGGAACTTCCTATCCTAGACTTCATCAAAATAAACGAGAAGTTAGAGGTTCTTTGTGTCAAACCTACAAATTAAAATGCCTACAGTTGATCCCACAGTTGCACGCTTGCTAGAGAATTGCCATACCAAGCGATATGCTAATGCTAGCCGCATTATCCATGCTGGCGACCCTTCTACAACGCTTTATTATATAACTGGCGGTTCTGTCAGTGTAATGATTGAAGATGAGACCGGCCACGAAATGGTCTTGGCTTATTTAAATCAAGGCGACTTTTTTGGTGAGATGGGTTTATTCGAAGAAGATGAGCGTAGCGCACTTGTTGTTGCACGTGGTGAATGTGAAGTGGCCGAAATCAGCTACACCAAATTCCGCGAATTAGCTCACCAAGATCCAGATATCATGATGTTACTTGCCGGTCAGATGACGCGTCGTCTTCGTGCCACTAGTCGTAAAGTAATCAATCTCGCATTCCTAGATGTTGCAGGTCGCGTGGCCAGAACTTTACTAGATCTGGCACATCAGCCTGACGCAATGACACATCCTGATGGCATGCAAATCCGTATTACTCGTCAAGAGATTGCTAAAATTGTGGGTTGCTCTCGCGAAATGGCAGGTCGTGTATTAAAAGAACTTGAAGAACAAGGGCTAATTACTGCACACGGCAAGACAATCGTAGTATTCGGTACTCGATAATTAGATCTTGGCAATAGAGCTTACTAAATCTTACTAGTAAGCTCTATCAGCAAAAAATAATTCCTTAAGTTTTACCCCCGGATCCGGGGCACGCATAAACGCCTCTCCCACCAAGAACGAATTTATTCCATTATCTTGCATCATCTTGATGTCTTCTTGTGTATGAATTCCGCTTTCAGTCACAATCAAACAATCGTCTGGAATCATTTCTTTTAGACGCAGGCTTGTCTGCAGATCCACATCAAATGTATGTAGATTCCTATTGTTAATTCCTAACATCGTGGGATTAAGTGTTAAGGCAAGCTTAAGTTCATCCTCATTATGCACTTCAATCAGCACATCCATATTTTGCTCTTTAGCTAACTCATATAGAGAAGTTAGTTTTTCATCATCTAACGCCGCAACAATTAATAGAATGCAGTCAGCACCAAGCACACGTGACTCATAAATTTGGAAAGGATCAATAATAAAATCTTTGCGAATAGCGGGTAACGAACATGCCTTTCGCGCTAATTCTAAAACAGGCCCACCACCTTTAAAAAATTCATTATCAGTTAATACTGACATACAGGTCGCGCCACCAAACTGATAACTGCGCGCAATGGCCATGGGATCAAAATCTTCGCGAATAATGCCTTGGCTAGGTGACGCACGTTTAATCTCTGCAATCACACCTGCTTTATTAGCGCTGGCTGCTCCACGCAACATCATTTCAAACGGGCGCTTAGCATCCCCCTCTTTTGACCACTCTTTCATTTGATCAAATGTGACTCGTGTTTGCTTCTCAGCAATTTCTTTTACTTTATGCGAAAGTATTTTAGCGAGTATTTCCGGTTTATCTTCAACCATAGTTAAATTTCGATTTGATTTTTCTATATGTTATTTGTGAATTCTATTAATTGTGCCAGCGTCTGTTGCGCTGCTTTAGATGTTAATTGCTGCTTAGCTATTTTAACTCCCGCATTTAAAGAGTCGGCTTTACCTGCGACATAAATTGCAGCGCCTGCATTCAGACATACAATGTCAGCAGCAGCTCCTGACTCGCCATTTAATACCGATGCAATAATATTTGCACTATCTGACACACTAGTTACTTTGATAGCATCTAACACATTACGCTCTAAACCAAAATCTTCTGGTTTGACTTGATAGCTATTAATCTTTCCGTCTCGCAACTCACAAATGTTAGTCACACTGGAAATACTAATTTCATCTAGCCCATCTTCAGCATGAACCACTAATGCATGCTCTGTTCCTAACGATTGCAAGACATGAGCAAGCGGCTCTAACCATTGATCATCGAACACGCCTAACACTTGCCGCTGCGCATTAGCAGGATTGGTTAACGGCCCAAGCAAGTTAAACAATGTGCGCACACCCAATTCTTTACGCGGGCCAATGGCATGCTTCATACAACTATGGTGCATGGGTGCAAACATGAATCCTATCCCAACCTGTTCAACGCAAGTGGCTATCTGTTCTGGGGCTAGCTCTAACTTCACCCCTAGTTCTTCTAATACATCAGCGCTTCCTGATTTACTTGATACCGATCTATTCCCATGCTTGGCAATTTTAACGCCGGCACTTGCGGCCACTATTGATGACGCTGTTGAGATATTAAATGTTTTCTGACCATCACCCCCAGTACCACAGGTGTCTACTAATGGTTGCGCATCAACTTTCACCTTGCTAGAAAGATTGCGCATCACGCGTGCTGCTGCTGACAACTCATCAACACATTCTCCCTTCATACGCAATGCTATGATGAAGCCTGCTATCTGTGCAGAGGTCGCCTCTCCTTGCATGATGATGTTCATGGCAGATTCCATCTGCTCAGGACTGAGATCACGTTTCGCTAACACTTGTTCAAGTGCTTGTTGTATAGACATACTCATTAGTTTTGTTCTATAAAGTTTTGTAAAAGGTGATGACCAAAGTCAGTTAAAATTGATTCCGGATGAAATTGTACGCCCTCTATTGCAAGATCCTTATGTCGTACACCCATAATTTCATCAATGTCTCCATTATCTTTTTGCGTCCAGGCGGTAACCTCTAAACAATCCGGTAAAGATTGTTTCTCAATAACCAATGAATGATATCGGGTCGCAGTAAAAGGTAAGTCACAATCATTAAATACATGTTTATTAAGATGGTGCACTGGTGACGTTTTGCCATGCATAATGTCATTGGCTCTCACAATCTTGCCTCCAAATGCTTGACCTATAGTTTGATGACCCAAACACACACCAAGAATTGGAAATTTCCCTGCCAGCTTATCTACAATATCTAAAGATATACCTGCTTCGTTGGGTGTACATGGCCCAGGCGACAACACAATATAGTCTGGTTGTAACTGAGTGATTTCACGTATGCCAATATGGTCATTGCGCACCACTTTTACTTGTTGTTCGAGCTCCCCAAAGTATTGAACTAGGTTATAGGTAAAAGAATCATAGTTATCGATCATTAATATCATTATCTTGATCCTGCTTTTTCTGCAAGCGCCGCAGCACGTAGTACTGCTTTGGCTTTATTTAGCGTTTCAATCCATTCATTATCTGGCACCGAGTCATACACAATACCCGCGCCCGCTTGAACTGAGATAATGCCATCTTTAATCACTGCGGTTCTAATGGCAATGGCGGTATCCATGTCGCCATTCCAAGAAATATATCCTATAGCACCAGAATACACACCGCGTTTAATCGGCTCCAGCTCATCAATAATTTCCATGGCTCGAATCTTTGGTGCTCCCGAAACTGTCCCTGCCGGAAAAGTCGCGCGTAACACATCGATACATGATTGATCTGATGCTAATTTGCCTTTTACATTTGAAACAATATGCATAACATGTGAGTAGCGCTCTACTATCATTTTGTCTGTTAACTCAACCGTGCCAACTTCAGCGATACGACCTATGTCATTTCGCCCCAAATCAATTAGCATTAAATGTTCGGCTAACTCTTTTGGATCAGCTAACAATTCTCGTTCTAATTCATTGTCTGTTTGTTCATCATTTCCACGCGGTCGAGTACCTGCAATAGGACGTACAGTAACTTCTTCGCCTTCTTGTCGCACAAGGATTTCTGGTGATGAACCAACAATCTCAAAATCTCCCATATTTAAATAATACATATAGGGTGAAGGGTTCAATCGACGCAAATGGCGATACACATCAATGGCGCTGCCGTTAAATTCTGCATTCAGTCGTTGAGATAAGACAACTTGCATGACATCACCCGCAGCAATGTAGTGTTTTGCCTTAATGACCGCTTGCTTGAAACCTTTTTCACTAAAACCTGATACAAAATCTAATTCAGCCACTTCACCATCATGAACAGACAATGGTGAAGATGGCACATTGTTTTTCAACCCAAGTGCAAGTTCGTCGATGCGCATTTGTGCATTGACGAAACCTTGATCTTGCGCAATAGCAAGCACTACAATATAGGCAGACCCTTTTAAATTATCGAACACTAAAATTTCAGTTGACAGCATTAATACGATATCTGCTGTACCAAATTCATCAGGATTTAAGCACTTACCTAATTTGGGTTCCACATAACGAATTGTATCGTAGCCAAAGTAACCTACTAAGCCCCCCACAAATCGTGGCAAACCTTCTAGATCAGGGACTTTAAAACGATCTCGATATTGATCGATCCATCGCAAAGGATCGACTTGCTCGGTGCTTTCTACGCACTCTCCATTTTTAATAACTTCAATTTGCTCACCACGTACTCGTAAGCTTTCATCGCATTGCAAACCAATAATTGAATATCGCCCCCAACGCTCTCCACCTTGCACAGATTCAAATAAGAAACTGTTAGATGAATTTGCTAATTTTAAGTATGCACTCAAAGGGGTATCTAGATCGGCTGCAACCTCTCTAAAGACGGGGATATGAGTATAGCCTTGGTTGGCTAAATCAGAAAATTGTTGTTTGTTCATGGAAGTTTACTTTCATAGATAATAGTGTGGACACAGAATTCACTTAGCAATACAACGCCAATTGATATCAAATCGCCAACACTTACTACAAAATATAAACATTCATTAAACTCTTTTTGGGATAAGCCCAATAAAATTAAATAAGTTAAAATAAATTAGCAATCTCTTCCAAACTGTTCACACAGATTGGTTGATACTTTTCTATAGAAACGCCGCGATTATAGCCATAGGAGACGTAAATTGCACCCGTCCCAGCACAATTTGCGGTAGCAATATCGGTTTCTGAATCACCGATCATATAACCTTTGCAAGGATCACCAGACAATTGCCGTACTGCTTCTAATAACATGGCAGGGTCAGGCTTTTGCGTGGACATATCATCGCCACAGACTAGCGCTTGGAAAAAATCTGCCATTGCTAGCTTTTCTAATAATGGGGGTGTGAATTTTCTTGGTTTATTGGTGACACAAGCCAGGGGAATATTTTGCTTGGTGAAATGCTCAAGCACTTCAATACACCCAGGATACAAGGTCGTTTTTACTGCAATATTTTTCTCATAAGCAACGAAAAATAGCGACTTAGCATTTTCATACATCTCATTGCTGGGTTCCTCGTCCATTGCATGCGTCAAAGCACGTTCTATTAATTTAGCAGCTCCATTACCAATCCAAGTGCGCGCAAGCGTTTCATCGACAACTTCAAGTTCTAGCTGTTCTAACATTTCGTTCACACTGAAAGTAATATCAGGAACGCTATCGACCAAAGTCCCATCCAGATCGAAGCAAAGCCATTGCGGCAACGCAAGCGACATTCTTTGGACCTAAAGAATTAGCTAGCTTTATCTATTTCAGCACGCATAGCTGAAATAGTTTTTTGATAATCATCTGAGTTAAATATTGCAGAACCTGCAACGAATGTATCTGCGCCTGCTGCTTTTATTTTCCCAATGTTATCAATCTTAACCCCACCATCAATTTCTAAACGAATTGACAAGCCTGAATGATCAATTATTTTCCGTGCTGCTTTGAGCTTATCAAGACTCGACTCTATAAATGCTTGTCCACCAAATCCTGGGTTGACAGACATCAGTAACACCATATCAACTTTCTCAAGCACATAATCTAGATAGTGAAGTGGGGTCGCTGGATTAAATACCAAACCACTCATGCACCCCGAATCGCGTATCAATTGTAAACTCCTATCAATATGATCAGCAGCTTCAGGGTGAAAAGTAATAATGCTAGCACCAGCTTTTGCAAAGTCACTAATTAGCCGATCTACCGGAGAAACCATTAAATGCACGTCAATTGGCGCAGATACACCGTGTTTTCTTAGCGCTTCACACACCAACGGGCCAATCGTTAGATTAGGAACATAATGATTATCCATCACATCGAAATGGACTGTATCTGCACCAGCGGCAAGCACATTATCTACTTCCTCACCTAAACGTGCGAAGTCTGCTGAGAGTATTGAAGGGGCAATCCAGTTTTCCATGTCTATCTACCGCAAAAAATGGCTACTTTAACGTAGCCTAATCGTTTTTGCATGCGCTAAACCATAATTTCTATGAAACTGATATCTAATCTGCTCTATAATTTCTTGGAATAAAAACAAATCTAAACGCAAGTCTTATGAATATAGAACCTTATTACTTTTCCATCGCCATTAGCTTACATGTGCTTGCTGCAGTTGTTTGGGTTGGCGGAATGTTTTTTGCCTATATGGCACTTCGGCCAGTGGCTGCGAATCTATTAGAACCTGCCGTACGACTAGCTTTATGGTCCCGTACATTGACGAGATTTTTTATTTGGGTCTGGCTGGCAATTATTATTATTCCACTTACAGGTTACTGGATGATCTTCTCAGCCTTTAATGGATTTGCTGGTGTTGCCTGGTATATTCACGTGATGCAAGCTTTAGGTATTGTGATGATTTTGATTTTCTTGCATGTTTTCTTTGCTCCATTTATGCGTTTGCGCCGCGCAGTCAACGAAGAAAATTATCAAGAAGGAGGTAAAAACTTAGCTCAATTACGCAAGTTAATTGGATTAAATTTACTACTTGGATTGCTCACAGTTATTACTGCCATCGGCCTAGAACATGTGCCACTCTAACTAGCTAGATATACAGCAAAGCAGACAAAAAGGCCGCTTGAGTATTCAAGCAGCCTTTTTAAACTAAGTTTCTATTTTGCGATTATTGACACGCTAGACTTGAGTAATATGCTGCAAGATTAGCCATATCTTCATCACTTAAACCTGCAACCATCGGCGCCATTTGGGCATTTTTACGAGTCCCATCTTTAAATGCTTTTAACGATGCAATGAGATATTGCTCTTTTTGACCAGCAAGGTTAGGCCAAATTGGTGTAGGGCTGATTCCAGCTCCACCATGACATGCCGCACATACTGCCGACTTTGCTTTACCTGCTTCCACATCACCCGCATTTGCTGTTGTAGCAAATAATGCCACACTAGTGATTAACCCTAATAAAATTGATTTCTTCATTAAAAAACTCCTGTATTTGAAACTGATTCCAACTAATAAGCGCGGACATTGTACAATTATCAGCACAATAGACAAACAATCTAGCTAGATTGCATGACCTCAATCATATTTGTATCAATAAATTCACCAAACAATTACTCATTACCAAGTCCCAACTCAAGCTCTGCTACAATATCGTTGTCTTTAAACTGAATCGCTATATGTATGACCATTTTTCAGTCACTAGGTTTCTTGCGTATTTCATTATTAGCATTAGGTCTAATTAACGCTTTATTAAGCCCTAAACCTGGCACAGCAATTAGTCATACAGGGTTTGAAGTAATCCCTACATTAGTCGCACCCGCTTCAGCACCTATCATCATTATGGTGATCTTGTTCGATGCCTTAATGTCTAAAATTCGCGCAAGCGATTCCACTGGTGAAGAGAGTAAAAAATTCAAAACTATTATGTGGACGGAACTAGGAGTAGTCGCCTTTATGGTAATGGCCTGGTTACCTTACTACTTGGCAATCGGAAAATAATATAAATGCTAGGCTGGTTTTGGTCAGGGTGTATTGTCTTTTCATTTTTTGCTTGCTTGCTACAACTAGTATTTTTCAACAACGGCGAAATTTTTTCACAAACAATCGATGCAGTATTTGATACTGCAAAGTTAAGTGTCGAAATTGCCATCAGCTTAATCGGACTAATGGCAGTCTGGTTAGGTTTTTTTAGAATTGCTGAGCATGCAGGCTTAGCAAATTTTATTGCAAAATTACTGGCGCCATTATTTCGCAAACTTATGCCTGAAATTCCTGCTAATCATCCCAGCATTGCTTCTATGACAATGAACATGGGCGCCAATGCACTTGGCTTAGATAATGCTGCTACTCCATTAGGCATTAAAGCCATGAATGATTTACAAAACTTAAACAACAGCAAAAATACATTATCAGATTCACAAATTCTCTTTCTAGTGCTTAACACTTCGTCAGTCACAGTTTTACCAATAACGGTTTTTTTATTTCGTGCTCAACAAGGCGCATCACACCCTACAGAAGTATTTATCCCTATTCTCATTTCAACATTTGCCTCAACCATAGTTGGCTTGCTCAGCGTAGCTTACATACAGAAACTTCCTTTGCTCAATAAAACAGTACTAAGCTACTTATTCGCTTTTAGCGCCATACCAATTTTACTGGCAACATATTTCCTATCTCTACCCAAACAAGAAATGAGTATGCAAGCACAACTGTTTGCAAATTTTATATTATTCGCAACAATTAGCTTATTTTTAATTGCAGGATGGTCCAAAAAAGTTGCCGTTTATGACGCCTTCATTGACGGCGCAAAACAAGGTTTTGAAACCGCAATAAAGTTAATCCCATATTTAATTGCTATGCTACTTGCGATTGCTTTACTGCGTGCAAGCGGAATATTAACTGGATTCTTGGCTCTTATAAGCACTGCATTAAATGCATTACACATCGACACTGGATTTATTGAAGCATTGCCGACCGCAATAATGAAACCTTTTAGCGGCAGTGGTGCACGTGCAGCCATGCTGGAAGTGATGCAAACACAGGGGGTAGATTCATTCCCAGCCAAAGTGGCTGCTGTTATGCAGGGAAGCACTGAGACCACGTTTTATGTGTTAGCCGTTTATTGTGGCGCGGTTGGTATTACAAAAATACGTTATGCCATGACATGTAGCTTAATAGCAGATGTTGCCGGAATAACTACCGCAATTTTTATATCTTATGCATTTTTTGCCATTTGAATTAACTATTAGTTATTCAACACTATCACTTATATCCTTAAAACAAATGTCTTATTTAGAAAGAAACATATTTTTATTTACAAACGTACTATTTGCCTCCCATAAAGTTCGCCCTTAAGCAGATTTTCAAACGCTTGAGGCAGTTGTTCTAAACCCACTTCAGCAGTACATATTTTATCAAGCTTAACAGAAAGAAGTTCATTGCCTAATTTTTGCCATATTTGCTTTCGCACGTCTTGCGGGCATGCAGCCGAAGTTACACCCAACAATGAGATTCCACGCAATATAAATGGCATAGCTGAAGTATTAACATTAATACCACCCGCCATTCCAATACTGACTATATTTCCCCATGGCTTTACACTTTTAGTTAACCATGCAAGCGTATCGCCGCCTAAGTTGTCTATAGCCCCACCCCATAAACCCTTATGAAGGCTCGCATCATCTACATGCATAACATCATTACTTACAACTTTGCTCGCACCTAATGAATACAGATAATCATGTTGCTGTTGCTTACGTGTCATTGCCACGACTTCGTAACCTAATTGCGCTAAAAGCTCGACCGCAAAACTGCCAACTCCTCCACTTGCACCCGTCACTAACATAGGACCTTGATCAGGAGTTTGGTGATTATCCTGCAATCGTTGTATTGCCATTCCTGCCGTAAATCCTGCAGTACCTAATATCATAGATGATTTTGCATTTAAACCGGCTGGCATAGGCACAACCCATTCTGCGGGCACACGTGCATATTGACTATAACCACCGTCATGCACCTCACTCAACCCACTTCCATTGACCAATACTGATTGACCTGATGTGAATAGGTTATTTTCAGAGGAGACAACAATACCAGCTAAATCAATGCCGCCATTGAGAGGGGATTTACGTAAAATTTTTCCTTCGCCGCTACCAGCCAGTGCATCTTTATAATTAACACTGGAATATTCGACCTTAATAACAACATCACCATCAGATAAATCATCTAGTGTTAATGTTTCAATACCCGCACGTTCAAATTCTTTCCCAGCATATATGCGAAAAGCCTTAAACGATTCTTGCATATTTATTTTTCTCCCATCATTCTTTTGTAAACGAGTTGTGCATGTTTATTAGCGTCGGATACATTTTCTGCTAGCACATTAAAATGTCCCATCTTACGCCCAGGCTTTGCACCTTGTTTTCCATACAAATGTACTTTGACATTAACATCATCAAATAATGTGCTTGACGGGAAAATATTATCTTTCCACGCATCACCAAGAATATTTACCATAGCTACCGCACAATGATTTTGCGTGTCAGCTGGGGTCCATCCACATATCATCCTTACTTGTTGTTCAAATTGAGAAACATGACATGCGTCCATAGAATAATGCCCGCTATTGTGAACGCGTGGCGCAATTTCATTAACTAGCAATTGATTATCTTGGTCAACAAAAAATTCTACCGTCATAATACCAACATAATCAAGTTGCTCTGCAATACGTTGTGAAATTTCACATGCATAAGTTTGTAGTTGTGCAGAAATTCTTGCTGGCACACTACTTATATGTAGAATGCCATTTTTGTGTTCGTTTCTAGCAATCGGGAAAAAACACACTTCACCTTGTTGATTACGTCCAAGCACGACAGATATCTCTAACTGTAAATTAATGCGCTCTTCCAATATGCATGGCACTTCCTTAAAAGAAGTGAATACTTGAATTGCTTGCTGTACATCGGCAACCACTTCTTGCCCTTTACCATCATAACCAAACTCTGCAGTTTTAATAATGCATGGCCAATTCATGTGTGTTGAATTATTAAGGTCTGATGCTGCGTTTACCTGAATAAACTTGGAGGTAGGCACACCTAGATCATTAACAAAAGATTTTTCACGGATACGATTTTGCGCCACATACACCGCATCTGGGTTCGGGCTCACTCGACAATAATCTTGAAGATATTTCAGAGTGCCGGCAGGAATGTTTTCAAATTCTGTAGTCACTACCGAGCAACCCGCACCAAATTCGGCAAGCGCATCGTAATCATCGTACTCGGCTTGAATGTGTCGGCAGGCCACATCTCCAGCAGGACTATGTTGATTAGGATCAAACACCCAGACTTTATAACCCATTTGTGCAGCGGCTAAAGCAAACATTCTGCCCAACTGGCCGCCACCTAGCATGCCAAGAGTTGAATCAGGTTCAATCATGATAAAGACTATTTGGGAGGAAGAACTTTGGCAAGCACTTGTTCACGCTGATTATCACGAAACTTAGATAGTTTTTCTGCCAGTGTTGGATCACTGTTCGCCAATATGGCAACGGCAAACAATGCTGCATTTGCTGCTCCAGCTTCACCAATAGCAAACGTCGCCACGGGAACACCTTTAGGCATTTGTACAATTGAAAGTAAGGAGTCTTGACCTTGCATGTATTTGCTTTGTACTGGCACACCTAACACCGGCACTGTACTTATAGCTGCCGCCATTCCAGGCAAGTGAGCTGCTCCGCCGGCACCGGCAATAATGCACTCTAAACCACGCTCTTTTGCACTGCCCGCATACTCATAAAGATACTGGGGCGTTCTGTGCGCGGACACGACTTTACACTCGTGGTCAATTCCGAACTCTTGTAAAACATTGGCGGCATTTTCCATGACTTTCCAGTCACTATCGCTACCCATGATGATTCCAACTTTAGCCATTGATTATGCTGTCTCGTTGAGAAAAAACGCGCATTTTCCTCTTTTTGACCTGTGAACGCCAGTAAAATTAGCAGTAAAATACAAATCAGAAGTAGGCATTTGCCGCCTTTCACACTACAATTCGCGTCTTTTTTCGAGATAAATCATGCCTAAACCGGTCTTTGAAACCAAATTTACCTCTTTGCCACTATTACACAAAGGCAAAGTACGCGATATCTATGAAGTTGATGCCAATCATATGTTAGTCATCGCTACTGATAGAATTTCTGCGTTTGACGTGATTATGCCAGGACCCATCCCTAATAAGGGAGCACTACTCACAGAAGTATCTAATTTTTGGTTTCAGCGTTTTAGCGATTTAATTCCCAATCAAGTCAGCTCTATGACATTAAAAGATTTAAATCTCACTGACTCTGAAATCGAACAATCTGAAGGACGTTCAGTTATCGTCAAACGCTTAAAAGCATTACCTATAGAAGCAATTGTGAGAGGCTATCTAATAGGTTCAGGTTGGAAGGAGTATCAATCCAAACAATCAGTCTGTGGCATATCATTACCTGCCAATATACCGTTGGCTGGAAAATTACCTGAAACTTTATTCACACCTTCAACAAAAGCTGAAGCTGGTGAACACGATGAAAATATTTCATTTGAAGAAACAATTACTTTAGTGGGTGAAGACATTGCTAATCAAGTTCGCAATGTCAGTATCTTGCTTTACGAAAATGCAGCTAACTACGCACTCAGTAAGGGCATTGTTATTGCCGATACGAAATTTGAGTTTGGCCTTGATTCAAAGGGCAAACTCACGTTAATTGATGAAGTACTTACACCTGACTCTTCACGTTTTTGGCCAGCAGATGATTACACTCCAGGTCAAAACCCAAGCAGCTTCGACAAACAATACATTCGCGATTATCTAGAAACTTTAGATTGGGATAAAAAAGCTCCTGGCCCTGAATTGCCTGAAGAAATTATTAAAAACACACAAGCAAAGTATCAAGAAGCCGCTGACAAATTATTATCTAAATAGCCCCTGTGAATAAAATCGCTGTCTTTGCCGACGTTCAAAATATCTATTACACAACACGCGAGGCATATCAGCGTCAATTCAATTATCGAGCTCTGTGGCAAACCATTGCTAAACACGGGGAGATAGTCATTGCATATGCTTACGCCATTGATCGTAATGATGATAAACAAAGAAAATTTCAAAGCACACTTGAGAAAATTGGCTTCACAATAAAGCTAAAACCTTACATTCAACGAAGCGACGGCACTGCGAAAGGGGATTGGGATGTTGGCATTAGCATTGATGTCATGGACTGCGCTAAAGAAGTTGATACAGTGATTTTACTATCAGGTGACGGTGATTTTGATTTGTTACTCGAGCGTATTAAGACCAATTATGCTGTTAACACTGAAGTGTTTGGCGTGCCTTCTCTTACAGCTAACTCTTTGATAAATGCATGTAGTGTTTTTCACCCTATTGAAGATAGTCTTCTTTTGTAAGACACACCCCAAATGATCCCTGCACGCGTAGATACAACCCGGTACACTACGTGTCCTTTCTGGCATAGCTGATAAATGTTAGCCAGATTTTGAAACTTTGGGCCGTCGGATATTTCTCGGACTTATTCCCCTGATGAGACAAAGCGTTTCGCGCAGTCCACTTTAAATAGGTACACCACATGACTACCGAAACGGTCACTCAATTCAATCAACTTGCTTTAAAAAATTCAATTGTCAAAGTATTGAATGACATTGGTTACGAAACCCCATCACCAATTCAAGCGCAGACGATTCCTTTATTATTAAAAGGCAAAGATGTACTTGGCCAGGCACAAACAGGCACAGGAAAAACTGCAGCTTTCGCGTTACCACTTCTTTCTAATATAGATTTAAAGCAAAAAGATCCTCAAGTACTAGTACTTGCACCCACACGCGAGTTAGCCATACAAGTCGCCGAGGCATTTCAAAAATATGCATCAGACTTAAAAAATTTTCATGTTTTACCTATTTACGGGGGGCAAGACTATCGCGGACAGATTCGTGGCCTTGAGCGTGGTGTACACATTGTTGTTGGCACACCAGGACGCGTCATGGATCACATGCGTCGCGGCACATTAAAACTTGCCAATCTGCGGACATTAGTCTTGGACGAAGCGGATGAGATGTTACGCATGGGCTTTATTGATGATGTCGAATGGATACTTGAACAAACTCCACCTGATAGACAAATTGCGTTGTTCTCCGCCACTATGCCACAGCAAATTAGGCGCATTGCAACAAAATATTTAAATGAGCCTGAACAAGTTACGATTAAAGACAAAACTGCCACCGCAGAAAATATTCGCCAACGCTATTGGCTAGTTAGCGGTTTACACAAACTTGATGCGCTAACCAGAATTCTTGAAGCAGAAAGTTTTGATGGCATGCTTATTTTTGTGCGCACAAAAACAGCCACTGTCGAGTTAGCTGAAAAACTTGAAGCACGTGGTTATTCTACTTCCGCACTAAATGGTGACATTGCACAGAATCAACGCGAACGTACTATTCAACAACTAAAGAATGGCAAGATAGACATCCTTGTTGCCACAGATGTTGCTGCGCGAGGCTTAGATGTTAATCGCATTAGTCACGTGGTCAACTATGATATCCCGTATGACACTGAAGCATACATTCATCGTATTGGCAGAACTGGAAGAGCGGGTCGTACGGGTGATGCAATATTATTTGTCGCTCCACGTGAAAAGCGTTTATTGGGTGCGATTGAAAAAGCTACGCGAAAAAAAATACAACTCATGGAGTTACCCTCTACAGAGATCATCAATGATAAGCGTGTGGCAAATTTCAAACAAAAAATTACTGATACTTTAGCCAATGAAGATTTAACTTTCTTTTCTCAGCTAGTCGAAAAGTTCCAACAAGAACACAATGTCCCTGCAGTAGAAATTGGTGCCGCGCTTGCCAAATTATTACAAGGTGACACTCCATTACTATTACAGCACAAACCAGAAAGAAAAAATAATCGCAAAGAGCGCAAAAATGATCAGCATAGCGATCGGCCCTACAAACGACGCGAACGATCTTCAGATAAAGACGATCAAGACAAAAACAAAACTCGCAAACCGCGCGAAAGATCTGCTAGCAAAATGGACAAACCAGAAGAAGGTTTACAGCGTTATCGCATAGAAGTCGGCCATGCCCATGAGGTTAAACCTGGCAATATTGTTGGCGCTATTGCTAGCGAAGCTGGATTGGATGGGAAATATATCGGCCACATCAAAATATTTGACGATCACAGCTTGGTCGATCTGCCTGAAGGCATGCCTAAGGAAATATTTAAAGATTTGAAAAAAACTCGGGTAGCAGGTCAGCCACTTAATATTTCAATGTTTGGCGAAGATCGCCCAGATAGAGGAAGAGAAAGAAAAACTATACGTGCTAAACCCAGTGGTGGCAAACGCAAAGCAGATGAAGCTAAACCAAAAAAACGTAAATCTAAAACTAGAAAGCGTACGCGCTAGAGTACGCTTTCTTTAAATCCACACAAAATTGTTAGTGAACATGACCTTGTGAAATCTCTTCTTCAGTAGCATCTCGCACACTAATAATTTTTACATCAAAGTTTAAGGTAACACCTGCAAGAGGATGATTACCATCGACGGTGACCTGGTCACCTTCAATTTTAGCAATCACGACGCGCTGTACTTCGCCGTTAGGGCCTTGCGCTTCAAATGACATGCCTTTTTCTAAAGTCTCAACGCCTTGAAAAGCGGCTTTATCCACTACCTGCATAAGCTCTGGTGACACCTCACCATAACCCTCGGCCGGTGCTACTTCTACTTTTACTGCATCATCAGCTACTTTACCCACTAACGCTTTTTCTAAGCCTGGAATAATATTGCCTACACCATGCAAATAAGATAAAGGATCCGCACCTTCAGAACTGTCTAATACAGTACCTTCACTATCTGTTAGCGTGTAATGCATGCTAACAACCATTTTATCTCCAATCATTAAAGACATAACTTCTCCGTTATTTTTTCTCAGAAATCCTACTTATCTTCAGAGCCAATACATTGATAAATTTTTGCACCGATAACAGCTCCTACTATAGGTGCCAACCAGAATAGCCATAATTGATCGACCGCCCAATCACCAACATATACAGCAACGCCAGTACTTCGAGCCGGATTAACCGAAGTATTAGTGACTGGTATTGTTATCAAATGAATTAACGTTAAGCATAGTCCAATGGCAATCGGGGCCATTCCTGCAGGAGCACGTTTATCAGTCGCACCCATAATGACCAGCAAAAACATGGCTGTCATCACTACCTCTGCCACTAGCGCTGCTATCATTGAGTATCCGCCGGGCGAATGTTCAGCAAATCCATTGGAAGCAAATCCGGCACTCACATCAAATCCTGTGGCGCCACTTGCGATGACATAAAGCACACCACCTGCCGCTATACCACCAATTACTTGCGCGAGAATATATGGCAGTAATTGATTTGTTTCGAATCTTCCTCCTGCCCAAAGGCCTATCGATACAGCTGGATTCAAATGACAACCTGAAATATGTCCAATTGCATATGCCATCGTGAGTACTGTCAGTCCGAATGCTAATGAAACCCCTAATAGGCCTATACCAACTTCTGGGAAACTGGCCGCTAATACTGCACTGCCGCAACCGCCCAACACTAACCAAAATGTACCTATCAATTCTGCTGCATACTTGTTCATGGCATATACCCCAACATTTGCTTGTGAATTTCCGGCAATACCTTACAGCAAACAGCCATTTCAGGCGAATCAGCTCTACAGAGTTTGAAGATTAGTGCAGCAGATCGCTACTTAGAGAAATATTTACTGAGAAATTTATCGAGATGATTAGCAAAAGCCTGACGATCGCCCTTGCCATATGGTGCTTGCCCACCTGACTGAACACCGCTACCACGCATAGTATCCATGAAATCACGCATATTTAGCTGAGCTTTAATGGTGTTCACTGAATACATTTCACCACGCGGATTTAAAGCATGTGCTTGTTTATCCATAATCTCCGCAGCTAGAGGTATATCACTAGTAATCACCAAATCACCTTGTTGCGCTCTTTTAACAATTTCATTATCCGCCACATCAAAACCACTGGGTACTTGCAACATTTTAATATTCTGCAGTAACGGCTTACGAAGCGGTTGATTTGCCACTAAAATGACTTCTACGCCGGTACGCTCTGCGGCACGAAATAAAATTTCTTTTGCTGGCACTGGACAAGCATCAGCATCTACCCAAATTTTCATATATTTATAATTGTTTCACTGAGTTTTTAAAATTTGAACTAGTCCACACTAGCTCAAGCGCGTCATTATACAATTGCTGGACAATACAAAGAATTAGTAATTTTTATCGCTTAAGTTAACTGCACTATGCTGACGACGACACACAACTGGTCCATGAACCTTTTAAAAACCGTTAAATACAATTCCTTTGCTCAACTTCCAGAGCATTGCTTATCATTACTTAGAGAAATTGATGAGAAGAATTTCTTCCACGGAGGTGGCTGGTTTGAGAGTTTCAGCAAAAATACTTTAGACCCAAATGCGGAAATACACATTTACACAGTTGAAGATAACACAGACACACCAAATGCTCGTGCTATTTTATTCATGCGCTCGTCAGCTGGACAAACAGGCTCACTGTTTGAAAAACAATATTGTGGGACTAAATCAATTGCCAGCATGACTGGTCATCAAACATTATTCTATGCTCCAGCTATTCGCAGTAATGATAGTCAGTTCGGCAATGTAATTAGCGAACTGGTTAATTCTATCTGCAAAGACAAACATTCATGGGGCGTGATCGATTTAAATTTCCTAGATCCGAAATCGCAGCTATACACAGAATTATCCTCTGCATTCAAGAAATGTGGATTAGCCGTCCGGCATTATCATTGGCGCAGCTGTATTTATGAAGACGTCAAAGACACTACTTATGCAGATTACTTAGCCGCACGTTCGAAAGCCGTAAAAAAAACCTATGCTTACAAACAAAGAAAATTAGAAAAAACAGGAAAAACTCGATTTAAAGTAGTCACTGGCGTTGAAAACCTAGAACAAGCAATAGCAGATTACGAGAATGTGCTTGCACACAGTTGGAAAGGTGCCGAGCCCTTCCCTAATCATGCTGCCGGATTAATTCGTGCTGCAGCTAAAGCAAATACTCTTCGACTAGGTCTTTATTATATAGACGACAAACCTGTGGCTACACATTTATGGGTTGTGACATCAGGTCGCGCGACAATTTGTAAGCACCATCATAATTCAGAATTCAACAAAGAGTCTGTTGGCGCAATCTTAACGCTGCGTATGTTTGAATACGCCATCGACACAGAACATGTGCATACAATTGACTTTGGTGTCGGTGACGAACCTGCCAAACGCAATTGGTTACATTCAGAAGAATCTCTCGATGGAATAATAGCCTTTAACCACAAGACACCAACGGGGCTTATTGCTTTATTGTTGTATACAACATCTGAAAAATTGCACCAGCTTAAACAACTAGTAAAACCTTATTTATTACCTCTGAAAAATAAATTATTCCCCGCAAAAAAATAACTTGCTAGTGCTTGCAAACGGTCATTTATCCTATCATAGTAAGGATAATAACCAATTCGGCTAAATTACAAATCTAATGATAACTCTATTTATTACGGGCACTGACACCGGTGTTGGCAAAACCTACATTGGCCGCATTCTTGTTAAAGCATTAAATAAATCTGGCCACACCTGCGAACCTAGAAAGCCAATAGAAACAGGCTGCATACTTGATAACAATAAACTTATTCCTGATGATGCCTCTTTATATGTACAGGCCACTCACGACAAAAGCAGCTTAGATGAAGTATGTCCATATCGATACGAACCACCTATCTCACCCGAACGTGCTATTCGCCTAACAAATACAATAGTCAACGTAAAAGACTTAGCAGAAGTTTGCAAACCAATCGATAAACCTGAATTCTTACTTGTGGAAGGTGCTGGTGGTTTTTACTCACCTTTGTGTAGCGATGGCTTAAATGCTGACCTTGCACAAAAGTTAAAAGCTAATGTACTCCTAATTGCTAAAGATCGATTAGGTTGCATTAACCAAACTCTACTCACCATTGAATCTATTAGGAACAGAAACCTCAACATAACAGCCATTGTATTAAACCAAACACGTAAGCATGATGAATCTGCCATGGATAATTTAGAAGATTTACGCATGCGGCTCGATATCCCTGTCATTGCAGTGCCTAATATGATTAATGCCAACCAAGAGTTACTTGACGAACACTACAAGGCTATTGAAGAGTTATTAACAATCATTAAGCAATAGCAGCTTTAAACATTTTCCCAGACTGGGCTCTAATAACATTAAATAAATATTAAATGTCATGTTTGTACACTCTATTCTACATTATATGAATAAATATCGGAAAATAGCTAAAGTTTCTCATAAATAGGCCGATACCCTGTTTGAATAAATGAATTTGGGGTATTTACATGGATAAACCAGTACACCAGCTAATTTACATTAGTGCGGCAAACCGTGACTTTAGCGAGGAAGAATTAGAAGAGATTCTTTCAACTGCACGTGAGAATAATGCATCGCTTGGCATTACCGGCATGCTGTTATTTCATGAAGGATCTTTTATTCAAGCATTAGAAGGTCCACAGGAAAAAGTTCAAGCCCTTTATGAAAAAATTTCTCAGGATAAGCGCCACACGGAAACAGTTGTACTATATAAAGGCGATCAAGAAGAGCCAGACTTTGAGTCATGGTCGATGGGCTTTTATCGCACCAACCAAAGTTCACAAGAAAATCTCCAAGGTTTCCATAATTTTTTAGCCTCAGGATTTCGCAATAACAATAAAGAAACTGCTGGTCGAGCACGTAATGCTCTATTGCAATTCAGGAAAGGTAAGTGGCACCAAAATGTACAAGTAGCTTAATTACTTTAGTTATGTAGAAATAAAAAAGCCCGCTTTCGCGGGCTTTTTTTATCCAGGGCTACTTAATCAAGCGGCTTTTTCAGCACCAGGTGTGTATTGCCCTAAAGCTGCTTTGCCGTTACTACGTGCTCGACCTAGTAATACCTCTTGCGCCGCTTTCACATTAGCTGAATCACCGCCCCACTTAGTCATAGACGCATGTTGTAATGCACGACCGTATGAGAAAGTTAATCCCCAAGGTAGATCGATACCTAAGTTATGCATTGCATTTAAATGTGAGCTTGCTTCTTCGTCTGACTGGCCGCCTGACAGGAATGCGATACCAGGCACGTTTGCTGGTACTGTATTCATTAAACAACGAACTGTTTCTCTTGCCACTGTCTCGACATCAGCGCGATTGCTTGCACTAGCTCCAGAGATAACCATGCTAGGCTTCAAGATCATACCTTCCATTAATACGCCTTGGTTGCGTAGGTGTTGGAAGGTAATGCGTTGTGCTAATTCAGTTACTTCATAGCTGCGTTCAATTGAATGGGTGCCATCCATTAATACTTCTGGTTCCACAATAGGAACAATACCTGCTTCTTGGCTGAGTTTTGCGTAGCGTGCTAACGCATGTGCGTTAGCTTCAATGCATGCCCAGCTAGGTATATTTTCACCGATCGTAATTACTGCTCGCCATTTCGAAAAGCGTGCACCTAGATCGTAGTACTCATTAAGACGTGCGCGAAGTCCATCTAGACCTTCGGTAACTTTTTCATCAGTATGACCTGCTAACGGATGTGCGCCCGCATCAACTTTAATACCAGGAATAATTCCATTGTCACTTAAGTATTTGGGGAAAGGTGTGCCGTCGAGTAGGGTTTGGCGAATAGTTTCGTCAAATAAAATAGCGCCGCTAATGTAGTCTGATAAACCTTCAGTAGTCACTAACATATCTCGGTACGCTTGGCGCTTCTCTTCGGTTTCTGAAATTCCTAATGCCTTGAAACGTTTACCGCATGTGGGATGACTCTCATCCATTGCTAATATGCCCTTACCAGGCGCGACCATTGCTTTTGCTATTTGTTTTAACTCTTCGCTCACTTTGCACTCCTTAAAAAATTTTGCCGATATTCTACCCTAACCAATCACTATGACGCCGTGACTAAAAACTCATTTCAGTACCAGATTACTAATTATACTAGTTTTACTCTGTATGCTCAGGGTCGTCCTCTTCTTCAACCATATGACCTACACGAAGCACTTTCAAAGCATTGGTGCCTCCGTCAACCCCCATTAGGTCGCCCTTAGTAAGGATTATTAAATCATCATCTTCTACTTCATGGCAATTCTTTAGTACGGTAACTGCCGCGTGATTCACTTGCGCATGAGTTTTACCCAAGAAATCCATTGGCGCAGGAAATACACCTTTATATAGCGTGACACGACGCAATGTTTTGACGTGACGCGTTAGTGCATAAATGGGAATAGAGGAACTAATTCTCGACATCCATAACGCAGTTGAGCCAGATTCAGTTAATGCGGCAATGGCTGCTACGTTTAAGTGATTTGCCAAATACATGGTAGCCATAGCGATACCTTCATCAACACGATCACATGTAATATGGCTGCGACGAGTATGGCGTTGGGCCTCTTGTTTTTCAGAGGCACGACATATTCGGCTCATCGCTTTCACGACTTCTATGGGATATTCACCAACTGCAGTTTCACCCGATAACATCACCGCATCAGTACCATCTAGTACAGCATTAGCTACATCTGATACTTCGGCACGTGTTGGGATTGGACTATGCACCATAGACTCCATCATTTGAGTGGCGGTTATGGCCAAGCAATTTGTCTTTTGTGCTTTACTGATTAGCATTTTTTGCACTGCTGGCACTTCCGCATCACCAATTTCTACGCCTAGATCACCTCGTGCAATCATAATTGCTTCGGTACATGCTAAAATATCGTCAATATTTTCTAGCGCTTCAATCGTTTCTATTTTTGCAACAATAGAAATATTACTATTATTTTTCTTTAGTAATTTTCTTACTTGGTGAATATCATCAACACTCTTTATGAAAGAGGCTGCGATATAATCCAAATCAAGTTCGTGAACATATGCAATGTCTTTGATGTCTTTCTCTGTGATACATTCTGCTGATAGACCACCACCCTTACGATTCATACCTTTGTTACTAGAAAGCTCGCCACCGGCCAGTACTGTGGTTTTGATTATTTGCGCATCGATTTCTTCTATCTTTAAAGCAATTCGACCATCATCAAGCAATAAAATATCCCCAGCAGACACATCATTAATCAATCCTTTATAGGTAAAGCCAATCACTTCTTGATTGCCTGATTCTAAATCTAATTCAGCATCTAAATTAAATTTATCGCCAACCTTCAAAATTATTTTTTTATTTACGAATCGACCTATGCGTAATTTAGCGCCTTGTAAATCGCCCAAAATACCAACGTTATAATTCTTTTCTTCGCTAATACGTCTGACCATTTCCACACGACGCTTGTGTTCCTCCATAGTGCCATGAGAAAAATTCAATCTAACAAGATCAATGCCCGCATCAATGAGCTTTGACATGACTTTCTCATCGTCAGTCGCAGGGCCCAGCGTAATAATAATTTTTGTGCGTCGATGCATCATGCTGTTCACTTTCCTTGTGCACGCTGTTGGAGAATATCTACCGCGGGTAACAGCTTTCCCTCTAGGAATTCTAGAAATGCGCCTCCACCTGTAGAGATATATGAAATATTTTCTGCGACCCCGAATGCATCAATCGCAGCTACCGTGTCACCACCACCGGCAATCGAGAATGCATCACTGGAAGCGATGGCATTGGATAAGGCTTGTGTAGCTCCGGCAAATTGTGGGAATTCAAATACACCTAAAGGCCCATTCCAAACAATAGTCCCCGCAGCTTTCATCACACTGCTTAAATGTTTCGCACTATCAGGGCCAATATCTAAAATCATGTCATCTTCTGCCACGTCTTTTACTGATTTGATTTCCGCTACAGCATCTTCGGAAAACTCTTTTGCGCATACTACGTCTGTCGGAATTGGAATATCCGCACCGCGTTGTTTCGCTTTTTCAATCAGTTGTTTTGCTACATCAACCAAGTCGACTTCATACAAAGATTTACCCACAGGAAACCCTGCTGCTGCGATAAAGGTATTTGCAATTCCACCACCAACAACTAATTGGTCTACTTTATCGATTAATTGTTCCAATAAAGTTAACTTTGTGGAAACTTTTGAACCGCCAACAATGGCTACCATTGGGCGTTGTGGCTTCTCTAAACCCTTGGCCAATGCTTCTAGTTCTGCAGCCAATAATGGACCTGCACATGCTTGCTTGGCAAATTTAGCGGCACCATAAGTAGACGCTTGAGCACGATGCGCAGTACCAAACGCATCCATGACATAGATATCACATAACTTGGCCATCTTTTTAGCTAATGCATCATCGCATTTTTTCTCGCCCGCTATAAAACGCACATTTTCGCACAGGACTATTTGTCCCGGAGAAACATCACAACCATTAATCCAATCTTTAACTAAAAAGACTTCTTGTCCCAATGCTGCGGCCAACGCATCAGCAACTGGTTGCAAACTATATTTTTCTTCTGGTTCACCCTCGGTAGGTCGGCCCAAGTGTGACATAACCATTACTGCTGCATCTTTGGATAGCGCAAGTTTTAAGGTAGGTAGTGATGCACGGATACGCGCATCGTTACTGATGACACCATCCTTTATAGGTACATTGAGATCTTGGCGGATCAGGAGTCGGCAATTTGCCAACTCCATCTCTGCCATAGTTAGTATATTTGGCATGTTGCTTAATTAAGTAACACTTTTTGTTGGCTTAAATTTTTGTAGCCCACTAGCCTGTATCTCACTAACAATCTTATTTAGCGTTATGAAGCGCAACAGTTGTATCCAACATACGATTTGAGAAGCCCCACTCATTATCGTACCAAGAAAGTACTTTCACTAAATTCCCTTCCATTACTTTGGTCAAGCTCGCATCGAACACAGATGATGAAGGGTTATGGTTAAAGTCACATGACACCAATGGGGCATCGTTATATTCAAGTACACCTTTGAGCTCGCCTGCAGCAGATTCTTTCATGATGCTGTTAACTTCTTCGATCGTGGTGTCGCGGGTTGCAGTAAATGTTAAGTCAACGACCGACACATTAATGGTTGGCACACGCATTGAAAAACCATCTAGCTTCCCATTCATTTCAGGCATAACCAAACCTACTGCCGCCGCTGCACCTGTTTTAGTTGGAATCATTGACTGAGTTGCAGAACGTGCGCGACGTAAATCGGAATGGAATACATCTGTTAATACTTGGTCGTTGGTATAAGCATGAATGGTAGTCATTACGCCTTTTTCCATGCCAATTTTGTCATGCAACGGCTTAACTAAAGGCACTAAACAGTTAGTAGTACATGATGCATTTGAAATAACTGTATCTGATGCTTTTAACACACCATGGTTAACACCATAAACAATCGTAGCATCAACATCCTTGCCACCAGGAGCAGAGATTATGACTTTGCTAGCGCCTGCTTTTAAGTGCGCTGAAGCTTTCTCTTTGCTAGCAAAGAAGCCTGTTGATTCAAGTACAACATCAACGCCTAATTCTTTCCATGGTAAGTTTGCTGGATCTCGTTCAGAGCACGCACGAATTTTGTCGCCGTTTACTACAATGTTGTCGCCGTCGACAGAGACTGTGCCATTGAATCTCCCATGAGCTGAATCGTATTGGGTTAAATGTGCATTGGTCTGAGCATCACCTAAATCGTTAATTGCCACCACTTGAATCTCATTAGTACGATCAGACTCATATAAGGCTCGCATGATATTGCGGCCAATTCTTCCATATCCATTAATTGCAACTTTGATTGCCATTCTCTTTGATTCCTCTTGTATTAACAGTAACTAAAGTAATGCGCGTGCACGCTTAGCGATGTTTTCGGCAGTGAATCCGAAATGCTCCATCAATATACTACCAGGAGCAGACGCGCCAAATTGATCGATACCTACAACATCCCCATCTAAACCGACATACTTACGCCAGAAGTCAGTCACTCCCGCTTCAACAGCAATTCTAGCGCGAATGTTATTTGGTAAAACTGATTGTTTGTAAGCGTCATCTTGCAACTCAAACACATCGGCACTTGGCATAGACACTAAACGAACTTTGACACCATCAGCATCCAGTTGTTTCGCTGCATCCATTGAGATTCCGACTTCGGTCCCAGTAGCCAAAATAATTAGCTCTGGTTCTGCATTATTCTCAAACAATACGTATGCACCTTTTTCCACTTTTCCTAATTGTTCCTTATTACGCGTCATAAATGGCACGCCTTGACGAGAAAAAGCTAAGGCAGCTGGATGTTTAAGTTCGATGCTGGTTCTCCATGCCACCATTGATTCTACAGTATCGCAGGGACGCCAAACCATTAGGTTTGGAATGCTGCGTAAACTAGATATATGTTCGATGGATTGGTGGGTCGGTCCATCTTCACCTAGTCCAATTGAATCATGCGTGTAAACAAATAGGCTAGGCGTATTCATCAATGCTGCCATACGTACGGCATTACGTGCATAGTCTGAGAATGTTAAGAAAGTCCCGCTGTATGGAATAAATCCGCCGTGCAGGGCCATGCCATTCATCATCGCAGACATACCAAATTCACGAACTCCATAGTATATGTAGTTGCCGCTAACATCGTCTCCAAGTACGCTTTTAGATCCAGACCACCAAGTATTATTTGATCCAGTTAAGTCTGCTGAACCGCCTATTAACTCTGGTAACAATGGACCAACAGCTTCTAAAGCTAATTCAGATGCTTTTCGAGTCGCAACACTCTCAGCTTTTTCATTTATGGCTTGTAGCGCTTTTTCTGAATCAGTCGCCCAATTATCAGGGAGCACTCCGTTGTAGCGTCGCAGTAATTCCTTTGCTAATTCTGGATGCGTGCTTTGATACGACGCGAATTTCTTCTCCCACGCTTGCTGCTTCTGCGTACCTGAATCAACACAACTCCATGCATTATAAATATCCTCAGGTATTTCGAATGGGCCATGCTTCCAGCCGATTCGATCGCGTACTAATTGAATTTCTTCGGCTCCTAACGGTGCTCCATGGACTCCAGATGTGCCTTCTTTATTGGGCGATCCAAAACCAATAATTGTTTTACAGTCAATCAGTGTCGGTTGTGAAGTATTTCCCTGCGCTTGCTGGATTGCTTGATCAATTGCTACAGCATCATGCCCATCAATACCACGAATTACTTGCCAACCGTAAGATTCAAACCGCTGTGGAATGTCTTCAGTAAACCAATCTTGGACTTCACCATCAATAGAGATTCCATTGTCATCGTAGAAGACAATCAATTTGCCTAACTTTAAGGTTCCCGCTAGCGAACATGCTTCATGTGAGATCCCCTCCATTAAGCAGCCATCTCCGGCGAAAACATAGGTAAAATGATCAATTATGTCTCTATCTTTCTGATTAAATTGTGCTGCTAACATCCTCTCGGCTAGCGCCATCCCAACTGCATTCGCCAGACCCTGCCCTAATGGGCCCGTTGTGGTTTCTACTCCAGGTGCTTCTCCTACTTCAGGATGTCCAGGTGTTTTTGAATGGAGCTGTCGAAAATCTTTAATGTCCTGCATCGACAGGTCGTAGCCAGTCAGATGTAGTAATGAATAAATCAACATAGATCCATGCCCATTAGAGAGCACAAAGCGATCTCGATCCATCCAATTTGGATCTTTAGGGTTATGTTTCAGATACTTACGCCATAGCACTTCGGCAATATCCGCCATCCCCATAGGTGCGCCAGGGTGGCCTGATTTGGCTTGTTGAACCGCATCCATGCTTAACGCACGGATGGCATTTGCTAATTCTTTATGATTATCCACGAGATTATTGTGATTACCGTTAATGTAAGGTTGTACGATGCGCCAATGCTGAGGTCTATCTGTTCTGCAAGTGAAAAAATTATTCTTATTTATAAAGGCTATCAGGCATAAAGCGCCGACATTTTCCACGAGTTATCAATGTCTCGCAAGCTCACTATAGTAAATACCGAGAGAAATTAGCTATTTTTCCATTTTATATTGCAACCGACACTAGGTTTTTGCACATCTGACACAGAATTTCCTGAAATAACTGCATTCAATGCTGCGCGCAGATCACTGCCAGAAACAGCGATGTCATTACCTGGGCGTGAGTCATCTAATTGCCCTCGGTACACACATGCAAGGTTGGCATCAAATACAAAGAAATCTGGGGTACATACAGCATGGTATGCCTTAGCCACTTGCTGAGTTTCATCGAATAAATAAGGAAATAAGTACCCATTAGCTTTTGCCTCCTTCACCATGTTTTCAGGCGAATCATCAGGATAATTATCAACATCGTTCGAGTTTATAGCGATAAAAGCAATGCCTTTAGATAGGTAGTCATTTGCTAAAGAAGTCAGCTCAGATGTTATGTGCTTTACAAACGGACAGTGATTACAGATAAACATTATAACCGTCGCCGAAGAACCGCGTAATTCATTTAGCCCCTTAATTTCACCGCTGCCAGGCTCCAACAATTCAAATTCGGGTGCAATGGTCCCCAATGGAATCATCCTCGATAGTGTCTTAACCATGGTTTATCTACCTCTGAAAAAATGACAAACTTTATCGCTTAAATGTGTCACACAATGTACAATCTCGCGCTTTATTAATGCAATGGTACTAATTGGCTAGAATTCTGATAAGTTTTTAGGCATTCAAAACATATCAAATATACTGATATAACCATATCTATAGCGATACAGATCATACAATTTTACCTTTAAATTATATTCAAAGGGTTTACTACAATGAGTAACAGTTACGTGTTTACTTCAGAGTCTGTTTCTGAAGGCCACCCAGATAAAATGTCAGATCAAATTTCTGATGCTGTACTAGATGCCGCTCTGGCACAAGATCCCGATGCTCGTGTTGCCTGTGAAACGTTAGTTAAAACAGGCATGGTGGTATTAGCGGGCGAAATCACTACGACTGCCAATATTGAATATGAGCAGTTAGTTAGAGATACAGTAAACGATATCGGATACGACCATTCGGATAAAGGCTTCGATGGTAATACTTGCGCAGTTATAAATGCACTTGGTGCACAATCTCCTGATATTGCACAAGGTGTAGATCGCTCAAAACCTGAGGACCAAGGTGCTGGAGATCAGGGTCTTATGTTTGGTTATGCCAGCAATGAAACTGATGTATTAATGCCTGCACCGATTACTTATTCACATCGACTTGTGAAGAAGCAATCTGAAGTTCGTAAAAATAAACAATTAGCCTGGTTACGCCCAGATGCAAAAAGCCAAGTGACATTTAGATATGAGAATGGCGTGCCTTGTGCTGTAGATGCCGTTGTTCTTTCTACGCAACACGACCCAGACATTTCACAAAAAGACTTACAAGAAGCAGTGATGGAACACATCATCAAACCTATTCTTCCAGAAAAATGGTTGAATAGCGATACTAAATATCACATCAACCCTACAGGCAACTTCGTTATCGGTGGCCCGGTCGGTGATTGCGGACTAACAGGACGCAAAATTATCGTTGATACTTATGGCGGTATGGCTCGTCATGGTGGCGGTGCATTTTCAGGAAAAGATCCATCAAAAGTTGACCGTTCTGCCGCTTATGCAGGACGTTATGTTGCAAAAAATGTTGTTGCAGCTGGCCTTGCTGAACGTTGCGAGATCCAAATTTCATATGCGATTGGCGTTGCTGAACCTACTTCAATCTCTATCGATACCTTTGGCACTGGAAAAATCAATGACCGTGACATTGAAGAATTAGTTAGACAGCATTTTGATTTACGGCCATATGGAATTTTAACTATGCTTAACCTCAAAAAGCCTATCTATAAAACATCTGCAAGCTATGGCCACTTTGGTCGCGAAGAAGCAGAATTCACTTGGGAACGAACCGATAAAGCTGACGCATTGCGTCGGTAATAACATTATTATTTTTGCCTATTATATATGCTAGGAGCACATTCAATGAGTACCGAACAAGATTACAAAGTTGCTGATATTTCTTTAGCTGATTGGGGTCGTAAAGAAATTGCGATTGCGGAAACTGAGATGCCAGGATTAATGTCGTTGCGCAAAAAACATGCGGGACAGAATCCTTTAAAAGGTGCGCGTATTGTTGGTTGCCTGCACATGACCATTCAAACAGCAGTACTGATAGAAACATTAGTCGACTTAGGTGCTGAAGTGCGATGGTCTTCTTGTAATATTTTCTCAACTCAAGACCATGCAGCAGCTGCCATTGCAGCAAGCGGCGTACCTGTGTTTGCCTGGAAAGGCGAAACTGAAGAAGAATACGAATGGTGTATTGAACAAACTGTCACTGGCCCAAATAATTGGGCACCTAACATGTTATTAGACGACGGTGGTGATTTAACTAAGCTAATGCACGAGAAATATCCTGAAATGTTAAAAGACGTCAAAGGTGTTTCAGAAGAAACTACTACCGGTGTAAAAAGACTTTATGACATGGTAGATGCTGGCGAGTTATTAATCCCGGCGATTAATGTAAATGACTCTGTGACTAAATCTAAATTTGACAATCTATATGGTTGTCGTGAATCTCTAGTCGACGGCATTAAGCGTGCGACTGATGTAATGGTAGCTGGCAAAGTAGCCGTTGTTTGTGGTTATGGTGATGTAGGTAAAGGCTCTGCCCAGTCGCTACGTGGATTAGGAGCTACGGTATGGATTACCGAAATTGATCCTATCTGTGCATTGCAGGCAGCAATGGAAGGCTACCGTGTAGTCACTCTTGATGATGTATGCGGTGAAGCGGATATCTTTGTAACAACCACTGGTAACTACAACATTATCACCCACGACCATATGGCTGCCATGAAAGACCAAGCCATTGTTTGTAATATCGGCCACTTTGATAATGAAATTGATGTCGCTAGTCTTGAAAAATACCAATGGGAAGAAATTAAACCACAAGTGGATCATATAATTTTTCCAGATGGCAAACGTATTATCATGCTAGCTAAAGGACGTTTAGTGAATCTTGGCTGCGCAACTGGTCACCCTAGTTTTGTTATGTCCAATTCTTTCACCAACCAAGTGCTTGCTCAGCTCGAGCTCTGGAATGCTAACGGCAGCTATGAAAACAATGTCTATATTTTACCTAAACATTTGGATGAAGAGGTTGCACGTTTGCATTTAGAACAAATTGGCGTGAAGTTAACTACTCTAACTGATGAACAAGCGGCATACATTGGCGTGCCAGTCAACGGGCCTTACAAGGCAGACCATTACCGCTATTAAAATACGCTGCACACAGAAATATTCAACGCCGGTATAATCATTCATACCGGCGTTTTTATTTGGGTAATATCATTTGCGCATTCCAAGAATTTTTACAACTCAAACTCTAGAGACCTCTACACAGATTACTCTGGAAGCTAAAGCAGTTAAACACATTAAGGATGTGTTACGCATGAGTATTGGTAACCAAATTATCCTGTTTAACGGAAATGGCAATGACTATCACTCAACAATCAGTGAGCTTTCAAAAAAACATGTTGGTGTAACCATTGATAGTAAATTCATTATTAATAATGAATCATCGTTGTTAATTCATTTACTCCAACCTTTATGCCGTTCTGAAAAAATGGATTGGTGCTTACAAAAAGCAACTGAACTAGGTGTAGGCAAAATTACTCCCTTCATAAGCTCTAGAGTCAATATCAATATTACTGATAAGCGCTTAGAAAAGAAGATGGATCATTGGCATTCGGTCATTCAAAGCGCCTGCGAACAATCGGGTCGCGCTTCGCTTCCAATTATTTATGAGCCTATTGACTTTGATATAGCTATAAATAATTCACATCAAGAAGACATTAAATTAATCGCTTCACCTATGGCAAATGAAAATATTTTTTCCTCAACACAAGCTCGCGTTAACACATGCATTTGTGCAATTGGTCCTGAAGGTGGATTTGACAAGAACGAAATTACTCAAGCCCAGAAGGAAGGTTTCACTCCGATTCAAATGGGACCAAGAATTTTACGTTTAGAAACAGCAGTAATTTCAGCATTGACATTATGTCAATCACGCTGGGGGGATTTCAATTAAGCACTACGACTTATTTCAGGATGAAGCGACTCATCCATTGACCATACTGCACTCTGCAATGTAGAAAAGTCTGGCACATCTAATACTCGGCTACCAATTGAAATTGAGTGTGCGATCCAACCTTGATTATCCTCTACGTGCAAGTTACCCAAGGACTCTTCACTAAGAATAAGCGGCTTAGGAAATCCTCTACACTCAATAGCATAATGGTCATTCTCAAAGCCTTTTTGAAAAGATCTTATGACTACAATCTTTCTTTTTATAATTTCTTCTCTTTGAAAATTAGCATCAATTAAACCTTCAAAGCATACTAATGGAATCTTCCACTCATCCCACAAATACTCACCAAGCTTCCACTTAGCTCTGTTAGTTATTGCAGGCGAATAAAAATTATCCTTCCATGACAGTACATCAGCTACCATCGCTTTAGGCACCAGTATCTCTTTTTTCTGTAGGCGCAACAACAACACGCTTACACTACTATCATTTTTCACTTGATCAACTGTACTTATCATCAAAATCTTTCAATTCTCTCTAGCAGCTGTGCTTCGTTATATGGCTTACCAAGATAACAATTAACTCCTAATTCCATTGCTCGATTGCGATGTTTATCACCAGTACGTGATGTGATCATAATAATTGGAATATTCGCTAACCTTTCTTCTTTGCGCATCTGTGCTGCTAATTCATAGCCATCCATGCGCGGCATTTCTATATCTAATAGCACTACATCTGGCACTATCTTTTGCATTTTCTGCAAAGCATCGACCCCATCTTTTGCAGTCACTACTTTGTAATTATTTCTTTCTAAAAAACGCGTGGTAACTTTACGGATAGTAATAGAATCATCTACAACCATCACTGTCGCCTCTTCATCTGAATCTTTTTCTGGAACTTCCGAAACAACTACAGCATCGCTATTAGTCCGTGTCTGTATTAATCTTGCTATCCACGGAATATCTAGTATCAAAGCAACACTTCCGTCTCCCAGAATAGTTGCGCCAGAAATACCTTGAGATTGACTGAAGTGCGATGCTAGCGGTTTCACTACAATTTCCTTATTTCCATATGTAGCTTCCACATGAATCGCTAAACGATGCTCACCCATCCTTACTAAAATAACTGGGTGAGAGGCATTTTCATCTTCAAAATATAATGCACTACCTTGCAGAAGACTTGCCAAATGATGAAATGAATACTCGTGCCCAGCATAGGTATAGCTCGGTTCACTAGCACTAAATATTGTTTTCAACTCTGATACTGGCAATTGAATAACGCCTTCAACACCAGATAATGTCAGCGCATAAACCTCTTTGCCTGCTTTTAATAACAATGCATGACTGACTGCTAGAGTGAATGGAAGTCGCAAAATAAACTTAGCGCCTTTAGAAAGCTCTGAACGTGTTTCAATTCTTCCACCTAGGCGACGAATATCCTTATCCACAATGTCCATTCCAACACCACGGCCAGCAATCTTTGATACTGCACTTGCTGTGCTTAAACCTGGCTTGAAGATCAGCTGCAATATTTCTTCTTTAGTAAGGTGGGAATCAGACTTAATTAAGTTATTTTCTATTGCTTTTGCTTTAACTTTGACTGGATCGATACCTGCACCATCATCTTTGATGGTAATACTTATTTCAGATCCTTCACGCTCAAGATCAATTTTAATTTGCCCGCGACCTGGCTTATTATTTTTTACTCTATCCTCAGGTGTCTCAATGCCATGACCTACACTATTTCTTAAAATATGCTCAATAGAAGTAATCACTCCATTTAACACGCGCCGATCAACTTCAATATCTCCGCCTTGTATAATTAGATCAACTTCCTTATTAAGCTCATTAGATGTTTGTCTTATAATACGCTGCAATCTCTGCTCAACCGTATCGAAACGTATCATACGTGTATGCAATAGATTATCTTGAAGATTAGTGGTTACCACTTTTTGGTTGATAAGGACAGTTTCACCATCTTGCATATGATTCACAAACATCTCTTTAATGTTTCTTAAATCATCAACACTTTCTGCTAGTGAACGAGATAACTGCTGAATATCGGAATATCGGTCTAATTCTAGCGGATCAAAGTCTGGAAGATTTTCTTGATCATCAGCGTGCTTGAAAAGAATTTGCGCTTCCGTTTCCATTTCAAGCTTACGCAATTGTTCACGCAACCTACCAATGGTTTGTTCAAATTCAGATGTGTTAGCGGTAAACAAGTTGAATACTTGCTCCAAACGAGAACGCTGAATATTCACTTCGCCAGCATCATTAACTAAGGCGTCTAGTACATCAGCTGGCACTCTAACAATCTCATGCTTTTCTTGAGTTTTTGAAGTTTCTTCAGCATTTTCATCAATATTGATGAATTTTTTCAATGCTGGCTTCCGTTGCTCAACAGCATTTTCTTCAACATGATTAGAGTTATCATCCTCACTATTATCTTTTTGCAAATCTTTATCATTCAGCTCTAGCTCATCTGCTAATTGCTCAATAGTGCCTTGGCTAGAAATTTCACTTTCACCTGCAACTCGCTTGGTCTCTTGTTGCACACCACTTGTTAGCTGTAACTCAGCAATTAACGCATCATCCAAATAAATATCTTGTTCACGCTGCGCTGTTTCTATATTCGCATGTAGTGTATCTAGCACACGTTGAAGTATTGTAATTGAGCGTTCGGCATCAGAATTATTATCAGACAGGGCAAGCAACAAAGACTCGGTAACATGGCTAAGCTCACCAATAGTGGTAAAACCGGCCATTCTGGAACTACCTTTTAATGTATGGAATTGACGTTGCAACTCTGAAATTGCATCTCCATCATTATTATCAGCTTTAAATTTCAACAAAGATCCTTGGCATTCTGACAATACGTCCTCAGCCTCTTCAAAGAAAATTGCACACAACTCCTCATCTCTACCTGTGCTGCTATCCACCATAGAAGGTGATGATATGTTCTTCTGTGACTGAGAAAACTCTGACTTGGCATGCTCTTGGCTATGAATATCATCTTGCGCATATTTACTTAGTAATTCTTTATTGAAAATCTGTAGACGGTTGAGCAGCCCCGAGTCAAGATCAACAATTTGCTCAGACTTTTCAATTTTCCCAAGATCAGACTCAATTTGTTTTACGCATGACTGCACTAAAAGCGTTTGTTCATCCGTGAAGTCAATGTCATTCTTTATGGCAACAGAGATGATCTCTTCTAAAGGCTTGCATAAATCTGAGATATGTTGAACACCGGCAGTACGCGCACTACCACGCATTGTATGGACAGTTCTCAGTAATTCATCATCGATACGAATATCATTAGACTGTTGATTTTCTTCACCTACCGCATCACGCATTACTTTAATGTGCTGCGTCGCTTCTTCTGTGAATATTCCAGTTAGCTCATCTTGCAGTTTCTGACTAGACTCGAGCTCAACATCAGCTTGTAGATCATTAGTCTTATTCGGTATCACATGATCAACTTCTATCGAATCCGATGCCTTAACTTTAATTTCATCAATTAAACTTACAACATCTATATTATTAGCTTCTGTTGGGAATTTTAACTGCTCAACCAACAAAGGAATGCATTCTACCCCTTGTTGAAATAATGCTTGTTTTGAATCATCAATAGGCTCTTTTTTACCTAAACATTTATTACATAAGTTCTCATACTGCCATGACAATTCCGACAATAATTCAGCACCAACAAAACGACCACTACCTTTAAGAGTATGGTAACCACGGCGCATATTGGCAAAACTATCCCAATCTTTTTGCCCTGCCTTCCAAGCGTTCCAGTGATTCTTTATCTCAACAACTACTTGTTCAGCTTCTTCTATAAATGTTTCTACCAATAAAGGATCGGCTTCACCAGTCAATACAGCAAACCTTGATTTGACATTTTCACTTTGCGTATCAGTAGTTTTTTCTTGTCTATCTTGTCCGTTTAATTCTGCTGCACTTTCTTGGCCTTGAACGGCAAGTAAATCATCACTCGATAATGCTTGATCAAAAGCGATTTTCTTCAAATCATCGTCTTCAGTGTCTACAAGCTCATCTGTGAAATCATTCAGATCTGGAAGCTCATCGATTTCTTCTTGTTTATCTATTTGTTCTTCTGAACCCTGGACAGGTACATCCATATTAAGCTCTAGCTCAGAATGACTAGCCATCATGGTAGCATCGAAATCAATGTCTACATTTGCATCATTATCTACATTATTCGCTTCTTGATTAGCAGCAACCTCCATCTCAAATTCTGATTTAGAATTTTCCTGCTGGCTTATTCTCTTCAAGGCAACTTCACAATGCTCAAGTATCTGTTCAGCATAAGGTACACGAGACTCCAATTGTTCGAAGTAACATTGTAACCCCACCAAACAATCAGCTAGATCTTTAAGCGCATCATTTTCTTCACTTATATCTCTTTCAAAGCTTTCTGATGCAATGTAAGTCGCAATACCCTCAATTAGTTCTATAGGGCTAGCCAGATCAATCACGCTAATTACGCCACTAATTTCTTTTATATTTTGTACGCAACGATCAACTTTATCTTTATCATAAGAAATATGAACAACATCTGTTAACATTTCTTTAGTCTGCTCTATGCGCAACAAAACCTCAGAAATAGTTACGCTAAATGCAGCCTTGTGTTCATTATCGTAATAATTTGCATCGAATCTTAAGTTATTATCTTTTTTACTATCTGCTGATTCTTGGAAATTGATGCGATATTCAATAAAATTATTAATGCATGTCTCAATTTCTAAGACAACTTCTGACACACCCAGCAGTATCAGCTCAACATCAGCTTGATCTCCAGATTTTAATAATTCAACTTCATTAATCTGATGTTCAGCCTTACTTCTATACTCTTCAATCCCAATCATAGACAAGGTATCGCTGATTCTTTGTAGACCGGAATATAGACGATCAATATGTTTTTGCTCTTCAAGATTGCTATGTATAAACAATTCAATACAATCTTTTGCACTCGCCACATCTTCCAAAAGTGCTTTCGAGACCGTAATAAGCACTTCACTTGATGGCGCACTTAACTGCTGCCTAATTTCAGCCATATCGTGCTGTTGTGGTACCTGCTCATTTAAACGATACGACTCTTTAACCTGATTTACTATACGACCGCGATCATCTGAGATAGCAATATAGTAAAGAATATTTTTAATAATGCTTTCATCGAAACTATTGGCAAATTCATCTTCACCAACTTCAATTAATAATTTTATTTGTTTATCAAGCTTGTTAAATAATGAGGCAATACTTGCGTTAAATGGCAACGCATTGATAGCGACAGATTGCGATAATGCACTCGCCAACCACCATATTTTTTGACCAGCCACAGATTTACTAGCGCGTTGTAACCTTATAGATAATTTACATAATTGTGCAGCAGCTGTTGCAACGTCTTTCCCACTCACACAGGCCAATAAAGTTTTTTGGAAATTTGTTCTGATGACTCTCAACCAATTACCATCAACAACTTCTGTATTTTGAAGCATCGCTTGTGGAACTGTTACACCATCAACATTAGGAAAGAACAATACATTCTCAGATAGTAGTGCTGCATCTCTTGATGCACGTAAATCATTTAACAATGGCATTAACACAAGCGGTACATCTTTATTGCCAGCCTCAACGTGTCCAAGATACTCACTCAAACGCATAATTGCTCTTGAAACCACGTCCTGCGATTCTTCAACTCGCGCTGCGGTGCCATCAACCAGCATACGAATGACTTTAACAGTCTCATCTGCAAGTAACACTCCACCATGAATCTGCATGATCTGTAATGTATTTGATGCTGTATTCAAATACTTAATTGAGCGCTTAAGCTCAGTTAAGTTAGAATTATCTTCTACATATGCCTCAATAGATTGGCTTGCTTCTGAAATCAAGCTATCTACCTCTACCTTAGTAGCTGTAATTGCTCTTTGTTCCAGTGCCTGTAAAACTCTACGCATACCTATCCTTGTAAAATTTCTTTTTATTACAATTTACGATGCCATCTGCTGCTGAGAATCCGCATCACTTATTTCATGACGAATCACTTCTGTTGACTCACTTTGTGGAAGCTTAAATCCTGCTACCGATTTCTTAAGGCCATTAGATAAAACTGTTAATTCACTTACAGATGTAGCTGTTTTAGTTGCACTACTTGAAGTTTGCACAGTGATATCCTGAATTACATTCATAGTTGCTGTGACATTTGTAGATGCTTGCGACTGCCTTGTTGCCGCTGTAGAAATGTTCTGAATCAATCCGCTCAAATTAGCAGATACAGTTTCAATTTCTGTTAATGCCTCACCCGCATCCTCTGCTAGGCGAGCACCATTTACCACGTTAGCTGTACTTTGCTCCATTGAATCAACTGCTTCGTTAATATCACTTTGAATTGTTTTCACTAATGCTTCAATTTGCTTAGTTGCATTACCTGCACGTTCCGCTAATCTTTGCACTTCATCTGCAACCACAGCAAATCCGCGACCAGCTTCACCAGCGCTTGATGCTTGGATAGCTGCATTCAATGCCAGAATATTAGTTTGATCGGCAATCTCATCAATCAAACTCACCATGTTTCCAATTTCTTGCGAGCTTTCACCTAACCTTTTAATACGTTTTGAAGTTTCTTGTATCTGTTCACGAATAGTATCCATACCATCAATAGTTCGACTCACTGTTTGCGCACCCTTATGCGCAATGTCTACTGACTTTTGAGCAACTTCCGCAGAAGTGTTGGCATTTTTTGATACATGCTGAATTGAAGTTGCCATTTCTGTAATCGCCGATGTTGCGTTAGCAATTTCCCGCGATTGGATTTGGCTAGAATCTGTCAACTGCCGCGTAATGTCTTGGGTAGAAACAGCAGCATGGGATACTTGAACAGCTGTTCTATTAATTGTCGTCACAAGATTACGCAATGCATCAATTGAATAGTTAACTGAGTCAGCGATTGCACCGGTGATATCCTCAGTCACGGTTGTATGTACCGTAAGATCACCTTCAGCCAAGTTAGTCATCTCATCAAGCAATAATAAAATTGCCTGTTGATTCCGTTTGTTCTGTTCGTCGATTGCATGTAGTTGTTTCTTAACACGCGTACTCCAACGCCAACTGAAGCTCACTAGCAATGCCATAATCGAAACGCCAATAAGAAATGTTACTGCTGCTATCATTGGCTGTTGTGTTTCAACAAATAATGAAGGCATCAATACTGCCAAACTTAAAACTGCCAATGCACACACCACACCTACAGACAGAGCAATCAACATATAAAATGTCTTTCGATCTTTTCTATCCATAGCATTGTGTGAAATTATTTTAGGTACTGCCATCCTTAACCTCCAAACCGCCTACAAATGTAGACATGCTTCCGTTCTTAATTAATCTTTATTTGTGCAATTAAATTTACCTGGCTTATCTTGATTTAATTACTTCGCCCATTTTTATTATTATCTTCTCAACCTGAAACTTAGAACTTAATTGTAATTTTTTTGCGCTTCTGTAAAACGTTTATCATTGATCATTTTATTAAAATCACATATACCAAAATACACATCATTTTCTTTGTATATCCCGGACAAGTAATTCACCAGCCCACTATCCCAATGTTCTGGGTAACTATTTTCAAACTCACTTTGCTGGAGATTCATTAAACCTACAGCATGGTCAACCACAAACCCCAAAAAATTTGATCCGACTTTATTAGCAACAATTCTTCGCTTACCAATTTTCTTAATTGGATCCGAGTTAAATAGAAAATTTTTCAAATCTATCAATGTCAGCAATTGCCCCCTACAACTTGCTATACCTATTAACCACGAACGTGAAATTGGAATACGAGAATAATTAATCTGCGAGATAATTTCCGTTGTATCGTTCAATGGAAGCAATAGATCATATCGTCCCACTCTAAAATGTAACGTCTTCATCACTGAAGCGCTGTTTGCCAACACAGAACCTGACTCAGATGAGAATCTTTGATCTAGCTCACTTAAGTAATTAAACGCAGTCATAATTAATTGCTATTAGACGAGATGGTGTTGAACCGACTCCAGCAACGATTTTCCGTCAACTGGTTTAGTTATGTAAGCTTTAGCACCTTGTCTAGACGCCCAAACTTGGTCTGTTTGATCGCTCTTAGTACTCACCATGAGCACAGGAATATCAGCCGTTTCTGGTGATTTAGTTAAGAAGCGTGTTGCTTGAAATCCATTCATACCTGGCATTACAACATCCATTAAGATTAAGTCTGGATGTTCTGCTTTTGCCATTTCAATTCCTTGCTCAGCAGTCTCCGCAAGACTGATGTGGTATCCGTTCTCAGATAAAACACTTTTAAGAAAATGTCTTTCTGTTGGTGAGTCATCAACAATTAAAATATGCGCCATAATTTAATCTCGTTAGTATCTATTTATACTTATTCATTCGTTTCTTGATTGCTTGCATGGCGATTAACTGCTTGAAGCAAGTCGTCTCGAGTAAATGGTTTGGTTAAGTATTCTTCCGACCCGACAATTCGTCCTCTCGCTTTATCGAAAATGCTGTCTTTACTTGTAAGCATGATCACAGGAGTATCTCTAAATTGACGATTATTTTTAATTAATGTGCATGTTTGATAGCCGTCTAATCTTGGCATCATAATATCTACAAATATGATGTCAGGCTTATTAACAGCAATAAGCGCTAGCGCTTCAAAGCCATCTTGTGCAGTTAACACTTCACAACCTTCTTTACTCAGTAGTGTTTCAGCAGATTTCCTAATAGTTTTACTATCATCAATAATCATCACCTTAAGTGACGATAAATTTGCCGTGTTTGACTGCTCCAAGTCAGACAGTGAACTGTTTTCTATGTTTTGTGCTCCCAATTTCATTCTCCAGAGCTGTTATCCTGCAGCTCAAATCGTTTATATTTAATCAGCCAAATAACTGACTACGATGCAAATGAAGATATGTTTTATCTCTTTATATTCACACGGTACTGAACCGGACGTATTCAAGGTAGTCCTAGAACAAACTAAGCCGATATAACGGCAAATATGCCAGATAGAGGATCAAGGTATGACCGTAAAAATTGCAGTAATCATGGATCCGATTGAGTCAATCCATACCTACAAAGACAGCACATTTGCGATGCTACTAGAAGCTCAGCGCAGATCTTGGAGTATCCACTACATTCGCCCCAACAGCTTATACGTTCTGGATGGAAGGCCATTTGCACAGGTTGCTTCGCTTTCTGTTCATGATATGCCCCAGAATTGGCATCAACGGTCTGACTTCTGCGATATGTCATTATGTGATTTTAACGTCATCCTAATGCGCAAAGATCCACCATTTGATATGGAATACATCTACACCACCTATGTGCTAGAACTAGCCCAGAAATCAGGTGTATGCGTCGTCAACGACCCTATTTCATTACGCAGTATGAATGAGAAATTCTCTATTGTTAATTTTCCAAATTGTTGCGCTCCAACACTTGTGACACGTGATCGAGATAGAATTAACAATTTCATTAATGAACATGCCGACGTGGTAGTAAAACCCATGGACGCCATGGGAGGAGAGTCAATATTTAGGATTTCACCTCATGATAGTAATAAAAACTCAATTATCGACCAGATCACTGACAAAGGGGCCAACACCATTATGGCGCAACGATTCATTCCCGAAATCAGCAAAGGCGATAAACGTATTCTACTAATTAACGGCGAGCCCATTCCTTATGCTTTAGCAAGAGTACCAGCTGAAGGTGAATTCCGCGGCAACCTTGCTGCAGGTGGATCAGGACATGGGGTACCGTTAAGCGATAAAGACCGGCAGATTTGCACAGAAATTAAAACAACTTTGGTAGATAATGGAATATTATTCGCTGGTGTGGATGTTATTGGTTCATATTTAACAGAAATAAATATTACTAGTCCTACTTGTATTAGAGAACTTGACGCACAGTACGATCTAAACATTAGTGGTAGATTGTTTGACCATATTGAGACATTAATAAAATCATGATTTTTTACTAAACCTTGTAATTTTATCTGCACTCCAAATGACAGCCACCATTGCCGCCCCAAAAGTATCTTCAAGCGATAGAATTAGTTTTACACTATTGTTTGCAATTGCTTTGCACGCATTAATAATTTTAGGCTTGGGCTTTGAGTTAATTAAAAATCACTCCTCACCTCCTTCTACCATTGAGGTTATTCTGACTAAAACACAGAATGTTGATGCTCCCGAAGATGCCAAGGTGATCGCAGAACACAATCAAGTACAGAGTGGTAGCGTCGATTTCGATGCACGACCGACCTCTCCTTCAGTGACTAAAAAAGCACTACAAGGTAATGACCAAACTAGCAGTACCGAAATGACAAAAAATACTACACGTGCTGCAGAAAACGAACTGATGCTGCATCAAAATGACCCTGATGGCGAAAAATTTTCCCGTCGTATAACCAATCAAGAAAACTCCAAAATTGATCAAAAACAGCTGCGCAAAAATCAGCAAAATGTCGCACAGCTGGTATCTGAATTAAGTCGAGAAAAACAGCTATATGCAAAACGTCCTCGCATCAATCATATTGACACCTTAAGTGCAAAATCTGCAATAGAAGCAAAGTACATTAAAGACTGGGTTCAAAAGGTTGAAATCATCGGCAATATTAACTACCCAAGCCAAGCAAAACAGAAAAAACTATCTGGCACTTTGATTTTAAGTGTACTTGTAAATCATGATGGCTCGGTAATATCTTCAACTGTGCAACAGAAATCTGGAGAAAAATTATTAGATGACGCAGCTATTAAAGTAGTTAAACTAGCCTCTCCATACAAACAGTTCCCTGTCGAGATGCGAGAACAGTACGAACAATTAATGATTACCCGTACATGGGTTTACCACAGCAACAACATATTAAGCACCCAATAACACGTGTCGGATCCATCCACATCTTTACGCTCGCAAATTCTTATAGCGATGCCGACCCTATACGATCCTAGTTTTTCTAAAACTATTACTTTAATTTGTGAACATAGCGCTAAAGAGGGGGCAATGGGCATAGTTCTCAACCAGCCAACATCCCTAGATATTCATGAATTAATGGAAGCTAAAAAAACTAAACAAAAAGATAATTCGCTACATTCTATAAAAATTCATTCTGGTGGGCCGGTAGATACTAACCATGGCTTCATTCTGCATGACTGCGAAACCAATGACGATCTTAGTATACAAATAGCACCTCGATTATTCCTCTCTTCATCGACAGGCATTATAGAAAAAATTGCTCAAGGTGAAGGACCGGACAATCAAATAATTGCATTAGGCTACGCAAGCTGGTCTCCTGGTCAGCTAGAGACTGAGATCACTGCTAACTCATGGTTAACGACTGACTATGAACACAAACTAGTATTCGAAACCCCTGCCAATATACAGTGGATTGAAGCAGGCAAGCGATTAGGTATAGATCTAAATCTATTAACCACTCAGGCCGGACATGCTTGAAAATACTGCACAACACCAAGTTTACATAGCATTTGATTTTGGTGAACGTCGCACAGGAATTGCTGTAGGACAAAGTATTACAGGTATTGCTAGACCATTAGCAACTATTACAAGCATCAACAAGCAACCAAATTGGGCACTTATAGAAGATTTAATAAAACAATGGCAGCCAACCCAATTAATTGTCGGAATACCCGACGACATTGAAAAAAATAAAGCTTTGCGTAAAAAAATAAACCTCTTTTGCTCTGATCTAGCGACCAAATTTGGTCTCCCTGTTTTTACCCATGATGAAACCCTTACTTCAGATGAGGCCTATTTGCACTTAAAAAACAAAAGACGTAACAGCAAAGGCAAAATAGATAAACAGGATATTGACCAAATTGCGGCAGCAATTTTGTTGGAATCATGGATGAGTGTTAATCTACCTAAATGAACCTAAATGTTGATGAATTAATTAGCCACCTAACCAGCCAGACTCAGGAATTAGTCACAAATCTGGATACAGATCAGCCATTAATTGTTGGTATTCACACTGGAGGTATATGGATTGCTGAGCATTTACACAAGTCACTTAATTTGGAAAAACCCATGGGCATCTTAGATATCTCATTTTATCGAGATGATTTCAGTCGATTAGGCCTTAACCCAGAAGTTAAGCCATCTAAAATCCCTCTGGATATTACTGACGAGCATATCATTCTGGTGGACGATGTTTTACATACGGGGCGAACGGTACGCGCGGCACTAAATGAATTATTTGATTACGGGAGACCGGCTAGCGTACATCTAGCCGTACTAATTGATCGCGGTGGGCGTGAATTACCCATTGATGCGCGAGTGGCTGGTAAAAGAATTGACCTACCCCCTCACCAGCATGTAAAACTAACCGGACCCAAGCCACTAAAGCTTGAGACCATCACAGCGACTTAAACAAAGCCAGAATAACGGATGCAACACTTTCTAACAACTGAATCGCTAAACCAAGATCAGTTGACTAATATTTTAGATACCGCTGAATCCTTTACTAATGTGGATGGTGGAACCGTTAAAAAAGTCCCTCTGCTCAGAGGAAAAACTATAGTTAACTTATTCTTTGAGGCCAGTACCCGCACCCGCACTACTTTTGAGTTAGCAGCAAAAAGATTGTCTGCCGACGTTTTAAATATAAATATCAATTCATCTGCCACCGTCAAAGGTGAGAGCTTGCTGGATACATTACGCAACCTAGAAGCCATGCATGTTGATATGTTTATTATTCGCCACCAAGATAGTGGTGCCGCTGAATTCTTATCTCGACATATCTCCCCCCATATTAGCGTCATCAATGCAGGTGATGGGCGACATGCTCACCCTACACAAGCAATGTTGGATATGTATACAATTCGCAAAATCAAAGGTGGATTTGAAAATCTTAAAGTCGCCATCGTTGGCGACTTACTTCATTCTCGTGTTGCACGCTCACAAATTCACGCTTTACGCACATTGGGCGCAAAAGAAATTCGTGTAATAGCACCTCGCACTCTACTACCTGCCCGCATTGAAAGTTTAGGTGTAAAAGTATTCCACAAAATTGAATCTGGCTTAAAAGATGTCGACGTTATCGTTATGCTTCGTTTGCAAAAAGAACGTATGCAGGGAGCCTTGCTGCCCAGCGAACATGAATATTTCCACTTATTTGGCTTGACTAAAGAGCGTGTCGCACTTGCAGCAAAGGACGCTATCGTTATGCACCCAGGGCCAATTAATCGAGGAGTAGAAATTAGCTCTGAAGTGGCCGATGGTTCGCAGTCAGTCATATTAGAACAGGTTTCTTACAGTATCGCGGTGCGCATGGCAATCATGTCAATGTTGGCAGGAAGCCAGTCATGAAAATAGAAATCAATAACGCTCACATTGTTGATCCAGCAAATGCTATCAATAAAGTTGCTAACTTATATATTCATAATAAGACTATCGCTGCTATAGGAGATAAACCTAAAGATTGGCAAGCAGACGAAATCATTGACGCTAAAGATCGTTATTTATTCCCGGGACTTATTGACATAGCAACTCGGCTAAGAGAGCCTGGGCAAGAACATAAAGCGACTATTGCAAGCGAGACTTATGCAGCAGTCAGTGGCGGTATTACCTCCGTAGTGTGCTTACCAGATACAGAGCCAGCCATTAACTCACCCGCTGAAGTTGAGCTGATACAACAACGCACAAATGCAACCGGTCATTGCCATGTATATGTCATTGGCGCATTAACTTCACAACTGAAAGGTTCCATGCTGAGTGAAATGGCTGCACTCAAAGAAGCAGGAGTTGTTGGTGTCAGTAATGTACTGCATCCAATGGCGAACAATTTAGTGTTACGCCGTGCAATGGAATATGCATCAAGCCAAGACCTAACATTATTTTACCACCCTATGGATCACGATTTAGCTACAAATGGTTGTATCCATGAAGGCATGTCAGCCACTAGAATGGGGCTTACTGGTATCCCCACAGCTGCAGAAACTGCTGCGGTGGGCTCTTGCTTAGCACTTATTGAGCAAACCGGAGTACGAGTACATTTCTGCCGACTATCAACTCAACGTTCCTTGCAAATGTTAGAACGAGCTAAATTTGACGGCGCACCCATTAGCGCTGACATTAGTGCACATCAATTATTTTTAAGTGATATGGACATTGTAGATTTCGATGGAAACTACCATATGTTGCCCCCACTCAGAGGTAAGACAGATGTCGCAGGTTTAAGACGTAAATTACACAGCGAAATTCTTGTTGGTTTATGCTCGGATCATCAGCCTCACGAACATGACGCAAAACTAGCACCATTTGCATCTACCGAACCTGGTATCTCAGCATTAGAAACCCTGTTGCCGCTGACACTGCAGTTAGTCAAAGATGAAGTTGCTAGCTTAGTAGATGTAATTTCACTGCTAACGAATAAGCCTGCCAAGTTACTTAACATCAATGCAGGCAGTTTAACTCCAGGGCATAAAGCTGATTTATGCATCTGTGACCCCGCAATTGAATGGAAGCTCAATCCACAAACCATGCACAGTCAAGGTAAAAACACTCCATTCTTAAATAAGACGTTCAAAGGTAAAGTCACTCATACCTTCGTCGATGGCAAACTTGTTTTTAAAACTCAATCATGATCAACAGCCCTTCTATATATGCTGAAAATGCGCGCGTGCTAGAGCATGAAACACTGCCTGAAGGACAATACTTGTTACGCTTGCACACCCCAGAATGTGCTAAAACTGTCCAACCTGGCAACTTCATTCACTTGAGTTGCAGCCGTGAAAAATATAGCTTGAAACGCCCATTTTCAGTGTTGCGCAGCTCTAAAGATGAAGGTTGGATTGAAATCTTATATAAAGTTGTTGGATCGGGCACCGAACAATTAAGCAAAATAAAACCAGAAGATAATTTACATTGTATGGGGCCTATCGGTAACACATTTGCAGTTTCTAAAGATACCAAACAGCCTTTATTACTTGGAGGAGGAGTTGGTATCCCACCAATTTTATTTTTCGCAGAACAACTGAAGAAGAATCATATTACACCAATGGTGATTATGGGCTCAGAGATACCGTTTCCTTTCAAAGTACAACCTTCAAAAATTTTAATAGACTCATTACCCAGTGAAGCAATTGCTTCTATGACGTTGCTAGAGGATCTCAGCATTCCTTCTCGACTAACTAGCAAACAAAATTACCCTGGGTGCTTTGAAGGATATATCCATGAACTTGCGCTAATTTGGTTACAAGGTTTATCGGAACAAGAACGAGAAGGTATTGAAATATTTGCATGTGGGCCTAGCGTTATGCTTGAAGCAGTTGCCAAACTAAGCCAACAGTTTTCACTCCCCTGTCAACTATCTCTAGAAGAATTTATGGCTTGTGCAGTTGGGGGGTGCGCAGGATGCACTGTAGAAATCACTAATGACGCCGGTCAACGTCAGATGAAACGTGTCTGTGTTGATGGACCAATATTTGATGCTAACGCAGTTTATCCGTTATAGCTTTTTAGATGGCTTATCATCACTGAACATAGATTTAACCGAATCAAAGAAATCATCATCGTCATCATCTTCGATGGCATCTTTATTTAAATCAATATCTAAGCTCACATCTGAAAACGACTTTAATTCTTCTTGCCCTTCTTCATTCAACTGCAGCTCGCTTAAGTCAGGCACTGATTCAGAAGGATTAACACTTTTATCATCAGCAAGACTATCTGAGTTCAGCACTAAGTCCGCATGGCTATCATGCTCACCAACACTCTTAACACCGCCACCAAAGTTGATTTGCCATTCTAGATTACTACGAGAATCTGCGAAGTTAAGCGCATCATCCATAGTGATCTTTTCAGACTTAAATAACTCATGCAAACACTGATCAAAGGTTTGCATGCCTACAGCCGCACCTTTCTCCATAATTTCTTTAATGCCACCAAACTCCCCTTTGCGCACCAGCTCAGATATATAAGGCGTATTTAGCAACACCTCTACTGCGGGTATACGTCCACCATCAGTAGATGGGATAAGACGCTGAGAAATAATACTTGCTAAGTTCAGCGACAGATCCATTAGAATCTGATTTCTCGCATCAGTAGGGAAAAAATTAATAATACGATCTAACGCTTGGTTAGCATTTACAGCGTGTAATGTAGTTAAACACAAGTGGCCTGTATCTGCATATGACATAGCCGCTTCCATGGTTGCACGATCACGAACCTCCCCAATCATAATTACATCTGGGGCTTCACGCATAGCTTCACGCAAAGCATTATCATACGACAAGGTATCCAAACCCACTTCACGCTGCCCAATAATTGATTTCTTATGGGTAAATATATACTCAATAGGATCTTCAATGGTAAGAATATGACCACTTTGTTGATGGTTTCGATGCTCTATCATTGAAGCTAAAGAGGTAGACTTACCAGAACCAGTTGACCCTACTACTAAAATCAAACCATTTTGTTTCATCACCAGACTGCGTAAAACTTCAGGAAGGCCTAACTTTTCGAGCGAAGGAATCTCATGTTTGATATAGCGAATCACCAGCGACACTTCCCCACGCTGGTAATAAATATTAACCCGATATCGACCGCCGCCCATTATTGAAATACCTAGGTTCATTTCCTTGGTTAGTTCAAATTCTTTGATTTGTTGATCGCTCATGATTTCATATGCAATCTTCTTGGCTGCACCAGGCTGCAATGGCGTTTTAGAAATTCGCTGTGTTACCCCATTTAATTTCATACCAACAGGCGCACCTGTAGTGAAAAATAAATCTGATGCGGCTTTTTCCGCCATGAGTTTCAAATATGGGTTAACTGTCATGATTTAAATCACTTTATTTATTTTTAACTAACCGACCAAACCTGATTCTTGAGCATCTTCTTCAACAGTCAACTCTTCTAAACCATCTAGTAAATCCGTCGCTTTTGATTTCTTACCCTCTAACTTCAATCGTAGACGCAAATCGTTAACTGAATCTGCATTGCGCAAGCCATCTTCAACAGTAATTAAATCCTCTTCAATTAAGTCAAATAGATGCTGATCAAATGTCTGCATACCCAGCTCTCTAGATTTAGCTATCAATGCCTTCATCTTAGGAACATCGCCTTTAAAAATAAGATCAGCCATCAACGGCGAGTTGATTAAGATTTCAATAGCTGGGACACGTCCCTCAGAATCTTTAATCGGTAATAATCGTTGTGACACAATTGCTTTGAGGTTTAATGAGAGATCCATCAACAATTGAGCACGTCTTTCTTCCGGGAAGAAGTTAATTATTCTATCTAATGCTTGGTTAGTGCTATTAGCGTGCAATGTCGCTAAACATAAGTGACCAGTTTCTGCGAATGAAACCGCGTATTCCATCGTTTCGCGATCTCGTATCTCACCAATTAAGATTACATCAGGTGCCTGCCGCAAAGTATTTTTTAGTGCAATCTCAAATGTTTCAGTATCAACACCAACCTCACGTTGAGTGACAATACAGTTCCGATGTTTATGTACAAACTCTATAGGGTCTTCGATAGTTACAATATGTCCCTGGCTATGTTCATTACGATAGCCTAACATTGAGGCTAGCGAGGTTGATTTACCACAACCCGTACCGCCTACAAATATCACCAAACCATTTTTGGTCATGGAAATATCCTTAATGATATTTGGCAATCTCAACTCTTCTATTCCTGGTATTTCTGCGTTAATTACCCGCAACACCATGCCAGAACTATTTCTTTGCATAAATGCATTGACACGAAAGCGTGAAATATTGGGTAAGCTTATTGCGAAGTTACATTCTTGCGTTTCTTCATATTCACGGATTTGCCGATCATTCATGATCGAACGTACTAAGACTTGAGCATGTGATGCAGTGAGAGGCTGATTAGTTATGGGTGTCATCTTTCCATCAAGTTTCATTGATGGTGGCGCTCCGACTGTTATAAATAAATCAGACCCACCTTTTTGCAGCATATTTTGCAGCAGGTCATGCATAAATGTTATGGCCTTATCTCTATCCATTATCTCTACACTAATCTTATATTATATTAAAAATCATCTTTATTAGCAGCACGACGCCGCGCTTCTTCTTTACTGATCAAACCTTTTGCTTGTATCTCTTTTAAGCATTGATCAAGTGTTTGCATTCCAGCATTTTGGCTCGTCTGTATTGATGAATACATTTGCGCAACTTTATCTTCACGAATTAAATTTCGAATTGCTGGGGAACCCAGCATAATTTCATGCGCGGCGATTCGCCCACCGCCTATCTTTCTACATAGCGTTTGAGATATCACAGCGCGTAATGACTCCGAGAGCATTGAACGCACCATATCCTTTTCAGTCGCTGGAAATACATCAACAATTCTATCGATTGTCTTAGCTGCAGAACTAGTGTGCAATGTTCCAAATACTAAGTGGCCTGTTTCAGCTGCAGTTAATGCAAGACGAATTGTTTCCAGGTCGCGCAGCTCGCCCACTAAAATAGTGTCAGGGTCTTCACGCAATGCAGATCTTAATGCTTCATTAAATCCTAATGTGTCACGGTGAACTTCACGCTGATTAAGAAGACTCTTCTTGCTTTCATGTATAAATTCGATGGGATCTTCGATAGTAAGAATATGGCCGTATTCATTTTCATTTTTATGATTAATCATTGCGGCCAAGGTTGTTGACTTGCCAGAGCCGGTTGGGCCAGTCACCAATACCAAACCACGTGGGTATGTAGATACGTCTGCAAATATCCTCGGACAATCTAGCTCTTCAAGAGTTAGGATATTAGTTGGAATAGTTCTAAATACTGCTCCTGCTCCACGACTCTGATTAAAGGCGTTAACACGGAATCGAGCTAAACCAGGAATCTCAAATGAGAAATCTGTTTCTAAAAACTCTTCATAATCTTTACGTTGCTTATCATTCATGATGTCATACACCATTGAATGAACCTGCTTATGCTCCATCACAGGAACGTTTATTCTTCGCACATCTCCGTCGACACGAATCATCGGCGGAACACCAGCGGAAAGATGCAGATCTGAGGCTCCATTCTTTACAGAGAAAGCCAACAGTTGTGATATATCCACTTAGACTCCTTTCAGGTTACGCTATACAATCCGGTGTACATTATGATTTTGGTAGCACCTCAAATGCTGGAAATTTTAGGCACAGCCAATCTATAGATGACTACTATATAACGTCACTCGGACGATTCGCGTAATTAGGCGCTAGTATGCGACAAGCAAACGCATTGTAACGATAAACAGAGCCACTACAGTAGGCATAACGCACTGTTGTACATTGATCTAGCATTTGTTAATCACAATAAATTTCTTGCAACTAAACCATGACAACACAAAATCTAGCCAGCAATCTCAATGCAGTAAGGCAACAGATTCGAGATTCAGAGAGTCTTTATCATCGTAACGAAGGTGAAGTATGTTTAATTGCCGCAAGCAAAACACGAAGCGCAGAAGAAATTTTTGAACTAGCTGCAAATGGACAACTTCATTTTGGTGAGAACTATGTGCAAGAAGCTGTCGATAAGATAACAGAAATTACCGATATTGGGCTTATTTGGCATTTCATCGGTCCTATCCAGAAGAATAAAACCAAATTAATCGCGCAAAATTTTAGCTGGGTACACAGCATAGACAGAGAATCAGTTGCTGTTCGCCTTAATAATCAGCGACCATCGACACTGCCAGCTCTGAATGTATGCTTGCAAATTAATATCGATAACGAAATAAGTAAATCCGGCATTTTCCCTGAAGACCTATTACCATTAGCTAGGTCAGTAGAGGCACTACCTAATTTAAACTTGCGCGGTCTGATGGCTATCCCTAGTGCAACCAAAAATTTTGAGCAACAATCTATCGCATTCAAAAAAATGGCTGATTTACTGAAAGACCTAAAAGAGCAAAAGTTAGATGTAGACACGCTGTCAATGGGGATGAGCAACGATTACCAGGCTGCCATCGCCTGTGGCTCCACTATGGTCCGCATAGGTACATCTATATTTGGCCCACGCAACTACTCATGAAACAATACCGCTATGACTAATACACATTATCCATCAATTTTAATGGTAGGCGCAGGCAATATGGGTAGCAGTATTGCAGCTGGTTTAATCGCGCGGAACTGGCCAGCAAATCAAGTAACTTTTTGTGATCTTGATTCTGATAGACATCGTTTTCTGAAAGAGAAATTCCCAGATAGCCATATTATTAGCGACCCTTCTGAATTAACATCGACACCCAAAGTTGTCTTGCTAGCAGTAAAACCTGATGATATGTCATCTCTCTGCCAACAGCTGTCTACTGCTAATCTACCTACCAACACTCTATTTATTTCAATTGCTGCAGGTGTCCCTATAAATGCATTTCAAAATTGGCTTGGCGCTAAAGCGTCCATAGTCCGATGTATGCCCAATACACCAGCAGCTATTGGATTAGGTATGACTGGATTATATTGCTCGCAAAAAATTGCTCCCCCTGATAGAGAATTAGCCGATCAAATTTTAAGCTCTATTGGTAAGACATTGTGGGTGGATAAAGAATGCATGCTAGATGCCGTTACTGCCTTATCAGGCAGTGGCCCCGCATATCTTTTTTACTTCATGGAATGCCTACAGGAAAGTGGAATGTCATTAGGATTAAATTCTCAAGACAGTTATTTGCTTACATTACAAACTATGCTTGGTGCAGCACAGCTGGCCCAGCAGCAGGACATTGAATTTAAAACTCTGCGCGCCAATGTCACATCCAAGGGTGGGACCACCGAAAAAGCCATAAATTGCTTTATCGATAAAGACATGAAAAACACAGTAGATAGCGCGCTAAAAGCGGCAGCTGAGAGAGCTGGCGAAATTAGTCAAACTTTCAATAAGGAATAATCAATGCACGCAGCAAACAATGTACTCATATTCTTGATTCATACATTATTTACCTTATATATAGGTGCAGTAGTACTCCGTGTAATCTTATCTGCCACACGTGCAGATTTTTATAATCCGATATCTCAGTTCTTAGTGACCATCACGAATCCAGTGTTGGTGCCACTTAGAAAAATCTTGCCTAGTATCGGCCCTATCGATACCGCAAGCTGGGTGATGATATTTGGATTAAAAGCTTTAGAATTATTTTTACTAATGCTTATAAGAGGAATACAACCAGGCATTGGCGTTTTAATCGTCAACACCATACTCCAAGTTATAATTTTGATCGTATCTATATTTTTATACGCAGTGATAATTAGAGCAATTCTAAGTTGGTTCGCAGGCATGAATATGGGTCACAATCCAATATTATCTATATTAAATTCGATTACAGAGCCAATATTAGCTCCTGCACGCAAAGTTATTCCTCCCATAGGCATGTTTGATCTATCAGCCATGGCTGTTATTTTATTTCTTTATTCGGTACTGATTGCTTTGCGTTCAATTTAATTTCTCATTAACAGCTATTAAATCTACAAGCTTGCATATATATCTTAATAGAGCACATTAAGTATCTTATTTTGGCTTATAGATTTCTTTTAAAACCTCATACTAGGTATAACTGAAAAATAAATTCGCGCTATTCAATTTTTCTACAATTTCAGGAAATGCTTAAATAGCAGGATAAAATTGGCATTCTCTAAATCCTTGTGTACAATTCAGCAACGCACAATAATTATAAATTTAGTCGTTAAGAGATAACTACAATTTGATGGTATATAGCAATATGCCGTCTCACTTTACGTACTTATAAACTCACATTAGAGGAATATTTAATGGCCGTTAAAAAGAAAGCCGCAGCAGTAAAAAAACCACCTACCAAGTCTGAAATCTTAAACTCCGTCGCAGAAGAAACTGAATTGACTAGAAAGCAAGTTGCATCAGTATTTACTGCATTAGAAGGTCTTATTGCTAAGGAATTAAAACCTAGAGGCTCTGGTTTATTTAATATGGTTGGTCTATGTAAGATCAAGGTTGTTAAGAAGCCTGCCACTAAAGCTCGTAAAGGCATCAACCCTTTCACTGGTGAAGAGACTGTATTTAAAGCAAAACCTGCTCGCAAAGCAGTCAAAGTACTACCTCTTAAAGGCTTAAAAGATATGGTATAAAACCAGATTCAAGTCTAATAGCTTAAGCCGCAAGCGATTTATTACTTCACTTGCGGCTATGCTTATATAAAAACTGTCTATTCCTTGATATTTAGTTTTTCTAGTACTTGATGCTTTACTCGAATAAAATCAGCATGAGAAAGATATAGCCAGTCAGCTATTTTTCGAATGTGATACTCCTCGTACTTATCCAATACTCCATCCGCATAAGCGACACTCCATAACCCTTTCAACAAGCCAAGTTTGGCCTGGGCATCTAACTCTTCATTAATGAGTCTTATAAATGGATGCGAAGATGAGTATTCATCATGTTCCTGTAACGCATATTGTAAAACTTTATCGGCTTCATTCGAGCTGAGCGAAAACTGCTGGGTCAACACATTACCAATTATTTTTTGCTCATCTTTAGATATTTCAAAATCAGCACGACTCACCTCTATAAGTAGAATAGCTGCAGCTAATTCAGTCGTATGCTGCTCACTATCACTTTGAACACCAATATTTAGTGTTGATTCCAACCACTGATTAATTTTATTTAACATCTTATTATTTCATAGGGCATGACATTAATGTTAGATCTTACGGCATTTCACTTTAGATAATTCTTATATCACTATTTCAGTTAACTTGCCTGAGCGAGGATTAATTGATCATGCTATGCTTGAATTAATTTAAGTTATAGTCACAATATACAATATAATTAAGCACATGCAATCAGATAATAAACCTGGAAAAGAACAGCGCACTCTACTTGTAATGAGGAAAGTTTTATCTGCAATTATCCGTGAAACGACCCCAAATCCTGGAATGAAACACGTATTATCAGAGAACACCCGCGAAGATATTCGCATGTGTTTTGCACTAATCACTAGCAGAGAACATGAACTTGCTGAACAATCAGGCATGGAGATAAAAGAAAGGCCAAGATACGCAGATGAACCAAAGCAATCTTCTGTCATTTCTATTGATGCATTAAAAAAATCTAATACTCCATCTGAGTCAGACTAAGACTCTTGCCCCACATGAAGCGATCATGAAGATCAACAAAGATAATGCAATTATTACTCAAATGACTATGCAACTTATGGATGATTGGGGCATCGAAGGCAAACAAATCATTCAGTTATTAGCATTACCTAAGAATACACGTACGCGTCACCTGGAAAAATTTCGCAATGGAGATAGCTTTCCAATGAACGCAGAAACCATTACCCGTATCGAGCATATAGCAGGTATAGCAGATGCACTGAGAACAACCTATCCGCGCAACTTACAAATGGGTACTCGCTGGTTAAACACTCCCCATAGAAGATTTAAAAACAACACGCCAATTGATACAATGTTAAATAGCGACCAAGGGTTGCTAGAAGTACGTTCAGAACTAGATTGCGCTTATGCTTGGGATCGCTCTGGCTCCCAATAAACAACTATCAATAAACTCTATTTAGCTATCACATTATGTTAAGACTCGACGATATAAAAGTTACTTTAGACCCCAGCATTGAGATAACTCCAGAAAACAAATGTGGTTTCTGCACCAATTCAATCTGCTGCACCTATGTTACTCAGCCTATCGATACTCCCAGAAGTAAACAAGATTACGAATACTTACTATGGCAAGTCTCTCATGAGCACATTGAAGCCTATCAAGATGACGAAGGCTGGTGCTTATTAATTCTGGGCAAATGTACGCATATATTACCGCAAGGGGGTTGTGGGATTTATGACGTACGACCTCAAATTTGCCGTGATCATACTAATGATTATTGTGAGTTCGACGCTCCGTCAGAAGAGGGCTTTGAATTATATTTCCGCAATTACGATGAGTTACTTAAACACTGCAAGAAAAAATTCAAACACTGGAAACGCGGTTAGCTGTTTGCTCAACTCTAGCTCTTTATCAATCCATCAACGATGTCATGAAAGCCATTTATAGCTAAGAAGCCTTTAGTATCTTGGATCGGCAACGTGGTATCTGGCTGAAGTACACTAAGTAGATGCTTTATTCCATATCGATCTGCTGCTTGCAGCACAGACACGTTATCGTCAATTAGTAGTGTGGATTCGCGTTGATAGACTTCATCTTCGGCTAATAATGGCCAAAACTCATCATGTTCTTTTGCATAGCCATAGCTATGTGAAGTAATAACGCGATCGAACATTGGGCGAATACTTGTTTGCTCCATTTTAATATCTACACTATCGATATGTGCATTGGTCAATAATACTGATCTTTTGCCGTTTTCTTGCAGCCAGACAAGAAACTCACTGACCAATGGAAATAAACTGACTTTTGAAGCAACCTGTTGCTTTAGCTGTTTAATATCCAAATCCAGTTGCTCAGACCAATAATCAGTGCAGTACCATGTTAGATTTCCACGCTCGCGTTTATACATATCTAATAATAGTTGTTTAGCTTTAAGATCATTCATCCCTCTATTTTTACTGTATATTGATGGCACGTACTCATGCCAAAAATAATTATCAAATGCTAGGTCCATTAATGTTCCGTCCATATCTAGGAACACAGTTTTAATTTGAGCCCAATCTAAAGAGCGATTATCATTCATTACGTTTTGCTTTTTATTAATTGAAATAACTTCATAACCCGCACAAAGTGTAACAATGTTTGCTAACAGTGAGCTAAAAAATCTAAGCCAAGAAATCAACCAAGTAGCACGCGCTTCAGGGAGTATTATTCGCGAATTTTTTCAGTCATCTTATAATGTTGACATTAAAGATGACAAATCACCTGTTACTACTGCAGATTTAGCTGCTAATGATCACATCGAACAACAGCTAGACAACCTTACACCTGATATACCTAGAATATCTGAAGAATCTGATAATATAAGCTATGAAATTCGCAAGCACTGGGACACCTTCTGGTTAATCGACCCACTTGATGGAACCAGGGAATTTATTAAAAACAGACCTGACTTTACAGTCAATATTGCTCTAATTCACCATAACCGACCTATCCTTGGTTCAATTTATTTACCAATTTCTGACCAACTTTATTATTCAACTGTGGGAAACAGTGCATATCGGTGTGATCAATCAGGCGAACCCATAACAATAACTGTTACTGATAGTACACACCCAACACCTCGAATCTGTGGCAGCCGTGCCCACCATGGCAAGTTAATGCAGGCATTCTTAGACAATGTGGGCAAGCATGAGTTAATTGCCAGAGGTAGCTCAATTAAATCTTGTTTAGTTGCTGATGGCAGTGCAGACATTTACCCAAGATTTGGGCCAACTTGGGAATGGGATACAGCTGCAGCGCAATGCATCATTGAGCAGTCAGGCGGGCATATGACAACATTAGATATGAATGCTTTGTTGTATAATAAAGAATCCTTGCTGAATCCATCATTCCTTGCTTTTGGAAATAAAAATACAGACTGGAAAACCTATATCACAACATAATTACACTAATGTTTATATATAAAGCACTTTCAAGACTTCCTTTTAACACACTGTATTTCTTATCAGATATTTCTTGTTTTATTCTATTCCATCTTGCTAGGTATCGACGAAGTATTAGTTATAATAATTTACGTAGATCATTTCCCAATAAAACCACAAAACAGATAACAGCGATACAGAAGTCAGCATATCAACATTTAACAGATACTCTTCTAGAGGCTATTAAAGCTAATACGATATCTAATACGGAAGTAGAATCGAGAGTGACATTACTAGGTTTTGAAGAAATTCAAAATCTTGTTCAGAATGGACAATCTGTCTTCATGTTAACGGCTCATACCGCTCCTGTAGAATGGGTGTCTTTCGCAGCACACTTAAAATATGGATTCGCTATAGATCCAGTGTATAAGCCTATTCATTCCAAGGCGTTGGATAAATTTATCTTTACAATGCGCTCAAGACACCAAAGCACTCCAATACCTTACAAGAAGTTAGCTAAAGACGTTGTGCTAAGAAAAAGTGCAAACCGCTCAATTGCTATGCTGGCAGACTTAGAGCCACGATCAAGAGATCAATCATTAAAAGTAGATTTTCTCAACCAGACAACACGATTTTTTCTTGGTAGTGAAAAAATAATTAAACTATCTGGTTTACCTACATTTTTTATTGCCATTGAAAAAACTACTAGGGGACATTATCAAGCAACTGCAAAAAATCTCAGTTTAAATCCTAAAATTCTTGATGCAAATATTCTTACTAAAAAATATATAAATTGTGTAGAAGAATTAGTCTCAAACAATCCAGCTTCATGGCTATGGACACATAAACGATGGAAACACGCAACTACCTAATAAATGGTGGCAACTGGCCATCCATATACCAAACACCACTTTCATCTTTCCACCAAACTTGTTTATCACGAATATCGTGAACACTATTCACTCTTTCATGATAGTAAGCAATTTCCGCAATGACACTAGCCTCATCGAGCTGTTCATTCATGACTATTGAAACAACTTCGTATTTAGTTACTCTGATTTCATCAAGTATCTTAGTATTTAGCTCAACACTGCTACCATCACGTGTCTTAATATAGCTAGCTGCATCCTCATAAGCTTTCCAGCGTATAAGCTTTCCATAAGCCTTAGCCTTGTATTTTAAATCTTCTGCATCTTTCTTAGGATTACTATTGCAACCAGACAGCATCGAAACTGACAACAAAAAAGATAATAGCATCATTGAAATTTTTTTCATGATAATACCTATATTGAATACATTTGTTCTTAAGTTAAATTCTATCAATGTATAGAAATTTTCTCATTGGCTAATTTCTGTATAGAAGGATAATCTAATTTTCCCGTACCTAAAACTGGAATTTGATCTATATACAATATTTCTTTAGGCACCATAATTTCAGCTCCTCCCAGCGATGTAATATGCTGCTGAATTGTTTTTCTATCAGCATTTTCCCGTGTTGTCACCAACACTAGCTTCTCACCTTTTCGTTCATCAGCTATCGCACATACACAATGTAACTGTTCTGGCCACAACGCTGATAGCCACCCTTCAACTTGAGTCAGCGAAACCATCTCACCACCTATTTTAGCAAAGCGTTTAGCTCTACCTAAAATACTAATGAAACCCTCATCATCTATATCAACAATATCACCAGTATCATGCCAACCCTCAACAACAGGCTCAAGTACCCCTGGATTTTCTGCTCTTAAATACCCCATCATAATATTATTACCCCTGACCCACAGTCTGCCACCTTCTGATATGCCAGGTACAGGATCTAACTTAACCTCTATGCCTGGGAACATCCTGCCTACTGTGCCAAATTTACAATAACTATAATTATTTATACTTAATGCGGGTGATGTTTCAGTAACACCATATCCTTCAAAAATTCTCACTCCAAACTTATTCATCCAGATTTCTCTTGTCGATGTCTTTAGTTTTTCTGCTCCGGCGATAACATAGCGTGTAAATTGAAAATCTTCAGGATCACCATGCGTTGCATAACCACTTAAAAAAGTATCCGTACCAAATACTACTGTTGACTTAGTATCATAGATCAACTCAGGAACAATTTTATAATGCAGCGGTGATGGATATAGAAAGGTCTTTATGCCGCTTGAAATTGGCAATACCAAGCCTACGCCTAAGCCAAACGAATGAAACACTGGCAATGCATTAAAAAATCTATCCTTTGAGGAAAAATCTAAACATGATTTTACTTGTGCCTGATTTGATAATAAATTTTTATGGCTCAGCATTACTCCTTTAGGAGAACCTTCGGAACCAGATGTAAACAATATAACTGCAGGATCTTTAGTTGATGATAAATTTTTGTATATACCAATTTTAGTTTTCGCTTTAAATATTCCAAATAATTTATCTAGCACTCCAATCTCTCGCTTAATATCCTCCAAATATACAATTTTTACTTTCTCTTTAAGAATATTTTCAAATTCTTCAAGCTGTCCTAATTCAATAAATTTACGCGAAGTAATTACAGTATTAATTTTCGCAGTATCTAAAGCCGAAGTAATGCTTTTCTTACCCACTGTAAAATTAAGCATAGCAGGCACTACACCTAGTCCTTGCAATGCATAAAACGTCACTCCAGTTGCATTAGCATTTGGCAAAAGCATGCCAACATGCTCACCCTTAACCATATATTTAGACAGTGCTTTTCCCAGCACAATGCTGCCTATTAAAACTTTACCAAGACTGATTGACTTTCTCTCTACATCTTCTAGAACCTCATGATTTGAACCATACTTATCAATTGATTTAACTAAAGCATAATATAGTGACTCATCTGTATTTGTTGTTCTATACATCATGTCTGTCATAACATCATATACTTTTCTTCTAAGTGCTAACTTTCTTGCACTACCACGTACTTCTTTAGGTATACCGATATCCACTGGAGGACAAATTGAAATTGTAATTTTTGGGAACCATTTTATTTTAACCAATCCTTTAAGGCGGCCAAAATTTGTATATTCTGCACCATCAATTCTTACAGGGATTAATTTTGCACCGCCTAATTCGGCGATTTTGCCCGGACCTTCATATACTTTCATCAAGCTACCATTGTTGGTAATTCTCCCTTCTGGAAATATCACCACTTTTCTGCCATTTTTAAGCATCTTCACCAATCCCTTGACTGCCATTGGTTGTGTTGGGTCCAATGGATACATCTCAAAGAACTGTGTGAATATTTTCGCCCACCATTTTTTATTTACATCAGTATTAATTGCAAATACAGGAAGCTCGGGCATATAACTCATTAACAACGGGCCATCCAAAAACGATGTGTGGTTGGCAACAATCACATAAGGTGTAGAATCATTAGGGAAATTTTTAACCCCCTTAAGCTCTACCCTATATAATAATTTAAATAATATTCGTCCGAGAGTTTTTAGTGACTGCTTAGGTATGATTTTCATTATATATATCGCTACAATAAAATTAAGAACAGCTAACATCCAAAATAAATCCGCTATACCAAAGCCAATACTTAAAACACCTATTACCAATATAGATGCGACCACCATGAACATGGCATTGGATATATTATTTGCTGCAATAGTACGCGAACGCAGTTTGTCTTCAACTCTCTTTTGTAGCAGAGTGTACAAAGGTACTATATAAAACCCTGCTGCCACCGATAGCAGCAGCATGTCTAATAATATTCTCCAATTGTATTTATCACTTAAGAATGTGTTTATTGTATAGAGCTCATTATCTGCTGCTTTTTGAGTAATATTAGCTAATGAAAAATACAAATCCAGACTAAATAATGACATCGCAATACCCGCAAATGGAACATATCTTGCGCTAATCTCGCCCGCCATAATCAAACTGCATAATATTGAACCTACTCCAATACCCACCGTGAACATTACCAGCATCATTACTGCTACTTGTTCATCTGCAAATAACACCGTTGCTGTTAATGGGTTCAACTGTGATTGAATTACATATCCTAAAAACCAAAACCACGATATTGCAAAAATAACCCGTCTAATTTCCCAATGCTTTATTCCTAATGCATACACATCATATGTTTGTTTTAATATATTTGCATTTAACGCTAAAGATGCATTGGCACTTGTAATTTTTGGTATTAGAAAACTACAAAACCAACCAATTGCTGAACATAAAAGTAATACTACTGATATTGTTATCCCTCCATAGTCACCTAATATTAATAGTCCACCGACTATTGTTCCCAATAATATTGATAAGAATGTACCTGCTTCAACTAATGCATTACCCGATAGTAATTCTTGCTCCTTTAGCAGTTCAGGTAATATTCCATATTTCGCTGGGCCAAATAATGCTGACTGTATACCAGTTAAAAATAAACACGAAAGTAGCACCCATATTTGTTCATTAATTAATGCATATGATGCAATTAGCAGAATAGTAAATTCAAATGCTTTTATGTAACGTATTAATATATGTTTGCTAAATTTATCAGCCAGCAATCCACCAAATGCAGAAAACAAAAAAAATGGTAAAATAAAAATTCCTGCAGCCACCATATTGAGTATCGAGGCTTCAATACCCAAAGCTTTTGCAAATTTATAAGTTATTAAAATTAATAATGCCGATTTGAATATATTATCGCTAAATGCTCCCATGAACTGCACAATGAATAACGGTGAAAATCTTCTAGTAGCAAGCAAGTTAAATAAATTACTCATGATCACTGCCTTTGATCATTGTCATATTTACTATTGTTTCTGATACCAATTCACACTGTGGATAAAGATCACCGCTAATCCTTAAGTAAATTTTATTTATAGCTATTTGATGTACTGCTCCCATCACCATTGCAGTAAATATATTTTTTTCAGTCGTTTTTATCTCTCCTTCCTCTATACCTTCCTCAATTATTTGATATATCACTTGATAGGGTGTCAGCATGCCTTTAGACACATTTTTCATATGCGTATGCTGTGATGTCACGTAATAACTAAACATCAACCAATCATCATCTGCCAATTTTAGAAAACAACTCACTAATGAATGAATTTTATCTTTTAGTTGATTATCTTTAGCAACAGACAACTGCAACTGAGTAGCCAAGTATTGGTGGTATTCTTTAAATACCTGCCAGGCAAGTTGCTCTTTACTTGGGAAATAGCGGTATATTGAACCCTCAGCGACTGATGCAGATGCAGCAATTTCCTTGGTTGTTGTCTTAGATATGCCTTGCTTTATAAATAATTCAACTGCGGCAGTAACAATTTTATCTCGTGTACTCATTTTCGGCACTCAATAGCACAATGGCTGTATTGTAAGTGAGCGCTCACTCATTTTCAAGGCTAGTGAATTCTTTCAAAATCTGACACACTATTTGTCATAAAGTAAGTAATTAATTTTATTAGGAATTATTATGTTTGTTGTAACTAACCGAGTATTCGTTCACCCTGACTGGCATCAAGAATTCGAAAATAGGTTTCAAAAACGCTCAGGTCAAATCGATAAACAACCTGGATTTAAACGTATGCAGATACTAAAGCCACAGTCTAATGAAGTGCCTTATGTTGTTTATACAGAATGGGATAATGAAGCTGCTTTTAAAAACTGGGTTGGTAGTGAGGACTTTAAGCTTGCTCACAAAAATCCTATGCCCGAAGATGCTTTTACAAAAAAAGGCTCTTTAGAACAACACACTATTATTATCAGTGCCAAAGCTTAAGCAAGCTCATCAAGTAAAGAACCTAAAGTTTCATCTGCCACTTTGATAACTGCTGCAGACGCTTGCACAGTACTTTGGGCCTGCTTCACCTCAACTAAGCTATCAATAATGTTATTACTATTTGCTGATGATGAAGCATTAGATGTAGAGGCAATTTGCCCTGCAGCGCGACCAAATTGATCTAAACCACCTTGAATACCTTGAAGACCTGCTTGCATTATAGGATCAGACATAACTTTCCTTATCTTTTGATTCTTGTAGATAGGTAGCTGCTGATTTAACTAATACTTAATCTAAAACTCTCAAAAATGTTATCCGTATCACATAAATTAATGTGTATGTGAATTCAAAAATTCTAAAACAATATGCTATCTGGTAATTAGACGATAAATGATTAACAAAATAATCGCACCAAGTGTAGCAAGTCCAATACTAACAAGATTAAAACCAGTGACATCACCGATACCTAGCTGAGTTCCAATGAACCCGCCTATCATAGCACCGGCCATGCCAAGCACCATAGTGATAAATAATCCTCCTGGATCTTTACCAGGCATGATCCACTTAGCTAACGCGCCCACCAGCAAACCTAAAATTATCGACGATAAAATCCCCATTGCATTTCTCCAGTATTAATAATTAGAACACAAGCAGCAATATATTATTTTTTCAAAAGACCCTTGACTGTATTTTTATCAAACTTGAAACGCATCTTCACATAAGGTCCGTTAGCTGTATATTCTGAACTTGAAAAGTCTTCATCCTCAAATCCATCCAAATTATAGCCAATACTTAGCCACATATTTTTATAGACGTTTAGTCCAAAGGAAGGACCTAATGAATACCTATAATTATCAGCATTGCTTGAATACAAAACATCGCCATGTAGTGACAAATCGACTCTTTCATGTAAATCATAAACATACTGAAAACCTAGTAACTGAGTAACTCCATCGTATTCTTCGCTATCAATATGGTCTAAAGTATATTTAATGCCCCAGTGTGCGCCAAACTGATGTTTGCCGTCAACGGTATAGTTTAAGTTTAAATTATTAATAGCTTTTCTAGTTCGTATCCTTGAGTCTTCTCCGTTTGTATCTTCATAATTTAAATCAAATCTATTTAATATAGTTAATGCACTATTATCAGGCCTATATGCAACTGAATAGTTTATGTCTGCTTGCGCTTCATCCGCACCGTTACGTCGATCAGTATCAAATACTTGCAAATCCAATGACATTCCAACACCGGTAGCTTGTTCACGATAGTAACCCATAAACAAACTTCGCTGAATATCATTATCACTTGTGCGATATTCTACCCTTGAAGATGATGACCAGTCTCCTTGCACATAATTTGCACCTACAGATCCCGCAGTGAAATCTTCGCTAATTGTACCGGAGGCTAATGCAGTATTCTCATTAAAGGCCTGCCCACCTGGATCACGCAAGGTGTCTGAACGATCAAGACTGAAATCCAATTGAAGATTATCACTATACTGCCAACCCTGAACAAAGCCTAAGTTACTAAATACACGCTCTCCATTTTCACTTGATTGTTGTTCAACTGAGCTATTAATCGTAGCCTGACTCCACGGTGTTAACCTTGTTCCTACTCGTGAAGTATTAGTATCTTGATCTTCACCTTGCGTGTATTCATGTTCAACAAATAATTCAGTCGCTTGATTAAGGCGATAATCGATTCCTCCTAGTAGTCGAGTAGGATGATCTACAGAATTATCATTGGTTAGCTCAATGTCAGCATCAGCGCGAACTTTCAACTTACTATCAAATATATAGCGAGAAGCTCTTGCAGTTGCTAAGACAGAATCATTATCTTCCTGACTTTCTAATTTGTCTTTAGCGTATGACACTCCTGCAGCCATATCGTATAGCTTTTTTGATTTCTCGAGTTCTACTGTAGCAACTGTACGTTCATTATCATTAGCCAGCACCTCATCACGATAAACTTCACTATTAACATTCAAACTGTCATTAATTTTATAGCGCGTATCTACACCATAACGTTTACTTCCGTCATTATTCGCACTCTGTTGTTCCAATCCAAAAGATGATGCTTGCCGCCTAAAATATAAATTAGCATCTGCTTTTTCAGAATTATGCTGTAGCTCAGCCATGTATGCAGTACCATTTCGAGAGTCACCATTTGATTTTGTTTTACTAGTTGCAACTTCAATTTGAATCTCAGTTTGATTTGAGATCTCATATTTTGCATCTAGACCAATAAGGTTACCCTCTGTAGTAGTATCACCTTGAGTGATACCACTTAATCCTACTTCTAATTTTTTATCTTTACTAAACACATTAGCTCGTCCACCAGCAGTCACCTGCCGGTCACTTGACCCTGACACCTCATAGTCAGCCACTATATAGATCGGATTGAAATTATCATCTCTACTTTGCACCGGTTGCTTAAAGAATAATGTCCCATTTACGGTATCAATACTATAATCCAAGAATTGATTTAACTGCTGCTCAGAAATTACCTCCTGCGGCTGAAAACGATCTCTGGTTTCTAAACGTATTTTTTCACTATTTATAATAATGCTCGTATTAGATAAACGATATAATCCTGATGTGCCATTACCTTGTATTTCATCGCGCGCAAAAATTTGATCAGTATCTGCAGCAAAAGCATTAAAGCCATAGTTATTACCTTCAAATTCACTCTTGATGCCTGTCATGCTGCGGCTATAACGCGCTAGCTCTGTGATTGTTAATCCAGTATCAAAATCCCCGAACAACGCATAGAATTGTTGTTTTTCTATCTTTAAATATAGCTTTCTTGAGCTCGCCGCATCAAATTGTTGCTCAGTCGCATCCCCATATAATGTGTAATACTCATCAGGATCTATCGTCTGAAATAAACGTTCAGAAGAATTTCTTTCCTTTCGTTCTGAGTCATACGCTAGCGTTAGTAACCATTCGCCTTTCACTTGTCCTTTCCCATAAAATGCTAGCCGACCATTTTCATACAAATTATCTTCGTGTTGGTTATCATCCAATGCTTCTGAATTACCAGAAATGTTGTTGTATCCTGCAGTGCCTTCAGCCAGCCCTACAAGTATCCACTCTTTTTGAACTGCTTTTAACCAAGCACTAATAGTCTGTTTTCGATCATCGATAAATTCAAAATCTAAGTCTGCTTTACCACTAGTTGTACTAGGTTCAATTTCTATATAAGCAATGCCATCTTCAGCAATCTTATACCTAGTTTGACCTTTGAGTAATCCATTTAAAGGTTGCTCATCTAAACGCTTCTTTAGTGCTGAATCAGTATAGTCAGAAGAAAGTTTGTAGGATCCCACAATTCCTGGTCTAGCAGGGTAACCCCAACGATCATAAAATCTGACTGCTATTAAAATTTTACTGCGTCCGTCTGCGACTAAACGTGAATACTCTGGAACCAACTCAGCCCTTACAGGTTGGCCTGACAAATGAAGATTCTTATATATTCTTTGTTGCTCAACATCATCGCGGTTGTATGTAATTGCTTCTAGCTGATTATCCCCCTCTAAAACATCAACACCTCGCCAGCGTGTGATCATACGCTGACTATCTGTACTGACTAATTTACTATCCAACTGTAATGCACTGACCTGTTTTCCATTAAGAAATAATACTATTTTATGTTCGCGCGGATGCTTTATTGCTATACCAACCGAAGGTATTTCAGGATTTGCATTATCCACCGGCAGCAACCACTCTAATTGATTATCAGCATTTTCTAGCCAGGTTTGATCATAAACCGGAATAGCTTCAACTTTAATTTCTGGCAATATGTTTTTAATTTCAGACTTTGTATTTGGAACACTGATAATTGTGGTAGCACTCGCAGCACTGTTATCCTGTAGCACCTCTAATTGTTTTTTCTTCGTTATCTCAAGACTTTCTATTTCTATTTCAACACGACGATTCAATGCCCGACCATCCCAAGTGTCATTGTTAGCAATCGGCTGTGTATCCCCTTTCCCTATTATTTGTAATTGAGTATTAGTTAAATTTAACCCTGAATTTAGATAATCTGAAACGGCCTTTGCTCTTGCCTCCGATAAAGACTGATTATTATGATACTTATAATTGGCTCTAACTAATACAGGCACATTATCTGTGTGTCCTATGATACGAACACTATTTATTTTGTGTTTACTTAAGCTTGAAATCAGTCGATCTAAATCTTCCATACCTTTCAAATTAATTTGTGCAGATGAGGAATTAAAATTAGATCTTAAAATATGAGTATTAACCTTAGATGCTTCTTTTTGATAGAAAACATCATTAGTCACAGGCACTAAACGTTGATTTTTATTACCACCAATATCATACGTAATTAATGCTTGTGCACTTACTTCGCCTTGAGAATTCGGCACGCCTTGCGCTACAAATTGGATAAGATTATTATTTGCCAGAGTAAGTTGATCGTCTAATCGATAAGTAATAGTGCCAAATGAATTACTAGGCTCTATACCATTCACACCATTTAACAAAGAACTATCAGACACATACTCAAGACCTTGAGGAAGAATAATGCTTGCACGAACATTCTTCAGACCCTCAAATACACCATTCAATGCTAGTCTAAATAAAATTTCACTTTCATTAGCCTCACTTGATAGCTTCACTTGGATTGAATTCTGCTGAGGCTGTTTCTCACGTAAGTAGAAATTTGCGCGCCATAATAAACCTGGCTCAATATCAACAAACTGAGAATACTTATCTCCAGAAAAACGCGTATTATTTACACATTGATGTATTTCAAGATTATCAGGGATGCTTCCTGGGTCTATATAAACAACATGTGTGCCAGGCTCTATCGCTTCAAAATGATACATGCCACGCTCGTCTGTAAGCACATATCTTCCATCTTCTAAAAATAGACGCACATTAGAAATACCTTTTTGCTGCTTAATTGGCATCGCTTTTAGAGACTTAATCATACTATTTGCCTGCAAAATACTTATAGTTTCATCAACTTTATATATATTTTTTGCCCAATCACTAACCGTACTTTCTTGTTGCAAATTCTCAGTTACTAATCTAGCTCGCAACTCAAACTCACCCACATAATCTTCATTAATAATTGTCTTGAACTTTATCACTTGATTTTTATTTTTTGACCTTATGGGTAATAATAATTTTTGTCCTTGTATGACGGAATTCTCATAATTCTTATTATTTATTGTTGCAGATGAATTTTTATAAGTAAGTAATTTTGGCAATAGAATTTCTACAATTAACGCATTAGAGCGAGCGTCATTTTTTTCTATAGTCAGTGTATGTGTAAATTCATTCCCTCGCGATTCACTTTCAAGATAATAATTTACCGAACTATTGATACCATGATTTTTGACACATTCAGATTCTGCAACAGTACCAATTAAAAAACTTCTGGTGCTTAATAAATCATCAAAGACTCTAACAATAGCCTCTGCCACATTTGATCTAAATCCAGAAGCATCACTTGCTTGCACTGAATTTACAGCCGACCCAAATGGTGCTCCCGAGGTGACTTCTATCACGTACTTAATTGTCACTGTACTGGCTGCTGGTAAGTCGCCTAACTCAATTGATACAGTTCTCGCATCAGATGAAACATTTGGATCTGCAACATAATTACCATTTATTTGCAATGAATCTTTCTGGTACCTAAAACCAGTTGGCAACACATCAATTAGATTTGTATTGAAGGCGATATCTGTAGGACGATTATTTGCCACTGTAATCTCATACTGCATAAAATCACCTATAGCAACTTCATCTTTTGAAGCGCGCTTAGTAACAAACAATGCGTCATCCAGTGGATCAATTGGAATATCAACATTTAAAGGTGGGCCAACAACTAAAACAAAATCCTGTTCGAATGAAGCATTTGAATCTAACGCGAATGGTGCATTTGCTAATGTTTGTAGTTGAGCGACTGAAGCTACCGATGGAGTTATATACTCACTCGCACTTACTTCTAATCTATACGTCCCTGGCGCTACTGACGGGAATCGATATTCTCCTGCACCAAAATTATAAACTGTGCTTCCCGCATCTGTGACTGTTGAACCTGTTACTACAGTTGATGGAAATGCACTCACAAGATCATCACCAAAAACTGCCGCTGGCAAATTTGTTGCAGCATTGATTAATGTGACAGTGACACCACTCACTGGCACTCCAGTTGTACTATTAAATACTATTCCAAATGGGTCTACTAGTACATTTGTACTTACCACATCAGTGACATCAAAAATATCTGTATAACTAACTTCAATTAATTCATTTGTTATCACTGCTAATAAGCAATCATTAGGTGTTACTGGCGTTGTAACAGTTTGTATGTAACCTACAAATTCTCCGGTATCAACATCAGTCTCACTTAATTGTAAAAGCTCTTGATCACCAACGCTTGTTGAACTGATTGTCACAACTAATGTATCTCTAACCGTACTATTCAGATTTCGATTAGCATCATTAACTTGTATAAATACTGGCTCACCTTGGTGGTAGCTAGTTGCTGACACCAAATCTAGTGGACTTGAGGCATTTAATGTCCCCATTCCCAAATACGTAGGATTTCCTAAAGGTAAAAATGGTCCAGCAATATCACTTGTACTACACCCGGTTGGTGAAGTGTTTGTTGGTGTTGCCCCTAAACCTGAAGGTGAATATTGCAAGAATGATATTGTTGCCGGGCTTAAATTTACAGTCGTAGTTATATCAACTGAATTTGACAACCTTGCTTGTGGAATTGTTGCTATTTCAAAATTGGCGGTTGCAGTATTAGTAATCACCGTACCTGGTGGCACAGCATATACTTGATGGGCAAATAAGCTAAATAAAGCAATCACAAAAGCCAATATCGCTGTTTTCTGCGCGCACGCATATACAGCAAGCTGACGTACTTGCGTAATAGAACCACACACCACCTGTATGTAGTTATATATTGTTTTTGCAATCCTTCGCATTTATCAGTATGTACGCGAGCATCAAATACTCGCGTACACTTCCTGACAATTTACAATGCGTAACTAAAGTATAGTTACATCAAATGTAACAGTGCATGTTGCACCTGCCGCAATCGACCCAACATTAATTGTTAAGTTTGGACTAACAAAACTTTCGCTTGTTGCGCCACCGCAATCCGCGCTAAATGTAACACTCGGATTGTTATAAGACAGATTTGTAATATCAATTGGGTCTGTCAATGTAATTGCTGTAGCACCGATACTACCTGAATTTTCAATTTCAATAGTATATGTCACCGTTGCACCAGGAATCGCTTTAGCCGTTGCTGAAGTATTACCTAATCCATCATCGCTAACTGCAGATGACTTTCTCACTGCTACTGTGGTTGCAGTAACGACATATGTACCAGTATCGGAATGCTGACCATTAAGTGCAGTATCAACAGTTGCAGTACCAGCACCATCAGCAAATACTACCTGATTTGCACCAGCGCCAAATACTATGTCATTTGCGAGAGTATCAGCTACTGTTGGCGCGCCTAATGCACCTGTTGTCCCACCATTACCGTCATGTGCAGTTGCAATTAAGGCGATATTTGAAAGCTGCCCATTTGTTTGTGTTGATGGAATCGAACCAACAACAAATACGGTAACTTCATTTGCATTACCCGCTGCCGTTGAGCTTAACTCATCAATAAAGGTTGCTGTATCTAACGCTGGATTATATAAGCCATCTCCATCATCAACAAAAATCAACACTGAACTTGGATTAAAGTCCCCTGCAAGATTTTCAGTACTTAGCGAAAAATCTTGGAAATCAGCATTACCTTCGTTAGTCACCAAAAACTCCAATACAGAAGGAGGGTTTGGCACAGGTGTCGAACCATCTTGGCCTGGTGCCACTTGAACATTTGCACCATCTTGCCATGTTACAGTGACATCTATTTTGGTATCAACGATAAAGCTTGTAGCATCGTTGGTACCACCTTGGTTTGGATCATCAGAAGTGACTGGTACCTGTGGTGTACCACCAACCGTGTAACTCAACGTTGCCTGGTTATCAACTTGTGTCCCGGCAGCAGTACCTACTGCATGTACTTGTGATGCAAACGCCACTATGAGAGCAAACCCTAGCAGGATTTGCGATAAAAATTTATATTTAAAATTATCCATAATATGTACTCCTTGTACTTAACTCTTGGATACGACTATTTAAGAACAACTCGAAATTCGACTGTCCCTTCATCACCGGGCTGCAACTTCCCTTTGTAGGTCCAACGTATATCTGTGTAATCTTTTGCCTCAGCTACTCGATTACTACCGTCTTGTCCTACAACTGTTAGTTGATCTCGCTGATGAAACGATTTTCCACCATCTACCGAATAAAGAGTTTCAGTACCATTTCCTTTAGCACTACCTACTTTATAGATAGTGTGTTCAGGAATTGGATTTGAAATTACAATATCCTCAGCTGGCTCAGCGCCGTTATGTTTAAAACGCGTTGTATAAATTACTTCGCTACCAGGAGTTACTTTTTCAGCAGGAATACGCTTGATAATTTCATTACCTTGCTCATCCAATGAAATAACTTCTAGTTCAACGATTGAACTTACTTCAATTGCGTTAGAAGGATTAGCAATCGCCATTGATACAGCGGATGCTAATAAGAACACACAAAGTGTTTTCGTGAATGTCAGGAAGTATCTACTCACTTTGTTCTCCTATTTAGTTTATGGTTACATCGAAAGTTATAAGATGAGTAACAGCGCTTGAGATATCTCCCAAATTAACCGTTACCGTGTTTGCAGAAAAATTTCCTGCGTCCGCATCAACACCACTATCCGTCAGAGAGATAGCATTTAAATTGATACTCTCTGTCGTATATGTCGTATTGATAGGAATCGGATCGGTGATGACTAAATTGTTGACTGTGCCAACACCTGAAATAATTACTTGTAAGGAATAACGTATGGTTGCACCAGGTATAGGCGAACATGGCGCAACTGAACATCCACTACCATCACTTACAACTTGGGCTGTTTTTAAAATACTCACATCAATCGGTGTGGTATCAACTTGATAAGTGCCAGTCTCTATATCATCTGCTTGACTTACGCCAACTACTGCATCGATACCACCATCTCCCAAACCATTCAGAATCGTTCCACTCACAGCGCCAGCTGCGCTTACTGTTAATGAATTAGCAGTTAATTGGCTGATACCAGTTTCACCTACGCTTGTTGTAACTGGTATGTCACTTACTAAAAATATGACCTGGCTATCTATGCCATTAGCATCCAATAGTGGATCATTAAGCCCAGAAACATAAACAGGATCGGTTGGTGCGCCATCAAATATTCCATTGGCGTTACCATCTATATGGATATTTCCATTTACAGGGTTGAAATCATCTGTTGTCACAGCAGCGTTATCGATTAACAATGAGAATGACTCTATTCCGTTCCCAGTATTTGTTAATAGAAATGTTAGTACTTGTTGAGTTGAGCCAGGCGCTACAATAATATTTGCTGCATCCTGCCACGTAATACCCACATTAATGAGTTCCTGAACTTGGAAAACATCCGTATCAAATGCAGTTCCTGGGGTACCGCCAATATTAAAGCTGACTGTTGCAGTATTCGATACAGATGTGCCTGCTGCTACACCCACAGCCTTAACAACATTACATAATGATAAAAATATTATTATTGAAATTACTTGTGCAATTTTTTTCATCATTGCACCTGTACTCTGAAAATTATCTGGAACCCTGCTGGTGTTAAACCACTTGCCGGATTAAATTGCCCACTCGGACTTATACGTATTCGTGTTACACCTTGGTCGTAGCCATTGCCATCAGGCGTTAATGTTGCTCCGTATGTATAAATAGGTCCGCTACTTTTTGAATATTCAACATCACTTGCATAAGAATAGCTAAGACCACTTGCAGTTGTTCCGACCGGAGCATCTAAAAATTGAATAGGATCCAGCCCTTGGGCACATGGGTTGGCAACGCACAAACTAGTATTTGATGGAATAGAATCAACAATAGTTAGATTACTATCAGTCGCTCCATCTCCTTGGTTGCTTGCAGCTAATCGATATAGAACTGCTGCACCAGGAATCGCTTTTGCAATTGGTGCTACAGTCCCTAAACCATCATCGATTACTTGAGAAGTTTTAAGAAAAATTACATCTGGTGTGCCGCCAACCAAAAATGAAGCTGCAGCATTATCGCTAACAATTCCTTCAGTGCCTTCGTTTGAAGTTACTACTGCATTCCAGGTTCCTAATGGCGTTGCGGCAACTAGATAAGCATATTCAAATGTTTTTATCGCCCCACTTGCTCCCGCCAACTCTGTCATTACCGCATTAGTAACCACACTGCTTGAGTCTGCATCAATAATGCTGATTAAGGCATTGCTAATATCAAAACTACCAAATGGATCACTGACAGTTGCTCGAGCAAATATATTTGATCCTGGTAATACTGATGTTACTAGCGATCCTCCAGGAAATGCTGCGTCATAAAATTCTATATCATCAACATTAATAACTGTTTCTGACGTTAGTTCAACACGCGAGTTACTTCCGCCATTTTCAGGATAAACAAAAATCCTTCTACCACCTGAGCCAGGTGTGACATTTGTAACTGTGAGCGATATTGTTGATCCAGATGGTAGTGAAATGTCACCACTAATTGGCACTAAAAAAGTGAATGATGTAGGTGTTCCATTCAGTGATAAGTTTCTAGAGACTGTGCCTATAACTCCTAACGAGGTAGACAGTGTTACCTGCACACTTCGCGATGCGTTTCCACACGAATTACATCTATTTAGTATTAACTCAACTGGAATTGTGCCGTTATCACCATCAATAATTAAATCCGCTTGTGTCTGCGGATTTAGCACCCATGTTTCAAATACCTCATTATTCTTTCGAATACGTATTCTTGTTTGAGCTGTAGTAGGAGGTGATCTCGATAAATCCGGATCAGTATCGCCATTAGTATCTGAATATAGATATAGTGGTTTATTACCAGCAGTAATAGCCGGATTTCCCACAACCGTTGTTAAATCTGTGTCAGTGTTATCTCCAGTATTTGAATCTGGCAGTAAACCACTCACTGTTGCAGTATTTGTCACTGACGGAACTGCTGCCGCATCTACCAACACTTCAAGTGTTATATCGGACAGACTATTCCCTGCACTTAATGGACCAGGGTTAGTACAAGTGACATCTTGTCCTATTGCGCCGCATGTCCATCCTGTTCCAGTAGCGTTTACATAAGTCAATCCAGCGGGAAGTGTGTCAGTGACTGTAATTATGCCGGGGTCATCACTAGCTGCTGCGTTATTACTGACTCTTAAGGTATATGTTTCAACATCACCTTGATTAAATATTCCTGTGTGTGTTTTTGAAATTGATAAGTCAGATTCTGAATATGTGAAGTTTATGTCATGCAACGCAATCCATTGGAATGCAGTGTTTTGATTACTATATAAAATACGTATCTGGGTGATACCTGAATTAGCAAATGTAAACGTTGCTGTTCCGTTAGAACTTGATGATGATCCTGAGGTGCCTGTGACAGTATTGATACCATCAGAAGTATTCGCCGAGTTACTCGCAATGCTAGTTGGATTGAAATATGTGACACCATCAGTTGTCGCTGTCACTTGCACAACGTCAACCCATGAGCCTAAATCGACATCAAAAATATTAAAACTAACATTGCTAACTCCACCGGGATGTGTGAAATCTATAATGATTGGAATCTGCTGTAGACTTGTTGCAGGATAATCAACATTTATCTCTAATGAATCTTGTATGGGTGATAATCCTCCCGTTAAGTCATTAGTTATGAATGGACTACCATTCGCCAATCCTCCTGTATCTCCTGGCGGAGTATCGGTTGACCCATTTAGCGTTATCGAAACATCACCTGATCCAATTGTGTAAGTTTGACTAGTGGATCCTGCCGGCCAAGTCAGTGAATCCCAGTCAAGTTGTGTAGTAACATCTGCGTGGGTACTCACAGCACATAGCAACAAAATAGCCACTGCTACCCCTTGCCTAACGGCAATAGATACGCATACAGCTACCGCTAACCTGATGTTAAGATTGCCCACCTAACGACCCCACTCCATGGTTGTACAGTTTTCAATTCCTATTCGACAGAAAACCGTCTTTATTAATTTTATTATTTAAAATCAATGAGTTAATTAATTATCTATGCAAAAGACACAGATCCACGCAGTAAGCTTAAATATAGTGAGTAATGGCGGGCAGCCAGATTCAGCTTAAAAGCGTCAATTTAACGACGTATAGAGGCAAGATAGTTGGTTTTTTGACGGAGTTAACATCTCACATATTTAAATTTTCTTAGATACCTCTCGCAGATTTATAACTTATTGATAAACATAGAGATAATATATATAAGATTGCCTATCAGCCATATTAGGATCAGCCAAATAGGTCTGAGATAAAATAGCTATGATTAGATTTCTATAATTGCGCCCATTGAGTCACACAAATAAGAGTTCCCATGCAGAATAAGGCAAAACAATATTTCTTGATTTGTTCGGGCTGGCTATCGATTTTGTTAGGAGTGATTGGCATTGTTCTACCTTTACTCCCAACCACACCATTTATACTTTTAGCGGCAGGGTGCTTTGCTAAATCATCACCAAGATTTCACCAGTGGCTAATAACACACAGACTTTTTGGCCCGCTCATCGAGAGTTATAAAGACAATAAAGGCATCCCTCGTGATGTGAAAATTAAAGCAATTATCTTCATATGGGTGACACTTAGTATTTCGATATTTCTTCTAGAGATAACATGGTTACGTATAGGTATTTTTATTCTTGGTATCACCTTAACTGTATTTCTCTGGATGAAACCTACTTTAACCAAACAACCCGTCAAAATATCTGAATAAATTATACTTTCTATTTACTTGCTAGCTCTTTTTTTGGACATTATTGATTGCTCAAAATGGCACTTAACGCAATCGACTAGTTAGAGCAAAACATCTATAAACTGTGTGCTAGTTAACACTCAGATAAATTTATTCTCTAAGCGGTAGCAAAGTTGCGCTGCATGTAATTGAAACTCATTTTGCTAAATATTAATCTGGCCCTCACGGAGAACAGAGAGGAAGGTTCAGATGAATATTGAAGAGTATCGCGCATTAACAAACCGTGTATTCAATGCAATACGCAATTTTGAAACTTGCTCTAGTGAACGTGAACGTGATTATGCATTATCAGTAATATCTCAAGTTTCTTATGAGGCCTCTCTTGCTCAATGCCAAGAAGCAGACCGGATAGATTTGGAGCAGATGGATTTCGCCCTTCAGCTAGTATTAGAACTGATACAGGAAAACCCTATTCCTGAGTTCACTCCTCGAGAGCTACAAGTAGCATTACATTAAACAACTACCCAAAAATGATTAATCAACTCTTCTAGAGTTTTTAATCAGCTCATAAGCCTTTTGTATTTGCTGCGATTTATCAGTAGCTACTTGAATCATTTCCTCAGGTAAACCTTTTGATATCAGTTTGTCAGGATGATGTTGGCTCATCAAACGGCGGTAAGCTTTCTTGATTTCAGAGTCCGTATTTGTCTGTTTCATTCCCAACACTGAATAAGCATTACTAATCTGTGCAGAGTTAGGTGGCTGGTTTGGATTAGCCCCTGAATAATTGCTTTGTTGCGCGTATAACATTGCTTCCAGCTGACTCAGCATAGCAACTGGATAACCTAAAGCATTACAAATATCTTTTAGAATCTTATCTTCAGCAGGATGCTTACTTCCGTCAGCATAAGCAGCCTGTAATTGAATCTGCATGAACATCTGAATCAGAGTGATTTTTCTACCACATTCTTTTTTAAATTGAGCCAACACATCAGTCAGATCGAAATCATTTTCTTTGCCCTTATTAAATAATTCAATGGCTGCACTTCGTTGCTCTGGCTTAAAATTCATATGCTCAAATATTTGTTCGGCCATCTGTATTTCTTGCTTAGTAACATGTCCATCTGCTTTTGCGATATGTCCCATAACAGAAAATGTTGCGGTAAAAAATGCCGCTTGCGCTGTTTCTTGCGAACTATTTCCAATGCCTGCTTTGAGCCTTTTGGCTTTATCCACTTGATGTCCGAGTACTGCCCCGAGCATTCCTCCTAGCGGACCACCCAGCACCAGGCCAATACCACCTCCAGCTATTTTCCCCCACCAACTCATGAATCAATTTTCCAAATTTTTAATTGCCGCATCATTTCATTAATATGTGTTATTTGATATATGATTGCATCATGCGCATCGAAACCATTCAAGTAGGAAAACCCAAAGACATTGCTTTAGATTGGACTACTGCAATATATAAATCACCTGTCCATGGACAAGTATTCCTAAGCAAATATAATCTAGAGGGCGATAAACAAGCCGATCTGACTGTGCATGGCGGACTAGATAAAGCGGTTAATGTATACCCCATTGAGCATTACAAATATTGGAATCAACGTGCACGATTTCCATTTCGTAAACGCATTAATTTACCGTCACCACATAATGGGGCTTTTGGGGAAAATTTTACAGTATCAGGATTAACTGAGGTTGGTGTCTGTATTGGTGATATTTACCAAATTGGCAGTTGCATTGTCGAGGTTTCTCAACCGCGCCAACCTTGTTGGAAGTTAGCGCGTAAATTTAACCAAGCAAAGTTACCATTCTGGATTCAACAAACTGGAAAAACAGGTTGGTATTTACGAGTATTACAAGAAGGTCATGTCCAAAATTCAGACGTGCTTGAATTAGCCGAAAGAAACAACCCTTCATGGAGCATTGCACAAGCCAATATACTCATGCATAGCCCCGGGCAGTCAAAAGATTCCATTTCATCGCTATTAGAGTGCAAACAATTATCAACTAGCTGGAGAAACGCTCTTAAAAAACGCCTAGATGATCTCGCTTAACGATTAGTTTCAAATATAAACCCTTACAACTCACCCAACTTTCTCTGACCAACATAAAATGCAGTACCAGATGATTTTGAGGAAAATGTAACAGTTGTACCGCTATCAAAATAAATTACATCACCGGGTGTTAATGTTACTGTTTCTCCACCACTTTCAGTAATTGTCATTTCACCCTCAAGCATTATCTTGCACTCATCATATGAATAAGTGTACTCGAGAGGATTACCTGCTTCCATTCTAAAGAAGCCCCCAGCAATTGGTGCACTATCATTATTAGAAGCGACGGTATCCTGTAAATAAGCATTAATTCCGTCAATACCCAGTGAATTAATCTGTTTCGACTGCGCTTTATCAAAATGTTTCATTCCCATTATCATTCCTTTCATGTATAAACTTAGAGCTATAATAAAATAGCAACACTAACTCGTACATGGCAAATAACCCCTAAATTATTAGCGGCACAAACCAATCCATTGAAAGACCAACTCCCATCCATACAATCACTAAGGAAAGAATACATCGATTCTAATATCGATTGTGATACCCGTATGCTTAACTGTGCGGCACATATGATTATTGTGATTGATGATCCCAAGCAATTAGTACAAGTTGGTTTAGAATTCTTAGCCAGAGAATTATCTGTCTGTCGTGCTGATGCTGGATTTGCTACACCCACCCATCAACACTACACACCAATAACGGAATTTATCAGTCAATCTACAAATGCCCCGTCCATAATCGGTTTACTTTTACCAAACCAGAATGATGCCATGCAGGAAATATGGCGAACGACACCGCCAACAGCCATTAACGATGTGTCATCTCATGAGGGGCTTGGAGATTTAAAAGACTTATTCTTAGAGGCAGGCTGTAAGTCAATGCTGTTACAAAAATTGCTATGGGAAGATAAACCAATCGGTATTGCATGCATAGATCATACTTCAAAACCCCATGATTGGAATGAAGATGAAATTAACTTTATGCATACATTCTGTTCTAGATTTCTAGGCCCACTCGCTGGTATTAGTAATTATTGGTTCAACCCTAAGTTACATAGCATGTTTTCAAAACCAAGCGAGTCTGAATTAATTGCCATCCGACTAGCAGCAAAAGGTATGACCTATAAACAGATCGCGGATCATTTAAATAAATCCACCCGCACAATTGAGAATCAATTCAGAAATGCAAGAAGCCGTTTGAATGCCAGCAATCAAATAGATTTAGTCAAAAAGTGTGAGTACTGGTTATAGCACTAGCATCTACCTAACTAATCAATAACTAGGTATTACCACCGTTTATCCCTCATTTAACTCCGTTTAGTGTGCGCTAGCTAACATATTTAGCATCTACCTCATCTTCATCACAATAAATATCCTAGGTATGTGCTTAATTCTCCGGAATTAAATTGCCATTTTATGGATAGTCTGTGTCTGGTTAACATGATGAAATAGCAGTGGAAGACACTAGCCAAATATTAAAAATATTGTCAGACGATACAATTGTTACGCGTCCTTCGGATGGTCTGTTAAAGAAGCAATCCAGCTCTAATATTAGCGTTTCTGTAACAGCAATATCCGGGCCCAGAACAGGTTTATCCTTTCAACTAGAGCCAGATACAGATATCACTTTAGGACGATCACCAGAAGCTGGGTTACAGGTTGTTGATACAGGCATCTCTCGTACACATATTCGCATGCGATTCGATGGCGTTTCTGTTTTTGTAGAGGACTTAAAAAGTGCAAATGGCACCTATATCAATGGTAATAAATTGACAGACAAAATTGAAATAAAAAATGGCGATCAAGTATCCATTGGTGTTTCTACTGTACTCAAATTTTCATTAAACAACCAACTTGACGCAGAATATAAAGACTACATTGAAGATCAGTTATCTAAAGATATTTTAACAAAAGCCTATAACCGAAAAGCATTCGCTCACTTTTTAAATAGCGCCTATATCTCAGCTAAAAGAGACTTTAGCTCGCTTTGTTTATTCATGATTGATGTCGACAATTTTAAAACTATCAATGATACATACGGCCATCAAATTGGTGATAAAATTTTGAAACATATTGCAGATAAACTAATACAAACGGTGCGCTCTGCAGATATTGTTTGTCGTTACGGTGGAGATGAATTTGCAATTGTCTGCCCAAATATTAGTTCTTTAAAAGGATTACAGCTAGCAGAACAGGTTCGAAACAATGTTGAAGAAATGAACTTCTCGGTTGGCGATAAGAAAATTAACACTACATTAAGCATTGGTGTATCCAATTACCCCGACAATGAAATTAAATGTGTTTCTCAATTCATTGCTTACGCTGATAAGGCTATGTACAAAGCAAAAAGAAAGGGCCGCAATCAAATAGGCCTTTTATCTGGCGTATGATTTGCTAACTCTCAAATATTTCACGATTTAGTCCAGCATGTAAAACTCTCCGCGCGTCCATGTTGATCTTAATACCCTCATCAAATCGCTTTTGATTTTCCGGGTCATTTAGATAAGGTAGTACGGACTGTTCGATCATTTCTGAGTGTTCAATATCAAGCTCGATATGCCCTACAAACAATTCGAGATTGGCATCATTTATTCCAGGTATTTTTCTCAAGCCATTCAACAATAGTTGATAATACTTTGGAATAGGCCATTCACTGGCAACACCCACTGCTGCCACCGCAGACAACCAGTCCCCATTACGAGTAAGTTGCTCCATGGCGCTTATGTACATTTGTAACTCAGGAATAATCTTGTATTGTGAGTATGGTTTTATATCAAGTCCTATTGCTTGCATAAAGTTTCGATATAGTTGCATATGTGATTTCGTAGAATTTCCCAGACCATACTCATCATATAAAATACCTGATAATACAAACTGTATATTTTCATCAGGTGTTATTCCTAGCGTACTAGCCTGATACAGCCTTGTGCGAAGAATATGCGGGTAATACAAATTTGCAAATTTTTGTGCCTTATCGGTTTCAAACACCGAAACACTGGTTATATTTTCAATCAATGGATCATCAAAAAGAGGGTGTTCTAATAATTCATCTTTTAAGTTTTTTAAGTAGTTTCTTCCTTGCACTTCAATCTCCATGTCGTTGGCAACAAGTGCTGCCGGCTAATTTTTTATATTCATTGCTCTACTGGTAAACCTCGTAGTTTCCACTCAGGGAATCCGTCTTCTAATCGACGGGCATTAAACCCTTGAGAACGTAATAATTCGATTGCCTCAAATGCTAATAAACAGTACGGACCGCGGCAATATGCAACCACTTCTTTATCCTGTGGCAATTTATCTAGTTCACTTTCTATATTCACCATTGGGATATTGATCGCTCGTGGCAAGTGCCCTGACTCATACTCTACTTCGGGTCTCACATCTATCACTGTGACTTCTCCAGAATTTACTCGTTTCAGTAATTCGTCTCTTGAAATAGGTTCTAGCTGGTCTTTTGTTTTCAAATAACTCGATATAAGAATTTGTATTTCAGCTAAATTATTTTCGGCAATATTTCTCATTAATGCCAACAATGCGACAACTGAGTAGTCACTCAAACGATAATAGGACCTTTGACCTTCTGTTCTTTTTTTCACCAAGCCAGATCTTCTAAGGCCCTGTAGATGCTGAGATGTATTCGCCACAGTTAGCTTGGATGCTTTAGACAATTCATCTACTGAACGCTCACCTTGTGCTAAAAACTCTAATAGTTCCAATCGGTTACCATTACCTAGTGACTTCCCCACTTGAGCAAATTCTGCAAATAAGTCTTTTTTAAATGTCATACACACAGATCCAGTGAATATATTCAATTGATCAATTGAATATGGTAGAGTATTTTATCCTAACGCAACTCCAATCAATTATCACCATTTTATGAGGTGCATACTATGACCGAAAATGAATATAAAACTGCCATAAGAGATTTGATCAAGACTGTAATTGCAGGTGTAATTTTGATTTATGGATTTTTCATTTTAGCTTTCATATTTGATATTCATTAGCTGTAAATATGTGTTCTCTTTATCTATAAATTTTGTTATCCCAACTAAACACGGACACAGATTTCAACCCTACTTGATAATAAATATTCATCGTTCACAAGGTGATTGAATAGTGATAGTAATAATTATATAATGTTATGTTATAACACTGAATCACTTGAAAGATATTGAGAGAACAACACCGCCATAACACATGCATTAAGAACGCATTAGAACGAGCTGACCAAATTTGTATAAAGCAGTCGTTACGACTTACCCCGATTCGGAAGAAGGTACTCGAACTTATTTGGCAAAGCCATAAACCTATTAAAGCTTACGATCTTCTTGCTAAACTGAGCTCTGATAGTCACATAGAGAAACCCCCTACTGTATATAGAGCATTAGATTTCTTACTTGAGAATCATTTCATTCATAAAATTGAAAGCAGCAATGCTTATATCGGCTGTGAATTAGAACACCAAGCTCTTGATAGTAAATTTTTTGTTTGTGATAAATGTAAAGAAGTTAAAGAAATGCGTGAACCAAAACTAGATAAAACTTTGCTAGAGACAAGTCGTAAACAAGGCTTTACTCCTAATCAAACATCCATAGAAATTCATGGGATCTGTGCTAGGTGCGCAAAATAACATGCAAGAATATTTTGACCGATTTGCCATTTTACTATCTGGTTTATGTGCAATACATTGTATAGCATTACCTATAGCCGCAAGCATAATTCCGCTTTTAACTGCCACTGTTCATCATGGTAACGACATACATGAATTTTGGTTTCATGAATTCATATTAATGTTTATTTTACCGATTAGCCTAATTGCATTAGTAATTGGCTATCGTTCACATAAAAAAGTACTCCCGCTCCTTGTTGCTTCTCTAGGTCTAATAATTTTGATTTTTATTGCTTTATTTGCCGAACAACTTCTAATTAATAATGTCATACCTCACGAAGGCGAAACACTTTTAACGATTACTGGCGGAATAATTCATGCAGCTGGACACATACTTAATCTTCAATCGACCAGAAAAAAACACACTGCTTGCACAACTTAGGTTCCTGCAAAAATTTGTTGTGCTCGTGACACTGACATTTTCCTCTTTAGTGTCAATAGCTTCAGATCACCATGATCACCATGATCACCATGATCACCATGATCATGATATTGAGTTCACTGAGCACCAGGCACATGAACATGGCAAAGCAATAGCAACACTCTCTTACAGCAATAATCAAATCAACTTTCATATTACTTTACCAGCAATGAATACATTTGGATTTGAACATGCCCCTAAAGACAGTGATCAACAAGCAATAGTTGATGATGTAACTGAAAAATTATCGAAACCCAACAACATCATTCTATTTCAGCCTAAGTGCACTAGCACTTCATATGAGCTAAGTAATCACCATGACTATTTATCAGGATCAAACTCAGAAAAACATTACGATATTGAATTAGAATATATATTTCACTGCTCTTCCAGTGACACAATATCTATTAACTTTTCCTTATTTGAAACTCTCCCAAGCCTTGAACAAATCGAAGTTCAATATATATCAGATTATGATCAGCAACTTATCATTTTAAGCCCTCACCACCGTAATATGACAATCCATTAATGGATAAGACCAGCATTCAAGTTTCTAAACTATCATTTCGCTGGCCTAATTCAACGAATGATTTAATTAATATATCTGAATTATCCATACAGCAAGGTGAAAAAATATTTATCCATGGTGCGAGTGGCAGCGGCAAATCTACATTATTAAATTTACTCACTGGTGCGCTATCACCTAACAATGGAAAAATATCGATATTAAATCAACAAGTAGACCGCATAAAAAAATCACACTACGACGCGTTCCGCGCTGACCATTTTGGAATAATATTCCAACAATTCAATCTAATCCCCTATTTAACAGTGTTTGAAAATGTAATGCTTCCTTTATCATTTTCTAAATATCGTCTTTCTAAAATACGTGAAAGCAAGTTAAATATTAATGACCAAATATTCTCGTTATTAAATGCTTTAGGCTTAGAGCACCAATCTATAACTAATCGTAACGTTACAGAACTTAGCACCGGACAACAACAACGTGTCGCTGCAGCTCGCGCACTTATAGGCTCTCCTGAGATAATTATTGCTGATGAACCTACCTCAGCATTAGATGCAGACGCAAAACACAATTTTATTGAATTACTTTTTAATCAGACAAATAAAGCTAGTAGTACATTAATTTTTGTCAGCCACGACCATACGCTGGGTGACATGTTTGATAGAACATTATCCATGAAAAGTTTTATCTAACACACATTAATATGAATCGAGTAATTTTAAATCTAGCTGTAAAAAGTCTTCGTTTCAGAAAGTTTTCTGTAGGGCTAACTATTTTCTCACTTGCTATTAGTATTATGCTATTTCTTAGTGTAGATACAATACGAGTACAAACCAAAGATAATTTTGTAAACACAGTCTCTGATATAGATTTAATTGTTGGCTCCCGAAGTGGCTCGGTACAGCTGCTTCTATATTCGATATTTCACATAGGTAACGCCACCAATAACGTCTCCTGGGATAGCTATCAAAAGATAACTAAACATCCGCGTATAGAATGGAGCATTCCCATATCTCTGGGAGATTCACATAAAGGTTTTCGAGTTATAGGCAGTAATCAAAATTTTATTGAGCATTATCGCTATAAAAAGAATCAAAATTTGTCATTTTCTTCAGGTAAGGAATTTTCTGATTTATACGACGCTGTGATCGGATCAAATGTAGCTAATAAACTTAGCTATACATTAAATGACAGTATAATTCTTGCGCATGGTATGGGTAACGTAAGTCTTACAAAACATAGTGATTCGCCATTTAATATTTCTGGAATTTTAAACGCTACCGGTTCACCAATTGATGACAGCATCATCATTGATTTGAAAGCACTTGAAGCAATACATATTGGCTGGGAATCTGGTATTGCCCCCAAAACAAGTTCCTCCTCTATTGATTTAAAAGCTAATCATGATGAATTAGTTCCGCAATCCATAACCGCTTTCTTGCTCAAATTAAAAAGCAAACATGATGTATTTAAAATGCAACGAGCGATCAATGATTTTAATAAAGAACCCTTACTTGCCATACTGCCCGGCGTTGCATTACTAGAACTATGGAAAGTCATAGGAACTATTGAAAAAACATTATTGATTATATCGGGCGTAGTTATTTTTACATCCCTTTTTAGCATGCTGGCCATTATACTTACCAATCTAAATGCACGTCGACGCGAATTAGCAGTTCTACGCTCTGCTGGTGCATCACCGTTACAGATATTTTTATTGATGATAATAGAAACAGAATTACTCATCATCATTAGTGTCTTTATTGCGATGATAATGCTATATGTTGGTATTGGCTTGCTAGGACCCATATTACAAGGTTCTTTAGGTATTTCACTTGCTCTTACAGCACCATCATCATTTCAACTATTATTTCTTGCCTGTATATTGCTCGCAGGTTTCTTTATTGCATTAATACCTGCTATTAATGCTTATAGAAACACCTTACAAGATGGTCTTACTATTCGATCATGAAAAAAACAATTTATTTTTTATCGATAACTTTATTTACCACTTACTGCTCTTTTATACTAGCCAATGATGTACGCATCTTGGAATGGGATGAAATGATGCCTGATGGCTATGTGGAATCACTACTTAGCTATAATGAAAACAATTTTAGTGCTTCAGATAGCTTTAGCTTTGATGACAGTACTGAAGAAGCTCAAAATGCTTATGATAAGCTAAGAGAAACACTTGCATCAGCCCCCATAGTCCCAGAACTAAATAATCAATTAGTCAAGATTGCAGGATTTATTGTCCCGCTTGATTTCGACTTTGATACTGAGACTTTTAAAGAATTCTTATTGGTTCCATATTTTGGTGCATGCATTCATACACCGCCCCCACCGTCAAATCAAATTGTATACGTCTCTTCAAAAACAAGACTTGATCAAGAATGGTTAGATTATGCCGTCTGGGCTAGCGGGATCCTTAGCACTAAAAGTAAAGACAGCTTACAAGGCTACGCGGCCTATTCTATGGATGATGTTAATTTAGAAGAGTATAAAGACGAAGAATAAAAAAAGGCAATTTTAATTAAAGCCCATTTATCACTATTTTATATTAACCTCTCGCACAAAATTCAGCCTATCAAATATTGGTACGTTAAGACACTTTAATTCTTACTACATTCATGATTTCCATTTCTATTCCCGCAACTGATTCTTTAGTTGGATAATAAGTAAGATTAACTCTCTGTCCTTTTAAGTTTTTATATTTTACCTGCCGTTTATATCTAAACGGTACATCATAGCCTTCAACCATTATAGTATTGACAATCCATTTACCCGCTTCTCTCTGTACATGCGATGAAACTTTCAACATGTCTGAGTGTACGAGTTTTTCATGTTTTTTTATTAAATTTTCAGGCTCTGAATTTTTCATTAATTAAAATGTTAATTAGTTTTTAGAGGCTACCGTATAACGATGTTGCATACATACTGGCTTCTAATGCACCCTCAAGAAAACCATTATTGTTCTGTTTATAATCAGCTACTTCTGAACCAGACCATATCAATCTATCATCCCAAGACTTTTCACTTGCATCTCCAATATTATTAGCGGGATGAAATCTTTGAATCTCCTGATCTAGGTAAGTTGATGTATAGGTTTCCATTGCCCAATCTTGAAGATATACAAACTTTGGATTCATTGCTTGTTCGCCAAATATTCTAGCAATTTGTGCAATTGCCATTTTCCTAATCTCATCTTGCCTATTTCTTCTGTTAACTGCAGGTATCGAGACAAATCCAAATAAGGCATTCAAACTTCCATCATCCGATGATGCATCGTGAATTTCTTGCAAAGGACCACGATGACTAATAACGTCTCCAGAGAAACCTCTTTTACGCCAAAATCCCTCATCATATACACAAACTAATTTTGCATGTCCCGCCATCCATGTTGCAATTTGATTAAGCTGCTGTTTTCTATCCGCAGAAAACTCTGGCTTAAACTCAATATTTGATATTGCTACACGTGGAGGCAAAGCTATAACAACATAATTACTAGACACCTTCTTAGAATTATCATTATTTATATATGTTGAGATAATTTTATCAGAAGTATACTTAATAGTGTTTACTTTACTATTAAGTAAAATATTTTCATTTTTTAGTTGATTACTTAAAGCGTATGTTAATTGAGATAAACCTCCTTTTAATCGATAAGCCCCTGCCATAGACACACCAGTAACTCCACGCTGTATGTTGCCTTGATTGTCCTCATAAACAGCATCACCCTCACTTTGCTGAAAAAATATATTTTTTTCAAGGCCAAGCTCAGTTATCAATGATTTTATACGTGTTTGTCCTGGCCAAAACCAACTTGGCCCAAGATCTACTGCGGCTAGCCCTGGATCATACTCTGATTCTTGCGCACCCCAAGAAAGCACTCTGCCACCAAGGCGATCTCGTGCCTCTAATAATATGTACTCAACACCACGCTTTTGAAATTCATAAGCAGTATGAAGACCGCTTAATCCTGCCCCAATAATTAATACATCCGTGTGCATTAAAATTTTTCGTTTGTTGGCCTTAAATCTAATTCATGTGTCCATGCTGAAGGCTTTTGCTCAATTACTTGCAAGTAAGCTAGTGCGACTTCATCTGTTGACATCATATCCGAGGGATTCATTGAATGTAGTATGCGGCTGTTAGATGTATCAAGGATACCATCAAGTATCACATGTGCTACATGTATTCCTTTTTTCTGATATTCACGAGCAACAGATTGAGTCAAACCACGCAATGCAAATTTGGCGGATGCAAATGCAGAAAAATTTTCACCGGCACGCAAACTTGCAGTCGCACCCGATACTATAATTGTGCCTTCTCCGCGCTGCACCATTCCTGGCAATACCGCACGGAAAACATTAAATGCACTCATAACCATGTCTTGCCAGGCGAGTTTAAACTCATCATAAGACGTTTCTAAAAAGGGCTTTATTAATAACTGGGCAGGATTATGAATTAATACGTGTGGTACGCCATATTGATTAATTATTGATTCAATTGTATTTTTGCTTGATTTCACATCAGATGCATCAAGCTGGATGATTTTGATACGTTCATTATCATTATTAATTTTGGATCGGTTTAGTGCTACCACTTTATAATCAGACATAGCCAACTGTGTAGCAAGACTCACACCCAACCCAGGACCAGCGCCGACGATAATTGCTAGTTGTTTTTTACTTATTGAACTCATAGAGTCTTCACCTAATAATATTTATACTAATATTTTCCTCACTCAACACCTGCGTTTGATGTACTTATTTTTCTATAAACACCTTTTACTGTGTAGGATAGTTTTTATTTTTGCATTAGCAAATTTAAAATCGCTAGAAATTATACAGAGAAAATAAGATCGAAATACTTAACCGGCTTGTTAGAGGATGGATTTAGATAATTTATCAGTATTTATTATCTAAAATACCATGCAAATATATTTCAAGTAAGTCTTCATATAAACTGACCCCCATTATCTCTTTTTGATCCACAGACATTGTATTCAGGCCCTGTATTAAGTCTTCTGCAATTAAAGTATGCTTTTTCAATATACTCAGCGGCGATACATATATTTTTATACCAAATGCAATATTTTTTGTCTTGCTTAGCTTTCTAAAAGTCTGTCTTTCGCTTCTTAAAAACAATTTATCTTCAATATTGCTTATATTTAAATTGTTTATTTCTTTGTCAGGATTAGAATCATCTTTAAAAAGTGTTAAATCTGAATTAGACATTATGAACCAATTAGAACGTTGGTAGTAGACATCAGTATTTAAACCAGAAAAAAAGTGTCTAATCATATGACCTATTCTATCTTCTAAATTTGGAATTGGTGCATGTACATCCTTCATTGGTTTGCCTATTTTTTCAGATAGCTCCCAGTATGTAGGAGAACATACCGAGCCAGCTACAAGACGATAGTCATCATTGAATTTTTCTAGTAGACAAAAATCATCTGCTACAAGATAGCTTATAAGCTCTAATGGATTATTCTTATACTTTTCAAATTCATATGTTATACCTTCTGTATAACTAGTAATTGAACTGTCATTTAGTATAAATAAGTCACTTTTATATTTGGCAAGATATGAAATTATATTTTGCAAAAGTTCTCTTTGTGCAGACAAACTTTCATCAGAATATTGAATGACACGATTTGGTTGCTCATAGATGAGTTTTTTCTTTTGTGCAATTCTTTCTGGGAGATCTTTCTCATATTGAATCCATTCAGATTCTGGAATAGAAGTTAAACCGAGTCGTAAACGATTTTTTGAGCCATTAAATGGATAATATTTTGCAACCGACATTAATATTATATGTGAGAAATTTTTAAGAACTTTTAAAGCTAGTTATATTTCAGAAACCTAATCTTAGTATACTTGATGTCTGTTAGAGTTTGTAAAGTGATGTTAAGCACACAACATTTTTAATCTAAACACTAAGTATTTTAGTATTGTCTATGTTCATATATGCTGACTCTAATCCATAACAACATCAAACACACCATGACTGCGTATATAAATAATACAATCTATATCCGCATTAACTGAGAATTGATGTATCGCTTCTTGCTCAGAACTGAAATAACTACCTGCCACTAAAATATTTTTATCATCATTACCCTTAACTTGGTAATTTACTTGCCCTTGAATAATGACACCTCGTAGCATTGATTGATTAGAAAGTATTCTGCCAGAAAAGCCAGAAGGCAGCTTTACATATGTTCCATTGAGTTGATTGCTCAGAGGCTTTCCCCACAGGAACGCCACTTTAGGCGCGTCTTCTAATGAAGTGTTTCCTGATTGCTTGATCCAATGTGTATTAGATGCATCTAACCAAACGATATTTGATTCTTCTACATTGTTACTTCGTTAAATAAGTGGGTGGTAATTTGGTGGCCAGAGACGGAATCGAACCGCCGACACGAGGATTTTCAATCCTCTGCTCTACCAACTGAGCTATCTGGCCATAATCAAATTCAATAATATTGCATTATTGATCCAACGCATCTAGTTGAAATTTTCAATCCAGCCTACCCTGTTGCTATGCAACCCCGCTATGCTGGCCAGATGCTGATATAAATTAAGGTCCGTCCTTGGCGCGATAATTAAATCGCTGATCCTTAATTGCAAATTGAAACTTATATCCGTTTTAAATCAGGAATTTAGAGTTATTCGCTGATGGAAAGGGCGACATTAAACCGGGTCCAGGCTATTGAGTCAACCTTACTCTTCTGGAGCGACAAACTCTTTTGGAATTTCAGAACCTTCCCCAAACAAGAATTTTTCCATCTCTTCTTCTAGGAATTTACGGTTCTTGGGGTCTACTGGGGTTAACCGGTACTCATTAATAAGCATAGTTTGATGTCCTACCCAGGACTCCCATGCTTCTTTTGAAATAGTTTCGTAGATTCGTTTGCCTAAATCTCCAGGATAAGGAGCAAAATCTAAGCCTTCACCTTCTTTACCTATTTTTACGCATTGCACCATTCTAGACACGGTGTCTCCTTAAATTGCTAGTTGTTTAATCAGTTCATTCACAGGTGCTGCCAAACCCACTTGTGAAGAGCCGTGTTTATACCAGACCCAATCATCCGCTTCCATTACCCAGTGTATAGGGGTGTTGTACTCAACTGATACGGGTGAAATTTGCAAACGAAAATGACTGAATGTATGAGTGATTTTCGCCAATTTCTGATGTTTTTGTGGCTTCTTTTGGAAGTTACTTAAACACCACTCCATTGCACTCTGCTCACTATCGAATTCTGGAAAACTCCATAAACCACCCCATATTCCTTGATTAGGGCGTCGCTGCATTAACAAACCAGCATGTTTATTCGCAACCGCCAACATCACTGTATTGCGTAAAGGAATTTTCTTTTTAGGCCTGGAATGAGGCAATTCGTGTTGAAGATCTTTTTCAAACGCCAAACAATCATTTTTTACTGGGCAATTTCTACAGTCAGGTTTGGTCCTTGTACATAAGGTCGCCCCTAAGTCCATCATTGCCTGAGTGTATTCTGCACTTCCATTTTTAGGTGTTAATTGATCTGCAATAGCCCATAGCCTTTTTTCATTAGCTGAGCTTCCAGGCCAACCTTCCATAGCCTGATGACGTGCCAGAACTCTTTTTACATTTCCATCAAGAATAGTATGTTTTTGATTAAAACTAAGAGACAGAATGGCGCCAGCAGTGGAGCGACCAATACCTGGCAATGCAATCACTTCATTGATATCAGTGGGAAACTCACTCTGATAATTATCACGAATCAATTGTGCAGCTTTATGTAAATTACGCGCGCGCGCGTAATAACCCAAACCCGACCAGTAATGCAATACTTCATCTTGCTGCGCATCAGCAAGCTCCTTCACTGTTGCAAACCTTTGCATGAATTTTTCAAAATATGGAATGACTGTGTCTACTTGTGTTTGTTGCAACATGATTTCAGAAACCCACACGCGGTAAGCACTACGTTGCTGCTGCCAAGGTAATTGTTTACGCCCATGCTTCTGCGCCCAAACAAGTACTCGCTTAGAAAAAGAAGATTTACTTACCACTGGTAGAGAGTAAAGAATTTATCTTGTTTGCCGTATATCGTAATTGAGTGCGCAATTGTTGCTTCAACATATATGGGCCAACAAATGGCGGTAACCAGAAGTCAGGCACCATCGATGCCTGATAATTTACAAATGTACTTTGATCCTGCTCGGTAAAGGTCCAACGTGTATAGCCTGATTTAAAATTACTTAACTCAGGCACAAATGTTGTCTCTATGGTTAAATTATTTTTGACTTGAGCATCTTCAACGCGAATAATTTTTTTGCAGAAAAAAAGCATACAACCTTCCGTGACTAGCTCTACTCGCGTAATAGTTACAACATCATGTGGCAATATACGGCTTTTTTTAATTAAAGGATTAAGTTGAGTCAGATTATTATAGTCAGTAATGATAGCGTGAACTCGATGTGCTGGCGCATGTGCTAGAAACTGCATATTGAATATGTACCTGTTACCACCCTCACGGCTAACTTCAACCGCAATGTCGTTGGCATGGGCCACTGAAATGATAATCAGCAGCCCAACAAGCCATTTCTTCATTAGAACAACTTAAGTCCTTTTAACTTATCTTTAACTTTATCGTTAACTTTTTCTTTTATTTCTTCTTTCTTTTCTTCGACAACCTGTTTTTGCTTTTCACCCAAAGCAGCTTTTAAATCAATGCCATATTTAGGCTTTTCAAATGGACCTCTTATTGTAACAGGAATTGCTGCTTTACCTGGCTCGTCTGATAATCCAATAGCCATGACATAATCCAAATTAGATTCACCAATATTAATATCACCCTTTCCATTACCATAAATCAAAGGCGTAATTAGTTTCAGATCATTATTATTCGCCACACCATTTTGAATTATGAAAGTGCCTGACAAAGAATCAAAAACAAGTTCTTCTCCTGCAGGCTTAGGCTCCCTACCTTTCAAGAAGGCAATTGCTCTCTCAACATTTTTTGCCAACTTCTCACTTTGAAGTGCGCCTTCTGCAGCTTTAAAGCTAGCATTACCATTAAGACGTTTTGTTAGCGTTGATGGGCGATCCCCAGACGTAGTAACTTTAAAAGTCATTTCTGTTTTGCCGCGAATAATAGATTTACCGTCTTCAGATAAATCAGCCATAAGGCCTTCCACTGCTAGGTTTTTTAAATCGCTGCTTGCCGAATAACTCGGTGTATTACCACTGACATTTAATCCAGCACTTCCACTATAAGCACCTTGATATAAATTCATGGTTAATGGATCTAAATTAATCACACCCCCTTTACCATTAATTTTGGCCACGAGGTCTGTCATCGTTAGACCAGATGCTAGTAATTTTCCAACGTTCAGTGAACCATCTATATTTAAAGATCGCAGCATATCAACAGGCAGCTCGATTTTTGCATCCTCCTCTGTGCTAGCACTAGATGGCTGCGCTGAACTATCACTTGCAGGCACTATCTTAGCCAAATCAATCTCATCTGAGTGTAATGCAAATTTTATATTCGGCCTAGAAAAGGATTTAACACTTAAATTTCCATCTAGCGCGATATCTGCAAGACTAATATCGATAGGGTCTAACTTTAAAGACTCGCTTTTCAAGTTAGCCTCAACATTACTATTTACCTTTAAATTCAACTCGCCATTTGGCAGAGTGTCCCCTTGCGCGTCAACAGCTAAAACAAGGTCTGTTAATTGATAAACCGCAGTACTTACATTTAATCGTGCATTGGTATTCAAATCTATATCTGCAGTTAATGGTGGGTTAGTTTGATTTAACCCAAGCTGAACGCTTATTTTTGATGGCTTACCACTTCCGACAGAACCTGTTTTCAATTCTATTGGATTTAATGTTATTTTGTTGCCTGCTTGTTGGTCATCATAAACTACCTGCGAGTCAGTAATATGAATGCCTGCAACTTCTAATCCTATATCAGTGCTATCACTTGATGATGCCGATGCATCAGTGGCATTACTTGAATTAGAAGAAAGATCATCCCAGTTTGTTTTGCCATTCTTGTTTTTCTGCAAATTAACACGCAGACCTTTAAGCTCAATAGTGTCTGCTTGTACTTTCATCTTCAGAAGACTTAGGAGATCAACACTGACCCCAACTTTATCAACGCTAGCAAAGGGTTCATTACCAAAACCTTTAGCATTACTAAATTCAGCTTGACCTAGTTTCACACCTAACTTAGGAAAGAATGAAAATCCTATATCACCATCTAATTTTAGATCACGGCCGGTTGCATCTTTAACAGCAGAAATGATGCTGTCTTTATGGTCATTGGGATCCACCGTCGCAACTAAAATTGCCGCTCCGGCAACAAACACTACGATCAATATGACTAAGGCAATAATTAAGTACTTTATTATTTTCATTATGGTTACTCCTCAACCTAATATTTACATTGTTACAGTTATTAATCTCTCGTCCAGGCGCCTGACTTACCACCTTGTTTTTCTAATAATTGGATATCTGACATCGTCATGCCGCGATCAACAGCCTTGCACATATCATAAATAGTCAGCAGTGCAATTTGCACTGCTGTTAATGCTTCCATCTCTACACCGGTAGGACCGGTAGTTTTAACTGCAACTGTGCAATGCACATGGTTAGTTTCTGCTTCACAAGTGAAATTCACTTTCACAGAGGAAAGGGATAGAGGATGACAAAGTGGTACTAAATCAGAAGTTTTCTTGGCCGCCATAATACCTGCAATTCTAGCGATCCCTAGTACATCACCTTTTTTATGTCCCCCCTCTCGAATAAGGGCTAATGTATCAGCACGCATAGCAATACGCCCCTCTGCCACTGCGATTCGTTGAGTTAATGGTTTTTCGCCCACATCAACCATGTGAGCCTCACCGGCGTTATTAAAATGCGTTAACTGATTCATTATGGTGGTGTCTTATTGTATTTATTTTGCTGGCACTTATTATTGTCAGTGATACTGAATAATGGTAGATGATACACCAACTCACGAATCAGAATTATTTCGAATATGACAATTAATGTACTATTTTTTGCCAGCCTAAGAGAACAGTTAGGTAACGGAGAAGCACAACTCCCCTTCAAGCCCGATTTAACCGTTGAAGATGTGTGGAATCTGAGCACGAATCAACGTGTATTGCCAGCAAATCTCCTAGTCGCAGTGAACCAGGAATATGTCAGCTTCAATCAGCCTGTGGAAGATGGCGATGAAGTCGCATTTTTCCCTCCAGTAACGGGAGGTTAGGCGCTATCACCTAATTAAAATAAATAATCCACGATTCCCACGTTGGATATTCAGCAATAATCCACGTGATTCAATTTCAATCGCTTGCTCCAATTCTTGAAATGTACTCACCAGCCGTTTATTCACTGACAATATAATATCGCCTTTACGCAACCCTGAACTTCCTGCTGGGCTACCTGGCTCTAGTTTAGAAATTAATATCACCTGGGTCGCTTCACCATTGCGCTGCTGGACTGCAGTCATGGTTAATTCCGCGCCTGTTAACTTTTTGGATAATTTTTTACCCTTAATCGATTTTGATTGTTTTTCAGCAATCTTTGCTACTAGACGTTTTTGTTTGCCGCCACGAATAATATCAATTTCTATTTTTGTACCTACGCGAATTAATCCGATCACATTGCGAACGTCTGCTGAATCTTCAACCGGATCTCCATTCACCGCAACAATCACATCACCCGCACGCATGCCTGCTTTTTCAGCTGTGGAATCATCCTCTACTCTTGCGACGACCACACCTTTACGTTGATCAATATCGAATGCTTCTGCAAGTTCTGGTGTTAAGTCTTGGGCAGTAAATCCTAGCCGCCCTCGTTTTACTTCACCGTGTTCAATTAACTGCGCAATAATCTGTTGAGCCATATTTACAGGGATTGCAAAACCGATTCCAACACTTCCTCCATTTGGGCCAACGATTGCCGTGTTAATACCAATTAACTCGCCACGCAAATTAACTAGCGCACCACCAGAGTTTCCAGGATTAATAGATGCATCGGTTTGAATAAAGTCTTCGTATGATTCAATACCTAGACCACTGCGACCAAGTGCACTAACAATTCCCGACGTAACTGTTTGCCCTAGACCGAACGGATTCCCGATCGCCACCACAAAGTCACCTACACGCAACGCATTTGAGTCAGCGGTTTTAATTTCTGTGAGATTATTTGCGTCAACTTGAATAATGGCAACATCTGCTCCGGGATCTCTGCCGACAATAGTTGCCTCTAACTTTCTACCATCACTTAAGGTGACAACAATGTCATCAGCTTTTTCGATCACATGATTATTGGTAACGATATAGCCTTCTTTTGCATCAAGAATTACTCCAGAACCTAATCCTGTACGTTTACGTTCACGACGTTGTTGCGGCACATCAAAAAATCGGCGAAAGAATGGGTCATTAAATAATGGACTTTGTTGAACAACGGTTCCAGACGTCGCAATATTCACTACGCTAGGCGTAACCTTTTCCAACATCGGCGCCAGTGTTGGCAACGGCTCTCCACCTACACTCATAGGCAAACCCGCCGTTGCAATATTAGATATTATTGTTAGGCTAGCTATGACAGCCAAACAGGCAGCTAATATTTTTTTTATTTTATAGCTCATATTTTTCGCATAATTTTTGTTACTGCTAACATCTAAGAGTTAATAAATTTTATTCAGTTCCATTATTGGAATTTATGGCGTCCTCGGATTAAAGGAAAATTTATTTTTCATTTGCTTATAAAAATCTTTTTCTTCATCATTACTAGCCGGTGGCGTTACAATATTAAGGCGCACATAAAGATCACCCGCCGGGCGGCCAGGCATACCCTTTCCTGTTAAACGCATTTTACGTCCAGATTTTGAATTTGCAGGAATTTTTATTTCAACTTGTCCATCCAGGGTAGACACAGGTACTTTTTCTCCTAGCGCTGCTTCCCAGGGTGCAATATTAACATTGACGTAGACATCTTTACCTTCAACCTCGAACTCTGCATCATTTACAACTGATACTTCTAAATAAAGATCACCATTGGGGCCGCCATTGATTCCTGGTGAACCTTGTCCACTAAGACGAATTTTTTTGCCGCTAGAAATACCTTTAGGAATTTTTACTTGTAATGACTTACCGCCTGCTAAACGTATCGTTCTGTTCGCGCCATTAAACGCATCGCGAATTGATACATTAATGCTAGCAGTTTGATCATGTCCTGCTTGTTGAAATGAATGATGTCCCGCACCTGTTGATTGGCCAAACCCACCGCCAAACATACTTTCAAAAAAATCACTAAATCCGCTTGCGTTATCAAAGCTGCCACCATGATTTCCAAATCCACCAAATCCAGCCTGCTCCCAACCTGGTGGCGGATTAAAATCTTGTCCCGCCTTCCAGTTTGCACCTAATTGATCATACGACTGACGCTTTTGCGCATCTTTAAGCACTTCATATGCTTCGCCCAATTCTTTAAAACGCTTTTCCGCATCAGGCTCCTTACTCACATCTGGATGATACTTGCGCGCAAGACGTCGATAAGATTTCTTAATCTCATCTTCACTCGCGCCACGTTCTACACCGAGAATTTTGTAATAATCTTTATATTCCATGCTTTTAAATTTCTTAACTAAAGACGCCGCGGATTTACGCGGCGTCATTCATCCTTGCGTTATACTTAAAAAGTATCGCTTCCTATGCGACTACTGCACTTTGATTTTCTTTTGTGATTTTTCTTGCTTAGGTACGCGCACTTCTAGTACGCCATGTTCACTCTTAGCAGTGATATTATCCGCATCAATATTCTCAGGCATGCGAAAGCTTCTTAGGAAACCGCCGTAAGATCTCTCTAGACGCTTATAACCATCGTGATCACTTTCAGAATTGTCGCTGCGTTCACCTTTTAGCGTTAACGCACCATCTTCAAATACTATTTCTATATCCTTACGATCAACGCCAGGCAAATCCGCTTTTAAAATGTAGTGATCCTCACGCTCTATAACATCTACACTCGGCATCCAACGCGAAGCGTTTTCTAGTTGCCCATTAGCGGCTGATAGCCAGTTTTCTATGTTATTGAATTCACGCCATAGACTTGTTGGTTGCACATTCATTCTTGCTAACATAATCATCATCTCCAAATTTATTGCTTAATTACTACATTGGGCTAACTATTTGAAAATTCAAGCCCGCCTCATATGTTATAAATATGGTGGTGATTACATATATTTCAAGTCCTGTAGGACAAAATTTTTTGCTATTTAGTTACTCTCAAAGCGACCCGCATCACGATTTTTCCTCACTTCATCAGCGTCGAATAATTGCCCACTCATAGCTATGTAAATACCCTTAGGTAAAATGCTTACTGCTGACGTTGCAAAACCAACATTATATACCGCATCACTATCTTTAAACCTTGCTGGCTGCATTGCTCCAACTAGAACTATTGTTTTATCAGACACCCCTTTTAACGCTTGCGCCGTTTCAACCATCGTATCTGTACCATGCGTGATCACTATTTTATTACACACTTCCGCTTTAACTTTAGTGACAATATGCTCACGATCTTGATCAGTAATATCTAAACTGTCTTTCTTTAAAATGCTTTCAATATCATATGAAAAATTAACGCCCGCCTGTTTTAATATCCATTCAACCTGCGGTTCACCAATTTGGTAATCACTCAACGCATCGTAATAGACTTTATCAAACGTCCCGCCAGTACATAATATTTTTAAATCCATAGTAATTTTTCCTAAAGCAGTTTTAAATAATCACTCTATGTTTTGTACTTGTTCACGCATCTGCTCAATATTTACCTTCATATCGACCGCTGCTTGTGTTGTAACTATGTCAGCTGATTTAGAACTGAGTGTATTAGCCTCTCTATTTAACTCTTGCATAAGAAAATCTAATCGGCGGCCAACAGGTTTATCACTAACTAGTACATCATCCAATTCGGTTAAGTGGCTATCTAAACGATCTAACTCTTCATCAACATCCAACTTCTGAGCAATCATGACGAGCTCTTGCTCAAATCGATTGGACTCCATATCTACTTTCATTTCTTCAATGCGGGCTATTAACTTTGTTCTAATAGCGGTTAGTACTTCAGGGCGACGCTCACGCACAGTGCTGACTAATTGTTTTAATTGATTGCTGCGCTGTGAGATTAATTCACGCATACGATCGCCTTCTACTTTACGATTTTCAATTAATGCTTTAATAGCTTGATCAAATAATTGCTTAGCTGTTTTAGTTAGTTCTACTTGATCAATTTGCGCTTGCTCAGTCACTCCTGGCCAGCTTAGTAACTCTATAGGATTAGGAGCGCCAATATTAGGGGCTTTATTACGCAATATTTGTGTTTGCTCTAACAATCGATCTAGGAGTGTCTCATTAATACTTAAGTTGACATCCGTTTCCGCTGTCATTTTTAAGCGGAATGTACAATCAACTTTTCCACGACTCAGTAAATTCTGTACCTGCTTACGTAAATCGAACTCTGATGACCTGAGTTCTTCCGGCAAACGAAAGCCAACCTCTAAATAACGGTGATTAATTGAACGCACCTCCCATACGAAATTTCCTATGGGATAATTTTCATCGACACGCGAAAACGCGGTCATACTCTTAAGCATGTTATCTCCTTAATCGCTATTCTTTATAATATTAGTTATTAATAATTCTTCAGGGCTCAGCTAAATCTCGTATAATGCGCGCCTTCGACAATTTGGAGAAATCTATGCGACCCAGTGGCCGTTCCCCACAACAACTGCGTGACATTCAATTTACACGCAACTATACCAAGCATGCAGAAGGATCAGTACTAGTTGAGTTCAGTGACACCAAAGTCTTATGTACCGCTTCCATTGAACCCAGAGTCCCTCCCTGGATGCGTGACCAAGGCAAAGGCTGGATTACGGCTGAATATGGCATGTTGCCACGTTCGACAGGCTCACGCATGCGGCGAGAAGCCAGCCAAGGCAAGCAAGGTGGGCGCACCCAAGAGATTCAACGTCTTATAGGTCGCGCTTTACGTGCTGCTGTGGATTTAAGACTATTAGGCGAAAATACAATCACTGTCGATTGCGACGTCATTCAAGCCGATGGTGGCACACGAACCGCTTCAATTAGTGGAGGATTTGTTGCCTTGTATGATGCCATTCAATCACTGGTCAATGCTGGCGCGATTAAACAAAATCCTGTGCAATGGTTTGTGGCTTCAGTCTCAGTAGGTATTTTTGAACAAGTCCCAGTATTGGATTTAGACTATGCAGAAGATTCTAATGCAGACACTGATATGAACATTGTTATGAATGAACAACAAAAATTTATTGAAGTACAAGGAACAGCTGAAGGCCACTGTTTTGATAATGACGAATTACAACAAATGCTGACACTAGCGAAATCTGGCATCAACAGCATTATTGAGAAACAAAAACAGTGTCTTGCCTAAGCAATACATAGCTTACGATGAACAAGGAACAGCAGAAAATTGTTTTAGCCAGCGGCAATCAAGGCAAACTTCGTGAAATCAAAGCTATATTTGAGAATCAACCCTATCAACTTATCCCACAAGCAGAATGGAATGTTAGTGATGCGGATGAAACTGGCTTAACTTTTGTTGAAAATGCGTTAATAAAAGCACGTCATGCGGCCCAACATACAGGACTCATGGCAATGGCAGATGACTCTGGCATAGAAGTCGATTACCTTAAGGGTGCTCCTGGCATTTATTCTGCGCGTTATGCTGGACAGCCCTGCGACAGTCAGGCCAACAATATTAAATTGTTAGCTTCTTTAAAAGATGTTCCCATCGAATTAAGAACAGCTCGCTTCCAATGCGTCATTGTATTGATGCGCCATGCAAAAGACCCTACTCCACTAATATGTAGCGGCTCTTGGGAGGGCACAATTATTGAAAAGCAATCAGGAGTTAATGGTTTTGGTTACGATCCTCTTTTTTTTGTACCAACTCATGGCTGCACTTCAGCTGAATTATCACCTGAGATTAAAAACAGTTTGAGTCATCGTGGCCAAGCACTACGCCACCTTGCTAAAAAATTCCCTGCTTTCCTAAACCATATGTAAATATATGGAGACTGCTGACCTTACCCAGCAACAACCACTAAGCATATACATTCATTTACCTTGGTGTTTACACAAATGCGCGTACTGTGATTTTAATTCGCATGCCACGGAGCCTGATCAATTCCCAGAAACGCTATATACAAAGCAATTAATAGCTGATTTAACACAGTCCGCTAAATTAATTGACTGCCGTAAAGTTAAATCAATATTTATTGGCGGAGGAACCCCTAGCCTATTCTCTCCTGAATCGATAGCCAAAATTTTAACCGCATGTGCAGATGAAACTGAGTTATTGCCTGATTGTGAAATAACACTAGAAACCAACCCTAGTACTTTTGAATATCACAAGTTCGCAGAATTTTTATCTGCTGGTGTTAATCGTCTTTCTGTTGGTGCTCAAAGTTTTAACAATGATCAGCTATCTGCTCTTGGTCGTATTCATAATGCAACTGAAGCTATTAATGCACTGGAAACAGCGCATAAAATTGGATTTAGAAATATTAATGTAGATTTAATGTTTGGTTTGCCAAATCAGACTGTTGAAAATGCCCTAGCCGATATTAAAACCGCATGTCGTAATGGTGTAAATCACATTTCTTACTATCAACTCACGCTTGAGCCAAATACAGTATTTCATCGTTTCCCACCCAAACTTCCTAGTGACGAAATTAGTTGGGAGATACAAACCAATGCTATTCAAATATTGCTTGATTCAGGTTATCACCGTTACGAAGTATCTGCATATGCGCGAGCAAATGCTCAGTGTATCCATAATAGCAATTACTGGCAGTATGGAGATTATCTTGGCATTGGTGCCGGTGCTCACAGTAAAATTACTACCAATGAAGGTGTACTGCGAAACCAACGCACACGACAGCCAGAGAGCTATATCCAAGCTGTCGATAATCAATCACATATATTGCAACAGCATCAGGTTACAAAAGATCAGTTAGTCTTTGAATTTATGCTCAATAATCTACGCCTTGTGAATGGATTCAACATCACCACTTTCACCAGCACGACTGGCTTGCGCTGGTCTCACATAAAAGGACAAATACAAAGCTATATAGAAGAAGGGCTAATGGAAAAAACCCATGGAAATTACCGAGCAAGCCACTTTGGTTATCAATTTTTAGACGAACTCACACAGCGATTTTTACCTGCATAGTCATGTTTTTAGAAAGCACAACTACATCATGCCCTTACTGTGGAGAACTCATTGAATTCCTATTAGAGCCATTGGACTCAGATCAGCAGTACTATGAAGACTGTACAGTTTGCTGTCAGCCAATATTAATAAAATTAACCATGGACCCAGAAGGGGGAAACCCCCTATTTCAGTGCTTTCGGGCCGATGAATCATGCTAATTTTTAGCAAATTATTGGAAAAAATATGCGTGTTATGCACAGCAGCAAAATTTTCAAGTTGTATGTATATACAAAGTAACACAATAACCGTCACTTAATTAATAAACTGCAAATAATGATATATATATCAATAGCTTATGATTATGAACAAAATATAGACGATCTAACAAATTATTATTGAAACTCGAGAAATAGACTGATTTTGAAACTTTATTAACAATTTTATCCACAGATTTTGTGGATAAGTCACGAACCTTAAACTGTACAACTACTTAGCGCAAATACTCAATGATTACATTAACATTAGTGTCTATATTTATTGGATCCAGCTCTTGCCAGAAATACTAAAAATAGATTATAGTTCGCCCTCAATTTTCCAGGCCAGTACAGATGAAACCCGAGATCCACCCAGAATATAAAACTGTTGCAGTTAACTGCAGTTGCGGAAACTCATTCGAAACTCAGTCTACTTATAGCAACGACACAATGAGCATTGACGTATGTGCAAAATGCCATCCTTTCTATACTGGTAAGCAGAAAATCCTGGATACCGCAGGCCAAGTTGATAAATTCCGCCGTCGTTACGGTAAAAAATAGGCAACAACCGCACTTATTCTATATTCTTTAATGCATCAGTAGCTCTGTTCGGAACTGCTAGCTGTATATATCGTCCAATAGCTAATTATCAAGCCGTTCTTAATGGCTTGCTGGTACACTATTAATTATATTATACAGAATTTTGATGGATTCATGATGACTAGAATTTATTTACTCTTATTCGCCGTTATTACAGCCTATCTTGGTGGCTGCGCTGCCAACCCAGTCACTGGCAAACAAGATTTTGTATTAATGTCCGAGGAACAGGAGATTAATTTAGGTCGCCAAGCCCATCAACAAATTCTAAAGCAATATAAAGTCTATGATGATCCAGAACTTCAGGAATATGTAAATAATATTGTGGAAGAACTGTCAGCTAAAAGTCATCGTGATCAGCTACTTTTTCATGCAACAGTATTAGATAGCCCACAAGTAAATGCCTTTGCTCTGCCGGGTGGTTATGTCTATATCACACGTGGAATCATGGCTTATATGAATTCAGAAGCAGAAATGGCTGGCGTACTTGGCCATGAAATCGGTCATGTCACTGCAAGACATGGCGTAAGGCAGCAAAGTGCTTCCCAGATTGCGAGCATATTATCAACCGCAGCTGTAATTGCTACAGGTTCTCGAGCCATAGCAGATGCAAGTAACATTGCAGGTACCGCTTTACTCAGAGGTTATGGTCGCGAACATGAATTAGAGGCTGATCGATTAGGTGCTGAGTATCTCGCCAAAGTAGGTTACGACCCTCAGGAGATGATAAATGTAGTTGGAATTCTTAAGTCTCAGGAAGAATTTGACAAGCAGCTAGCCGAAGAAGAAGGACGTGAACCACGAGCTTATCATGGATTATTTTCTACCCACCCTGCTAATGACCTCCGCTTACAAGAAGTGATTCGTGCAGCGGATAAGTTTCGCTCTAAAAATGACCGCCCTGATGATGGAACATTTTTAAAATTAACCAATGGCATGACCTTAGGACAAAGTGAAAGAGAAGGTGTTATTCGCGGCAACAAGTTTTACCATAATGATTTAAATATCACGATCACTTTCCCACAAGGCTGGAAGATAGATAATCTTCCCGACCGCTTAATTGCATCAACCAAAACTAAAGATGCAGTCATGCAAATATCATTGCGAGACTTAAACAAAAGACAAACGCCTAAAGAGTTTATTCAAAGCCAATTTGGAGACAATTTACGTAACGACAAGCCCATCACAACTGAATCATTTAAAGGTTATACTGCTATAACTAAAACCAAAACCCCATTTGGCAATCAAGATACCCGAATAGCCGCACTATTCAAAGATAAGCAAGTATTCCAAGTGCTAGCAGCGGCCAAAGATTTAAACTTACTCAAAAAACATGACAAAGACTTCTTAGCAACAGTAAATAGCATTAGAAAACTACGCAGTAATGAAAAAGAATTGGCTAAAGCGAGGAAAATAAAAGTCATTACCGCAAAGAAAGGTGACACATTTGCTACGCTAGCAAAAAATTCACCATTAACTTCACATGCAGAAGAGCAATTAAGGTTACTGAATGGCCTTTACCCTGACGGAGAACCCACACCTGGCAAACCAATTAAAATTGTTGAGTAGATAAACACAGGTACAATCTTCAATTGTCGAGTATCATGATGACTGCTGATATCGACATTCAGTAAACTCTATTACTAATCATTATTAAAACATATGGCTAAGACTACTGCCTATCTAGTTGATTCCAGTATTTACATTTTCCGCGCCTGGTTTACCCTTCCAGATTCGCTAACAAATGATAATGGGGATCCTGTCAATGCGGTTTATGGGTTTATTGATTTTGTAGCAGGTTTCTTAGAAGAAACTAGACCTACGCACTTATCTTTTGCGTTCGATCAAAGCCTTACCAGTTCATTTAGAAATACTATCTACCCTCCTTACAAGGCAAATAGAGACCCTGCTCCAGATGAATTAAAACTGCAATTTGAATACTGCAGACGCTTTATTCAAGCAATAGGGTTTCCTTTACTCAGCAGTGATCGATATGAAGCTGATGACTTACTAGGTACTGCTGCCGCTCGTGCTCGCGCTGATGGACATAACGTTACCATTTTAAGTGCAGATAAGGATTTAGCTCAGCTAATCGAAGAGGGTGATACTTTATGGGACTATGCTAGAGATAGAAGATTTAACCCAAAAAAAGTTAAAGAGCATTTTGGTGTTCGACCAGACCAAATTGCTGATCAATTAGCATTAGCCGGAGATAAGGTAGATAACATTCCCGGAGTCCCAGGTGTTGGCATGACTACTGCTGCTAGGCTATTAACTAAGTTTGAAACTATTGATGGCTTATTAAAAAATATTCCTGCAATAAGTGATATGGGAATTCGTGGCGCTAAGCGAATCCAAGGGCTCATCGAAGAACACCAGGAAATGATCTTACTATGTAAAAAACTGACTGAGATTAAATGTGACGTTGAGACTCTACATGGTGATTATGAACTTGAACGCGGTCAATGTGACTACTCCGACCTGGATGAATTATTTAATGAAATAGGCATTGGTAATATTCGTCGTGAAAAATGGAAGAAACTAGTCGTCAATTAACTCAATTACTGCTCTGCACCTAATTGCTTTGCACGCTGCTGCGATACAATTTTTTGTTGTTGGTCATCTTCCTGATCATATGATGTCGCTCCTCTCCAACCCTGCATATGTTTAACCGCTAGTTGATAAATTGCTTCGACATGGTCTTCATTGTCATTCAGCGCTGGGATGTATTGAAATTTCTCCCCACCTGCTTGCATAAATATTTCACGATTAAGCATATCTATTTCTTCTAATGTCTCAACGCAATCTGCAGAAAAACCAGGACAAAATACATCTACAGATTCCATGTTATCCTTCGCCATCGCTTCTAAAGTTTTATCAGTATATGGCTGCAACCACTCTTCACGACCAAAGCGAGATTGGAATGTTAATTTCCATTGCTCTTCATTAAGCTGAAGTTTTTCAGCAATCAAACGTGCGGTTTTGTAACACTGACAATGATAAGGGTCGCCCGCCAACAAATATCTTTTAGGGAGGCCATGAAATGAAAACAATAACACTTGGCTTTGTTCATGTGTCGCCCAATAACGTTGGATTTGATTTGCACAGGCACTGATATAGTTTTCATCATCCGGATACTGATTGACGAATCTCAACTCTGGCATCCAGCGTAATTTTGCAAACGTACTGGCAACCGCATCAAACGTTGATCCCGTTGTGGATCCTGAGTATTGAGGATACAAAGGCAGCACTAACAATTGAGTGACGTTGTTTTCTTGCATTTTAATAAGAGCAGACTCGATAGAAGGCTTACCATAACGCATGGCAAAATCTACCTCTATATGTTCAAGATTGTGAGCAGTAAATTTTTCCTTTAACGCAACTAATTGAGACTTAGTATGGACCATCAAAGGGGAGCCTTGTTCTGTCCAAATCTTTGCATAAGTCGCAGCACTTTTACGCGGCCTTATTCTAAGTATCACCAGATTCAATACTAGCCACCACAATGGCCGTGGAAATTCTACGACTCGCGGATCCCATAAAAATTCTGCAAGATATTTACGCAATGCAGTAGGTGTAGCAGCTTCAGGTGTGCCTAAATTGGTAATTAAAAAACCCAGCTTTTCTGGACTGGTATGGTTATATTCAGATTTCCCTAGATACTTCATGATTTTTTATGACTTTGTATGCTTATTCCAACAAGCATACAACGACTAGCGCTTTTACGAAAATTTTCTCAATCTTTCGTGTAGAGGACTTGTACGAGGAAAATGAGCCAAAAGAAATTTCATCTGATCAGCCATCACTTTACGCCCCTGCAGATAAATATATTCAGCATGGGTAGGCACAAAAGGAACCGCTAATAATTCCATATTGGCTTGTTCAGGCGTGTAGTTTGCTTTCTGATTATTGCAGCGCTTACATGCAGTAACAACATTATTCCAAATATCTTCACCGCCTTGGCTAATAGGCGTCACATGGTCTCGAGATAAATCCCGACGTCCAAAACGCTCTCCACAATACATACACAGATGTGCATCGCGTTTAAAAAGAGTTTGGTTATTCAGAGGGGGAATATAACTATCGTGCAGAGACTTATTACTACCATATGTTGCAATAATCGAATTTACTTCGATGTAACTATGCATCCCAGTCTTTGCATTAACGCCACCATGAACAGTATAGAGCACCTCTCCACATGAATAGGCGACTTGTTCGGAATAATACAATTTCGTGGCATCCTGGTAATTAATCCATTCCAAGGGCATGCCGGATACATCAGTCCGTAATACTTGTTGCCAAAAAGATTGCAAAGCCTTTACTCCAAACTAGCAAGTCGAGTGCTACTCTAATGATAGTGAACCCATCTGGCAAGCTTTATACACTGATAATGATTATGAAATTTTTATTAAATCAAGCTAAACACACAAATAATTAATGTGAATTTTTAGACTTCTGCTTCCAGCGCTTGCGAATCTCTGCCTGCTCTTCTGGAGACAATTGTTTGTACCATTGATATTTTTGTTTTATTTTAGCGCGTTCTTCAGGTGGCAAAGATTGAAATTTTTTGCGCCGCTCTTGAACTACAGCTTTCTCCTTGGGAGACATATTAGCCCACCGCTTCAATCTATTTTTAATTTTATTTTTTTTCTCTTCGGGCAATGTGTCCCATTGATTTGATAACTTATTTAAACGTGTGCGCCGCTTAGGTGAAAGGGTATTCCAGTCGTTTTTTAGCGGAGCAAGTATATTTTGCTGCTTATTACTCAACTCATCCCATGTGATGACATCATCAGCAATAGCGGTTAATGAAAAACAACACATTACTAATAGAAATAAGCATGACTGTATGAATTTAACTTTATGCATTTCAACTATTTGTTTCTTGTTCTGACAACCACACATAAAAATCATATTGTTCATACAACTCAATGCCAGCATCAGCTTCAAATATTAGGCTATCCACATTGCTCATCACTTCAATATCATTAGCTATATAATTAGGTGAGTTAACAAATAAAAATAGTGCAAACATCGACACACAGGCAAAACTTGCAATACTGATCCAGACTGATTTTCGTTGAAGCCAAAGACTACTAGTGTTGTCAGATTCTAATACTTTTGCACGCGCCATTTGTAGTTTATGGCGTGTGTCCGAATCGATGTCTTGAACTGATTTATCAAGCACCAACTTTATTTGTTGATTGAATTTATCTTGTTTAGATTGTTTCATCCTACGTCTTCCAATAGTTTTTGTAATGTTTGCAAAGCACGTGACAAATGTGTTTTAACACTTCCAGATGAACACTTCATAATATTTGCTGTTTCATTCACACTAAAGCCCTCCCAGACACGCAACAAAAATGTTTGTCTTTGTCTAAGTGATAACTGACTTAGTGCCTGTTGTAATTTTTCCATGGTCATCTCACTAGTCAACTGTTGCTCAGGCGTGTGTTCTGTACTGGCAACTTGTGAGTTTAGCCAATCCTCATCTGATTCCATCTCAGTTTTAGGCCAATGCAATTTTGCTCGGACCATGCCCCATCGATGCCAATCTTTGATTTTATTTTGCAATATTCGATAGAACAATGGCCGCCATTCTTCACAAGGTCTAGCCAAATAATTCTTCATTAACGCCTCCATGGCATCTTGCACTAGATCAAGCGCATCACCACGATGGCGTGTTTCTATCATTGCCATACGAAAAGCCCGCTGCTCAACAGCACGGTAGAAATCAGCTAGTTCCAGGCGTTGATCTTGTGTAACCTTCAGTACGATTCCCTCATTATTATGTTCTAGAAACATTGGTGATTTACTCAATATAGATCGACTTACCTTTATTAACGAACGTTCACTAATATTGGTTGACGAAGACCTTTCACAACAAGTATATGGGCATCTCTTAAAGAACTTTATTCACAATTAACGTTAAAGTTCTATGAATCTAGCCATGAGATCTAAGATTGTGCATAAATTGCCATAAGTGTATGATTTTTATGCGAGAAAATTTGGCTGTAATTTAAACAATCTAAAAACTATTGGCTTAAAACGACGTTTTTCGCACTTTATTACCGCCTCTATCCACACAGTTATCCACAGCTTTTGTGGATAGTTTTATGAACGGCAATAGGGATATTTTTGATAATCTTCATGAAGTAATAATCATACACTTATGACAATTAACAAGTTTGCACAAGTTGGCATTGATACGCCGTTACGAAGATTATTTGATTATCGTATTCCTGACTCTATTTCTGAGCTTCACGTTGGCTGTCGTGTCTTGATTCCATTTGGTAAGCGTTCAGTAGTAGGTATTGTAGTTAAGCTAATTGATACGCCCAGTATTGAAGCTAGTCGACTAAAAAACATTCAAGAAAAACTTGATGTTGATGCAATTTTTAATGCTGAATCACTTGCGCTAATCCGCTGGGCAGCACGTTATTACCAATACCCATTAGGCGCTGCATTATTCAGTGCACTTCCTCCTGCGCTACGCAAATCCAAGCCAGATGATAGTCAGTCTACTGAGATTAAGTGGCTAGCAATCAACGACGCTAACGAGAGCTTAAGACGAGCCCCTAAACAAGCTCGCATTCACGCATGGATTAAGCAACATGCTGAAGGAGTCAATAAACAACAAATTAGACAACAGTTTCCAGGCAGCAGTGTGACTATAAAAGCTTTAGAACAACGTGGCTTGATTAAATCAATTGAAGTAAAAGAACAACAACTCACACAAACGCTTGCTGATAATAAATTACGATTAACAGAAGATCAAAACGACGTCAGCCAAGCCATTATCAATTCGTTGCATCAGTTTAGAGTATATTTATTGGAAGGTGTGACTGGAAGTGGTAAGACTGAAGTTTACTTTAGTATTATTTCTCAGGTACTAAAATCACCAAAAGCTCAAGTGCTTATATTAGTGCCTGAAATTGGTTTAACCCCTCAATTGCATCATCGCCTAGAAAAACATTTTGGCATTGCTATTGGTTTATTACATTCCAACATCACTGAGAAACAACGCAAAAAAACTTGGTTAAGCATCACAACTGGCGAAGTGCGTATTATTTTGGGTACACGCTTGGCAGTCTTTACGCCCATTCCTTATTTGCAGTTGATCGTAGTTGACGAAGAACATGATGCTTCTTTAAAGCAACAAGAAGGTTTTTTATACCACGCACGAGATGTTGCAATATACCGAGCAAAACAATTATCTATCCCAGTAATTCTTGGTAGCGCTACTCCTTCATTTGAATCGATTCACAATGCCACATTGGAAAAATTCCAACATTTACATCTAAATAAACGTGCACACTCAGATCTCATGCCAAAAATTCAATTTGCAGATATGCGCACTGAGAAAGCAGGGACTATCATATCCAGCCCGCTTAACAACGCGATGCACATACATTTACAAGCTGGCAAACAAGTCATTTTGTTCCTCAATCGACGTGGGTATGCCCCAGCATTGCTTTGTCATGATTGTGGCTGGGTAGCCCAGTGCTCCCACTGTGATTCCAACCTCACATACCACACAAAAATTAATAAATTAATTTGCCATCATTGTGACAGAAAAAAACTCAAACCTGAGCAATGTCCAAAATGCAGCTCAAATAATCTAATTATGCTGGGCCATGGCACACAACGTATTGAAGAGGTTCTCTCACAACAATTCCCTGCTTACTCTGCGATTCGCTTAGATAGAGACATTTCCCGTCGCAAAGGCAGTTTAGAAAAGATTTTGGCCGACATTCACCAATTAAATCATCAAATTATAATTGGCACGCAAATTCTTTCTAAAGGCCACGACTTCCCAGATGTTTCCTTAGTCGGGATATTAGATATTGATTATGGAATTCATAGTACTGATTTTCGTGCGCTAGAACGCAGCGCCCAACTATTAATTCAGGTTGCTGGGCGCTCAGGAAGACGTAGCACCCAAGGAGAAGTGTTCGTACAAACTCACACTCCCGACCACCCATTACTACAAACCTTGCTTCATTATGGCTACCCCACTTTTGCTTCTAAGGCGCTACAAGCACGATCAGAATGGAAGCTACCTCCCTTCTCACACCACATCGCTATTCGTGCTCGTAGCCAAAACAACACTCATCTATATATATTTTTGGAAAAGATTGCTGACATAGCACGACAGATGCTACCCACTGAAATAGTCGTTCAAGGTCCAATAACCCCTGCAATGGAAAAGAAAGCAGGCCAGTTTCGGGCATTTATATTATTAGTTGCTAACCAGCGTGGATTATTCACTCAATCTATTGAAACCTATTTAAATCACATTGAGACTCTTGCGGAATCTCGCAAGGTAAGATGGAGTATTGATATTGATCCAATCGATAATTTCTGATTAATTCATACATGATAAATTCAGGTACAATGCAGCGCTTTATATTATTTGGGACCAAGCCTTGAAGGAACAAATCATCCACGCTATTGCTGATGCACTTGATCAATTATCATCAGAAGGCAAAATTCAAGGTGAATTTTCTGGTGACGTTCAAGTCACGCGCAGCAAAGATCCAGCTCATGGTGACTTTGCAAGTAATATTGCATTAGTGTTCGCTAAAAAAATTGGCTTGGCACCTCATCAACTGGCTGAGCTATTAAGTATTCAATTAAGCTCCTCTGTGATATTTGAAAAAATTGAAATTGCCGGCCCCGGCTTTATTAATTTCTATATAGCTCAAAAAAATCACACTCAAGTAATTAGCACTATTCTCTCAGAACAACATAATTATGGTAGCAATACGAATGGCGCTGGAAAGTCCATCCACCTTGAGTATGTATCAGCAAATCCTACTGGGCCTTTACATGTTGGACACGGCCGAGGCGCCGCATATGGCGCTACACTAGCTAACTTATATAGCGTAAATGGTTACCAGGTACATCGTGAATACTATGTCAATGACGCAGGTCGACAGATGGATATTTTGGCTACTTCAGTATGGCTTCGATATCTTGAACTATGTGGTGCTGAATTTACTTTCCCCAGCAATGGTTATAAGGGAGATTATATTTGGGATATTGCTGCCACCGCGCATCGTTCGCATTCAGATACATATTTCATAAACCCCACATCATTTAACAAGCAACTACCTAAAGATGAACCAGAGGGTGGTGACAAAGAAACGCATATCGATGCGTTGATATCCATTGCCAAAGAAAAATTACAAACTCAAGGCTATTCAGTTTTCTTTGATTTAGCGATTGATACTATCCTATCCGACATAAAGGATGACTTACATTTGTTTGGTGTAGATTACGAACAGTGGTACTCCGAACGCAGTCTATTTGAAAGCAATAAAATCAACTCCGTCATAGAAAAGTTAAAAACTAGCAATTACATTTATGAAAAAAATGGTGCTTTATGGTTTGCCTCTTCTAAACTTGGCGACGAAAAAGATCGCGTAGTTGTTAGAGAGAATGGTCAACCCACTTATTTTGCTTCTGATATCGCTTATCACGCCGATAAATTTTCTAAAGGCTATTCACAAATAATTAATATCTGGGGCGCAGACCATCATGGCTATATCGCGAGAGTTAGAGCCGCATTAAAAGCACTAGATCTCGACGACCTCAAACTAAATATTTTGTTAGTCCAGTTTGCCAATCTTTATCGTGGCAAGGTTAAGCAGCAAATGTCAACACGCTCTGGTGAATTCGTCACTTTGCGTGAACTACGCAAAGAAGTAGGTTCTGATGCAGCTCGTTTTTTTTATGTCATGCGCAAAAGTGAACAACATTTAGATTTTGACCTAGAGCTTGCCACCTCAACTAGCAATGAAAACCCGATGTATTATGTACAATACGCACATGCAAGAATTTGTAGCGTATTAAGACAAACACAGCAGACAGCTGATAATTGTGACTTAGCTGACTTAGAAAGTCTTCTTATTGAAGACAGTGAATATAGCTTAATCAATAAAATTGCTGATTACCCTGAATTAATTGCTTCTGCGTGTCACAAGCAAGCACCACATTTATTAGTAAACTATTTACGCGAGCTATCACAAAAGTTTCATGGCTATTATAATGAAACACAGTTTCTGGTTGACTCGGAACAACTCAGGACATCCCGTTTATTACTCATTAAAGCTATTAAACAAGTATTGGTTAACGGATTAAAAATTTTAGGTGTTAACGCTCCAGATAAAATGTAGGCGGAAAAATCATGGCACGAACTAATACAAGAAAAAAAACAAAGTCAAGGTCTAGACCTAACAAACCATTACCTGGATGGGTTTGGCTAGCCACTGGTTTAATTATAGGACTAAGCGCAACATTCCTTCCTTCAATTAACGAGAAAATTAAACTTGATCAAACAGAAAATATTACAAAAGATAAAACTCCTGTGGCACCCGTCAGCAAACGTACCTTTGACTTTTATACGATTTTGCCAGAACTAGAAGTTGTAGTAGACAAGAACAGTGATGACTCATCATCAAACTCAAACAAAGAACTTCCTGCAGGAAAATATGTTTTACAGGTCGGCTCGTTTAAAAGTAGCGATGAGGCAGACAGCTTAAAAGCTCAGTTAGCCTTAATGGGAGTAGAAACTAATATTGAAATTGTAAAAGTAAATACCATTAACTGGCACCGCGTAAGGGTGGGACCAAGCGAGAATATAGATCAGCTACAATCCACTCAAAAACGACTACGCATTAAAAACATGGATTCTATTCTATTAAAAGTTCGTGGCTAATCTATACTCCGCTTCCGTCTAATTATTTGTCACACTTACAATCACACTCAGACTCTACCGACTGACTTGGAGTATTAGCATTTTCAAGACGCTGGATTCTTTCTTCTAATGCATCCATTTTTTGTTTTTGCATGGCGACTTCAACCGATGATAAATCTTTTACAGTAGCAATCTCTTTCACATCCAGGCCTTGAATTCCTGCAGTAACTAGCTTGCGCGCCTCTTTAGTTTTATTTACATTAGGAGTTAACGCATTACGCGAATCCATTAACTCAAAACTATTGTACTTCCCTGTCGTTTTACTTTCAGTGACCAGACGAACCATTGGTGAATTGCCGGAAACATCGGTTGATGCTAACTCAGAGTAATTTTCGCTATGTAACACTTCATAAGTTTTATCTCTCCTACTCCATGAGATAACCGAAAATCCGTTTTCTGTAAAAACAATATGCCCTTTCTCTCTACCTTTTCCACCAGAAAAAAGTCCATGGCCTTTTTTATTAGGATAATAATAAACATTACTCGATAGAAGGATAGACTCGTCATCGTTGACCACGCCACTGGCCCTTACTTTTCCATAAAACTCTTCATTCTCATTCGCTTGGACAAAAGTGGTCATGCTGCTAATCATTAAAAATATAATTACGTAAATTAATTTCATCTAGACTTGTACCCTTAAATTATTTGATTAATTTTGATGTCTATAATTATAAGTGAAACTAACTTATTTATAATGCGCTTCTTTGTCTTCACCTTTTTAATCTGTTCAATAATAACTTTGCTTAATCGACAAGCACTCATTCATGTAAGCACATAAAATGCACTAAATTAGTGCATTTTATGTGCTGACTATCCCTAAATGTGTATTATATTCGACCTTAATTAACCCAATTATTAGATTATGCCGTTAGAAAATTATCCCGTTACAGCAGAAATACAAGCTCAGATACCTAAATTTCAGGGCCTGAAACGCGCTGAGCTAATAGATCGAATTAAAGATTTACTGATCAAGCAAAATGCTGTCTTAGTGGCGCACTATTACACACACGAAGACTTACAGGAGATCGCAGAAGATACTGGCGGTACTGTTGCAGATTCACTTGAAATGGCACGATTTGGCAATGAACATCCAGCCTCTACATTAATTGTAGCTGGGGTTAAGTTTATGGGTGAAACAGCAAAGATTTTAACACCTGAAAAACGTGTTTTAATGCCCACACTAGAAGCAACTTGCTCCCTGGATTTGAGCTGCCCAGCTGATCAATTCAATGACTTTTGCAATCAACACTCTGATCGAACTTCAGTCGTCTATGCAAACACCAGTGCGGCCGTAAAAGCGCGCGCAGACTGGGTTGTGACTTCAAGTATTGCTGTTCCAATAATTTCCCATTTGATGGATCAGGATGAGAAGATCCTTTGGGCACCTGATAAGCATCTAGGTCGTTATTTACAAAAAGTAACAGGTGCCGATATGTTACTTTGGGATGGTTCGTGCATAGTCCATGAAGAGTTCAAGGCGCGTGCTTTGGGTGATGTTATTGAACAATATCCAGATGCTGCTGTTTTAGTGCATCCTGAATCACCACAGGACGTCATTGAAATGGCCGATGTCGTCGGCTCAACAAGCGCTCTGATCAAAGCTAGCCAGACTCTAGAGAACAAATCGTTTATCGTAGCTACAGATAACCGCATTTTTTACAAAATGAAGCAGTTAGCTCCGAATAAAACATTTATCGAAGCACCCACTGCCGGCGAAGGTGCCACCTGTAAAAGTTGCGCTCATTGTCCATGGATGGCAATGAATGGGTTACATAATTTATTAAATGTATTAGAAACAGGTGAAAATGAAATATTTGTTGACGAAGATACCCGTAAAGCAGCGTATCGCTCTACGATGCGTATGCTCGACTTCGCCCGAAACTATAATAAATAATATTTCAGCGCTGTTTAACAGCTTCCCCTGTAAGACCATCTATAGCAGGGATTTTTCATGGCAGTAGTTAACGCACCTACACTCATCGGCGAAAGACAACCGCTCACATTACAACAATTTATTGGCTTAATTAAAAAATTATCACCTGCCAAAATTGCTCAATTGCCTTTAGACATTATTCCCACAAATATTCCAGCGGACGTGGCTGAACAAGCTCCTGCAGCCTCACGTGCTGCTGTAGAAGATTTGTTAATGACTATTAACTCGGTACATTTAAAAAAACGTATTGCTGATGTCGAAAATTATGGTGAAGAAATTGTCGCAGCAATGGATAAAGCCAAAACAAGCTGTACATCAAATACCTTGAGAGTTTTTAAAAATAAAATTCTAACTTTAATCGAATTATTACAAGTCTCGAAAAAAGAAGACAAAGCTATTCCCGAACAAAGTCTGGTTGCCCAGCTGTCATCAATAAATAATTTATTAATAGATGTCCGTAGCGAAAGCTACTCAATGACATCAACAATAGATACATTGTGCGCGGTAAAACCTAACTCAGAACAAGATACAAATAGGTTTGAGGCATTAATTAAACGCATTAAAACCGCTGTCACAGTGACAGAAAATACCTTAGGTGAGTACTACATTCTACGCTTGAAGTTATTATCTAAAATAATCTCAGAAAAGAAAAAAAATATTGAAGCACATGAAAAAACCTCTAGCGAAAGCAAGGAAGAGCTAACTATCCTTAGAGAGGAGTTAGAAAAAACCAAGGGACTGTGGAATCGTACAATTAAGCGTAAAAGTACTCTTGCTGAAGAAGAAATTGTCCAGAATAGAATTCAAGAACTCATCAATGAAATCAATCAAAGTGAAATTGTTATCTCCGAAAATGACTTGATATTATGGTTAGATACTATTGTTGACGCTAGCTTAAATGAGCGCTCTCAAGTACGTGTTGCAAAATCACTGCGTACTGCACGCATTTCATTATATTACCTACTAAATCGCTTCTGCAAAGGGCAAGAAGAATCTGCTATTCAAATCGCTCAAAACCCTTTTATACAAGTTGACCCAGAACAAGCTATTCGTTACATGCTAATGTCTGAACAATTTATTCTGGACTACTTCACGAAGAAGAAGAATGAAAAGACTGCTTGGTTAAGTGGTGCTGCTGAAAATAAAATCGCGGAACTTGATAATTTACAGAAAGAAATTTTAGCTGAATTGAAACGTGCGACGCGAGGAATACTTTAACTCAAACAGATATATGTAAATCTCGAGGTAATTGCAAATAAAAACCAGCTTCAGTAAGACGTTGCTTAACTTCATCTAAATCAGCGTTCTCTAATCGTTTAATCTTTTCCAAATCAAGCTCCATAACAAATTCTAAACGCCCCAGAAGCTTATCTAGTCCTTCTGGCAATTGGTTTAAATTATTTTCTTCTATAATGTAAAGATAGGTGTCCATTTTTTTTTCACTGCGATAAATTGAGCACTGCATGATTATTGTCCGTCAACACTATCTAGTAACTTAGTATCTCCAACTATTTCTTCAACTTTTTCCAATGCTCCACTATTAATTTCTAACTCTGGTTCAACCTCTGAATCTTGATTTTTAGGTTGAGATATAGGTTGCTGCACATCTTTAGGGACAATGGCTTCAGTTTCTTGTGTATCCATTGGCTGCCGTGGCAATTCTTCTAATCCTTCAAAGTGATCTGATGTCGCACTAGTAGCTTGTTTTTCTGAATTAGATTCACCAACTACATCTTCTTCAACAGGTGGTACCAATTGTTCACCTTCGAGTAATCTCACAGCCATTGATTGAATTTGATCATTTTTATAACTTAAGCCAAGGCTACCACCATTAACTTCTGACTCAATTATTACGCTTTCATCAATAATCTCAGTGAGTATCCCTTCTATTGTCGCGCCATCTGCCATAATAACGCGTACCCGTTTATTAATAGCATGGACACGCTGCGATTCTTCAATCACCTGATATCGAGCAGCTGGTGGGGTTTTACGCGCAACTTGATTAATCTCTTCAGGAACAATTTCTTTGATTTCTAACTGTTCGTACTCACTCCCAGTCAACAAAGGATCGTAGTTTTCTTCGACTTCAAGTGAGGCATCATCGGCCTGTTGTTGATTTGGTAACGGAGTATCCTCAGGCGGAGCGATTTTATCCTCAATTACTTTTACAACCTCATGATCTGGTAAAAATGATAAGTGTGATAGAGCGCCACCAGAAATGCTCACCGCTATCCCAAGAATACCTACAATAAGGATATATAACGCCTTCCTAACATTAAGCGATGACCAATGCGTAATAATATGAATTAAAAGTGGAAATAATATTAGCAGGCTAATGACCGCCCATATTTTTTTTGATTGGAATGAGTCTAAAAACAGCATAACTATTGCTGCTATAACTAGCGCTACCCCCAACCAAAATAGACCCATTTCAAGCATGTTTTACCTTTTTATCCTATGTGTCGGCCGATCAATTGAATCAAGGTAAGTATACCCAAACAATGCATTATTTATCTCATCAATCATCCCACTAGTCGGTGCAGAATCTGCCCCCATCTGCCCAAGGCGTAGCTTGCATCGATCAATAATCTGCTGCCCTTTGATATGTATACTATTGAGCATTTCATTAACGCAGTCACCTATCTCAAGCTCAGTGACTTCAAGCTGTTGCTGGTATTGCTCGACATTTAACGCATGAGAATCTCCAAATAGATTATGCCTATCTCCCAATACCTCTTGATAAGCCCCTAATAGGAAGAAGCCAAGTAGGTAGTCCTTACTATCAGGCTTATGCAGTGATAAATGGTCTTTTAACTCACCGTCCACTGCGTACTGAGATATTTGCCCATCTGAATCACATGTTAGGTCATGCAAGCGAGTTTGCTTCAAAGGCTGTTCATTTAATCTCGCTAACGGCGCTATTGGAAATATCTGATCTAAACCCCAAACATCTGGCATAGATTGGAATATAGAAAAATTACAATAATATTTATCTACGTTTGTTTGAAATCCTTTAACTCTTGTATCGCATTGTCGCAAAATTGCTTCAGCAATCGCACGTTGTTGCAGGTCAATTTCACCACGATGAAATTTATCATTAACTAACTTTTCAAAACTAATAATAAGATGTTGAGAAATACTTTGATTATCCCTAATTGAACTGAGAAGCTGCTTACCTAACTCATATAATTCACTGTCCCTCAGATCAGTTTCACTATCATGGTGCTTATCATCATGATCCTCTACTTCCAGCACATTTGTAATTAACAAGGCATGATGCGCAGTAATAGCACGACCATTTTCTGTTACAACGTCAGGTATAGGTAGATCTTTGCGCTTACAAAAATCATTAATTGTATTCACAACTGTATTCGCATAATCCTGTATTGAATATGCTCTTGAGAAATAACTAACATCACTCTTGGATGCATAGTCAACCGCTAGACCGCCACCAACATCTATAAATTTTAGTGCAAATCCACGCTCTACTAGTGCTGAATATATTCGCATAGCTTCACTCAGACCAACTTTAAACTCTTCAAGATTAGAGATCTGCGAGCCCATGTGGAAGTGCAACAAATGCAACCAGCTTTCATATCTCCATTGAATAAGCTTATCTAAACAAATAAGAATGTCTCTAGCATCCAAGCCAAATTTTGCATTGAGCCCTCCTGAATTTTGCCACTTTCCGTTTGCAACACTACACGTTCTTACACGCATGCCCAGTTTAGGAATCACTTCAATGTTTAGGCTTTCTTGCCTGATAATGTCTAATTCCGACAAATTTTCAATCACTAAGAATACATCAACACCCATTTGCTGAGCATATAAAGCAATCCGAATATAGGCTCTATCTTTATAGCCGTTACAGATCAGCTTGCCCTGTTTTAAATCCAACAAGCCTAAAGCAACCAGTAATTCTGTTTTACTACCGACTTCTAGCCCTATATTTTCAACTTTACTAGATAGTATTGTCTCAATCACAGTACGCTGTTGGTTGACTTTAATCGGGTAGTAAGGAATATGTTTCAGGCTACAGCTAGCAGCCTTTGCGGACTTTATAAAAGCATTATCTATTTCTAAAACACGTGCCTGTAAAATTTGAGGAAATCTAATTAGTGCAGGCAATGAGAGCTCTCGTGCACGAATTTCTTTACTTACCTCTACTAAATCAATTTCAGTTGATTCGTCCGGCTTAGCGACAATGTGGCCGTGCTGATTGACATCAAAATAACCTTCACTCCAGACTGGAATATTGTAAAATTCCCGCGCTCGTTTAAGTGTCCAAGCTTCATTAAGTGTATTGGCCATAATTATTAATGCAATTTAATTAGTAAAACTTTTTGTAATAAAGCTTATGAAAATTCAAAATACAGATTCTACTTGGTTTACTGAATACTCTAAAGAAGTTGGAAGTGCCTTCTCGTTAGAAACAACTAATTTACTTCATCAAGAAAAATCTACCTACCAAAACATAGAAATATACCAAACTAAAACCTTCGGCAAGCTCATGGTGCTTGATGGGTTTATTATGCTAACTACTCGTGACAATTTTCTGTATCACGAAATGATAAGTCATCCCGCGCTATTTAGTCATGCAAAACCCAGGCATGTGGCTATTGTGGGAGGTGGTGATTGTGGCACACTTCAGCAAGTTGCCAAGCATAGTTGCGTAGAAAGAATTACCCAGATTGAAATTGACGAGCGTGTAACACGGATATCCGAAGAATATTTTCCGGAACTATGCACTTCTAATGATGACCCGCGTACTCATTTTGAGTTTTGTGATGCTATCGAATGGATGCATAACGCACCTAGTAATAGCTTAGACATAATTATTGTTGATAGCACAGATCCAATAGGTCCTGCGATAGGTCTATTTCAAAAAGAATTTTACGAGAATTGCTGGTCAGTCCTTCGTGATAATGGACTCGTGATTCAACAAAGTGGGGCGCCGCTAGTAAACTGGGAAACAATTACTTCACCTATGCACAATGAAATGCACGCTGCTAAGTTCAATCAAACAAAATCCTTATTTTTCCCGCAACCTGTTTATCCCACTGGCTGGTGGTCAGCGACAATGGCAGCGAAGAATGATATTCATCTGATTCGAGATATCGACGCTAGCAATCTAAGTTTTGACACAAAGTACTACAACTATGATATTCACTTGGGAGCATTTGCAGTACCATCTTTTTTAAAATCATAAAAAAAGCGCCCATTGCAACTGCAAGGGGCGCTCAAGGTTGGCACACTTAAATACCAGGAGTATTACTATTTATTTTGGATTTACAAATTCTGGGTAGGCTTCCATACCGCATTCTGCGATATCAACTCCTTCCATTTCATCTTCATCACTCACACGTATTCCCATTATTAGCTTAATAATGAACCATACGATTAATGAGACAATGAACGTCCATGCAAATATTACTAATGCACCATATAACTGAGTGCCAATATTCGCATCACTATTAGAAAAGACAACAGCAATTAATCCCCATACGCCAGCTGTACCATGAACTGATATAGCGCCAACAGGATCATCTAGCTTGAACTTATCGAGTGTAACAATGCTGAATACAACAATGATTCCACCGATAGCACCAATTATTGTTGCTAACAATGGAGTTGGTGTTAATGGTTCTGCAGTAATTGACACCAATCCAGCAAGTGCGCCATTAAGTGTCATCGAAAGATCAGCTTTACCAAACATTAACTTAGCCGTTATCAATGCTGCAATTACACCACCTGCCGCTGCTGCATTAGTATTTACAAATACAAGTGCGACTGCATTAGCTTCTCCAACATTTGAGACCATTAGCTCTGATCCACCATTGAATCCAAACCAACCCATCCAAAGAATAAATGTTCCTAATGTTGCAATTGGCATATTAGCGCCTGGCATAGCTACTGCTTTACCATCAGAGCTATATCTGCCTTTACGCGCACCAAGAAGTATTACGCCTGCCAATGCAGCAGTTGCGCCACACATATGCACGACACCGGATCCCGCAAAATCTAAGAACCCTGCAGCATCTAAGAAGCCACCGCCCCATTTCCAAAATCCTTGAACAGGGTAGATGAAGCCAGTCATGAAGATAGCAAACACTAAGAATGACCATAACTTCATTCTCTCTGCTACTGCTCCAGATACTATAGACATTGTCGCTGCAACAAAGACTACTTGGAAAAAGAAGTCTGATACTGCAGAGTAATAAGTATCACCACCGCTTGCGATCACATCTGCAGCTGAATTATCTTCACTACCTAAAAGGTCCAGAACAAATGGCCACCAAGTGCTATCGGTGCCGCTGTACATTATGTTGTACCCCATTAGCATGAACATCGTACATGCGACAGAATATAACGCAATATTCTTTGTTAAAATTTCGACGGTACTTTTAGATCGTACCAATCCTGCTTCTAGCATGGCAAACCCGGCTGCCATCCACATTACAAAAGCGCCCAATACTAGAAAATAAAACGTATCTAGAGCGTAAGCTAATTCTATTACTTGATTTTCCACAATTCCCTCCTAATTTAATAGGTGTTATTTTTATAGAGCTGCTGCACCTGACTCGCCAGTTCTAATTCGAATCACTTCAGCAAGTTCAGATACAAAGATTTTGCCATCACCAATTTTCCCAGTATTTGCAGCCTTGGTAATTGCGTCTAATGCAGATTGAAGCAGTTCGTCGTCAATTGCGATTTCCAATTTTATTTTTGGTAAAAAATCGACAACGTATTCTGCGCCTCGGTAAAGTTCTGTGTGACCTTTCTGTCTCCCAAAACCTTTGACTTCTGTCGCAGTAATGCCTGTTACACCAATTTCAGATAACGACTCTCTTACGTCATCTAATTTAAATGGTTTAATAATTGCTGTTATCAGCTTCATTGGTTTTCTCCCACTTGTTTTCAATTATTAGAGATTCACTCTCTATATTTATGTCTCAAAGTTGTAGGGCCTGAAATTTTTAAACCAATAAAAATCTACGTTCTTACTGAAACTTCCTGCATGCAGTTAAGACTCAGCGAGTCTTAACTGCGATTGCTTTGAGATCTGTACTAATTAGATGACATCAAATCCCCAGCTTATAGATACATAAGCTTCTGTTTCTTCATCATCGCCATCAACACTGCCATCATTAAGATCCATCGTATGAACTAGTGCTCCTGTCACCTCGAATCCTCCAAGCTCCATGGAATATCCAAGTTCAACATAATTACCTAACGCGTCATCTGCGTCGTCGCCAAAGTCACCATAAGTTAGATAAGCTCCGTTATATCCAATGGTTCCAGCCATGAAGGTATAGTCTTCACCTTCGATCATTCCATTTTTATCTAGGAAATCCGAGTTGTACTCACCAATCGTGTACTCAAAATCAAAGCTAACATCGCCCGCTGAACCACCTGTGTATAGATTTACTTCGTTGTACTCAGAATCAAAATTGTCTGAATATTGATAAGTCGTATAGCCAGCTCCTAAATAAAAGCCGCTTTCAAACTCATAGACGTATCCAGCATATAGGTCATACTCAATGCCTGTACCAACATCAGCGACCCACGTACCTGCATAAAATCCCATATACTCAAGATCTAGTCCGCCATTACCAACACCAGTATCTTGGAAGATACCGCGGAAGATATAGTCAGATAATATTCCTGCATTTCCAGTCACAATAGCGTCATCAGCAATAGAGGTTGCTGGTGCGACTAAGATTGATGATGCAACTGCTGCGCTCCCTAATAAGCTAGTAATTTTTTTGTTCATTTTATTATTTCTCCGTTGAAAATTATTTCTGTAATCTTACTTGAGACTAACAAAGCACATCTCATGCCACCGAAATAATAATTTTAAATTCAATGAGTTATAATAATTCAACGCTTTTACGCACTTATTTGAACACTGAGCAGCACCAATATAGAGCTTATTTGCCTTATTTTGGTGCGTTCAAGTATGGAATTGTTCTGAACTAGACTTGCGCGTAGTTTTCTACTAATTTGCCTTTATGAAAATCAATCCACAGCACCTAGATGAAACCATTTCCAAATTGAAAGAACTTTTGCCAGCAGATATAAGTGATTTCAAAAATACTGGCGAACAAAAGTTAAAGTTAATTTTAGAAGGCATGCTACAAAAGCTGGATATGGTCTCTAGAGAAGAGTACGAAGTACAAGCGGAAGTCCTTAAACGCACACGTCAACGCTTAGAGCAACTAGAACAACGCATAGCTCTACTCGAAGATAATTAAACCACGTATATTTTTCCTATAAGCTATTTTAGCCATGTCATCAGTTACTACTGACGACATGTAGATAGGAGAAATATGTCAATTGCGACCATTTATAGTCGTGCACAAACAGGGATGGATGCCCCATTAGTTTCTGTGGAAGTACACTTATCTAACGGTTTGCCAAATTTTACCATCGTAGGGTTACCAGAAACTGCTGTCCGAGAAAGTAAAGATAGAGTACGTGCGGCGATTATAAATTCTAACTTTGAATTTCCAGCACGCCGAATAACGGTCAATCTAGCACCTGCTGAGTTACCCAAGCAGGGTGGTAGATTTGACTTGCCAATAGCAATTGGGTTGCTTGTTGCCTCCAAGCAGCTCAGTGAAAGCGTCTTACATGATTATGAATTTTTGGGCGAACTTAGCCTTAGTGGCGAACTCCGTAAAACCATTGGCATTCTGCCAGCAGCGCACGCCTGCCAAAATATTGGATGCAAACTTATTACCTCTTTAGACAATAAAGAAGAACTCACACCGATTAGCCATAATACATATTTCTGCGCCTCGCATTTACTAGATGTGTGTGCTCATTTGAATAATATTAAAAAAATTATCACCAAGCCCGGAGTAATATCAAATAATCAATCATCTATTCAATCATCTATGTGCGATATTTATGGTCAGCAGCAAGCAAAAAGAGCTTTGTGTATAGCTGCCGCTGGACAGCACCATGTGCTTATGATTGGTTCTCCTGGGTCAGGAAAATCTATGCTTGCAAATCGTTTTCCATCATTATTGTCACCACTGAATGAATCAGAGATGTTAGAAACCTGTAGTGTATATTCAATTGCAAATGTCAGTGGTCAAAAACGTCATCCAAAGTCGCGGCCTTTTCGTTCACCACACCATACTGTATCAGCAATTGGTTTAGCTGGAGGTGGCTCGCACCCTCAACCTGGGGAAATTTCATTAGCGCATAATGGTGTTTTATTTCTAGATGAATTTACAGAGTTTGATCGACGCGCTTTAGAAATTTTACGCGAACCGATTGAAACTGGTTTTATTACTATTTCGAGAGCTTCGGCACAAATTGAGTTCCCAGCACGTTTCCAATTAATTGCAGCCATGAATCCTTGCCCCAATGGTTGTGACATTAATCAATATGGACAATGCAGATGCTCAAACCAACAGTTAAAAAAATATCGTAATAAGATTTCCGCACCTTTACTTGATCGAATAGATTTACAAGTGAGTGTCCCAAAGTTACCGACGCGGACATTATTTAATGCCAACACTGATTCCCAGCAAGACTGGCATTTGATTCATACAAATATCGAATTGGCACGGGCGCTGCAAATAGAAAGACAAGGAAAACTTAATGCATTACTAGAGGGCAAACAAATGCAGCAGGTTTGTCAGTTGCCACAAGACAGGAAACAAAAAATACTAGAGATGTTAGAACGCTTAAATATTAGCGCGCGTGCGTTTCATCGAATCTTAAAAACATCACGCACAATAGCTGACTTAGAACAAGCGAAAGACATCACTCAAACTCATATAGCCGAAGCAATGTCTTATCGTCAATTTGATAGGTTAATGAAAAATTAAAATTTACTTAATCATGAAGTCGACAGCTGCGTTGATCGCATCATCAGACATATCTACACGGCCTCCTTTAGCGGGCATGGCGCCAATGCCATTAATTGCATTCGCGTAAAGCGTGTCTATACCTTTAGCTAAGCGAGGTTCCCATGCTGCCGTGTCACCCGGTTTAGGCGCGTTGAGAACTGCCGCTGCATGACATGATGCACACACTTGCTGATAAACTTGCTCGCCACTTAAATCTGCCGCTGCCACTTGTGTTGGTGCAGCTGCCACAACTTGCGGACCTGCTCCCTCAGGAACACTCCCAATGTGTACTTCACCGACCGGTTTAACTCTTTCTGCTACAGCATTTTGAACTCGCAAATCTGATTCCATAGAATCTGAGTTGTACAAAACATTAGATATTACAAGAATCACAATAGTGAGTCCTACTAGGCCTACTAATACGGCCATGAACATGGTTGTAAACTGTCTATCTTCCAAGGTAACTCCTGATCAATATACTTGCCTAAAATTTGTGGACGCGATTATAAATCATATGTGTCGTTATCACCACGTAGTAACAAGCACATTCTGAATTTTGATTTGCCTAGAATTACTGCTTAGTTATCGATCAATACTAGCTTTCTAAAGATATTAGTCCTCGAATGAGACTATTTAGAGTGCTATATGGCGCCTCACTAGCAGTGCCTGTCAATTTGACGCCGTTCGTCAAAAGACATCTCACACCTATCAACTGCGGAATATTACCTCACTAATACACAGGTATGCTTACTGTAATCACTAGGATGTGAAAGCAAATGCGAACAGAGATACGCAGAAAAACAAAGTATATCTACTTTAGGATAATTAACGCGACAGCTATTCAAAGTAATGAACATTATGGCAATGATGGTCATTTAATCGAGCGAAACAACTCTAGCCGATTATCTTTTCCACCTTCAAATTCTAAAAAATCTCGTTATTAGCTATTAAATTCAGTTATTCACCTTCATGAACTGTCAGGCTGTTGATCACATCCACCAACTGCGAATAACCTCCCGCATCTGATGCAGAAGTTTTATATTTCCCGTCGACAATAACTGCAGGTACACCTGTCACTTGGTACTGACGAATTAATTGCTTAGCACGGTTGATTTTTGTTTCCACAGCAAATGACGCAAAACTCTCTCTAAATTTAGCTTCATCTATATCATGAGTGGCTAAATATCTTGCCATAGAGTCGAGATCATGAAGTCCGCGACCTTGTTCATGAATACCGCTAAACAAAAGTTCATGTCCTTGCTCTAATTTACCCATAATCTCGAGCGCATAATAAGCACGTGCATGTTGTTCCCAACGAGCGTTGAATATCGCAGGTACACGCACAAAATTTACATCGTCTGATTTCTCCTTCTTCCATTTATTAATATAAGGTTCAAAATCAAAACAGTGTGAACATCCATACCAAAATAGCTCAACTACCTCATGGCGTGCATCATTTTCAACTAATCTCGGAACTGCTGGATCCAGTGGGAGATAGCCTTGACCAGCAGTGGCATGTGCATGATCGTCAGCTGCGATTGCCGCTGAAACAACAAATAATAAAACTAATGTTCCAGTAATTTTTAAAAATTTTTCCATCATGATCTATCCAATTTGACTATCCAGTTGGTTGTTTACTATACACATAAAACATCTATATGCTTGATTACATTACCATTTAGAGCCTATTGATAATGGATAGTTCTGCTATAACTAGCCTATTTTAATGTAATCCCTGAATGTATTGAGCCAGTGCTTTAATTTCAGTATCAGTAAGACGCTCCGTGACACTGACCATAATTGATACCGCAGGATCAATATCTTTTTCTAACGTAGGGTCAATTGCACGATAAGCTACTAGTCTGCTTTCTGTATAAGCAGCATGTTGACCACTTAATTTCGGGAATTTAGCTGGAAGATTGCCAGCACCATTTGGAAGGTGGCAAGCCGTGCATGCGGTGACATCTTTATCAATTATTCCGCCTCGATATATAGCTTCACCCATTTCGACCAATTCTGGGTCCGCCGCGCCTGGTGTTCCAGTTTGAGCTTCATAAAAAACAGCTAAATCGTGCATATCTTGCTCGCTTAATGCAGCAGCTTGTGGAGCCATTAGTGCATTTTCACGTGTCCCATCTTTAAACATTTTAAGTTGAGTATATATATAAGGCGCACCTTGACCTGCTAATTTAGGCCACGCTGGATTGACGCTATTCCCATCTGCGCCATGACAAGCGGCACATGGGGCAGACTTAGCTTTACCAGCTTCTGCATCTCCCGCTGCATATAATGAATGACTACCGAATACAAATAGTAGAATTAATAATTTGATAGAAATTTTCATGTGACCTTCCCAAAGTGCATAATCTTAAGTTAAACAACCTATATGTTCCTCACACCACTCAGTGCGGGCGCTTTGTATACCATAAAACTATAAGGCCTCGCAAAAGTAACCCTCAATATTATGGATTTTAAAAATCAACTAGCGAATACTGCATTCTACACTAGCGCTTCATCAGCTGACTCTTTACCTCCTGATGAAGGTCATGAAGTAGCCTTTGCAGGGCGCTCAAATGCAGGCAAATCAAGTGCAATTAACCGTTTATGCCAGAAAAAAAGCTTAGCGCGTACGTCAAAAACACCCGGGCGGACTCAGCTAATTAATTTTTTTAGTGTCTCGCCATTAAACAAACTTGCTGACCTCCCTGGATATGGTTATGCAAAAGCTAGCCATAGTAAACAACGGCAATGGTTAAAATTACTTGAATATTACTTTACCCATCGGCAAGCCTTAAAAGGCACGATAATTGTGATGGATATCCGGCACCCTTTCCAAGACTCCGACCAAAAGATGATCGACTGGTGTGTACATCATCAGTGTGATGTTCATATCCTACTGAACAAATCCGATAAATTAAGCCGAAATCAGGCACATAAGCAATTACAGATTGCAAATAAAATTTTGTCGCAGTATCAAGACGCACTCACAAGCATTCAATTGTTTTCAGCTTTAACTGGCAATGGTGTTGATGAAGCCGCAAGTAAAATTAAACGATGGTTTGAAGCTGAGTAAAATAGCCCTGAAGCAAGTTGTATTGCTTCAGGGAAATATATCAGGCTTGGAATTGGGGAGACCAAGCCTTCCGCTCAGGGAGGGAAGCGGTTAGTGCATCAAATGCACATGGTAACTAAGACTTTATGGATGTGATTTAGTTCAAATTAATTTGCTTAAAAGCTTTTCTTTATATAGACCCCATAACTATCATCTTCTGCTTGTCCATACTGAGCTGGGATATCAAATTCGTAATCACTATTTTCCGATAAAGCCTTATGTAAAGACTCCGTTGTAAATACACCAATTTTTGTGTTTGGTTCAGCTAATGGTGAGAATTTTATCTCTTCCTCTTCATTACCTTGGTAGCTTGGCGCTATTCCAGATGACATCTTTACCCATTGTTGAGATGAGTTTGCATCAGCAGCTTCTACGCCATGATATAAATTTAATAACTCTTCGCGTTGCAAATCCAGTGCAAACGCAGAAGTGCTAAAAAACAGTGATATCCCCACTATAATAATTCTTCGCATCATGTTCTTATCCTCGTCCTGTTGAGAGTCCCTTCTCATATCTCAGTCTTCTGCTGAGTAGATGAGTCGCCCTGTTGGAAGAGAATTATAAGAACCCGCTTTGCTGCTAGGGACCAGACTAGATTAGCGGTTCTAGCAACACGATCAGTGGGCTTCGTCCCAGTTCAATCCACTATTGGCATCGACGACCAAGGGAACGCTCAAATCAGCGGCGGAGACCATATGTGTAATAATGTGTTGCTTAGCTTCTTCTAAAAATGTGTCCCTGATCTCAAAAACCAGCTCATCATGCACCTGCATGATCATCGAAGCAGGGGTTTTAGGTTTATTGATCCATTCATCAATACTTATCATTGCGCGCTTAATAATATCCGCCGCACTACCCTGCATTGGCGCATTTATCGCGGTACGTTCCGCATATTGGCGACGCTGTGCGTTACGCGAATTAATTTCAGGTAAATACAATCGACGCCCAAAAATTGTTTCAACAAACCCTTGTTTGTGAGCGAGTTCTCGCATTTCATCCATGTAGCTTTTAACTCCAGGATAGCGATCGAAATATAAGTCAATATATTTTTGCGCTTCACCACGATGCACTCCTAATTGTTTACCTAAACCAAAAGCAGACATGCCATAAATCAAACCAAAGTTAACTGCTTTAGCTGCGCGACGTTGATCTTTAGTAACCTTATTCAGGTCTACCGAAAATACTTCTGAAGCAGTAGCAGTATGCACATCTTTCTCTTCAGCAAAGGCAGCTACTAGTCTTTTGTCTTCAGATAAATGCGCCATAATGCGCAATTCAATTTGCGAGTAGTCGGCAGCTAACAACACTTTCTTTTTACTTGATATAAAAGCTTGACGAACACGTCGCCCCTCTTCGGTACGAATAGGTATATTTTGCAAATTAGGGTCCGTTGAAGATAAGCGCCCAGTAGACGCCACTGCTTGATGATAAGACGTATGCACTCGTCCCGTCAGCGTGCAAATTTGTTGAGGTAATTTGTCGACATAGGTTGTTTGCAACTTCTTCAATGACCTATATTCGAGGATTAGCTCAGGAAATTCGTACTCATGCGCTAACTCTTGCAACACATCTTCAGCAGTGGATGGCTGCCCTTTAGGTGTTTTACGAATAACAGGGAGCTCCAACTGTTCAAATAAAATTTTCTGCAATTGCTTTGGTGAATCCAAATTGAATTCTTCACCAGCCATTTTATAGGCCTGTTTTTCAAGTTCACTTATTTTTGAAGACAACTCTTTACTTTGAACATCCAATAGTGATGCGTCAATTAACACACCGTTACGCTCAAGTCTTGATAAGACAGATATCATTGGTACTTCAACATCACGATACAATATTGTTTGTTTCTCTAACTTAGATAATTGCGGCCAAAAAAAGTGATGCAATCTTAACGACATATCAGCGTCTTCAGCGGCATAATCAAGTGCAACATCCAAGGAAACCTTATTAAAGGTAATTTGTTTCGCTCCTTTCCCCGCGACTTCTTCAAACTTAATATTTTGATGGCCTAAGTGTAATTCACATAGGGTGTCCAGATCATGTCGGCTTGCAGTGGAGTTTACAACGTAAGATTCCAACATGGTGTCATGCTTAATACCTTCCAGTTGCACATCGTAGCGCGCTAGCACAGATTGATCATATTTCAGATTGTGCCCCACCTTTGCAATATCAGGATTCTGCAAAATATCGGTTAGCTGATTTAATATAAATGCTAATGACAATTGTCTGGGTGCATTTTCATAATCATGTGCAATCGGTAAATACGCTGCCTCCCCTGGTTTCACTGAAAAAGACATCCCCACTAAATTTGCAACCATGTAGTCTAGATTATCTGTTTCAGTATCAAACGCGAATAGCTCAGCATTTTTTAATTTTTTTATCCATGCCGTCAGTTGCTGATGGGTAAGGATTAACTCATATTCAACCTTATCTGACACTGATAGCTGGCTGGGTTTTTCATCAAGTGATTTATCCTCTCCTATTTCTTCAACCTCATTTAACCAAGTCTTAAAATTTAGTTCTGTATATATATTTTTTAAGGTTGCATTATCTCTTGGTCCAATTTGTAATTTATTAACTGCAAAATCCAGTGCTACATCATTTTTAATAGTTGCCAGGCCATACGACAGTGGTAATTGATCGACAGCTGCTCGTAGTTTTTCTCCAATCTTTCCTTTTACTTCATCTGCATGGTCAATCACTCCCTGCATAGTTTCAAATTGTTGTAACCACTTGACCGCAGTCTTAGGTCCTACACCCGGCACTCCTGGGATGTTATCCGCCTTATCTCCCATCAGTGCTAAGTAATCAATGATTTGCGCAGGCATAACACCAAACTTTTCCTCCACACCTTTTTCATCCATTCGAACATCGTTCATTGTATTAATTAAGCTAACGCGTTCATCAACCAATTGCGCCATATCTTTATCACCCGTAGAAATGAGCACACGAAAATTTTCAGATACAGCGGTTTTAGCCAAGGTACCGATTACATCATCCGCTTCCACATCTGGAACTGATAAAAGCGGAATACCCAGTGCCTCAATTAATTGATAAAGTGGAGCAATTTGGACTTGCAAATCATCAGGCATCGGTGGGCGATTCGCTTTGTAATCCTTATACATCTCATGACGAAATGTTTTCCCTTTTGCATCAAATATTACCGCTGCATTTTGTGGTTGTTCCTCTTCAATCAATTTGCGCACCATGCGTACTACTCCATATACAGCACCTGTTGGCGTGCCTTCATGATTAGTTAAAGGAGGCAGGGCGTGAAATGCTCGATATAAATAAGAGGAACCATCAACTAGGAGTAATAAAGGATCTTTTTTCATTAGTAATAAATAACTTTCATAATCGCAAATAGGCAGTATCGAACGTTATCATGTACACTCGCGCAAGGGAAAAATTGAATATCTAAGCATGGACAATAAAATAGAAAAACAGCCGCTTGAGGGCCCTGGAAAATCCAGCACTTTATCCCGTGAAAGCTGGAAAATATTTCAAATTATCGCCGAGTTTGTTGAAGGCTTTGAACGCCTCTCCAAAATTGCACCATCAGTAAGTATATTTGGTTCTGCTCGCACACCTACTGATCATGCTTTCTATAAACTGACAGAACAAATTTCACGCGAATTATCTGATGCTGGTTTTACTGTTGTCAGTGGTGGCGGTCCAGGAATTATGGAAGCCGCAAACAAAGGTGCTTTTGCCGGCAAGTCACCTAGTGTAGGACTAAATATCATGTTACCCAACGAACAGTCTGGAAATTCTTTTCAAGATATCTCACTAGACTTCAGACATTTTTTTTCCAGGAAAGTCATGTTTGTAAAATATGCTTCTGCCTACGTAGTATTACCCGGAGGGTTTGGCACACTTGATGAACTTGCTGAAATACTAACGCTCGTACAAACAGGGAAGTCTCGCAAGATCCCAATAATACTTGTGCAATCTGATTTCTGGGTGGGCTTGCTTGATTGGTTCAAAGAATCGCTACTTAAAAATGGAACAATATCTGCTTCGGATTTAGATTTAATGCAAGTTATTGATGACCCATCAGAAGTTGTTACTGCAATTTTTGATTATTATGAAGGCAGAACATTTGAGCCTTCCACAGAAGAACAAGAAAAACTACTCGAGCTATAATCTACAATTCAGAGTGTTAAGCTAATACTAACTCCAATATCTGATGCTAGAAAAAATCCAGCTATTCATAAATAATATTAACGAATGGCTTGGTCGCAGTGTTGCCTGGTTCATTATTGCCATGGTAGCAATAACATTCTTCAATGTTGTGATGCGTTATGGCTTTAACTTTGGCTTAATTGCTGTTCAAGAAAGTGTCATTTATTTACATAGCTTCGTGTTTATGCTTGCCATTGCATATACTTACAAACACAATGAACATGTCAGGGTTGATATTTTTTATTCAAAATACTCAATCTATCAAAAAGCATGGACAGATCTTTTCGGTACTCTTTTTCTACTAATACCTTTTTGTTTATATTTAATTTCATCTAGCTGGGAATATGCTACAAACTCATGGAAACTACTTGAAGGCTCACGTGAAGCTGGAGGACTACCACTAATATTTATATTAAAAACGCTAGTGCCGCTAATGCCTTTTTTACTATTATTACAGGGTATATCAACCATATGTAATAGCATCATTACGCTTAGGTCTAAACTAGATTAGCAATGGAAATTATTGCCTTCATTATGTTTCTCATTGTCATTGCTGTGTTAATGACAGGATATCCAGTAGCTTTTACTCTTGCGGGCGTATCACTTGCATTTGCATTTTTAGGAAACTTCACGAGTGGTTTTGATTCCTCGTTAATGCATGCATTACCAAGTCGTATCTTTGGCATTATGAATAATGAAACATTGATCGCTGTTCCACTGTTTGTATTCATGGGTGTGACATTGGAACGCTCCAAAATTGCCGAGAATTTACTTGACACTATGGCGCAATTGTTTGGCTCACTGCGAGGCGGCTTAGGGTATTCAGTTGTCATTGTTGGTATGTTGCTTGCCGCAAGCACAGGTATTGTGGGCGCTACTGTCGTCACAATGGGATTACTCTCATTACCTACTATGCTAAAAAGGAATTATGATCCAGCTCTTTCTAGCGGTATTATTTGTGCTTCCGGAACACTCGGACAAATTATCCCCCCTTCAATCATCCTAGTGCTACTAGGAGATGTGATTTCTTCTGCATACCAACAGGCTCAATTAGATCAAGGAATATTTTCACCTGACACAGTCACAGTAAGTGACTTATTTTCTGGCGCCATTGTGCCAGGAATGATATTAGTGACTTTTTACATTTTATATTTAATTTATATTGCATTAACAAAACCTTCATTGATGCCAGCAGCACCAATTAGCAACAACCAAACAAATTTATTCTCTCAATGTATACGCGCATTGTTTCCTCCCATTGCATTAATCGTAGCAGTTCTAGGGTCTATAATTGGGGGCTTAGCGACACCTACGGAAGCAGCTTCTGTAGGTGCTGTAGGTGCATTGTTGTTAGCACTATTTAATCGGCAGTTAAATCTAGACTGCATTCAACATATTATTCGCAGCAGTGTTCGTGTCACTTGCATGGTATTTGCAATATTTATTGGTGCGTCTATCTTCTCTTTAGTATTTCGTGGATATGGTGGCGATGACGCCATACACGAATTTTTAACTCAGCTTCCTGGCGGGGTATTTGGTGCTGTGGCGACAGTAATGCTAGTGATGTTTATTCTTGGGTTTGTATTAGACTTTATAGAAATCACTTTTGTTGTAGTTCCGATTGTAGGACCAATATTACTTATGATGGGTGTTGATCCAGTTTGGTTAGGAATCATGATTGCAATTAATTTACAAACATCATTCTTAACGCCTCCATTTGGATTCGCATTATTTTATTTAAGAGGAGTGGCGTCGAAGCTAGTCACAACCCGACAGATTTACAAAGGAGTGTTGCCGTTTATTTTGATCCAGTTGGCGGTGCTTGGGTGTCTCTCCAAGTGGCCAGAGTTGGCCACTTGGTTACCTGAGAAACTAAATTCTTAATTTAGTAAGAAGATATTTTTGGTACTAACTGGAAGTAACCAACAATTACTAGAATTAAGTAAGCCAACCCTATTGCAAAAGTTAAACCTTTTTTAGTGGCAGTGCCTTCATTGGTTGCACGCAATGGGCCGGACATGATGACTAGTGCGATGACAGCACTGACAAAAAAGAATCCTTGGGTGCCCCATTCTTTCGCATCCCACATTACTTTCCATTTGCTAAAAATATCGTCCATTATTCCTCCCGTGTTATGGCATTCTATTATCGTTATTATAAATTTTGGGCATTATATCAGCCACTTAAAATTAATTCTTAGTTTATCTAATCTATACTACGACCATCGCAAGTCTTATTTTATTCATTATTATTCAATAACTTACAATTAACGCATATTCAGGTATGCACGTTCAGATAAATTGTACCAAGCCTTAGACTTGGCCAAAAAGCCCTGATAAGAATCATATATCTCACGAGCGAATGGATCGCTACCCACCACTTCAGCCACTACTTGCTCAGACAATGCGCGTAATTTCTCAATCACATCAGCAGGAAATTCTCGTACATCAACTTTATGCTCATTAACTAATGTTTCTAATGCATCATTATTACGCGCAACGTATTCCAACATCATATTTTGATTGGCAACTCGCGCCGCATTTTGCACAATACTTTGTAAGTCACTTGGAAGGCTATTATAAGCTCCTTCATTAATGAAGCATTCAAGCGTCGTACCCGGTTCATGCCAACCTGGTGAATAATAATATTTTGCTGCTTTATGTAAGCCAAATGCTAAATCATTATATGGGCCAACCCATTCAGTGGCATCAATAACTCCTTTTTGAAGGGATACAAATAGATCTCCTCCTGGAATATTCACAGGCGTTCCGCCAGCAAGTCGTAACACTTCGCCACCCAATCCTGGGATACGCATTTTTAATCCCTGCAAATCTTCTACCGAGTTTATTTCTTTATTAAACCAGCCACCCATTTGCACCATGGTATTTCCCGCTGCCATCGGCACTAAACCAAATGGCTTATATGCACGCTGCCATAATTCCATCCCACCACCATGATATAGCCAGGCATTCATTTCGTTGGCGGACATGCCAAATGGAACTGTCGAAAAGAATTGCAATGCAGGATTTTTGCCTTTCCAGTAATACGCAGAACCGTGCCCCATTTCCGCAGTTCCAGCAGTAACAGCATCAAAAATTTCAAGCGCAGGAACAATTTCACCTGCGCCATAAACTTTGATGTTTAATCGGCCATTGGACATTTCGCTAATGGTTTGTGCTAAAAATTCTGCGCCTGTGCCTAAACCCGGAAAATTTTTTGGCCAGGTAGTAATCATCTTCCAGTTTATAGTTTTACTGGTTACAGTCGAAGATGCGACTGTCTGATTAGATGTTTGCTCATTACATGATGCAGCAGTAAAACTAGCCGCACCTACTCCAAGATATCGCAAAAACTTTCTACGTGAATTTTTATTAATCATTAGAACACCACCTCTGTCAAACTAAATTTATTTTCTTAACCAAGCACGGTTAAATTAGCGTAGGCCAACACTAACCATTTACTTCCACTGCCTTCAAACTTAACTTGTACACGAGCACTATTTCCATTTCCTTCTTGGTCCATTACCATACCTTCTCCAAACTTCTTATGTGTTACGCGTTGCCCTACACGTATTCCTGCTTCACCATCATCGATTCTTCTTTTTACTTGAGGCATTGGATCAGGACTGTGTATTGTCTGAGTCACGCGCGTACGCGGCCTCACTTCAACTATTAGCTCGGCAGGGATCTCATTAATAAACCTTGATGGTGGATTATAATTTTCATTACCATAATGTCGCCGAGATTCAGCAAAGCATAACATTAAATTTTCCCTTGCCCTCGTGATACCTACGTAACACAAGCGCCTTTCTTCTTCTACACGACCAGGCTCATCCATAGACATGCTGCTTGGGAATAAACCTTCTTCCATACCCACTAGACAAACAAGAGGAAATTCTAATCCTTTAGCAGTATGTAGAGTCATCAATTGTACGCAATCTTCCCATTTAGATGCTTGTCCTTCACCGGATTCAAGTGCTGCATTAGATAAGAACGCATCTAGCTCTGAAAGCTCCTCACCATCTTCACTTTCATAACGAAATCCTCGCGCTGCTTCTATTAGTTCATGTAAATTTTCTACTCTGGACTGACCTTTCTCAGAACGATCTTTTTCAAAATGAGTTTGTAACCCAGATAAACTAATCACTTGCTCAACCTGTTCTTCTAACTCTTGATCTTTAATTTCATCAGACAATCTTTCGATCAAATTCACAAACTGCATCAAAGCGCCTTGTGCTCTTGCTGCTAAAGAACCTTGAGATATAATTGTTTTAGTCGCATCCCATAGAGGTATAGATTCAGCACGCGCATGATCTCGAACAACATGCAATGTTCTGTCACCAATGCCACGTGGTGGATGGTTAACAATTCTTTCAAAAGCTGGATCAGCAATTCGGCTAGAACTCAACCTTAAATAAGCTAATGCATCTTTAATTTCTGCGCGCTCAAAGAATCTTAAACCGCCGTAGATACGATAAGGAATTTGTTGCGCTATCAGATTTTCCTCAAATACACGCGACTGCACATTTGAGCGGTACAATATGGCAATCTCACTGTACTTACGCCCTGGCTGAGTCACCCATTCTTTTATACGCTCAATTACAAACCGCGCTTCATCATGTTCATTATAAGCTGCATATAATTGTACCGGCGAACCCTCATTTCCTTCAGTCCAAAGCTTTTTGCCTAGACGGCCTTGATTGTGATCAATCAGTCCGTTTGCTGCTGATAATATTGTACTGGTAGATCGATAATTCTGTTCAAGACGAAATGTTTGCGTATCAGCATAATCTTTGCTGAATGAAAATAAATTTTCTATTTTCGCTCCGCGCCAGCCATAAATAGATTGATCGTCGTCACCGACAGCAAAAACTGGGTTGTTGTTCCCCGCAATCAACTTCAACCAATCGTATTGAATTGAATTTGTATCTTGAAATTCGTCAACCAATACATGTTGGAAGCGGTTACGGTAATGAATCAAGACATCTTCATTATTCCTTAGTAGCTCTAGTGAACGTAATAATAGCTCAGCAAAGTCAACTACTCCTGCGCGTTCACATGCTGCCTCATATGCGATATACACTCTTAGCAGCTGACGCGTTGTTAGGTCACCACCATCTTGTATTTGACTTGCACGCAATCCCTCATCCTTACGCGCATTAATAAACCACTGCGCTTGCTTTACTGGCCACTTCGATTCATCAAGCTCCAAACCTTTCATTATTCTTTTAACTAAACGATGCTGATCATCAGAGTCTAAAATCTGAAACGCTTGCGGCAAGTTGGCTGCTTGCCAATGCGCGCGTAACATTCGATGAGCGATACCATGAAACGTCCCTACCCACATACCTGATAAGTTTGCTTCGAGAAGACTTTCAACTCTGCCTCGCATTTCTGCCGCGGCTTTATTAGTGAAAGTCACAGCTAACAATCCGTATGGTGATACACCTTCCACATTGCACAACCAAGCTATGCGGTGTACTAGCACACGTGTTTTGCCACTGCCTGCGCCCGCTAACACCAAGGCAGGACCTGGAGTAGCCGTAACTGCATTACGTTGTTCTTGATTCAGGCCATCAAGTATAGGAGATACATCCACAATAATTTTTCACTAGTCTCGAAACCACTGCTCTTAACAGACAATTTCTTTGTTATTTGAATAAACTAAAAATAAAAGGTAATTGCTACTGCCGCAACGATTGCTATCACAGCACTCGCAATAGAAATTCGTTTTTGCTGTTTATATTTTTGTTCTAACTGTTGCACTTCCCGCTTGAGCATTTCATTTTGCTGTTTAGGTGCCTGTTGCGCACTTATCAAGTAACTATGTATTAATGAGGGGAGCTCAGGTGCTTGTTCTAACACTTTAGGCAAGTGATGGCGCATACCTTTGACTAACGCGCGCACGCCAACTTGTTCACTCATCCAGCGATCCAAAAATGGTTTTGCAGTTTTCCAGAGGTCTAGATCCGGGTCTAATTGACGACCAAGTCCTTCAATATTCAATAAAGTTTTTTGCAGTAATACAAGCTGTGGTTGCACTTCCATCTGAAATCTTCGAGCAGTTTGAAATAAGCGCAACAATAAATTACCAAACGAAATTTCACTAATTGGTTTTTGAAAAATTGGTTCACATACTGTTCTAATTGCTGATTCAAAGTGATCAATTCTAGTGTGTGCAGGCACCCAGCCAGATTCTAAATGCAATTCAGCAACACGGCGATAATCCTGATTAAAGAAGGCTAGTAGATTCTCAGCTAAGTAGCGCTGATCTTCAATTGACAATGACCCCATTATTCCAAAGTCTACTCCCAGGTACTTAGGATCATCTGGTGTCTCATAAGAAACAAAAATATTCCCTGGATGCATATCAGCATGAAAAAAATTATGTTTGAACACTTGTGTAAAGAATATATTTACACCGCGTTCAGACAATTTTTTCATATTAACGTTATTAGAATTTAATGTTTTCACATCGTTGACTGCGATACCATGTATACGCTCCATCACCATCACATTGACTCGACAATGATCCCAATACACTTTTGGCACATACAAGTCTGGGCTATCTTCAAAATTTCGTCGCAACTGACTTGCATTTGCAGCTTCACGTAATAAATCTAACTCGTCCATGACAGTCTGCTCGTAGTCTTCGACAATTTCTCGAGGACGTAACCTCCTACCATCTACCCAGTATCGATGAGCCAAGTCTGCAATTAAATGCATGACCTCTATATCTCTTTTTATAAATTTTCTCACATCAGGTCTTAACACTTTAACAACTACATCCGAACCATCATGCAAAGTTGCTGCATGGACCTGCGCAATTGACGCTGAGGCTAGCGGGGTTTCATCAAAGGCCGAAAATATTTCGCTGACATCACAGCCAAATGCTTTTTCAACAATTCGTCGCGCTTCATCTCCTGGGAATGGAGGTACACGATCTTGTAGCTTAGTTAGCTCGTCCGCAATATCATCTGAAAGCAAATCACGGCGCGTCGATAACGCTTGGCCGAATTTAATGAATATAGGACCCAAATCTTCTAGTGTTCGCCTAATGCGTACGCCGTGTGAAATATCGACTCTTCGAAACCAATGCCAAGGAAGTAATAATAATATGAAGCGTATTGGTCGGAATAAGTGAATAGCAAAAATAACTTCTTCAAGTCCATGCCGTACTAATACAATATTAATTTGGATAATACGAAAGAATTGGCGAAGTAGGCGCATAATTTAATATTGATTAATTGCGATTTTTTAAGCGATTTAATCGCGCTTCTAAACGATCGGTCTGTGCTCTAACTTTGTCGACACCTTGAATGAATTGTTCTACTTCGCCTTTAGTTGCTGAGGCTTGTATATTATCCTGAAGATAATCACGAATGTCTTGGCGCATATTGTCATTCAATTGTTTCATAATAGACTGTACTGATTTTGCACCTCTGCCCAACTGATAAGCAACTGCATCACCTGTGTACTTCGACAATATTTCTTCCCAATCTATTTCAATTTCACGTAATGTATTTTGAAACACACTTGCAATATGTGCATCGCCTTTTATTTCAATACCACCATTTTTAATTAGCTTATCTTGTTCTACGCCCATTAAAAATTCTGGTAATATTTTCAACGAAACAGAAATCTCTACATTTGCTTCTATTTCAAGATCTAACTCTTGTTGAAAGCAGTGTTGCCCAACACGCAGTAACAAAGTTTTATTAAGCTCTCGTAAATGCAGAGAAATCAGCTTACCTTTTATTTGATCTAGGCCAACTACACGTTCTTTATCTAATTCTATATATCGATTTAACCCAGCTACAATCAAATCATTCATATCAATATTTATACCCGATATGCGCAGCCACAATTCCACCACTCATGTTTACGTAGCTACAGCGGTCGAATCCAGCGTCGGCAAACATCTGTTTTAAAGTAATCTGGTCTGGATGCATTCGAATTGACTCTGCCAAATAGCGATAGCTGTCTTGATCTTTAGCCACCCATTCACCGAGCTTAGGCAAAATGGAGAAAGAGTACATATCGTAAATAGGCTGCAGCCAAGGTGCGGGCTTAGAAAATTCTAAAACGATAAATTTTCCTGCGGGCTTCAATTTTGCATACGCCGATGCTAAACATCGTTCTTTGTAGGTCACATTACGCAAACCAAAGGCCATAGTAATACAATCAAAACTATTATCTGCAAATGGTAGCGCTTCAGCATTTGCTTGCACATAATTCAGATTGTTCATTAAGCCACGATCAATCATTCTTTCCCGACCCACGCCAAGCATGCTGGCATTGATATCACACAGAACAACTTGCCCTTGGTCGCCAACGTTTTTATGTAATTCTGACGCTAAATCGCCAGTACCTCCGGCTAAATCCAATACTTTTTGTTTAGGCCTTACTGCAGCTACATGCAATGCGAATTTTTTCCACAAGCGATGCAACCCCAGAGACATTAAATCATTCATTACATCATAATTGTCAGCAACAGATTCAAACACCTGCCGCACACGTTGAGTTTTCTCCTTTGGGCTTACATTGGTATAACCGAAGTGTGTTTTATCTTGCTCACTCATAAACAAATTTAGTGTGTGTTTCTCTTATGCCCTGCGGCTTCCAAACGATCTAAGTAGCTCTTCCATTTTTCGTCTTGATTAGTACCCAAGTCATGTAAATGTTCCCAACTATACAAACCTGAGTCATGGTTATCGTCAAACACTAGTCTTACTGCATAATTACCTACTGGCTCTATGGCTGTAATATTGACGTCTTCTTTACCCACTTGCAGCACTTCAGTACCAGGACCATGCCCAGTCACTTCTGCCGATGGAGAATACACGCGCAAAAATTCGCACGTAAATTCATATCGCGAACCATCATCAAAGGCAACTTCTAGCACTCTAGACTTTTGGTGTAATTGTATTTCTGTTGGAACAACCTTAGCCATGTTTACTTCCTTGCTCTATTTAATTAATTTTACGTCACTACAGAATATAACGACTTAAATCTTCATCTTTACTTAGCTCTGAAACATTGTCATCGACATACTGTTTATCAATAACAATTTTCTGTCCGCTTTTATCTGATGCCTCAAATGACAATGATTCTAGCAATCGCTCCATGATGGTATGCAGTCGGCGTGCACCGATATTTTCAGTACGTTCATTAACATCGTATGCTGTTTGAGCGATACTTTGAATGCCGTCTTTCTCAAACTCAAGTGTAACCCCTTCTGTAGCCATTAATTCAACATATTGCTCTGTTAAGGAAGCTTTTGGCTCAACTAGAATGCTAACAAAATCCTCAACTTTTAATGCATTTAATTCTACTCTAATAGGCAAACGACCCTGTAACTCTGGAATCAGATCAGTTGGCTTTGACAAGTGGAATGCTCCAGAAGCGATAAAAAGAATGTGGTCTGTTTTTATCACGCCATGTTTTGTTGACACCGTGCAACCTTCAACCAAAGGAAGTAAATCACGTTGCACGCCCTCACGAGAAACATCGGTACCGCTGTATTCACCACGTTTGGCAACCTTGTCAATTTCATCTAGAAATACTATGCCATTTTGTTCAACTTGATGTAATGCACGCGCTTTTACATCATCTTCATTAATTAGTTTTTGCGCTTCTTCGTCTGTTAGAACTTTAAATGCATCTTTAACTTTCAGTTTACGTTGATTTGTTTTCTGCGTACCCATGTTTTGGAACATACCCTGTAACTGACTCGCCATATCTTCCATACCTGGCGGTGTCATAATTTCCACACCAAGTGGATTTGCTTTTACATCAATTTCAATTTCTTTTTCGTCCAAATCACCTTCACGTAATTTTTTCCTGAATTTTTGCCTTGTTTCACTTGCAAAACCAGCTTTATTGTTTTCAGCGCTGTTAAAATTTTCTGCTTTTGGTGGTGGCACAAATACATCTAGAATACGTTCTTCTGCCGCTTCTTCAGCACGAAACTTTACCTTTGACATTTCTACTTCGCGCATTTGATTAATAGCGCTATCGGTCAAATCTCTGATTATTGATTCAACATCTCGCCCCACATAACCGACTTCAGTGAACTTTGTAGCTTCTACTTTTATGAAAGGCGCGTTAGCAAGTTTTGCTAAGCGACGTGCAATTTCTGTTTTACCCACACCAGTTGGACCAATCATTAAAATATTCTTTGGTGTGACTTCAGTTTGCAAAGCTTCCGGCAACTGCATTCGGCGCCACCGGTTACGTAAGGCAATAGCTACTGCTCGCTTAGCGTCATCTTGACCAACTATGTGGCGATTTAATTCTTCGACAATTTCTCGCGGTGTCATACTAGACATAACAAATTCCTTTTAAACTCTATAATTCCTCAATAGCGACATTATTGTTTGTGTAAATACATATACTTGAAGCAATACTTAATGCATTGTCTACTATTTCACGAGCATTTAATTGGCTATGATCTAATAATGCACGAGCAGCCGCTTGGGCAAATGGTCCACCCGATCCAATTGCAATTAAAGAATCTTCAGGTTCAATCACATCGCCATTACCAGAAATCACTAAAGAGGTAGTTTGGTCAGCAACCGCAAGCAAAGCCTCTAAGCGACGCAACATACGGTCAGTACGCCAGTCTTTGGCCAGCTCTACAGCAGAACGTGTTAGATGCCCGCCGTGTTTTTCTAGCTTACCTTCAAAACGCTCAAATAAAGTAAAAGCGTCTGCGGTACCACCTGCAAAGCCTGCTATTACTTGTCCATTGTATAATCGGCGGACTTTCTTCGCGTTACCTTTCATCACTGTGTTGCCCAGCGTGACTTGACCATCACCACCGAGTACAACTTGTCCATCACGTCTTACTGAAACTATCGTAGTCATGCTTACGCCTTTAATTTGATCATTTATTCGACCATTAAGTTGGATAGGCGCGAATTGTACACGACTGTGTATGGGTGGGGTTATCTACCAAAATAGAGAACTAACTGCTCTATAGTTGTATATAGAGGCTATTTGGTGCGAGATTTTCTAGCTCTGGGATGAGCTTGATCATAAACCTTAGCCAAATGCTGGAAATCTAGCTGTGTGTATACCTGCGTGGTGCTTATATTTGCATGTCCCAACAATTCCTGTACTGATCGTAAGTCACCACTTGATTCCAACATGTGGCTGGCAAATGAATGACGTAACATATGCGGATGAACATGCACTCCCAACTCAGTTCGTTGTGCGCGTTCACGCATTCTTTTTTGTACCGCACGTTGTGACAAACGCGAGCCACGATTATTCACAAATACTGCGCATTCCCCAGCTAACGCTATGCTTAGCCGAAGTTGTAACCATGCACTGAGAGCTTCATTTGCTTGCTGGCCAACTGGTAAATATCGTGTCTTATTGCCTTTACCTAGAATTTTAACCTGCCTTGCTTTGAGATCTAGATTTACCAAATCTAGATTGACTAATTCAGATAAGCGTAGGCCGGATGAATACATCAGCTCCATCATGGCATGATCACGCATTTCTAATGGATTGCTATTAACACCGGTACTAAGCAGACGATCCACTTGATCAACATCTAAAACCTTGGGTAATTTCTTAGCGCCTTTAGGCGCACGTACATCAGCTGCGGGATTTGCACCAATTTGATCATTTTTTAACAGATGTTTGTAGAAGCCTCGCAATGAAGATAACAAGCGCTGCATACTGCTTTCTGCCATACCCTTACGGTGACAACTAGCAATATATGCACGTATATCATGAATACTGGTTTCGGTTATATCAGCAATTTCTTGCTTTTCTAGGTAGTCCAAGAAGTTTTGAATATCGCCTTGATAGCCTTCTAATGTTGCGGGGGAGTAATGCTTTATTGTGCGAAGATAATCTAGATATTTCTGTAAACACTGGTTAAGCATCTTCACGACAAATTTTATTATTGTTTAAGTAACTTCTTCAGTTTACGGCTAAGTAAGTCAGCAAGATACTCTAAAAACAATGTCCCCATGCCTTCGTAAAATCGATTTTCATTGGAACTGCCTAATAGCAACACACCAAAATTCTTATTACTACGCAATGGAATTGCTACACCTGATTTAACATCAACGCGTTTCACAAAAAGATCCACCAGACCTTTTCCACGCAAAAATATGCAGTCTCGGCAATTCTCTAAAATAATTTGCTTATAAAATACGTATTCTAAGTCAGTAGCAGTAATATTATTTTCTGTCGGCACAGTATACTCAGGTGCAACATCATAAAGACCTAAACGAATTTGCAATGACGGAAACTCATTATTTAGAAGATCGTTAATAATAGGGATAATATTCTTATTATGGTCAATCTCGATCAAGCGACGTGCAATTCTATGTAATTGCTCTTCAAGAATTTCATTGTCTTGTGCAATTTGTACTAAATGAAGAATCTTCTTCTCTAGACTAGCGTTTTTATCACGTAGCAGCTGAATTTGACGCTCGACTAAAGATACTGCAGTACCAGACTCATGCTTAATATCAAGATCACGCAATAGAGCGGGGTGTTGATTAAAGAACTCCGGATGCTGTAATAAATAATCTTTGACCGCTACAGGATCACTGGACGGTTCCGCTTCACTGCGTCTAGTACTCGCACTGGCACTCGCGTGAACATCGGATTTTGTTGTCATACGTTAACACTCCCCTCAAAACTAAATTCGGTTGGCCCTGTCATTAACAGACACCCTTCTTCATTACGGTGAATTTCCAACACGCCTCCCGGCATTGTAATCTGAACCGTGTCATCCACTCTATCTTTTTGTTGTGCAACAGCTGTAGCTGCGCAGGCTCCGGAACCACTTGCCATGGTCTCACCAACTCCTCGCTCAAAAATCCTTTGAATAATATTTTGTCTATTCTCAATTTGAATAAACTGAACATTGGTACGCTTTGGAAATCTTCCATCTACTTCCAACTGACTTCCTATCTTATACACATCTATTGAATCGACATCATCAACAAATATTACAGCATGTGGATTTCCCATCGAGACAACGGCAAATTCAATTTGCTGCTGATCTATTTCAAGCATGTGTGCATTGTGCTCGTTATGCTCACTAAAGGGAATCTTTTCCGAATCAAACTCTGGCACTCCCATCTCAACCGTGACATTAATGTTATCACGGACATGTAAAGTAAAAGTGCCTGCGAGCGTTTCAACCTTTATGACTTTTTTATTCGTAAGACCAAGTCTCCTCACAAACTGAGCAAAACATCTTGCACCATTTCCACACTGCTCAACTTCACTGCCGTCACTATTAAATATTCGGTAGCGAAAATCAACATCTTCCTTACTAGGTGATTGTGCAATTAACAGTTGATCGCAACCAATCCCAAGTTTTCTATGCGATAAATGACGAATATTATTGGCTGTTAAATCGAAATCTTGGCTAATACCATCAAGCAAAATAAAATCATTGCCAAGTCCGTGCATTTTTACAAAATTAAGTTTCACCGCGTTTCCGTGAGTTATAAGGTTTATTTAATTACTATTATTGCTTGTTCAATTTATTCATACCCAGACGAACAATTTCTTTATAAATACATCTATCCATGACCATAAATATTCCTGATTGCTGTGCTTTTTTTTGAGCATCTAAATTAATTATGCCTTCTTGCACCCAGATCTTATCTAGTCCCAAATCAATACATGAATCTACAATCCCCGGAATAAATTTAGGTGCACGGAAAACATTAACCAAGTCGACCTTAAATGGAATATCTTCCAGTGACTTATAAGCATTTTCACCCAATACTTCGCGTACGCCGGGACGCACAGGTATTACTGTATATGAACAATCCTGCAAATGTTTCGCTACACGGTGGCTGGGTCTATGTTTCTTTGGTGACAAACCTACAATGGCAATTGTTTTTACACTTCCTAACAATTCGGTAATTGCTTCATCATTCATCACACAATTATGTATAAGTTACTGACTATATAGAGCTAATCAGCGGGCAATAACACTTCATTTTGCCATAGTTCATCTATCGCATCTCTACGCCTAATTAGATGAACATCATCACCATCAATCATTAGCTCGCAAGGGCGCTGGCGCGTATTATAGTTACTTGCCATGGTCATTGCATAAGCACCTGCAGACATCACAGCGAGTAATTCGCCTGGAAGCAATTGCTTCATTTCACGTTGCTTTGCAAAAAAATCACCACTTTCACAAACAGGACCGACTACATCATAAACTTTATCTTCCCGATTAGCATTTAGTGTCACCGGCATTAAATTATGCCACGCTTGATACAACGCTGGACGAATTAAGTCGTTCATCGCAGCATCAACTAATACAAACTCAGTGACTTCTATATCTTTTACATACTCAACAGCAGTCACTAAAGCTCCCGCGTTCGCTACAATTGATCTTCCAGGTTCTAGCACCAATTGATAGTCCTTACCTTCAAACAGTGGCGTGATAACGTCTGCATATTGATTAAATTCAGGGGGTTTTTCATTTTCATAAGTAATCCCAAATCCACCACCCAAATCAATATGCTTTAATTTAATACCCAACTGCTCCAAATTTTCCACAAATTCAAATACATGCTCAGCCGCATCAACATAAGGTTGAGTGTCAGTAATTTGTGACCCTATATGACAATCAACTCCCACCGGCTTAACCCAAGGATCATCTTTTATAGAAGCATATAATTTAAGTGCTAATTCGCTAGTGATACCAAATTTACTTTCTTTTAAACCTGTTGAAATATATGGATGCGTATTTGGATTTACATTAGGATTAATTCGAAGTGATACATTGACATGCATTTTCATTTCAGCGGCAATTTCTCGAATACGCCCGAGCTCATACTCAGACTCAACATTAATACACCCAATTTGACAATGTATTGCTTTGCGGATTTCATCCTCTCTCTTGGCTACACCTGAAAACATTATTTTACTCGCATCACCGCCCGCAGTGAGTACACGTTCAAGCTCACCCAAAGAAACAATATCAAAGCCAGCGCCCCATTGGGAAAGCATCTGCAATACAGCGATATTGGAATTAGCCTTGACCGCGTAGCAGGGTAAAAAATCTAATGATGAAAATGCTGTGCATAACTCTACCCAGCGTGAAGTTAATGCAGATTTAGAATAGACGTAGAATGGCGTTCCATACTCTAGTGCCAAGCGAGGAATATCAACTTGTTCGACAAATAACTTATCTTGTCGATATTCAAAACCAGGGAATTGATTCACTTAAGTCCTGCTGAGTTATTGAGCGTAAATTCTTAAATTTAATTAGCTAAGAGATAGTATGTTTACGGCTATTCTTTGTCTTCATTTTGTTGTTCTGCAGTACCTTCATCTTCAGTCGGTGCGTATAGGTCACCGTACTGCCCACACGCAGTTACTACCAGGATACAAGCCAGCAAACACAGCACCAAAGCGATTCGATTCAAATTACTCTACCTAATTATTTAGTCAGCGATATATTATCCGCGCGTAATTATAACTATGTACACACAGATATAATATAGTGATCTATAATAGATAGCCTATGGCAAGTTTAGATTATCTAGAAAAAATACACGGAGACAATCCAGATGCCGCGATAATTTGGCTACACGGCTTGGGCGCTGACGCTTATGACTTCATGCCACTGGTATCACAGCTTAACTTGCCAAGTGAACTGTCAATTCATTTTGTTTTTCCTCATGCACCTGTTCAACCTGTCACTATCAACCAGGGCATGAGTATGCCCGCATGGTACGATATCTTGGAGCTCAGCCTTGAAGCTGAAGAAGATCACGCGGGTATCACATCATCTATGAATGCCATAGAGTCACTAATTGAATCTAAGTTTACTCATATTGACCCAAATAGAATTATATTAGCTGGGTTCTCGCAAGGTGGCGCTTTAGTTTTACATACACTATTACACGGCAAAGCGGCGATCGGAGGCGTAATTGCATTATCGACTTATCTACCTCTTAGAGGACTAGCGCCTGAGGCAAACAAAGGCCGAGTTTTAGGCCATGATATTTTTATGGCTCACGGCGATTACGATGAAGTATTACCTATTGATGTTGGTGATTTAGCGCGTGGGGTGCTGCTCACATTAGGCACAAAAATTACCTGGCGCAATTATCCCATGGCCCATCAACTGTGCGATGCACAGATTCAAGACATTCGTAAGTGGGTAATTAACAAGCTAACAAATTAAACGATTCTTTTGCGCGCGGCTTGTATTTGCTCACGCACTTGGCGAGGACTAGTGCCGCCCACTACTTGCTTAGATTCTGCTGAACCACGTGTTTGTAATACTGAATAAACATCCTCAGATATTACATTCGATATGGACTGATACTGTTGCAAAGACAATTGTTCCAACTCTTTACCTTCATCGATTGCAATACGTACTGCTCGACCGACAATTTCATGCGCATCTCGAAACGCCATGCCTCTAGCAACCAAATAATCTGCCAAATCGGTAGCCGTCGCATACCCTTTGTTAACTGCCTTAGCAAGATTATCAGTATTAAAAGTAATATGCGGTATCATATCTGCATAAACGCGCACGCTACCCATAACAGTATCAATTGTGTCGAATAATGGCTCTTTATCTTCTTGGTTATCTTTATTGTATGCAAGCACCTGTGACTTCATTAACGTAAGCAAGGACATTAAATTGCCAAATACCCGCCCACTCTTGCCACGCACCAATTCTGGCACGTCAGGATTTTTCTTTTGCGGCATTATCGATGACCCCGTGCAAAAACGGTCAGGCAATTCTATAAATTCAAATTGCTGTGATGCCCATAAAATAAGTTCTTCAGACATGCGTGAAAGGTGCATCAACAAGATTGAAGCAAATGAACAAAATTCAATCGCGAAGTCACGGTCACTCACTGCATCTAATGAATTATTTGTAATCGCATTAAACTCTAATTGCTCAGCCACGTAGTCACGGTCAAGAGGAAATGGCGTCCCTGCTAACGCAGCGGAACCTAAAGGCATAATGTTGACACGTTTTTTGCAGTCTGCTAAACGAGCACGATCTCTTGTCAACATTTCAAACCATGCCATCAAATGGTGACCCACAGTGATTACTTGCGCAACTTGCAAATGGGTAAATCCCGGCATCAAAGTATCAGCTTGTTTTTCTGCAGTTTCTAATATGGCTTGTTGCATACGTTCTAACTCAGCGTCAATAAATCCAATTTGCTCGCGCAGGTATAAACGAATATCTGTTGCAACTTGGTCATTCCTAGAACGACCCGTGTGCAATTTTTTACCAGGCTCACCAATCTTCGCGACTAGACGCGATTCAATATTCATATGCACATCTTCAAGATCAATGCGCCAATCAAATTTATGAGCTTCAATTTCTTCACGAATCTCATCAAGTGCACCTACTATGGCTTCACATTCATCTGTAGTTAGCACCTTAATTTTTGCCAACATACGGGCATGTGCTTGCGAACCAGCAATATCTTGCGAATACATGCGTTGATCAAATGCCACAGATGCCGTAAATTCTTCCACGAATGCATCCGTCGACTCAGTAAATCGTCCACCCCATGGTTTTTTTCCATCTGGTTTTGTTTGCTGAGAATTGGTTTTTTTATCGTTGTTGTTTTTAGACATAATGACAAATCGATCAAATGTGGCGTGAGTATACCTAGGAAAGTAGTCTTTAAAAATAAACTTGCGACGCAACTCTTTATAAATATATATGGCTCAAAGTCCTTCTCAAAGACCACCAAAACAAGATAACAGCCAAACAGAACCAGGTTTCTTACCTGATTTCTGTAATGCTCGTGTTATTTTTCTAGTCATTCTTGGTGCCATCTTACTAGCCTTTGTACTATCGCTATCATCAATTCAACCTGGTGAGGACTACTGGGTGAAATTATCAATGATAGCGCTATTTATTGTATGGATTGCTTTTGGCAACATTCTGGTTTTATGTGTCAGTCGAAGATTTCTCCATCGCCTGCAACCAATTGTGGCTGCATTCTCTTGTTATGGATTGAGCTTATTAGTGACATTAATTATATCTATACTAGCTGTGGTAACTACTCCTCAAGAGACTAATTTATTGGGTGGTGGTGACTCCATATACATGAATGGATTTTTACTTAGAAATATTGCTATAAGTGCAATAGTAAGTGCTGTGGCATTGCGATACTTTTATGTTCAACATCAATGGAAATCTAACATTCAGACTGAAGCACGCTCTAGAATTCAGGCATTACAGGCGAGAATTCGCCCTCATTTCCTATTCAATAGTATGAATACTATTGCCAGTTTGACCCAAACAGCACCAGCTAAAGCAGAAAAAGCGGTATTAGATCTTGCTGACTTATTTCGCGCTTCACTAGGCCATCAGGACAAAGTAACCCTACGAGAAGAATTGGATTTCACTAAACGTTATATCAATATCGAAGAACTCAGACTTGGAGAGCGATTAAAAGTGGAATTACACTTGCAAGATAGCCTCAGTTTAAGCACACTCATACCCGCATTGATCTTGCAACCTTTGGTAGAAAATGCGATATACCATGGTGTAGAGCCATTGACAGATGGGGGGACCGTCCGAATTGAGATCGAGAGTACCGCTCGTGAACTACAGCTTACCATCACGAACCCGAAACCTATGGAACGTGATCCACTCAGGTCTGGCAATAAAATGGCGCAAGATAATATTCGTCAGCGTTTGCAACTTGCATATGGCGATCAATCCAAAATGAAAATTAGAGAATCCGACAAAGATTATTCAGTTAGCTTCCATATCCCCATAGAAGCTTAGCTTAGAAACATAATTAAATATCAGCGAAATAAGAGGCGTAATCAATGAAAGTTTTAATTGTGGATGATGAAGCACCAGCACGTGACCGATTAATACACATGGTTTCTTCCATAGATAGTATGGAAACCAGTGGTCAAGCATCTAATGGTCTTGAAGCTGTTCGAATGGTGCAAGACTCACACCCGGACGTTGTCTTGATGGATATTCGCATGCCTGGCATGGATGGTCTCGAAGCCGCTCGCCACTTAAGCGAAATGGACGAACCACCTGCAATTATCTTTACCACTGCGTATAGCGAACATGCTCTAGAAGCCTATGATGCCAATGCCGTTGATTACTTAGTGAAGCCTATTCGCCAAGAGAAATTAGAAAAATCACTGGCCAAGGCTAGAAAATTAACTAAGGCGCAAATCGCAGCACTAAATATAGAAACCAATAATACTGGTCGCAGCCATATCTGTGCACGTATTCGCGGTAACCTAGAGTTAATACCTGTGGATGAAATTGTATATTTCCAAGCAGATCAAAAATACATCACAGTGCGTCACCTTGGTGGTGAAGTATTGATTGAAGATGCACTTAAAAATCTAGAAACTGAATTTGAGGATCGTCTTATTCGTATCCATCGAAATGCCTTAGTTAGTACTAACTACATCACTGGCATGGAGAAAAATATTGATGGTCGCTTTGTGGTTAGCTTTAAAGAAATTGACGACAAACTCGAAATCAGTCGTAGACACGTGGCAGAAGTACGAAAATTCTTGAAGTTCAGATAATCACGCGCGTCACCCTCGCACTCTATTTTCAAAATGTCACGCATTCGAATAGCAACGCGTGAGAGCCAACTCGCCCTATGGCAGGCGAATGAGGTATCTCGATTACTATCCTTACACCATCCTGATATTGACGTAGAAATTATAGGTATGACGACCGAAGGAGACCGGTTTCTTCAAGCATCATTAGCTGCCGCAGGCGGTAAAGGCTTATTCGTAAAAGAGCTCGAACAATGTCTACTAGATGATAATGCGGATATTGCAGTGCACTCAATGAAAGATGTCCCTTACGAATTACCAGCATCATTAGAAATTCATACCATCTTAGAACGTGAAGATCCTCGCGATGCGTTAGTCTCCAATCACTACAAGACATTAGACGAATTGCCTTCCGATGCTATTGTTGGCACATCTAGCACGCGGCGCGAATGCCAAATTCGTGCATTGCGCGCAGATCTGAAAATTCAGCCATTGCGTGGCAACGTAAATACGCGTTTAAAGAAACTTGATGAAGGTCAGTATGATGCTATCATTTTAGCTAGCGCAGGCCTGAAACGTTTGGGCTTTGAAGATAGGATTGTAGATTTTATCGCAACTGATACCAGCCTTCCCGCTATAGGACAAGGTGCTATAGGTATCGAATGTAGAGACAATGATTTAGCCACAAAAGAAATTCTGGCTCCTCTGCACCATGAGCCAACTTCGTTGTGTGTAATTGCCGAACGTGGAATCAGCACCGCACTATCGGCCAATTGCCATTTGCCTATTGCTGCTCACGCAACAAAATCTGCAGACTCATTAACACTAAATGCATTAGTCGGGCTGCCAGATGGCAGCAAGATTTTACGCGCTTCAGCGTCAGGTTCACATGATCAAATAACTCAAGTTATCCAACAAGTCATCAACGAACTTTTGAAGCTAGGTGCTAATGAACTCATTGATTCCTTACGAGAAGAATAATTCTGGTGGAACAGAATTTACCATTGAGTAAAACTTCTATCGTGGTGACACGACCCAGCTTGCAGAATAAGAATATCTGTACTCAATTAAGCTCAATGGGTGCTATTCCCATTGCTTTCCCCTGTATCGAAATCAGCCCAATATTAAATATAGACACGTCCAACTTTGATAAGGTATTGCCTAATTGCGATCTAGTAATTTTTATTAGTACAAATGCTGTCCACTATGGCCTCAAAACAATGCCTAATCTGTTTAAACAAGTTCCTGAATCATGCCAATTTGCAGCTGTTGGCGCTTCAACTGCACAAGCCTTAAGCGAGTATGGCGTTAAACGAATACTCTGCCCTTCAGACAAATTCGATAGTGAACAATTACTTAAATTGCCTGAGTTAGAAAAACTTAATAAAAAATCAGTACTGATCGTTAAAGGTAAGGATGGGCAAAAGTCACTGCACCATTCTCTAGAAAGTAGAGGCGCTAATGTCCTATCAGTTGATGTTTATCAAAGAACTCTGCCTAAATCTGTCAATTTGGACGCAATCAATACTAAAATTGATCTACTATTGTTTACCAGTAGCGAGACAGCCAATAATTTCTTGGAGTTGGCCCCAAATTCACTGAAAAATACATTATTAGCCTGTCAAACCCTGGTAGGACACAAAAGAATCGCAGAAAAAGTAACATCTCTTGGTTTCAAAAAATTGCCTATAATAGCCGCGACCCCATCAGATACAGATATGCTGGCTGCGATTAATCTATGGGCCCTAAACGGGCCCTAGCAGATAGACCAGTAGCACGTAGAAAATGAACGGAGAGAAATAATGAGCACTAAGGGTGACATGGAACCCAAAACAACAACCGCACCCACAAAGCCTGCGGCTAATACCAATAAGCAAAAGTCTGGCAGCGCACTGCTAGGGGTTTTTGTGTTCCTAACATTTTTATTAGCCGTTGCCGGTATAGGTGCCGGTTACTATGTGTGGCAACAAATGCAACAACAATTTCAAGCTGCTGAAGTTGAACGCAAAGCGCTTGAGCATGCATTAGGAACATTAGATCAGAACCCACGCATTCAAAAATTCAGTCGCAATTTCAACAAAAAAATTGAAGATACAAATTCCAACATAGAAAAAATATCAAAGAACATTAAATCGCTGGATGGAGAACAACAAAGACTAGCCAGTGTTGTTGAGAAAACCAGCGACATTATAGGCCGTGGGCAAAATGGTTGGATGTTAAAAGAAGTTGAACATGTATTACGCATGTCTCAACACCGATTATTACTTGATCGTGATTTTGATGGTGCAATAGCTGGGTTAAAATCTGCCGATCAACGACTTAACGACATTCATGATGTCCGTTTAATCCCCATTCGCAAATCTATAGCAAAGCAGACACAAACTTTAAATCAATTCCCCCATCCCGACTACACGGGTATCCAGCTTCAATTAGATAATACTATTGCGTCACTTAAAAATGGCTTGCTGAAACAAGCAACAGTGCAAACCGCAAACAAACAAGCATCTAACTCATCTATAGCACCTAAAGAAAATGAAAATCCCACTGACAACAAACCATTTGATGCGGAAAAGTTTTTGGCATTAGGGAAACAATTTGCTCTAGACATTCTTGAAAAAACTAAAGCAGCGTTCAGCGACTCAATTAACGTAACTCACGGCGAGCAAAAAATTGCTTTGTTTATTGAAGAACAAGAAAAGAAGCGAGCATATGATTTTTTACGTAATAAATTATTAGGCGCGAAATACTCAGTCAGCACGCGAGACGACAGTGCTTTCCACCAGCAATTAAACGCTGCGCGCGCGTGGTTAAACAATAATGATCACTTTACCAACCAAGCATCTCTCACCAAAGAGATCGATCAATTAAATAAAAACGATTTGATGCCTGAGCTACCAGATATTTCGGAACCTTCTACATTATTAGCAAAGCACATGAACAGCATTAAGGACAAGAAATGATTAAGCGAATTTTATTCATTTTACTCGTTGGACTAATTATTGCCGGTGTCGGTATTTTAATTATGCGCGAACCAGGATTTGCAGTATTTAGCTATAGTGATACCACAGTAGAAATTCCACTAATTAAGTTCTACTTCGGCACGGTTGCTGCCTTTATTATATTGTATTTCCTATTTCGCATTATTGGTGCCTTATTCCGATGGCCGAAACGCATACACTTAAAGCGCCAACAAAAACGAAATCTTGAAATCATGCATGCCTTAGAATCATCCATGCTTAACTTCAGTCAATTTAATTGGGCTGAAGCTATGCGCACGGCGACAAAGAACATTAAACAAAGCCCAATACAAAAAGCACAGCATTTGTTTACTGCTCACTGTGCGCATAACTCAGGACAGAAAGATACACGAGATGCTCACGTCACTAGTTTGAGAAAATCTGAAAGCGGCAAATCTTTAGCTAACACTATAGAGGCTGAATTTTGTTTGGAAGATGGTAAGCATGAAAAAGCACTAATGCTATTGCGTGATGAAAGCACAGATAATATTTGCAACCTAAATACACTTTGTCATTCTTATATTAAAACTAATGACATTTCAGGTTTAGAAACTTCATTACCAAAATTGCTCCCTCATGCAGATAAAGCGGCACGCATTCAATACACGGTGAATAGAAGTTTAGAATGGGCAATAAACTACTACGATGTACATTCATCTGAAATACAGTTATCTGACTTATGGAAAACTTATCATAAGCAATTACAAGCTAACCCTGTGTTATTGCGATCATATGTTCGAACTCTAATCAACCATGGACAAGATACTGCTGCAGAGCAAATTATAAAAACTCAACTTAATATCAAGTGGGATGAAGCATTAATCCAAGAATACGGCTTATTAAAAATTGACAACTTGCCTCAGAGAACCAAGCAAAGTGAAGATTGGTTACAGCAACATAAAGATAGTGCTGGTTTATTGTTAACATTGGGCCGCTTAAATAAAAATCAAAAACTTTGGGGCAAAGCAAAAAGCTATCTTGAATCTAGCTTAAGTCGTAAACCATTGGTAGGCACCTATGCCGAGCTAGCTGAATTACATGAATTATTAGATGAACCTATAGATGCTCAGCGTTGCGCTAAAAAAGGCTTACACATAGCATCAAGATAACAATACAATCATTTATCACGTGCCGACACACAATACTCCGCAACCAATTATTATCGGCTGCGGATTTCTAGGGAAACACATAGCGACACTACTGCAAGAAAAACAACAATGTCCCACCTGCGTTGTTCGGTCTCAACTTAGTCACCAGCAATTAATGGAGCATAACCTTCGCGCAGTAATCTGCGATTTGGATCATGAATTAAGTAATCAATCTGAATTCGATTTGATAAACAATCAAATTTATTACTTAGCACCTCCGAGCAGTAGCGATAATAAGGACCATCGTATCGATAATTTTTTATCCTTATGTAGAACCAATCAGCCTAGCAAGATTGTTTATATCAGCACTTCCGGAGTATATGGTGATTGTCAGGGTAATTGGGTTTCTGAAGAGAGCCCCGTTGCACCTATATCCACTAGAGCAAAACGCCGTGTTTATGCTGAAAAATCCTTGACAAGCTACTGTAATCAATATGGTTGCGATTATATTATTCTCAGGGTAGGCGGCATCTATGGCCCTGATCGTTTACCTATTGACCGACTTAAGAACCTTACAGTTATTTGTCCTGAAGAAGCTCCCTATAGCAATAGAATCCATGTTGCCGATCTCGCGTCGGTATGTTTTTCAGCCATGTCTAATAACATACAAAATGAAGTGATTAATGTCTCTGATGGGAATTCAACATCTATGTCTGACTATTATTATAAAATAGCCGACTTTGCTGGCCTACCTAGACCTCCCTGCGTGCCTATGTCAGAGGCACAATACAAATTGTCTGCCGGAATGTTGTCGTTTATTAATGAGTCTCGACTTCTTTCTACTGAAAAAATGAACAGGTTGTTAGACATTGAAATTCAATTTCCCACTCTCGAATTGGGACTTGAGGATTGCTTTAAAAATTCGGCTTTAAAAAATTTGTAAAATCGCCTAGGCATAGGTATGTTAATGATTATTCATTGATTAATTACAATTAAACTTGAAAACAATCATTTTTAGTTTTACCAGCTTAATTATACTTTGGTTACTGCTGTCTGGTTACTTCAAGACCAATTTAATTGTGTTGGGAATTCTCTCCTGCGGCTTTGTCACATACCTATCCATAAAACTCAAGATTTATAGCTCTAACCATGAGCGCATAAAATTTAATCTTCACTTACCTTTATATATTCCTTGGTTACTCAAAGAGATAGTTAAATCCAATTTGCATGTTGCTCGTTGTATCTTATCCTCGTCTGATAGCATTCAACCACAGACGATCTGTTCTAAGCCCTCACAGAAAACCAATACCGGTTTAGCTGTGCATGCTAATAGCATTACCCTGACGCCCGGCACCATTAGCGTAGATATTAATGACAATGAAATTCTTGTACATGCTTTAACAGATCATACTGCTAAAGGTATAACTAACGGCGACATCGATAAGCGTGTTAGCAAATTAGAGGACGGTATAAATTGATCGCAGGCGCGCTAATCGCAATGATGGTGGTCATGCTAATTGTGTTTTTACGCGCATGGCTAGGGCCTTCTTTGTATGATCGCATTTTGGCAATTAATACATTTGGCACAGCAACAGTATTGGCGATTGCTATTCTTGGCTTTTATATGCAGCGCCCAGTATTTATGGACATTGCGATAGTATATTCACTGATTAATTTTACAGGTACTGTTGCGATTCTAAAGTTATATCACTTTAGTGATCTAGGTCATCGTGAAGAGGACGAATCGTAATGCAGTCATTAACTCAATTCTTAAGTACCTTATTAGTATTAGTAGGTAGCTTGTTTTGCTTAATTGGCGCACTCGGCATCATGAAAATGCCTAGTTTCATTACACGTGTTCATGCAGCCAGCTTAATCGATAGCTTCGGTGCTATTTTGATTATAAGTGGTTTGATTTTATACGCGGGGCTCACTCTAACTGCGATCAAGCTAATTTTGATTTTGCTGTTTCTACTCATCACAGGCCCCACCGCTATTCATGCTTTGGTCAATACAGCGCTACATGAAGACCGTCATTTCATAACCGACACTGATGAGGATTCGTCATCGAACACATAATTGATATATTTTTATTAAGCATGCTTGCGTTCACTGCGATCGCGATTATTGCTATGCGTAATATTCTGTCAGTCATTATGTTGGGTGGTATATATAGCTTACTATCTGCAACATTCTTTGTACTATTAGATGCAGTTGATGTTGCATTTACAGAAGCTGCCGTCGGCGCAGGCATCTCTATGGTTTTATTCTTAAGTGCACTTGCAGTGACTGGCAAACATCAGGCCCTGACTCGCAAGAATCATATGATTCCCATATTTGTTGTGTTAGTGACCGGCGCAGGATTAATCTATTCTACTAGCGATATGCCTGCATTTGGCGACCCTAACGCACCAGTTCATACTCATGTAGCACCACGCTACATACAACAAAGCGGTGAAGAAATCGGCATACCCAACATAGTCACATCGGTACTCGCTAGTTACAGAGGGTTTGATACCTTGGGCGAAGTGACCGTAGTATTCACGGCATTAATTGCGGTTTTACTTTTACTTGGACTTAATAGGGGCTCACGCCAAGACAAATCATGAGTGTAAGAAAAAATCCTATTTTACTTGAATCTAGTCATTTGCTGATTCCTGCAATATTATTATTTGCTTTGTATGTTCAATTCCACGGAGATTACGGTCCTGGAGGTGGTTTTCAAGCCGGCGTTATTTTTGCCAGTGGTATTATTTTGTATGCTTTACTGCATGGTATAAAGCGCGCAGAAAAAGTGATCTCTTTAAATACTGCAAAAATCTTTGCTGCACTCGGTTTGCTTCTATATGCAGGTGTTGGTGTGTTTGGAATTCTACTCGGCGGCAATTATTTAGATTATAACGTCCTTGCACATGACCCCATACATGGACAACATTGGGGAATATTAATCATTGAGCTTGGCGTTGGCTTAACCGTTGCAGCTGTAATTATTTCTATTTTTTATGCTTTTGCTAAGTTTAAAAGATAATGATTGAACTTATAGAAAATCAATATAATTACTGGATCTGCATGTTACTCATGATGGCAGGCTTGTACATCGTGATAGACCATACCAATTTGCTAAAGAAGCTCATTGGCTTAAATATTTTTCAAACATCGGTATTTATTTTATTTATTTCAATGGGCAAACTTGACGGTGGTACTGCACCTATTTTAGAAGAAGGTTACCGAGCATTCTCAAATCCATTACCACATGTCCTGATTCTAACTGCAATTGTAGTCAGTGTTGCCACTACTGCGGTAGGTCTAGCATTGGTGGTAAGTATCAATAAGCGCTATCAATCCATCGACGAACAAGAAATTGAAAAAATCGAGCTAGAAGAAGAGTGATTGCAGCACATTACCCAATTCTACAGGTTGTAATACCGCTTATTGCAGCCCCATTATGTAGCCTGCTACCTAGATCAAGACTTCCTTGGATGTTAGCGACTTCTATTGCTTGGATTTCATTTGCTATTTCCATTTTTTTAATCTTTCAAGTAAATGCAAATGGAACTCTTAGCTATGAACTTGGTAGTTGGCCTGCACCTTGGGGCATACAATATTATATCGATACCATCAGTGCTTTTGTTTTAGTTTTGGTAACCGCTATTGCCGCAATCACACTGTTAGCATCACGCCAATTAGTCGAAAACGAGATAGACTCAAGCAAACATTCATTATTTTATACTGCATTTTTACTTTGCTTAACAGGCTTACTAGGCATTGTCGCTACTGGCGATGCATTTAATGTATTCGTATTTCTAGAAATTAGCTCGCTTTCTTCCTATGCCATGATTGCCATGGGAGATAATCGCAAGGCATTAACCGCATCCTATGAATATTTAATCATGGGTACTATTGGAGCTACTTTTATTCTTATTGGCATCGGTTTGTTGTATATGCAGACCGGAACATTAAATATGCTTGACTTAAAAGCTCGCATCCATGACGTAGATAGCTTCCGTAGCGTTCATGCTGCATTTGCATTCTTTACTGTAGGAATTTGCTTAAAACTAGCCCTGTTTCCATTACACCATTGGCTGCCGAATGCTTATGCACATGCCCCTTCAGTCGTTAGTATCTTTTTAGCTGCTACCGCAACCAAAGTTGCCTTATATTTACTCTACAGAGTTTTCTACACTATATTTGGTTTTGACTTTTCATTTAGTTTACTTCACCTAGGCTACATTCTATTGCCACTATCAATCATCGCGATTGTTATAAGTGCGTTCACCGCAATTTTTCAACCTGGAGTCAAACGTTTATTAGCTTATTCCAGCTTGGGTCAGATTGGTTACATGACCATGGGCATTTCACTGGAGACAAAAGCTGGATTGATCGCCAGTATTATTCACTTGTTTAATCACGCCTTTATTAAAGGTGCATTATTTATGTGTATGGCATGCATAATTGCGCGCATTCACTCTACTCGCTTAGAACATTTAGCTGGTGTAGGACGAGTCATGCCCTGGACTTCAGCGGCCTTTGTAATAGCTGGACTTGCATTAATCGGTGTACCTCTAACATCTGGATTCATTAGCAAGTGGTACTTAGTATTGGCTATCTTAGAAAAAGATTATTGGTGGTTAGCGCTAATTGTTTTATTCACTTCGCTATTGTCAGTCATTTATATTTGGCGTGTGATTGAGCAAATGTATTTTCGCGAACCTAATGAAGGTTATATTGATGTCAAAGAAGCACCTCCGTTATTACTCACATGCACCTGGGTAATGGTATTAATCACCCTATACTTTGGCATTGATACTCGCTATCCAGTAGAAATGGCAACAGCTGCAGCTCAGGCATTGCTTAAATAATGAATGAATTAAGCCAAAGCCTGCAAATGAATATTTTTGCCAGCATGTTGATACCTGTGATTGGCGCTCTACTAATTTTTGCCTGCGCTAGATTCCGTGGCCTCATCGAATTGATATTTGTCGGCACCGCTTTATGTTTGCTTGGTGTAACTATTTCAATAGTAAATCTAGGCTCGGATGTTTTTTATCAAAATATTTCCGTATTCACCATTATAGATTCTATTCCAATTGCATTTCACGTAGAACCTCTGGGTATTTTGTATGCCTGTGTAGCATCTGGCTTGTGGTTAGTCACTACTATTTATGCCATTGGCTATATGAATGCCAACAAGGAAAAACATTTAGCCCGTTTCTATATGTGTTTCTGTCTTGCCATGGCAGCGGTTATGGGAATTGCTTATTCAGCTAATTTACTAACCCTATTTATTTTTTATGAACTGTTGACGTTAAGTACTTACCCATTAGTTGCTCACAAAGGCACTGATGACGCCAAAGCCGGCGCACGAGTTTACCTTGGTATATTAATTGGTACATCCATTGGCTTCTTGTTAATGGCGATACTTTGGACATGGAGCATTACTGGCACACTCGATTTTAATATCGGCGGCATTCTAGAAAATCAACTGTCTGATGGTTTATTAATGTTGTTATTTGCCTTGTATGCTTTTGGCATTGGCAAGGCAGCGCTAATGCCTTTCCATCGATGGTTACCTTCTGCCATGGTCGCTCCTACACCTGTGAGTGCATTACTACATGCTGTGGCTGTAGTGAAAGCGGGTGTCTTCTGCGTATTAAAAGTAACAGTCTATGTTTTTGGTATTGATGTACTAACTACCACAGGCGCTAACTCTCCAATCATTTGGATAGCAACTGCCACCATGTTGCTAGCTTCGTTAGTAGCGTTACAACAAGATAACCTAAAAGCACGGCTCGCTTATTCCACAGTCAGCCAGCTAGCATACATAGTATTAGGGGCAGTATTGGCAACGTCAACGAGTATTATGGGTTCCTCATTGCATTTAGCAACTCATGCTGTCGGCAAAATAACTTTATTCTTTTGTGCAGGGGCTATTTACACTGCTACAAAGAAAACTCTAGTGAGTGACTTGAACGGTTTAGGACGCGTGATGCCATTTACTTTTGCAGCCTATACCATTGCTGCTATTAGTATTATTGGTTTGCCGCCCCTTGCTGGGAGTTGGAGTAAGTGGTTTCTAATTGATGGCGCCATCAGTGCTGACAGACTCATCATTGCCATTGCATTTTTAATCAGCACGATACTCAATATTATCTACTTAATGCCGATTGCTATTAATGGATTTATGGCAAAACCGAAGCAGGCAAGCACTGGCATTCAAGAAGCACCATTTGCGATAGTGATGCCATTATGTATTACAGCAGGTTTATGTTTAATACTGTTCTTTTTACTACCTTATGTTTATGACTTTTTACTTTTACTCAACTTAAGATGATCTACAATAAAAAATTCATCAATTTTGTTGTCTACACGCTATATGCACTTTGTGTGGGACTATTGCTGGTTGATGTTTTCCATCACAAACACGGGCATTTTAACTTTGAAGAATGGTTTGGCTTTTATGCCTTCTATGGATTTATAGCCTGCGTAGCAATTGTTTTATCCGCTATACAGCTTCGTAAAATTTTAATGCGGGATGAAGACTATTATGATTGATTTCTTTATGAATGATTTCATTAATCATCCCGGCATGATTTTAATTCTTGGCGGCATCGCTATTTTATTTATGCCTGGCAACATGCGTCGTATTGTCACGTTTACACTACCAATAGTTGCACTACTCGGTTTCTTAGCATATCCAGATGAATTAATTCTTACAGTTAATTTATTTGATTTCACTTTAGATCCAATTCGTATAGATGGTATAAGCTGGATCTTCACACTTATATTTATAATCGCAGCCTTCTTAACTGCAATATACTCACTACACAAATCGGATAGATTTGAGCAATCAATGATTGCTATCTATGCGGGTTCTGCAATTGGCGCTGTGCTTGCTGGAGATTTACTTACTTTATTCATCTTTTGGGAAATAAGCGCCTTATCTTCTGCAATTATTGTTTGGCTTGGCACTGGACATGATAGTCGACGAGCCGGCATGCGCTATCTATTGATACATATTACTTCAGGCTTATTATTGATGCTTGGCAGTATTTTGCATTACCAGCAAACCGACTCTATATTATTTGATGCTATGTCAATTAACACCTTATCAGGATTGTTAATCTTTCTTGCGTTTGGCATCAAGTGTGC